>CATXMO010000025.1:0-39900 GCA_958372075.1 uncultured Collinsella sp. | reverse complement strand
GGACAGACTTAAATGAGTAGGTGCGGAAAGGGTGTGAATGTTTGATTTACGCGCTATGATGTGCCCTTGCATAGAGAGCCCGGCGGAATGGTAACGGTCGCCGGGACACGTTTTTGAAAGGACAATCATGTCAGAAGAACTTCGTTCCATCCCGCCCCAACACGGGTCCTTTGTTTTTACGTCGGAGTCGGTGACCGAAGGTCATCCCGATAAGATCGCTGACCAGATCAGCGACGCCGTCCTCGACGCAATCCTCGCCAAAGAAATAGAGCTCCAGGAGCAGGGTTACATCGCCCCCAACGGCGTGCCTGCCAACGTGGAGAACGTCCGCTGCGCCTGCGAGACCCTCGTGACCACCGGCACCGTCATCGTCGCCGGCGAGATTCGCACCCAGGCCTACGTCGACGTACAGGAAATCGCCCGCGGTGTTATCCGCCGCATTGGCTACAACCGTGCCAAGTTCGGTTTTGACTGCGACACCTGCGGCGTTATGAGCCTCATCCACGAACAGTCACCCGATATCGCCCAGGGCGTTGACGAGTCCTTCGAGACCCAGACCGGCGCTACCACCGACCCGATCGACCTGATCGGTGCCGGCGACCAGGGCATGATGTTCGGTTATGCCTCCAACGAGACCAAGACCCTCATGCCCATGCCACACTACCTGGCAAGCCGCCTAGCCGAGCGCCTGGCCGCCGTGCGTCACGACGGCACCCTCGCCTATCTGCGTCCCGACGGCAAGACCCAGGTCACCGTGCGCTACGAAGACGGCAAGCCCGTCGAGGTCACGACCATCGTCATCTCCACGCAGCACGCCGCCGAGATCGAGGACATGGGCAAGATCAAGGCCGACCTCATCGAGCACGTCATCACCCCGGTCATGGCCGCCGAGAACATGCCGTGGGACAACGCGGACATCTACGTGAACCCCACCGGTCGCTTTGTCGTGGGCGGCCCCATGGGCGACACGGGCCTCACCGGCCGCAAGATCATCGTCGACACCTACGGCGGCTACGGCCGTCACGGCGGTGGCGCCTTTAGCGGTAAGGACTGCACCAAGGTCGACCGCTCCGCCGCGTATGCCGCGCGCTGGGTCGCCAAGAACGTGGTCGCCGCCGGTCTGGCCGACCGCTGCGAAGTCGAGCTTGCCTACGCCATCGGCGTTTCCAAGCCCCTCTCAATCATGGTCGACACCTTCGGTACCGCGCATGTTGCCGAGGACAAGATCGTTGAAGCCGTAGAGAAGACCTTCGACCTGCGCCCGGGCGCCATCATCCGCGACCTAGACCTGCGTCGCCCCATCTACGAAAAGACGGCAGCCTACGGTCACTTCGGCCGCGAAGACGCCGACTTCACCTGGGAGAATACCGACCGAGTCGAAGAACTCAAAGCAGCCTGCGGCCTGTAAATAGGTTCGCAGAGCCCAGACAGCAAAGCATTAGAACCAAAAGAAGTACCGGCCCCAACCGGTACTTCTTTTTATTTACACGGTGGTGTGAATATTTCGATGCGCAATGAACAGCACGTCCCCAGCTGATAAATTTTGACATCCAGCCACTCCAACCATGTATCCTAAGTTCTGAGGGCTTTGGTATTTGGTCGGTCGCGAGTTCCGCACGAGCCGGAGGCCACTTAATGTGGCCTCCGTGCGAGCCAGGACTGTAGAGCAGGCGACCAAATACCAAAGCCCTCGGAACGACGGGATAGAACAGGAGCACCCATGGCAGGCAAGCCGCAAACACTAGCTACGACCTCGGCATTCGAGATCTTGGGCCCCATCATGGTCGGCCCCAGCTCATCGCACACCGCTGGCGCCCTGCGCTGCGCACAAGTTGCCGCCAGCCTGCTGGAAGGCCGCATCACCAAAGTCACCTTTGGCCTGTGGAACTCCTTCGCCCACACCTACCGCGGCCACGGCACCGATCGCGCTCTCGTCGCGGGCATTCTGGGCCTCGACACCGATGACGAGAACATCAAGCAGGCCTTTGACCTCGCACGTAAGCAGGGCCTCGAATATCACTTTGACATCAAGGGCGACGACGCCTCCATCCACCCCAACACCGTCGACATCGATATGGTCGACGCCACGGGCGCCACGGCGCAGGTCCGCGGCGAGAGCTTGGGCGGCGGCAAGATGCGCATCAGCCGCATTAACGGCGTCGGCGTCGACATCTCGGGCATGTATTCCACGCTCTTCGTGGCGCACCAGGACGTCCCCGGCGTGCTCGCAGCGCTCACCAACCTGCTCGCCTACGCCCATGTGAACATCGCCTTCTGCCGCACCTACCGCACCGAAGTGGGCGGCCAGGCCTACTCCGTCTTTGAGACCGACGGCGCGCCCGACGACACCGTTATCCCCATGCTACGCAAACTCGACAATGTCGATTACGCGACCTTTATCGAGCTCCCCGGTTCCGCCTCGTCGCTCTCCCCCGGTGTCTCGGCAAAGGAGATCTTCGACGACGGCGAGCAGCTGCTCGATGCATGCGCCGAGCTCGGCCTGAATATCGGCGCCGTTATGGCCGTGCGCGAGGCGCGTCTGACCGGCGAGACCCACGCCGTCGCCGCCATGCGCCGCGTGCTCGACGTCATGCGCGAGGAGACCACGACCCCTATCGTCAATCCGCAGCGATCGCTCGGCGGGCTTATCGGCGGCGAGGCTAAACTCGTCGATGCCACCGGCCGCAACGATTTGAGCACGAGCCTGATGGGCACCGTTCAAACCGACGCCGTGGCCCGCGCGATGGCCGTGCTCGAGCGCTCCGCCACGATGGGCGTTATCGTCGCCGCCCCCACGGCAGGCTCCGCGGGTGTCGTGCCCGGCTGCGTGCTGGCGCTCGCCGATCACCTTCAGCTCGACGACGAGCAGGTCATGGACGCGCTCTACTGCGCAGCCGCCATCGGCCTCAACCTCACCACAAGCGCCTGCGTTGCCGGCGCCGAGGGCGGCTGCCAAGCCGAGGTCGGAAGCGCCGCCGCCATGGCGGCCGCCGCGCTGGTACAGATGCTCGGCGGCACGCCCGAGCAGGCGCTCGACGCCAGTTCCATCGCGCTGAGTAACCTGCTGGGCCTCGTTTGTGACCCCGTCGGTGGCCTCGTGGAGGTGCCCTGCCAAAACCGCAACGCCATCGGCGTGGCAGCCGCCTTTAGCTCCGCACAGCTTGCCCTCGCCGGCATTAAGAGCCTGGTGCCGTTTGACCAGATGGCGCACGTCATGCTCTCCGTGGGCCACGCGTTGCCGGCCACGCTGCGCGAGACGGCAAAGGGTGGCATCGCGCAGGCTCCGGCCGCACTTTCGGCCTGTGCAAAATGCGGTGTGTGCGGATAGCGACAAAGAAAGACTCGAAGGTGGGACAAATGTCCCACCTCTTTTGAATGCCACCGTTTCCATACCACAAACAACTGGGTAATCGCTATAATGCAAGCCCAGTAAAAACACGATGAGCCGCAAGGCGAAATCCGAAGGATATGCATACGATGTCGCAAAACGATCGAACTCAACTGATTCCCGATCCGCAGCAGCCGAGCAGGCACACCGGCGGCGTTCAGTCGCCGCGTCCTATCGCGCCGAGCCGCGGTCAGCAGCGAGGTGCGGCAAACGTTTCCCAACGTCCGAACAAGCAGCATCAGCAGCGCCAGGCAAATGGCAATGCGCCCAAGCAGCCCCCCACGCACGCTCGAGGCGATCGCGGCCCCGCACGCAAACCCGCCGAGAACAATAAGTCGGGCAAAAAGACGACGCTCTTTGTCGTTCTGGGTCTTATCGTCATTGTCTATATCGTAGGCGTCGTAGCGTTTTCGCAGGTAGCCTACCCCAACACCACTATCGCCGGCGTCGATGTCTCGTTCTCCAACGCTTCGTCTGCCGCCACCAAGGTCAACTCGGCTTGGAAGCACTATAAGCTCACCGTGACAGGCGATGACTTTAGCTGGACCTATCAGCCCGAGTCCGATGAGCCCATTGTCGACGGCGAAGCTGCCGCAAAAGAAATTATCAGCCGCAACGAAGCCTTTGTATGGCCGGCTCGCCTTGTAGAATCCTTAAGCGGCAAGACCAAAACAACCGCTACCTCCAACGAAGTCGATCTTGATCAAGACGTCGACCTGTCCATGCTCTCCGACACCTTTGACCAAAAGCAGTTTGAGAAGGATCTGGGCGCCGCCATCGACGAGTTTAACGAGGGGCGTTCGGGCGCGTTCGAGGCCAATAGCTCCTATGACGAGCAGGCCGGCAAGTTTACCGTCGAGAAGGCGCGCTCCAACGAAAAACTCAACCGCGAGCATGTCATTAAGTATGCCGAGCTCGAGCTTGCCTCGCTGGCCGAGACCGTAGATCTTTCCAAGCTCGGCAACGATGCCTATGAGCCGCTCAATGGAACGCTGACCGATGATCAGATTCAGGCCGCATGCGATGCCGCCAACAACTTCTTGGGCGTCAACGTGACCCTCAAACTCAACGGCGAGGATGCCGGCAAGGTTGATGGCAGCTCCGTGTTGCAGTGGATCAGCTTTGCCGATCCGGCCAACCCCACGCTCGATACGTCGCAGATCAGCAGCTGGGCAGCCGAGCTCGCCAACGGCTTTAATACCGTGGGCTCCACTCGCTGGTGGACGCGCGCCGATGGCAAGCAGTGCGCCGTCGAAGGCGGCGACTTTGGTTGGTCCATCGACAGTACCTCGCTCGCCAAGCAGGTCGAAGACGCCATTAACAACAAGCAGACCGGCGAAATCGATATCAAGTACTCCCAGAAGGCCGACACCTTTACCGCAAAGGGAGAGCCTGACTGGAAGGCATACGTCGATGTCGATCTGTCCGAGCAGCACGCGCGCTACTACGACGAGAGCGGCAATATTGTGTGGGAGGCCAACTTTATTTCCGGCAAACCGGGCGAAGACGCCACCCCCGAGGGCGTATGGCAGATCAACAGCAACGACGGTGGCAGCACCCTGATCGGAGCCAAGGACCCCGAGACCGGCAAGCCCAAATACGAGAGCCCGGTAAGCTACTGGATGCCGTTTGAGGGCAACATGATCGGCTTCCACGATGCCACCTGGCAAAACGACAAGAGCTTCGATAACGCCGAGTCGTACAAGTGGTGTGGCAGCCACGGTTGCATCAACCTGCGCCTGGCCGACGCCAAGGCACTTCACGACTGCATCAAAGTCGGCCTGTGCGTGGTTGTCCACTCGTAGTGCAACGCGCACATTCCTACAACGCGGAGCTGCTGCGACCAATCTAACAGTTCCGAAAGAATCCGCCATATGCGCCCGTCCCAATCGGTGGGCGCATATAATTATCGAGGTTCTTTCTATAAAGGAGACGCTATGCCGAATGTCCCCACCATCACCCCAGGCCCGGATGATGCCGAGTACACGCCCGAAGGTGCCACCGAAACGATTCCTCTGATTAAAAACGTACATGCCGACAAGCAGAGCGAACGCACGAACGATACGGCCGAGATTTCCGATGAAGAGGCATATGCCAAGCTCAAGGCAAAACGTGCCGAACGTCGACGCAAAAAGCTGATTCGACGCGGCATTGCCGCCGGCATCGTGGGTGTCATCGCGCTCATTGCCATTGTGGCAACCCTGGTTATCAATGCGCAGCCACAGGGCGATAGCGGGCCTGCGACCGACATGGTGACCGAGGGCACGTTTAGCACAACGGTCGAAGCGAAAGGCCAGCTCAAACCCATTTCGTCCTCAGTGGTCTCCCCTTCTGTTGACGGCACGGTCGATACGATCAACGTGCAGGCAGGCCAATCCGTCAACGAGGGCGACGTGCTTATGACCATTAAAAACGACGAGCTCGATCGCAACGTTGCCGAGGCGCAGCGTGCAGTTGCAGCCGCTCAAGAAGACCTCGCCAACGCGCAGAAAGCCGCAGCTGCCGCGCAGGCCAACCCAACGACGGACGTCGACGGAGCTTCCGCAGCGGCTGGCATCTCCGCCGCATCAGCGGACACGAACGCCGTATCGGCCGCGCAGCGCAGCCTCGCATCGGCCCAGGCAAACCTCGATCAGGCGAACGCCAAGGCCGCCAGCCGTACGGTCACGGCCCCGAGCTCGGGCAGCATCGTGGAGCTCAACGCCAAGGTGGGCGCCACGGTAACAGGCGGCATGATTATGGGCGAAAGCGATACGAGCGGCGGCAAGCAGTGCATGCAGATCGCCGACCTGTCCAAGATGAAGGTGACGGTTCAGGTGGGCGAAAAGGATATCGCCAAAATTGCCGTGGGCCAAAGCGCCAACGTGACCTATCCCGCGTTTCCCGATATCGTGAGCCAGGGCACCGTCACGGCCATCGCCTCGGTGGCAAACTCCGACTCCTCCTCCGGGAGCGGCGGCAGCGTGACCTTTAACGTCGACATCCTCATCGAAGCACCCGACAGTCGCCTTAAGCCGGGCATGACGGCCGAGGTCTCGGTGGTGACCGAGAAGCTCGACGACGTGGTGATGGTGCCAACCATGGCGCTGATGACCGAAGATGGCGAGCACTATTACGTCAATCTGGCCACCGATTCGGAAGGCAAAAAGACGCGCCGCGTGAAGGTGACCGTCGTGACGCAAAACGACAACGAGGCTGTAGTCGGCAAGACCCAGGTCAAGCGCGACGACCAGGGCAACGAGATCAACCCAGACGTCCCGGTTACCAAGCTACGCGACGGCGACACCATCGTGACGGATACCGGCACGGGCACGACGGCTGACGGCGGCGACAACATGCCTGCCGACGAGGGCAAGTAATGCGTCCCGTCATCGACATCCGCAACGTGCACCGCATCTTTGAGAGCGAGGCCGGTTGCGCCCACATCCTGCATAGCGTGAGCCTGGCAGTAGATCCCGGTGAGTTCGTTGCCATCACCGGCCCCTCGGGCTCGGGCAAGTCGACGCTCATGAACATCCTGGGCTGCCTAGACAAACCGACGGCGGGCGATTACTTCCTGCAAGGGCTCAACGTCGCCGAGCTCGACGATGACGAGCTCACCGAGGTGCGAGCGCTGAGCATCGGCTTTGTCTTTCAGAGCTTTAATCTGCTGCCGCGCCTGACGGTGATCGAAAACGTCATGCTGCCGCTGTCCTACACCAATGTGCCGCGCAACCAGCGCGAGATGCGCGCCGTGCACGCGCTGCAGGCCGTCACGCTGCCCGTCGACCACTGGGACCACCGCATATCCGAGCTCTCGGGCGGCCAGATGCAGCGCGTCGCCATCGCGCGCGCCCTCGTCAACGACCCGCCCATCATTTTGGCCGACGAGCCAACGGGAAATCTAGACTCGACAACCGGGGCGCTCGTCATGGAAACCTTCCACAAGCTCCAGAAACGCGGCAAGACCATCGTACTCATTACGCATGACCCCGGCATCGCCGCCGAGGCCGATCGAGCCGTAACCATCCGTGACGGGCGAATCCATGACGGCGCATATGTCGCGCATACACCGAATACGTTACGCGGGGCCGTCAAAAACCTGCCCGCGATTTCTGCAACCACCAATCAGCCGAAAGGAGCGAAGGCATGAGCACCCGCGATCTTGTCCAAGAAGCCCTTCACTCGCTCGAGGCCAACAAGGGACGCAGCCTGCTCACCATCCTTGGCATCGTCATTGGTATCGCCTCGGTCATCGCCATGACTTCGCTCATCGGCGGTATCCAAAACAGCCTGGTCAACAGCCTGGGCCTCAATGCAGCCCGCATGGTAGAGATCTATTCGTCCCAAGAACTCACCGATTCGGATGTGGAAAAGCTTCGCAAACTGGTGCCGCAGATTGAGCAGATCGGCATCGTCGATAGCGCCTATTCCGAGTACAAGGTCGGGGATAAAAGCTATACCGTCATGGCCCACGGCGTCGATAGCGACATGCTTGATGCCGTGGGCGCCAGCAAGCTCGTTGCGGGACGTGTCTATTCACAGGCAGAGTCTCAATCAGGCTCGCGCGTGGCGCTCATCAGCCGCGGCGGCGCCGATCAGCTTTACGGCAACGAACAGGACGCACTGGGGAAAACCATCAAGGTGTCCAACGGCGAGGTGCAGATTGTAGGCGTGATTGATGGCGGCAGCGACTCCATGGGCTCGCTCACGCTGTATATGCCACGCGAAACCATCTCCGGCCTGTTTGGCGACGAGAATCCTTCATTTCCCAGCGTGACGGCACTTGCCGCCGAGGGCACAGACATGGACGAGCTCTGCAAGACCATCGAGTCTAAGGTGCGCGCGATGAAGGGCATCTCGGAGGATGATGAGTACGACAGCGTATCGGCGACCTCCATGAAAAGCGCTATCGACTCCCTCAATTCCTTTATGGGCGCCTTCTCGCTCATCATGGGTGCTGTCGCCAGTATCTCGCTGCTTGTCGGCGGTATCGGCATTATGAACATGATGCTCACCAACGTGACTGAGCGCATCCGCGAGATCGGCATCCGTCGCGCTCTGGGCGCCAGTCGTCGCGATCTCACCGCGCAGTTTTTGGCCGAGTCCTCGGCGCTGTGCGTCACCGGTGGCCTGCTGGGTGTCCTGATAGGCTATCTGCTGGCCTGGGGCCTCGCGATGTTTGCCGCAGGATCAGGGGTTCTCAACGAGCTCGGTGCCAGTGGGGAGATCACACCGAGCTTTTCAATCGCCACGGTGCTGCTGGCCTTCGGCGTCTCCGTCGGCATCGGCGTAATCTTTGGCTTCTACCCCGCTCGCCGCGCGGCAAAGCTCAACCCGGTGGAGTGCCTACGCTACCAGTAAGCCACCACCAACAAGTTGCGGTGAATTAGGGACTGAATATGCTATCTAGCAGCAAAAACAGACACTATTTCACCGCAACTTATTGAAGGGCTGTTTGCGCCAGTTCTGGGCGTCGTCCTCGAGCTATTGATGGATGACGGGCTTGTACGGGTCGAGCTTGCTCGGGACGCTCCTCCTCGCGGGCGGGAGGGCGCGCTAGGCGCGGCAAGCGCCTAGCGCGCGAACTCCCGTAAGAGCGCGTCTTCCACTTCCCGAAGCGAAAGGGCCCCGCTTCCCTCGGCGGGACGGGTGACCACGATGCAGCGCGCTCCCACGTCGCGCGCGGCGGCGAGCTTCTCGGCCGTGCCGCCTACGGTTCCCGAGTCCTTAGTCACAAGCCACTGGGCGCCCACCTGCCGAAGCATCGCCTCGTTGAGCTCGCGGGTGAAGGGCCCCTGCATGCCGATGACGTGCGACGGCGAAAACCCCGCGTCGATGCACTTCGTTATAGCACCGGGCAGCGGGAGCACACGCACGAAGAAGCGCTCCGCGAAATCGGCGACGCTCGTGTAGGGAGCAAGCTCCTTGCTCCCCGTCGTGAGAAGCGCGCGACCCGGGTTCTCGGAGAGAAAGCGCGCCGCGCAGGCGATCGACGCGACCGGCACGACGCCTTTGGGCAGCGCCTCGACCGGGCGCGCAAGGCGCAGGCATTGTGCACCCACGGCGAGCGAAGCGGCCCGGATGTTACCGCTTGCGAGCGTAGCGAAGGGGTGCGTGGCGTCGACAACGATGCACGCGCCGAAAAGCTCGCGCTCCATGTCGGCATCGTCGAGCCTGCCCGCATGCACCTCGATGCCCGGAAGCTCGCCCAAAAGCTCGCCTCCGTACTCGGTTGCCGCGTAGGCACGGGCGGGGATGCCCGCCCTGCTCGCCCATTCGCACAGAAGGCGGCCCTCGGTGGTGCCGGCGAAGATGCGCAGCGCCGGCGCGGATGCGGGCGCCGTCACTTCGGGCCGCCTGGGCGCGTGATCTGGTAGAGCAGCGCGTTCATAATGGCAGCCGCCACGGTCGAGCCGCCCTTGCGACCCCTCGCGACGATGGCTGGCACGCGTCGTGCGAGTAGCTCCTCTTTCGCCTCGACCACGTTCACAAACCCGACCGGCACCCCAACGACGAGCGCGGGCGCGATCTTCCCCGCGTCCATGAGCTCGGCGAGGCGCAGAAGTGCTGTGGGAGCGTTGCCGACGGCCACGATGAGCGGACCCTCGATGCCGCAAGCTTTGTCCATGCTCGCAACGGCGCGAGTCGTGCCCGCGGCGCGCGCAGCCGCGGCGACATCAGGGTCGGCCATGAAGCACACGGCCTTGCAGCCGAGCTTCGCGAGCGCGGGCTTGCTTATGCCTGCGAGCGCCATGTTCGTGTCGGTGAGCACCTTGGCCCCTGCGCGCAGTGCGTCGAGCGCACAGTGCGCGGCGTCATGGGTAAACACGAGGGAATCGGCGTACGAGAAGTCGGCAGTGGTGTGGATGACGCGCTTCACGACGGGCTCTTCGAGCGGCGGGAACGTGCGGCCGCCGAGCTCTTCGGTGATGATCTCGAAGCTGCGCCGCTCGATGTCGCCGGGCGCCATCTCCTTGGAATCCATCTAGTACTCCACTCCTTCCCTTGCACATATCCCCTGCTCGTAGGGATGTTTCTTGCACCGCATCTCGGTTATGTAGTCGGCCTTCTCCACGATCTTGCGGGAAGGCGCGCGCCCGGTGAGCGCTACTTCGACGCCGCGCGCGGACATATCGAGCGCGCGGTCCACGAGCGCCTCGTCGACAAGCCCCTTCGAAAGCGCGTCGAGCGCCTCGTCGAGCACGAGCAGTCCCTCTTGCGCGCCCTCGAGCTCGGCAAGCGCGGAAGCGAGGTTCCCATCGTGCAGCTCGCACGTCGCGGCAAGTTCTTCGGACGTCATCGACCAGGTAAACTTGTCCGACACCTTCCCCGCGAACACGGGCACGCCGAAATGCTCGGCGAGCAGGCGCACCTCCCCGCTTTCGCCGTCTTTCAGGAACTGCACGACGACGACGCGGCGGCCTGCAGCGAGCATGCGAAGGGCGAGGCCCATCGCCGCCGTGGTCTTGCCTTTGCCGTCGCCATGATACACGTGGATCATACGCCCTCCTCGATAATGCGGTAGACATACTCCATGTCGAGCGCCCCGCGCACGACGTCGGCCAGGCGGTCGAACTCGCGCGCACGGTGATCGGCCGCGGACGCCGCGCCCGCAGCACCCACGACGTTCTCGGGCAGGCCGCGCATGCGCGCGAGCGAGCGCGCGAGGGCGAGCGCCACCCCCGGTTCGTCGAACAGGCCGTGGAGATAGGTTCCGAACACGTTTCCGCAGGCCGCGCCTTCTGGTTTGCCGCCAATCGTGCCCGCAGGAGCGCAGGAGACGGTCGTTTCGCCGTCGTGAATCTCGTACCCGCGCGCCGTCATGCCGTTCCACGCCGAGAACGCGCCTTGGGCGCCCGTGATGCGCAGCTCCGACTGGGCGAGGCGCTTTTCCTCCTTGAACACCGTACTTGCAGGGATGAGCCCGAGCCCGCGCGCGGTGCCAGCGCCTTCCCTGCCGTGCGGGTCGGAAAGCTCGTCTCCCAAAAGCTGGTAGCCTCCGCATATGCCGAGCACCGGCGTGCCCGTGCCCGAAAGCGCGCGTACACAGGCCCCGATGCCGCTAGCCGCAAGCCAGCGCGCGTCGTCGAGCGTAGTCTTCGAGCCGGGAAGCACCACCAGGTCGGGTCGGCCCAGATCGGTCGTCGAGGAAACGTAGCGCACGCCCACGCCGGGCACGCGCGAAAGCGGGTCGAAGTCGGTGAAGTTCGACAGATGCGGAAGACGCACGACGGCGACGTCGATGACGCCGCGCGCCTCGCGGGCAGATAGGCGCGGCGCGAGCGAGTCCTCGTCGTCCAGGTCGAGCGTAAGATACGGCACGACCCCCACGACGGGAACCCCGCACATTTTCTCGAGCGGGGCCAAACCCGGGCGCAGGATTTCCACATCGCCGCGGAACTTGTTCACCACAAGCCCCCGCAAAAGCGCGCGGTCCTCGGGCGCAAGGAGCGCGACCGTGCCGTAGAGCTGGGCAAACACCCCGCCTGGGTCGATGTCGCCCACGAGCAGCACGGGGGAGGACACGGCGCGCGCGAGCCCCATGTTGACAATGTCGTTTTCGGCAAGGTTGATTTCGGCGGGGCTGCCGGCGCCCTCGATGACGATGACGTCGTTATCCTCCGCGAGCGAATCGAACGCCTCCAAAATCTGCGGCATGAGCGCCTTCTTTCGCGCGAAGTAGTCCCTCGCAGCGAAGGCTCCCTGCGCCTTACCGGCCACGATGAGCTGGCTTCGGTGGCCGCTTTCAGGCTTGAGCAGGATGGGGTTCATGCGCACGTCGGGCGCGATGCCGCACGCCTCGGCCTGCATGATCTGGGCGCGCCCCATCTCGAGCCCGTCGGCCGTGACACCGCTGTTGAGTGCCATGTTCTGGCTCTTGAAGGGAGTCACGCGAAGGCCGTCCTGCGAAAGCACGCGGCACAGCCCCGCCGCAAGCAGGCTCTTCCCCGCGTTCGACATGGTGCCCTGGATCATGATGGGCTTGGCCCTACCCACGGGTATCGACCTCCTTCGCCAAGCCTCGGCCATCCGCGCCCGCCATAGCGCCGCCCCGTTCATCGGGTTCGCCTTCGCCCGGTGCACCTTCCGCCCGAAGCGCGCGGCCGAACGCCATCGCAAGCCGGGCGTTCTCCTTGCGCGTGCGCACCGCGACGCGGCACCAGAAACGGGACAGTACCGAAAACGAGTCGCACGTGCGGACCAAAACCCCCTGATTATACAGGCGCTCGGGGATGTCTTTCGCCGGCGTGCGGACTAAAAGGAAGTTCGCATCCGACGGCACGACGGAAAGCCCGAGCGAGGAGAGCTCGTGGGAAAGCCACGCTCGCTCGCCCGCCAATACATCGCGCGTGCGCGAGACGTATTCAATGTCTTCCAGGGCGGCGATACCCGCGGCCTCGGCGACCAAAGAGACGGGCCACGCCTGCCCCGCCCGGCGAATCCCCTCGATGAGTTGGGCGTTTCCGCTGATCAGATATCCCAACCGCAACCCCGCCATTCCGTAGAGCTTGGTGAACGCGGAGAGCACGGCCACATGGCGCGAACACGCGGCGCGTGCGGCCACGCTCCTTTCGCGGGCGTCGGGCGCAAATCCGAGGAAGCACTCGTCCACGACGAGCAGCGCGCCCACCTGCTCGCAGCGGCAAGCCGCGGCCTCGATCACGCTGGGGTCGACGAGGCGCCCCGTCGGGTTGTTCGGATTGCAGAGGTACGCCACGTCTCCCGGCCCCTCGATCGCGCGGGCGAAGGAGGCGGGCACGTCGAAGTCGTCCGCTTCGGAGAGCGGGAACTCCTGCACGCATGCGCCGTAGTACGATGCCGCCTCCGCATATTCAGAGAACGTCGGCGCGCACACGACGATGCGTTTCGGGCGCACCGCCGCGGCGAGCCGCCAGATGATGTCGGACGCGCCCGCGCCGCAGACAATAGTATCTTCGGGAATGCCCTGGTCGCGCGCTAGCGCGCGAACGAGGGCGAGGCTTTCCCTATCGGGGTAGGCGTCGATTCGAGAAAGCGCCTTGCAAGCTGCGGCGACGGCGCGCGGCGAGGGGCCTGCCGGATTCACGTTCACCGAGAAGTCAATGAGGTCGGAGGCACCCCCTTCGCAAGCGATGCCGAGCGATTGCGCGCTGCCCCCATGCGTGCGGGCGCGCAGGATTCCCCCGGCAGCCCGGGGCGCGGCGTGGTCTTTCCTCATGCCATCGCCCCCACGGCGAGCACGACCGCCGCGCGCGCGGCGCCGAAGACGACGAGCGCGCATACGGACGCGGCGAGCATGAGCCTTGTCGCCCGGGCGATGTCGCCCCACTCGATTTCGCGGGACGCGTCGCCTATCGTCGGTTTCTCAACGAGCTTGCCGAAATACACCGCGGGTCCTGCCAGGCGCAGTCCGAGCGCACCCGCGCACGCCGACTCGGTCTGCGCCGCGTTCGGGCTCGCATGGCGACGCCTGTCGCGACGCCAGATGCGCGCCGCCCCGCGCGCGTCGAGCCCGACGATCGGGCACACGGCGATCATGAACAGGGCCGATAACCGCGAGGGAATCCAGTTCACCGCATCGTCGAGGCGCGCCGAGGCGCAGCCGAAGTCGATGTAGCGCTCGTTTTTGTAGCCCACCATGCTGTCGAGCGTGTTCACCGCCTTGTACGCCATGCCCAAAGGCGCACCCCCGATCATAAGGTAGAAAAGCGGCGCGATGACACCGTCGCTCGCGTTCTCCGCCACCGTTTCCACGGCGGCGCGCGCGACGCCCCGCTCGTCGAGAACAGACGTGTCACGTCCCACGATGAGCCCGACGGCTTCGCGCGCCGCGACAAGTCCGCCCTTCGAGAACGCGCGGGCAACGGCCAGGCTCTGGCGGCGCAGCTCGCATGCCGCGAGAATCTGATAGCTCGCCCATGTCTCGGCCACGAAGCGCAAGCCGGAGTGAACCATGCCGCAAAGATGCAGGATTCCCCAGGTCAAAAGCCCACACGCAAGCGGAAGCGCCACGGCGAGCACAAGCCCTGCGGCGCGCGTGCCCGCGGACGTTTGCGGGAATGCGCCCCGCAGGCGGCCTTCGGCCCACGTGATCGCGCGCCCCATGGCGACGACGGGATGGGGAAGCCAGCGCGGGTCGCCGAAGGCAAGGTCGGCCGCGAACCCGGCGGCGACGGCAAGAATCGTCATCACCGGGCATCGCCCCCCCAAGCGGGGCGAACGTCGCGAAGGCAGCGCCCATCCCAAGTGGCGGCCCATGCGCCGCCCGGCTCGGTATGCACGTCGAAGTATCCCATTTTCGGGACAGCTAGCTCGGAGAGCAGCGCTTTCACGGTACCCGCGTGAACGACGAAGACGGCGCGCCCACTCCCCTGGGCGCGCTCCGATTCGCACGCCTCCCGAAACGCCGCGATGACGCGGCGGGTGAAATCGCTCTTGCCCTCGCCATGCGGGCAGCGCGTCTCGCACCAGGAGTCTACCCAGGCGCGATAGCGCGCATCCTCTTTAAGCTCGGCGGCGCTTCGCCCCTCGAAGTCGCCGAAATCCATCTCGCGCAGACCGGGGCACGCCATAAGCTCCGCGTTCGGGAAGAGGATGCGCGCCGTCTGGTCGGTGCGGGCCATGCCGCTCGTGATAACACGGAACACGTCACGATCGCACGCGAGGTCGCGCAAAGCGCGCTCGCCCGCACTCGACAGGGGCTCGTCGGTGCCCGCCCCGCTGTAGCGATGGCCTTCCGTGCCCGCCGTGGCACCATGGCGCACGAAGACGACTTCCAAAAGCGCACCCGCGCCCTGCGTCCCTCGAGGTGCATCGGCAAGGTTTCCTTTGATGACCTGGGGAATCCCGCACGTCATGCGCACGACGACGTCGGCGCGCGCAGCGAGCGCGCATCCCAGGCGCCCCGCGCGCTCGCGCCATTGGGCGTCTTCCGCACTCATGGGGACGACCCCCGAGCCGACCAAGGGCAGAATCACTGCGTCGAAGCCGATCAGCCGCTCGAGCGCCCGGTCAGCGTCGAGCGCGCGTACGAGTTCCTCAGCATGGTATGCGACGCGGCCGGCAAAAGCCGCGGGCACGCCGCCCTCCGCAAGCTGCGCCGCGTCGACGAAATCGTCCGCCGCGAACCCGAGTTTTTCGCGCACGAAGGTCCTCTTCCCCGAATGCGCGCCACCTACCACGAGCATCATAGGAGCATGCCCCCCACCACCAGCATGGCAAGCATCGCGAGCTCGGCCCATTGCAGAAACCATCCGGCCAAATCCCCCGTCACCCCGCCGAAGCGGGACAGGGCAACATGGCGGTACCACGCGAGCACCAAAAGCCCCGCCACCGCCATAAAGGCGCCGACGGCCTGAGCGCACGCGACCATCCCTGCAGCCGAAGCCGCAGCGAAAGCGCAAAGCGGCACGACGATCGCCGCGCGCTTCTTCGCAGGCGAGAGCCCCGCGGCCATGCCGTCCGCCCGCGCGGCAGGCCAGCATTCAACGGCGAGTCCCGAAAGCGCGCGGGAGAACACGAGCGAGCACAGAAGCGCGAGGAACGCCCCCGCCGTAAGCGGCAGCGCGGTGAACAGGGAAAACTGCAGAATAAGGTACACAACAACACCGATGACCCCGAAGGCGCCCGCCCGCGGATCGTGCATGATCTCGAGCTTTCGCTCGCGCGGGGCCCAACTTGCAAGCGCATCGGAGGTGTCGCAGAGCCCGTCTAGGTGGATGCCTCCCGTCACCGCCACAGGCAGCGCCACGAGCACGGCCGCGACGATGGTCGCGGGCACGCCGAGCAGGTTCGCCACGTGCCCCCACACCGTCATGAGGAACCCTTCCGCAAGGCCCACCAGGGGAAACGCGGCAAGCGCATGGGTTGACCCGAAATCGGTCCAGGCCGATTTCGGGACGGGGATGCGCGAGAACGTTCCGAACGCCGCGCCGATTGCCTCTGCTATCTTCACCTTGTAGGTCCTTCGCCTTTCATCCACACGGGAATCCCGCATACCACTTCGACTGCGCGGTCGGCCAGCGCCGCCACGCCCGCGTTCACGCGCGCGAGCGCGCGCCTCCATGCCTCGGTCCCCTCATCGTAGCGCATCTCATCGGCGAACACGTCGACGGTGACCACCACCGTATACGCAGCGGCCTGAGCGAGCCGTTCGATGCCTCCGAGCACCTCGCGCGCCGCAGCGTCGGGGTCACGTGGGGACAAGCCGCCTTCCGCGAAAAGCTCGTTCGCAACCAGGTTGCCCACGTCCTCCAAAAGAAGCGTGCAGCCGCGCGGAAGCCCGGACACTGCGGCGCCCACGTCACGCGAGCACTCGAGGGTGGAAAACCCCTTGCCCTCGCGCAGCGCCCGATGGCGCGCGATGCGGCGGGCGCCCTCTTCCCCGAAGGGCTCCATCGTTGCCAGGTACACGCGAGGGCCGTCGTGCCCGAGGCACAGGGACTCGGCGTAGGCGCTCTTGCCGCTCGCGGCGGCGCCGATGACGAGCGTCACCGTCATTTCCCGGCCTCGAAATGCTCGTACGCAGCCATGCCAGTCGCCGTGAACGTCTTCCCATCCCGGTACACGCGCAGCGCCGAATCCAGAAGGGGGAGATACGCCATGGCGCCCGCGCCCTCGCCCAAGTGCATGCCTGCGTCGAGGGGCGCCTTTATGCCGAGCTCGCGAAGGAGCTCCCGGCTTGCGGGTTCGCTTGATGCGTGGGTACCCACGAGGTAGCCCAAGGCGTTGGGGCACAGGCGCGCCGCGCACAGGGCCGCCGTGCAGGATATGACCCCGTCGAGAAGCGCCGGCGCCTTCGAGGCCGCGGCCCCCAGGTAGAAGCCGCACATCGCAGCGATGTCGAAGCCGCCCACCTTCGAGAGCACGTCGATCGGGTCGGCGGGATCGGGCGAGTTCGCGTCGATAGCGCGCTCGACCACGTCGCGCTTGCGCGCGAGCGAGGCGTCCGAGAGCCCCGCGCCGCGCCCGACAAGGCTCCGCGCGTCCGCCCGGATGAGCACTGCGGCCACCGCCGCCGAGGTGGTCGTGTTGCCGATGCCCATCTCGCCCGCGGCGAGAAGGCGCACGCCGGCGCGGGCAAGCCCGCACGCGACGGCAATTCCGACCTCGATCGCGCGCACGGCCCCATCGCGAGACATAGCGGAGCCGAGAGCGATGTTGCCGCTCCCCCGACGCACGTTCGCGCGCACCATGCGCGCGTCTTCTATGCCCCGGGCCATACCCACGTCGACGGGCACGACCTCGGCACCCGCGAACGCCGCCATGCGGCAGGCGCTCGCGGCCCCCTCGCACATGTTGCGCGCGACGGCTCGCGTCACATCTTGCCCGCTTTGCGACACGCCTTCGGCAACGACCCCGTTGTCGGAGAAGAATACCGCGAGCGCACGGGGAAACTCGGCCACCTCGGCGCTCCCCTGAGCTGCGGCGATACACGCGACGGCGTCTTCAAAGTCGCCCAATCCCCCCAAGGGGTGCGCGATGGAGTCCCACGCGGCGTACGCGGCGGCACGGGCGCACTCGTCTGCGGGCGCGATCCGGGAAAGCGCGGCTTCGAGCACGGCGCCCGGCGCCGACGAGAACGCGCGCTCGACTTCCTCGCGGATGCAGGCAAGCGCGGTTTCGGTTGCTTCAGCCATGCCGCCTCCTCTCTGCGAACGACGCTGCGGCAGACGCGAACGCGCGCGCAACGTCGGGGTTCGCAGGATAGTACACATGCGGGAAGCCCGCCACCAGGGACGGGGTGGTCGTCATGCACGGCCAGCCCTTGTCGCGCCGGGGCTTCTGCGCCCAAAAGTCGCCGCCCGGGCAGGTGGACTGCCAGTAGTGGAACTCGTGCGCGCGGATGCGTGTGCCGCGCGGCCCGTAGAGCCCGTCGCGTTGGGAAGTAAGCTCCACGTACCCGAAATGGGACAGCCTTCCCCCGTTCTCGCTTGCGCCCTCAAGGGCGCCCGCAACAGGCCAGCGCCGCCCCTCGCTATCGGCGATTTCGCGCTGCAGGTACAGAAACCCACCGCATTCGGCGACCGTCGGCATGCCGGATTCCACCGCGCGCCGCACCGCCTCGCGCATCGGCGCGTTCTCGGAGAGCTGCCGCGCATGGAGCTCCGGGTAGCCGCCCCCCAGATAGAGGGCGCTTGTCCCCCGGGGCAACTCGCTATCACACAGGGGGCTGAAAAAGGCCAGCTCGCAACCCAGATCCTCGAGCGCGCGCAGGTTCTCCTCGTAGTAGAACGAGAACGCCTCGTCACGCGCGACGGCGACGATGGGCCGCGCTCCCGCGATCGGCTCCAACCGGTAAGGTTCCTCGCGGATATCGGGTGCCGTCGCCGCCATTTCGAGCAAGCGGTCGACGTCAACGCTCTTTTCCACCAGCTCGGCCATCTTGCCGATGCGCGCGGAGAGCTGCTCGACCTCGTCGGCGGTCACAAGCCCCAGATGCCGGCTTTCGAGCGAGAACGCATCGTCGGCGGGGATATTCCCCAAAACCGCGACGCCCGTGTGCTTCTCGATCGCAGGCGCCGCGTAGGCGCAGGCAGCGGCGCTCGTCTTGTTCAGCACGACGCCGCGCACGTTCGCACAAGGCAGGAACTCGGCGATGCCGCGGATTACGGCGGCGAGCGATAAAGACGCCCCGCGCCCGTTCACCACTAAAACGACCGGCGTTTCCGTGTCGCGCGCAACCTGATAGCTGCTCGCGTCGGCCACGCCGGGCGCCATGCCGTCGTAGAAGCCCATGACCCCCTCGAGCACCGCGACATCCGCGCCCGCGGCGCCGCGTGCGAGCAGGGCGCGCAGCGTCGGGGCGTCAGTGAAGAAGCCGTCTAAGTTGCCCGAGCACGCACCCACGACGCGGCGATGAAAGAGCGGGTCAATGTAGTCAGGGCCGCATTTGAAGGCCGCGCATGCAAGGCCGCGGCGCGCGAGCGCGCGCAGGAGCGCGCACGTGACGACCGTCTTGCCGCTCCCGCTCGAGGGCGCAGCGACCATGAAGCGCGGGATGGACGTGCTCACCGGGCACCGCCTTCCCCACCTGCGGCGTTGCAGTTAGCAAGCGAGACCACCTCAACGGATGGGTTCCCCTCGACAGAGGGGTCCTCCCCGAAAGGCGACTCAGCAAGCGCGCCGACTTCGGCAAGCTCCTCGGCATCCGCGCTCGCACCGCGCGCACTGACGAGGAACACGGGGTTTTGCGCCTTCATAAGATGGTGCGAGCCTACAGCCTCAGCGCGGGCGGCCGACACCTGGCACGCCTCGAACCCCTTAAAGCGCGAACCCGAGAGGAGCACGCACGCCTCGGTGAGCGTCTCAACGGTGACGCATGGCACGCACAGGCGAACCTGCGAGTTCTTCTCGAGCGCCGCCTCCACGATGGAGGGAAGCTCGCCCGCGCTCCCGCCGACGAACACGGCGTCGGGGACGGGCAGTTTCGCGAGCGCTTCGGGGGCGACACCGGGGACCGCATGCACGTTGCCGCACCCGAATGCATCCGCGTTCTCTCGGATGAGCCGCACGCCGGCCGCGTTGCGCTCGACCGCCCATACCGACCCCGCTCGCGCGACGAGCGCCGCCTCGATCGAAACGCTCCCCGTGCCGGCGCCGACATCCCACACGGTGTCGGTCGCGGTAAGGCGCAGCTTCGCGAGCGCGACGGCGCGCACCTCCTGCTTGGTCATGGGAACGTCGCCGCGGATGAAGAGCTCGTCGGGAATGCCCGAGGAAGCGTACGGCCAGCGGGAGCTCGCGGCGCGGGATGCGCCCGCAGAGTCCGCCGCGAAAGAAGCCGCCGCGGGCGCAGACGCGCCGGCCGGCGCCTCGGAGGCTGCGCTAGAGCCCGCAGGCGAACCGGCGCAGCCTGCGAACTCGATAAGCATCACGTTCAAGTCGTCGAACGTCTGACCTGCGATTTCACTTGCGGTCGCGCAGGTGATGCGCTCGTCGGGGTACGACAGGCGCTCGGCCACCGTCACGCGCGCGTCCCCGAAGCCCGCCTGCACAAGCTCGCCCGAAAGCCGCGAGGGGTCTTCCCCGCCAGACGTGGCAAGGAAGAGCTCACCTGCGCGCTCGGCCTCGGCCACGATGTCGCACGCCACGCCGTGAGCGCTCGCGAAGCGCCAATCCTGCCATGGACGCGCGAGGCGCGCGGCGAGATACGACGCTGAGCTTATGCCGGGAATGACGCGCACGTCCACTTGCGCGTCGCCGGAGAGCGCCTCCACCAGGCGGCGCGCGCCGCTGAACAGCCCCACATCGCCCGTCATCACGACCACGGCGCGCTGCCACGACGCCGCATCGGTGAGAGCGGCGACGATGTCCGCCGTCTTCACGAGCTCGCATCTCACCACGTCGGGCGGCACGTCGATGCCGACAAGCGCGCGATGAGCGCCGATGACCACGTCGGCGATGTCGATCGCGTCGAGCGCCGCGCACGAGAGCAAGTCGGGGTTTCCGGGCCCCGCCCCGATGATCGTTACCTTTCGCATGGAATCTCCCGATACCCGCGCGGCGTGACCATACGGCCGCCTACGCGCTTCGTGTCCGCGTTGCCGACGAACACGGTGGTGAACATGTCGGCGTCGAACTCCCCCAGCTCGGAGAGCCTGCACATGCCCGACTGCTGCCCCTCGCGCCCGATGTTGCGTACCCAGCCGCAGAGCGTGTCGGGGGCCTTCCATTCGAGCATAATCTTCGCCGCGCGCGAGAGCCTGTCGGCGCGCTTTCTGCTGCGCGGGTTGTACAAACAGATGCAGAAGTCGGCGCTCGCCACGGCGGCGAGCCTGTGCTCGATGACCTCCCACGGCGTGAGCAGGTCGGAAAGCGACACGACCGCGAAATCGTGGGCAAGCGGGGCGCCGAGCACCGCCGACCCGCTCTGAGCCGCGGTGGCCCCGGCGATAACTTCCACGTCTACATCGGGGTAGTCCTCCGCAAGCTCCAGCACGGGGCTCGCCATG
Organism: uncultured Collinsella sp.; assembly: GCA_958372075.1. Taxonomy (GTDB): domain Bacteria; phylum Actinomycetota; class Coriobacteriia; order Coriobacteriales; family Coriobacteriaceae; genus Collinsella. The sequence goes on along the minus strand of CATXMO010000025.1, from coordinate 18,597 downwards.
CCATACACGCCCGCGTCACCGCTGCACACGAGCGCCACCGCTTCTCCACTCTGCGCGCGCGAAAGCGCCACGCGGCACCGTTCGACCTCGTGCATCATCGGCGTCGCGAGACGCGCCGCGTCGGGCACGGCGGCGAGCGCGAGCTCCACGTATTTCGTGTACCCCACAACGATGTCGACCGCCTCGAGCGCGCGCCGAGCCGCAATCGTCATGCCGTCGGGGCCGCCCGGGCCGATCCCCACTACGAAGAGCTTTCCCATCACCGCTCCTTAAACGAAAGTTCGATAGTTACCTTGGAAAACGCGACGGTCACGCCGCCGTGAGCGAGCTTCGGGAAGATAAGTATGCCCCCGTCCGCGAGCGCCGCACGCTCGCACACGTTGTCGACTCCCACCGTCGCGCGCACGAAATCAGATGGCGAAACGCTGCCTTCGACCTGCGACAACTCCTCTGCGGAATACGTCGCGAGCGGGATATTGCGCGCGCGGCAGAAGGCGAGCAGACCCTCCTCGCGCGCCTTCACGTCGATCGTCGCCGCCTCGCACACGGCCGAAGGCGAGATACCCGCCTGCCCGCACGCGAGAAGAAACGCCTCCCCGATCGCTTCGGCGCACGCACCGCGGCGGCACCCTATGCCCACAACGATGCAGGGCACGACAAGGCGAAGCGGCTCGGGCGCAGGCGCCTGAGCCCGCACGCCCGCCGGCTTCCCCGTCTCACCGGCGGGTACGACCTCGCCCGTTGTCTCCGCCGCGCGAACGGACGCACCTGCATTCGCGCCAGCGAACGGCGACACGACGATATCGGCCCGAGCGCGGTCGGACGCAATGTCAACCCCCTCAGGCGGCTGTCCCGAAATCGGCATGTCGGAATAGAGCGCCACGCGCCCGCCCGAAAGCAGCCGTGCCGACACTCGCTTGATAGCCTCGGGATTCGAAACAGCGAGCCCCGCACAGCGCGCCCACGTATCCACCGCCCACACGCCGCGGACGTCGGTCGCCGTGGTGATGACGGGGATGGCCCCTGCCGCGCGTGCCACAGTTTGCGCAAGCTCGTTCGCACCGCCCAAATGCCCCGACAAAAGTGGGACGGCAAAGCGCCCCGCCTCGTCGATCACCACAACCGCGGAATCGGTTGCCTTCGAGGCGACATGCGGCGCGATCGCCCGCACGGCGATGCCCGCCGCGCCCACGAACAGAAGCGCGTCCGACGCTTCCCACGCGAGCGCCGTCCATGCGCGCAGGTCGGCCTTCCCCTCGCCGAACCCGCGCGAAACGGAAACGTCCCAGCCAGGGTCATCTTCACCTGTCTGCGCGCAATCGGAAAGCGCGCGTGCGGTGCGCTCCGCCAACGCATATCCCCTCTCAGTGAACGCTATGCAGGAAACCCTCATCTAGCGCACCACCATCGTCGAGAAGTAGCTGCCCCGATCGGGCACATCGTCGAGCGAGCGGTACACGCGCTCGCCCGGAAGCCCACAGTCCTCTACGAGCTCGGAACCGTCGAAGGCGCCCTCCTCGCGAAGGATGCGCTTCGTGTCCGCAAGCGAGCGGCGCGCCTTCATGACCACCTTCGTCCCCGGCCAGCCGATTGCGCGGCGCACGTCGTCGTAGCCGCCGGACACGATGTGCAGAGGCGACGACATCTCGGGCGTGAGGTCGCGCTCGAGCGCTGCGGCGACCGCGCAGAAGCTCGGCACGCCGGGAATGGCGCGCGCCTCGAACCCGCGGGCGCGCACGTCGGGCGCTATGCGCTGGAAGGTAGCGTAGATGCTTGGGTCCCCCAGGTTCAGCAGCGCGACGTCGCGGGCCGCATCCAGGTGCGCGACAAGCTCGCGAACAAGCGAGGCATGCTCGGCCGCGCGGCGCTCGGCGTCGCGCGTCATCGAGAATCGCACGGGGATCACCGTCTTGCCTGTAAGGTCGACGGCGCCGAGCACGATGTCGAGCGCGACCATGACCCCGTCCGCCGTCTGCGGTGCGGCGATGACCGGACACGATTCGATTGTGCGGACGGCCTTGATCGTGAGCAGCTCGGGGTCGCCAGGCCCCGTGCCCACCCCGTACAGCACGCCTTTACTCATACGTCGCCCCCAATTCCCCGATAACTGCATCGGCGCCCGACGTGCGGAAAAGCTCACAGCGCTCGGCGTCGAACACGACCGCGGCGATGTCGCATGCGCCCGCCGCGCGGCGGCGCAACCTGTCCTCGATTGCCGCAGCGAGCGAGGCGCGCGCAGCGTCCCCCACGCCGGCGGCCTCGATTACCTCGAGCGCCGCCGTGGTCGTGACCGACGACATGATCTCGCGCACGGTCTTCGCGCCCGCGCCGGCCAAGGCCGCGTGGGCGGCCAGAATCTCCGCGCGGCAGTCGGCGGTACGCGAATGGGTGTCCATGATGCCGCCCGCGACCTTCACCAGCTTGCCGATGTGTCCCACAAGAAGGACATTGGTAAATCCCTCGCGAACGCAGCAATCAATCGCATCGCCCACAAAGTTGGAGATGAAGACCACCGGCGCACCGTTTAGGTGGAAATGCCCCGAGATGAACTGCGCGCCGTAGTTGCCGGGCGTGAGCACGACTCCGCGCCGCCCCATAGCCGCATGCTGCCGGATCTCGAGCTCGATGCTGTCGCGCAAGGCAGCGAGGCTGCGCGGCTCGACGATGCCCGTCGTGCCCAGGATGGAGATGCCGTCCTCTATCCCCAGGTGCGGGTTGAAGGTCTTTTCGGCAAGGGCAACACCCTCGGGTACCGAAATCGTCACAGCAATATTTCCAGAAAAGCCGTGCGCGGCGCACACCTCGCGCACCGCCGAAGTGATCATCGCGCGCGGTGTCGCGTTGATGGCGGCCGCCCCCACCGGCTGTTCGAGCCCGGGCAATGTCACGCGCCCCACGCCCACGCCGCCATCGACGGAAACTTCCGATTCGCGCGCGGGCACGCCCTTGCTGCCCGCAGCGCCCGTGCCCGGCCCCGCATGTTCCACGAGCGCGTACACGAGCACGCCGTCGGTCACATCGGCATCGTCGCCTGCGTCCTTTCGCACGGCGCACTGGGCGCACCCCTCGCCGATGCATACGTCGACCACGTCCGTCTCGACGGGCAGCCCGCCGGGGGTGACGATCGACACGCGGCCCACGGTCTTTCGTGACAAGAGCATCTCGCAGGCCGCCTTCGCCGCGAGAGCGGCGCAGCTCCCCGTGGTGTAGCCGCAGCGCAGGCGGGTCGTCCCGGTATATATGTAGTGCTCGAAGGCCACGCTAGCTGCTCGCCTTCCGAGCCCCCGTGGCAAACGAAGGGTCGTAAAGCTTGCTGCGCTCGTACGACTCCGCCTGCGCGCCGTCGTGCGAAAGCCCGCCGCGAGCTCCGAGCACGCGGCCCACCACCACGAGCGCCGTGCGGTCGATGCCCTCTCGCGCGCCCGCATCGGCGAGCGTGCCCACTGTGCATCGCACCACGCGCTCCTCAGGCCAGGTCGCCTTATACACGAGCGCCGCCGGCTCGTCGGAGCTGCGGCCCGCGGCCAAAAGCTCGGCGGAAAGCTCGGCGAGCATACCCGAGCTCAGGAAGATGACCATAGTCGAGCCGCTTTCCGCCATGGTGCGCATGCCCTCGCCCGCAGGCATGGGGGTGCGCCCGGAAAGCCGCGTGATCACGACCGACTGGCTGATTCCCGGCAGCGTGTATTCCTGGCGAAGCGCCGCCGCGGCACCGCAAAAGCTCGACACGCCGGGCACCACCTCGTAGTCCACGCCGCGCGCGTCGAGCGCGTCCATCTGCTCCTGGATGGCGCCGTACAGGCACGGGTCGCCCGTGTGCAGGCGCACCACTTCCTCGCCCCGCGCATCTGCCGCGCACATCACGTCGAGCACTTCCTCCAAGGTCATGTGCGCGCTGTCGTAGACGACGCAGGATTCCTTGCACTCGGCGAGCAGCTCGGGGTTCACAAGGCTCCCCGCCCAAACGACCACGTCGGCCGCGCGCAGAAGACGAGCCCCGCGCAGCGTGATAAGGTCGGCGGCGCCCGAGCCTGCGCCAACGATATGAATCATCCGAGCCTTCCCTTCCCGTTTCTCATCGCAACCGTTTACGCCGCCATTCGCGCAGCGGGCAAAACACGGCGCCCGAAGCGGCAATCGGCGCAAATACGCAGGCAGGAGGCGCAATGCCGCCCGCCCTGGCTTTGACACGTTCACAAGTGCCCACTATCATAGTAAAAGATTCGGCAACGAGCATATGACAATCGGATAAAAGGAAATGACCGGCGCGGCGTCCGCACAGCCCGCGCTGGCTTGCGGAGGGAACCAGGTGGGAATCCTGGGCAAGGGACATTACTGTATAGGACGCGCGGGCGAACCGCCTCGCGCCCCAAGCCAGACTGCTTCGCCTTTTCCTCACGGCATCGCCGTGGCGTTAGCTCCTTGTGAACCCCGAGGGGTGCGCTTTTCTTTCGCTTGTGCCGACAAGCAACTGTCGCCGGGGGACCGGCAAACCGAGGAAAGGAAAAACCATGTCCGACCAGATGTCACGCCGCAGCTTCATGGGCGCCGCAGCAACCGGAGCCGTCGCGCTCGCCGGAATAGCGCTCGCGGGCTGCTCCAGCACCTCCGCAAGTTCCGAGAAATCGAGCGAAAAGGAGAAGGCCGTGAAGCCGGTCATCCTCGTCACGAGCTTCGGCACGAGCTACAACGACTCGCGCCACATCACCATCGGCGCCATCGAAGACGCTATCCGCGAGAAGTACTGGCAGGACTACGACATCCGCCGCGCCTTCACCGCGCAGATCATCATCGACAAGCTGAAGAAGCGCGATGGCATCACGATCGACAACATGACCGAGGCGCTCGACCGCTGCGTGAAAGACGGCGTGAAGGAAATCGTCGTGCAGCCGACGCATCTCATGGGCGGCCTGGAATACACCGACGTGAAAGACGAGCTCGACAAGTACGCCGACAAGTTCGACAAGATCTCGCTCGGCGACCCGTTGCTCACCTCCGACGACGACTACAAGAAGGTGGCCGCAGCCATTAAGGAGAACATGGCGTCCTTCGACGACGGCAAGACGGCGCTGTGCCTCATGGGCCACGGCACCGAAGCCGATTCCAACGCCGACTATGCCAAGATGCAGGAAGTGTTCAAGAACGAGGGCTTGACGCAGTTCTTCGTCGGCACCGTCGAGGCTGAACCGACCTGCGAGGATGTTATCGCCGCCGCGAGCGCCGCAGGCTACAAGAAGGCCGTGCTCGCGCCGTTCATGGTGGTCGCGGGCGACCACGCGAACAACGACATGGCAGACGAGACCGACCCCGACAGCTGGGCTGCGAAGTTCGTGGCCGCCGGCTTCGAAGTGACGTGCCTGCTCCAGGGTCTGGGACAGAACGTCGCGGTCGACGACATCTACGTCTCGCACGTGGACGACGCCATCGCCAAGCTGTAAACTCGCCGCGCACGGGGGCACCGGTCGCGTCCCCGTGCAACGGGCATGCGCCTTTCCCCGACTGACGACGCATGCCCGTTGCATTCGCATCCCGCCCGCCCACCGCACGGCGCGGGCGGTCGAAGCGATTGAAAGGAACCCCTCCATGTTGAAGAAAACCCTCGTCTTCGCCCTGTCGGCGGCGCTTTTCGCGTTCTCGCTCGCCGGCTGCGGCGGAAATTCAAGCGGCAGCGCAAAGGCAAGCGATGCCGATTCCCAGGAAAAGACCGAACAGGCGGCCGATGCGCCCGAGGGCGCAAGCGCTGCCCCCATTACCGCCGACAAGGTGGCTGACGGCACCTATCCGATCACCGTAGATTCCAGCTCGAACATGTTCAGGATTGTGGACGCCCAGCTCATCGTGGAAAACGGCTCCATGCACTGCGTGATGACACTTTCCGGCACGGGCTACGGCAAGCTCTTCATGGGCACGGGCGACGAGGCTGCCGCCGCGAGCGAGGCCGACTTCATCCCCTATGTGGAAAACGCGGAAGGCAAGTACACCTACGACGTGCCCGTTGATGCGCTCGACGAGGACACCGCCTGCGCCGCGTGGAGCATTAAAAGGGAGCGGTGGTACGACCGCACGCTCGTATTCGAATCCGCCGGCGTCGATCTGCGCGCCGACGCACTGAAGTAACGCCATGCGGTCGATTCTTCCCAAGGGGGAAAACAGGAAGCTCCACAGCATCGCGGCGCGCGCGATCGCCTGCGTTCTCGTCGCCCTGCTCGCGCTTCCCTTCGCGGGGTGCAGTGCGAGCCCGAACGCGACCGGTGGCACGGCGGGCTCTCAGGAATACACGGTGAGCGTCTCGCTTTCCGGCGGGTCAGGGCGCGCAAGCATCGCCTCACCCACCACAATTGTGAAGGATGGCGACACCTACACCGCGACCATCACCTGGTCGAGTTCGAACTACGACAAGATGACCGTCGACGGCGTGGACTACGCGCCCGTAAACGACGGCGGCAACTCCACGTTCGAGATACCCGTCACGCTCGACGAGGACATCGCCGTGTCGGCCGAGACCGTCGCCATGTCGACGCCGCACACCATCGACTACACGCTCCACTTCGACTCATCCACCATGAAGGAGAAATCGGGCGACGATGCAAGCGGCGGCTCCCCTGCAGGAACGGCTTCAAGCGCCGCGGCCGACTTCCACAACGCCGATTTGGGCTGCGGCTGGGAGCCGACGGGGGCGCTTCAGCTTGAATACGCCGAGCACTTCACTGTCGACGAGTTCGAAGGCGGTCTGCGGCTTATCTGCGTTTCGAATGGAGAACGTTTCCTCGTGGTGCCGCAAGATGCGAAGGTACCTGATGGGTTGAGCTCCGACATCGCGGTCATAAGGCGCCCCGCCAACAAGGTGTACCTCGTGTCGTCGGCGACGATGTGCCTAGTCGACGCGCTCGATGCGAACGACAATATCATCATGTCGGGCACGAAGGCCGACGACTGCTCGGTCGTGGGCTTCAAAAGCGCACTCGAAAGTGGGGCGATCGCCTACGGCGGCAAGTACAGCGCGCCCGACTACGAGCGAATATCGGCCTCGGGCTGTACGCTCGCCATCGAGAACACCATGATCAACCACACGCCCGATGTGAAGGAAAAGCTGCAGAAGCTCGGGCTCGTCGTGCTCACCGAACAGTCGTCGAGCGAGCCCGAAGCACTCGGGCGCGTCGAGTGGATTAAGCTTTTCGGCGTCCTGTTCGACAAGGAAGACGAGGCCGCGCACCTGTTCAACGAGCAGAAGGCCCGCGTCGAGCAAACGTCGGGGCTCGCGTCGTCAGGTAAAACCGTGGCGTATTTCTACATTAACTCGAACGGGGCCGCCGTCACGCGGCGGGCGGGCGACTACGTGGCGCAGATGATCGAGCTTGCAGGCGGCAGCTATGCGCTCGATGACGCGCAGACGGCGTCGACGTCAGGTTCGTCAGTAACGCTCGAAATGGAGCGCTTCTACGCGACGGCGAAGGATGCCGACATCATCGTCTACAACGGCACCATCGACGAATCGGTTGCCACCTTGAACGACTTCGTAGGCAAAAACGCGCTATTGTCGCAGTTCAAAGCCGTGAAGAACGGCAACGTCTGGGTCACAAGCACCGACATGTACCAGCAGATGACTTCTACAGCCGACATTATCGACGAGCTGCACGGGGCGTTCACCGGCGATGACGCGAGCGACTTCCATTATCTGAGGAAGCTCGGCTAGCACCATGAGAAGCCGACTTTCCATGGCATACGACGAATCGGGGCGCGCCGCACGGTGTCGCGTCGTGACGGCGCTGCTCGCTGTTGCCCTCATCGTGCTCGTCGGGGCTAACCTGTGCATCGGGAGCGTGCTCGTGCCCGCAGACCACATCCCCGGCATCCTTTCGGGCGGCGCGGCCAATTCCATGGAAAGCCAGGTCATCTGGGAGATTCGCCTGCCGCGCGTGCTTTCAGCCGTGCTTCTCGGCGGGGCACTTTCGCTTTCCGGGTTCCTGCTGCAGACGTTTTTCAACAACCCCATCGCCGACCCGTTCATCTTGGGCGTCTCCTCGGGCGCAAAGTTCGTCGTCGCGCTTACGATGATCGTACTTCTGGGCGCGAACCAGGCCATGTCCTCGCCGGCCATGGTGGCCGCAGCGTTTCTGGGCTCGCTTATCACCATCGGCTTCGTGCTCCTCATCGCACGGCGCATAAGTTCCATGGCCATGCTCATCGTGGCGGGCGTCATGGTGGGATACATCTGCTCGGCGGCGACGAACTTCCTCATCGCCTTCGCCGACGACCAGTCCATCGTGAACCTGCACAACTGGTCTTTGGGTAGCTTCTCGGGTTCGAGCTGGGACGACGTCGCGGTCATCACGGTCGTGGTGATCACCGTAAGCGCATGCGTATTCGCGATATCGAAGCCCCTTTCCGCCTTCCAGCTGGGAGAAGCCTACGCGAAAAGCGTCGGCGTGAACGTCGCACGCTTCCGCGTGGCGCTCGTCCTTCTAGCGAGCATGCTCTCCGCCTGCGTGACCGCGTTCGCTGGTCCGGTGTCGTTCGTAGGCATTGCGGTTCCGCATCTCGTGAAGTCGGTGCTAAAGTCGTCGAAGCCCATCCGCGTGATTCCTGCGTGCTTCTTGGGAGGCGCCATCTTCTGCGCGGGCTGCGATTTGATCGCGCGCACACTGTTCTCTCCCGTCGAACTTTCCATCAGCGCTGTCACCGCCATCTTCGGCGCGCCGGTGGTTATCGCGCTCATGTTGAAGAAGCGGGTGAGGTAGATGGGAGAATTCGCGCCGCGGCCCAAAACGCTCGGAGGGGACATTCCATGCTTAGACAGTCCTGAGCTCGCACGAAAGCGCCAGAAGGCACTTTCGGCTCGTGCGGAACTGCGCGAGGAACGCCTCCTCCGAGCGGAGCCGAACCTCGAAACTCCGGTCGAAACGCAGGCTGACGGAGCGCCGCTTTTCCGCATAAGCGACCTGTCGGCGGGCTACGACAAGAAGGTCGTAGTCGAAGGCGTCGATCTGGAGGTTCGCCCGGGCGATGTCGTGGCGCTCATCGGGCCGAACGGCTCGGGCAAGTCGACCATCTTGAAAACCATCACACGCCATCTGGCACCGCTTGCCGGCGCGGTCGAGCTCGACGGGCGGGAGATTTCCCGATGGAAGACGGCGGAGTTTGCAAAGAACCTTGCCGTTATGCTGACAGATCGCCCCCGGACCGAGCTCCTCACCTGCCGCGATATCGTAGAGGCGGGAAGACATCCCTACACCGGGCGAATGGGCGCACTCTCGCCTAACGACCATAGTCGGGTCGACGAGGCCATGAAAACCGCACATATGGAAGAGCTCGCCGAGTGCGACTTCATGCAGATAAGCGACGGGCAACGCCAGCGCGTCATGCTCGCACGCGCCATCGCACAGGATCCGCGTGTGCTCGTGCTCGACGAGCCCACGTCGTATCTCGATATCCGCTACCAGATCGACCTGCTGCGAATACTTCGCCACCTTGCGAAATCGCGGAATGTGGCTGTCATCATGTCCATCCACGAACTCGAGCTCGCGCAGAAAAGCGCCGACAAGGTGATTTGCGTGAAGGACGGCCGGGTCTTCCGCGCCGGCGCACCCGAGGACATATTCACGCGCGAGACGATTGGCGAGCTCTACGGCCTTCAACATGGCACCTTCAACGAGCGCTTCGGCAGCGTGGAAATTGGACGCCCGCACGGCGATGCGCACACGTTCGTCATCGCCGGCGCAGGTACGGGGTCGGCTGTGTTTCGCCAGCTCATCCGGCAGGGCAAGGCGTTCTACGCGGGCGTTCTGCACGAAGGGGACATCGACTGCGAGCTTGCGCGCGACCTAGCGGCGGAATGCGTGGCCGAGCGCGCCTTCGAGCCGATCGGGGATAAAACCATAGCCCGCGCCAAAGAGCTCCTCGTCCACTGCGCGCGTCTTATCGTGTGCCCCGCCGCCTTCGGCACCATAAACGCCCGCAACGTAGAGCTCGTCGAGTTCGCACGATCGCATGGTATCGAGGTCATGCAAGCGTGCGAAGGCGCATCGGAGGATTCCCAATTGGAGTGGGAAGGATAAACTGGACTTTCTTTTAAGGATCCTCAGGCTACAGCTCCTACGCGGCGAGGTCTACAAGGCGCCGGAGAACTTCATGAACAGGAATTTCCACGCCGACGAGCCCAATTAGGCCTAATCCAAGCGAGATTCCAGACTCGACAGGCCATTGAGAGTCAGGTCGTTGGCGACCTCAGAGACGCGCTCAATAGGAACCGAGCCGTCAGACAGCGCCCACGTGCGATAGATACCGATAATGCCTGACAGCAAAAACGCCAGATAGTAGTCGAACATCTCATCCTTAAGGCCTTGGGGCAGCAGATTGCGCTCGGCAATCTCGTGCTCGAGAGGTGCACGAAGACGAGCCATAAAATCATCGAGCGGAATGTTCTCGATCAGCTGACGATTGAGCACCAGGTTGTTGCATAACGCCTCGTTAACGGTTTTAAAGAAGGTCGCCGCCGCTCCCAGGGCGCGCTCGTTGGTGTCACCGTCCATTGAAGCAAGCGTTTTCTCGACCGAGTCGACAATCATCTCCACCACATCGACGGCAATGGCATCGAGCAGGCCGTCGACCGTACCAAAGTGAACGTAAAAGGTCTTGCGGTCGACATTGGCCTCGCGCGCGATGGCACTCACCGTAATGTCTGCCAGCGGCTTTTCCATGAGCAGGCGCTCGAAAGCGGAAAGGATGGCATTGCGGCTGCGAACGATGCGGCGATCAATACGCGGTTTGCTGGTGGCCATGGGCGTGTCCCTTCGATATGCGGGCATTCATCAACAGATGAGAGATAATCTACGTAAGAGGATTATCCCCCATCCGGCACAAAAAAGCCCGGCAATATGAAGAACGCACGACTGCCCTACTGCGACTTAGGGTGCTTCTTCTTATTGAGTGCCGACGGAGATACGCGAATACCGTCGCCTGTCTGGCGCACATAGGCTTTATGAGCCGGCTTAGCGGTCCCAGAAGCCTTCTGAGCGTGCTTCTTGGGATCAACGGTAACAGCATTCGTGGGGTGCGGCTTAGTGGGCGCAGAGGGCGTCTGAGGCGTGCGGCCGAGTTTGCGCATCACGCGATCCCAGCGCGCATGGATGCTCTCGTTGTGGGCGCTCTTAAGGCCCAACAGGGGCGCAGCCAAAATGGTCGGCGCAATAAACGTAATGAGGCGCCACAGCAGATAGCCGGCGGTCGAAGCCGACCCAAAGAAATGACCCAAGAACAATGCAAAGCCGCCCTCAGCGCCACCAGTTCCACCGGGCAAGGGGACCGCAGAGCTCAACAGCTGGACAAAGGCGCTCGCGGCCATGACCGAGAAAAAGTCGACCTCGTGGTGGCCAAAGGCAAGCATCAGGAAATACGGCACGAGGTAGAAAAACGCGAGCTGCATCATGGTGATGACCACCGTGAGCAGCATGGACGAAAAGTGGCCGGCTGAAAGCTTGAACTTCTCGGAGAAGGAGTAGATCTCGCCGTCGACAAACGTGCGCCATCCCTCGATCTTAGTGGCCGAGACACCTATGCGCTCGAGCCAATTGATGATGCAATGGGCGACGCGCGTGACGGTCTTAGGCATGAGCGCGACGGCGAAGATACCAAGCAAGATGCAGCAGTGGCCGCCAAAACTAAAGACGCACAGCAGCGTCATGTCGCCATAGCGCTCGGCAAAAAACGGCATGCGAGCAAGCAATAGGATAGCGCCCCAGGCAACAAGGCCAAACTGATACACGATAAAACGCGTGAACTGCGTGGCGCCGGCCTCGCCGACATTTTGGCCCGCTTTGGTCAGGCGGTAGATCTGGGCAGGCGTAGAGCCCATCATCATGGGCGTCAGGTTGCCAAAGAAAATGCCACTCGCCTCGACCGAGATCAGATCGCGAATGCCGACGGGTGAATTGGGGTCGAGCCAGACGGCGATCGCATAGGCCACAATGCCAAAGAACAGATACATGAACATGCAAAGACACGCGACAACGAGCCAGGGCGCCTGGACGCTCGACATAGCAGCCCAGAACTGCCCCATCTGCCCGGTTACCACCAGATAGACGATATAACCCACCAGCACAACGCCGATAAAGATTGCGCCGCGGCGTGCGCTCTTATTGTCATCGCCGCCCGAGGCCTCAACCTCGACCTGGGGCTTGGACGTATGCTGAGAGGACTCCGTCATGAGACTCCTTCTAACAGTCAAAATATCATGGTTATTGTACCCGTAAGGGCCATAAGCAGAACGCAAAGCTCTTGTTCAAACGGGAATGACAGACAGTTGTTTGATAATAAAAAACCCGGCCTTCCGTGGAAAGACCGGGTATCAGATGCGTGGTAGCCCGTACCAGATTCGAACTGGTGATCTCCGCCTTGAGAGGGCGGCGTCCTAAACCGCTAGACGAACGGGCCATAGGCCTCGGCAGAAAAGAAGTGGTAGCCCGTACCAGATTCGAACTGGTGATCTCCGCCTTGAGAGGGCGGCGTCCTAAACCGCTAGACGAACGGGCCACATGACATCTGCACTGCCGTGCTGCGAGGAAATATATTACGGGACAAAAAACATCAGCGCAAGAAGAAATTCCAAATTGCCGAAAAATTGTCGACAGGTTATGGAACGCGCAGGTCAACTAATTAGCTAATTCAAGTTGAGATGAGCCAGGAGGGATTCGCGGTTGTTGGGGATGTTGTCCTCGATCACGGCGTCGAGGGCGGCGTTGAGAAGCTGTCCCAGCTCCGGCCCCGGCTTGACGCCGGCGCGGATCAGGTCGCCACCATTGATGGCAAGCATCTTGAGTGTATAGGGCTCCCCCGCCTGCAGCAGATCGTGGGCGAGCGTACGCATCTCCTCGATCGTCTCGACGTAATAGAAGCACGAGGGCGCCTTGCCCAGCGTGTCGGCACGCTTAAGGTCCATAAGCTCGTCCATCAGGCGCGGCGTATCGACGCCCTCGCCCGAAAGCAAGCGCATCATATTGAGCAAGCAGGAGCGCTCGGGGCGCAGCGGCTTGTCGTGGTACTTAATGAGCAGGCACACGTCGCGGACCAAGTCGTGCGAAAGCGCCAAGCGATCCATGATGGCGCGCGCCTTCTTGGCCCCGAGCTCGGGGTGACCGTAAAAGTGGCCGCCGCCCGCATGGTCGACCGTAAAGCAATCGGGCTTGGAAACGTCGTGCAAAAACGCCGCCCACATTAGGCTCATTGAGGGTGTAAAGCCGTCGCACAGCGCCAACTCCCCCGCCACCGTCAGCACGCGGGCGATATGCTCGTAGACGTTAAACGCATGATAGACGCTGCGTTGATCAAACCCGCGAGCGGACGCGAGCTCGGGCACCGCGGCGCAAACAAGCTCGGGGTAGCGCAGCATCGCGTCTCCCCCATGGCCGGTCGAAAGGATACCCTCGAGCTCAATGCCCACGCGCTCGCGCGCCACAGCATCGAGCAGCGGCGCGCACTCGGCAAGCGCCTGTTTAGTCTTAGGCTCGATCATAAAATCCAGACGGCAGGCAAAACGCACCGCGCGCAGCATGCGAAGCGCGTCCTCGTTAAAACGACGCTTGGGATCTCCAACGGCGCGGATGAGCTTGCGGTCTAGGTCGCCCTGACCATCGTAGCGGTCGACAAGACCACGCTCGGGATGCCAGGCCATAGCGTTAACGGTAAAGTCACGACGCGCCAGATCGTCCTCAAGCGACGCCGCACGCTCCACACTCTGGGGATGGCGGCCGTCGGTGTAAAAGCCGTCTAGGCGGTAGGTGGTGACCTCAATGCGCTCATCATCGCAAATAGCCGTGATGCCGCCAAATTTTATGCCCGACTCAACCACGGCAATATCAGCCGCTTCGAGCGCCTCTTTGGACTCCTGCCACAGGCCGCTGCAGCACATGTCAACATCGTGGCTGGGGCGTCCCATCAGGGCATCACGTACCCAACCGCCCACGTACCAAGCCTCAAGACCTGCTGCCTCAAGCGCACGCAGGACACGGATAGAGGCATCGGTCGGCTGCGTACCGTTGAGCGAAACATTGCACATGCCTATGGCCTCCTGCGACTATCAAATTGGCTATCGATTGCGTCTGCAAGAAGTCTAGCAAGAAACAGCCTCCACTGCACACGCAAGTCCGATAAACAAAAACGCATCCGTCCTGGTCTAAGACGGATGCGAAATAATTGAACTATTCAGGCAAGGTGCCGGAACTAGCAAACCTGACGGATTGCAATACCCTTCTGATACTCATCGACCTTGGCAAAATCGCCCAGACCCGGGCACTCGACCACGTTGGCGCCGGTGGCCATCGAGAGGCGCAGGGCATCCTCGACGCGCTCGGGGGCGTCGTGCCACACGGACAGGAAGGCGGCCAGCGAGGAGTCGCCCGCGCAGACGGTCGACAGCAGCTTGACGTCGAAGGTGCGGTTGGCAAACCAGATGTGCTCGCCGTTGGAGAAGTACGCGCCGTCGCCGCCGAGCGTCAGCAGTACATTCTTAGCGCCCTTGGCGTGCAGCTCGGCCATGGCGCCCTTGACGGACTCGTCGTCGCCACCGCTCACCTTAATGCCAAAGATGTCGAGCAGCTCGTCGTCGTTAGGCTTAATGAGCAACGGCTCCATAGCAATGAGGTCGGCCAGCTGATGGCTCGAGATATCGAGCACGAACTCGGCGCCCTTCGCCTTCACGCGACGCAGGACCTCTGCCAGGAAGCTCTCGGAGGTGTTGGGGGGCAGCGAGCCGCTGATAACCAGGCAGGTCATGTCATCGAGCGAATCGATAAGCTCAAACATCTCCTGCTCGTTGGCTTCGTTGATGGCGGCACCGGCGTTGACCATGTTGTACTCGGTGTCGGGACCGGCGTTGAGGAACACGTTAACACGCGTGATGCCGTCAGCCCACACGGGCTTGACGGGCACGCCCAGGGCCTCGGCGCCCTTAACGATATACTCACCCGAGAAGCCGGCGAAGAAGCCCAGGATCGTGGTGTCGACGCCGTAGTGGTCGAGCGTAAACGAAACGTTGAGACCCTTGCCGTTGGGGGTGTAGACAGCGTTACGGGTGCGGGTAACGGTGTTGGCGGACAAGCCATCGCAGGAGATGTTGTAGTCAATAGCGGGATTTGCAGTAAGCGTGTAAATCATGAATGTTCCTTTCACGAAGCAACGTGTTAATGAAAGTATATTCCACGCTTCGGCAAAAGGCTACAACAACTCGGTGAACGGTGTGGAACGCGTGAAGCGCGGCTCCGAGGTTCGAGTGGGACAAAAAACGGCGCCCCGGTCGAAACCGGGACGCCGTATGCGCACGAGTTTGTCGTGTTTCGCTTACTTGCGATCGAGCTTGCGAACGGCAACGCGCTTGCTGTACTCGTCGACGTGACCAAAGTCGCCGATGCCGACGGACTCAGCAACGTTGGCGCCGGTGGCCATAGCGAGCTTCATGGCCTCCTCGACGTTGTCGCGATCCCTGTACCACTTGTGCAGGAACGCAGCGAGGGTGCAGTCGCCGGCGCAGACGGAAGAGACAAGCTTGATGTTGAACTCACGCTTGGCATACCAGATGTCCTCGCCGTTGGAGAAGTAAGCGTCACCGCGGCTACCACGGGTGAGCAGCACGTTCTGGACGCCGGCCTCGTGAGCCAGCTTCATGGCAACGCGGACCTCGTCGTCGGTGTCGACCGGCACGCCGAAGATAGCCTTCATCTCGTGATGGTTCGGCTTAATGAGCAGCGGCTTCTTGTGAGCGAGCTCCTTGAGCTTGTCGGAGGACAGGTCCAGGACGACGTCGGCGCCACGGGCCTGAGCGTGCTCCATGACCTGAGCCAGGAAGTCGGGCGTAGCTTTGGGAGGCACGGAGCCGGAGACGATCAGGCACTCAAGGTCGCCCGCGGTGTCCAGGATGTTGTAGAGCTCCTCCTGATGCTGCGGCGTGATCGGAGCACCGGGGTTCAGGATGCCGTACTCGTGCTGGCCATCGTTGACGTAGGTGTTGATGCGCGTGATACCGTCGGTCCAGACCGGGCGGCACAAGCAGCCCAGGTTCATGACCTCCTCGACGATAAACTTGCCCGTAAAGCCAGCGAAGAAGCCGAGCGCGACGGTGTCGACGCCCATCTTCTTAAAGGCGAAGGACACGTCGAGGCCCTTGCCGTTAGCCGTGTAGCTGGCCGAACCGGTGCGGACGTTCTCGTCGGGCTCGAGCGGAGAGCTCGAAACCGTCATGTCGACAGCCGGGTTAGCGGTTAGCGTGTAGAACATTTACAGTACCCCCTGTATATGTGAGGGCCGCGTGGCCGGCCCATTCCAACCACGCGGTTACCTCTGATACCAAATTAGCGAGCTGCGGACTCGAGCAGTGCCTTGACCTCGGCGGCGGTGTTGCAGGCGAGCGCCTTCTCGGCGAGCTCGTCGCACTCGGCCTTGGTCCACTGGCTGATGGTCTTGCGGGCGCGTAGGATCGACGGAGCGCTCATCGAGAACTCCTCCAGGCCCCAGCTGATCAGCAGCGGCTCGAGCAGCGGATCGGCAGCGGCCTCGCCGCACATACCGACCATGATGCCGGCCTTAACGCCGCTCTCGATGATGTTCTTGAGCGAGCGGAGCACGGCGGGATAGTACACCTGGTACAGGTTAGAGATGGTGTCGTTGCCACGGTCGGCGCACATGGTGTAGCCGATTAGGTCGTTGGTGCCGATAGAGAAGAAGTCGGCGACCTCGGCCAGACGGTCTGCGAGCAGCGAAGCGGCGGGCGTCTCGACCATAATGCCGACCTCGATGTTCTCGTTGAACTTGCGACCCTCTTCGGTCAGCTCGGCCTTGCACTGCTCGACGAGCTCCTTGACAGCCAAGACCTCCTCGACGCAGGTGACGAGCGGGATCATGATCTTGACGTCACCGAAGGCGCTAGCGCGCAGCAGAGCGCGGAGCTGTACCTTGTACTGGTCGGGATTGGCCAGGCAATAACGCACGGCGCGGAAGCCCATGAAGGGGTTATCTTCCTTGACCATGTGCAGATACGGAATCTCCTTGTCGCCGCCCACATCGAGCGTGCGGATGATGACCGGAGCACCCTTGAGCGCGCTGGCGACCTTACGGTAGGCGTTGAACTGCTCCTCCTCAGAAGGAAGCTCAGCAGAGTCCATGAACAGGAACTCGGAGCGGAACAGACCGATGGCCTCGGCGTCGTGATCGAGCGCGTTGGGCACGTCATCGGGGTTACCGATGTTGCAGGCGATGATCTTCTTGATGCCATCGGCAGTCACAGACGGCTTGCCACGGAAGGCCTCGAGGGCTGCCTTCTCGGCAGCGAAAGCCTCGGCCTTGGCGGTGTAGGCTGCGAGCGTCTCCTCGTCGGGATCGGCCTCAACGATACCCTTGCCGCCGTCGACGACAACGGTCATACCGTTGCGCAGCGCGGTGCAGCTGTTGGAAACCGAAAGGACAGCCGGGATCTCGAGGGCGCGCGCAATGATCGCGGAGTGCGACGTGCGGCCACCGGTCTCGGTAACGATACCGGCAACGTGGGCCTTATCGATCGTGGCGGTCATGGACGGCGTGAGGTCGTGCACGACAACGACGGTGTTCTCGGGCAGGACGGAGAGGTCGACGACCTCCTTGCCCAGCAGCTCGGCCAGAATACCGGTGCGGATGTCGGCGATGTCGGCCGCGCGCAGACGGAACATCTCGTCGTCCATGGACAGGAACATGTTCTCGAACATGGTCGAGGTGTCCATGAGCGCCTGCTCGGCGCAGGTACCGCCGTCAATGGCGGCGTTGATGGCGTCGGTCATGCCCGGGTCCTGAGCCAGGACAATGTGTCCGCTCATGATCTCGGCCTCGGCCTCGCCCACCGTCTCCTTCATGTGGTCGGCCTGAGCCTGGGTCTTCTCGCAGAAGACCGAAAGAGCGGACTGATAGCGCTCCTTCTCTGCTGCCGAATCAGCAACCTCGTGCGGCTCAAACGTCAAGTCGGGATCGACGGCGACCATGACGGTGCCGATACCGATGCCCTCGGAAGCGTTGACTCCCTGATACATTCCCATTCCTCTCTCCGTGTCATGTGATAAAGCGTTTTGCCATATCCATGACAAAAGAGCGCAGCTACCTTACAACAGGTCACTGCGCCCCCAAATATGAACTTAGTTGTTCAACATGCGACCCGTTTGAGTTCTACTCGCCAAGACCGCTCTTGATGAGCTCGATGGCAGCAGCCAGAGCCTCGGCCTCATCGGCGCCGTCGCACTTGACCTCGACCTCGGTACCGCAGGGGATACCAGCAGCCATGAGGGCCATCGGGGACTTGCCGTTGACCTCCTTCTCGGGGGTGACGACCGTCACGTCGCAGGCGTACTTGCCCATGGTGGAGGCGAAGAGGCCAGCCGGACGCATGTGAAGACCCTGCGGATTGACGAGGGTAGCCTTCTCAGAAACCATAATTGACTCCTTTTTGTGTTTAACCCCTGTCATGCATGCGGCAGGAGTCAGATTCACGACGTTGTTTATATTAACTCACATCAAACGGTTTTTCATTGTGTTTCGCACGAATTGTTGGACAGATGTCGTTGTCGTCCGCTCGCCTGCCGGGCGGGGCGG
>CATXMO010000024.1:0-41112 GCA_958372075.1 uncultured Collinsella sp. | reverse complement strand
AGGCCGAGCGCAAAATGGATTTTAAAAAACACCTTGCCAAATAGGAGCGTCAGGACGCAAAGAGGCTCCGCAGCGCGAAGCGCGATGCGGAGCCTCTTTGCATGTCCGAGGACGTTCCGGAGAGAAACCCCCGTCACGCCCCCGGATCCCCGGTGGGAGTTCTAGACCTTGTCGGCCTTAGTACATACCGCCGCCCTGCTGACCAGCGGTAGCAGCAGCGATAGCGTCCTCAAGCTGAGTGTTTTTGGGCACATCGGAGACGGTGGCCTCGGTGATGAGGATCAGGCTGGCGACAGAAGCAGCGTTCTGCAGGGTGACGCGGCTGACCTTGACGGGGTCGAGGACGCCCATCTCGATCATGTCGCCCCACTCGCCGTTGGCAGAGTTGAGACCCTGGCCGGCGGGCAGCTCGGCAACCTTGTCGACCACGACAGCGCCCTCAGAGCCAGCGTTCTTGGCGATGGTGGCGACCGGAGCGGTCAGAGCCTTCTTGACGATGTCGACGCCGATCTTCTCCTCGGGGTCGTCGATCTCGACAGCATCGAGCGCAGGAGCAGCGTCCATGAAGGCGACGCCACCGCCGGCGACGATGCCCTCCTCGACAGCAGCGCGGGTAGCCTGCAGGGCATCCTCGACGCGGTGCTTGATCTCCTTGAGCTCGGACTCGGTAGCAGCGCCGACCTTGATGACGGCAACGCCACCGGAGAGCTTGGCCAGGCGCTCCTGGAGCTTCTCACGGTCGAAGTCAGAGGTGGTGTTCTCCATCTCGCCCTTAATCTGAGCGATGCGGGCGTCGATGGCCTCCTTGGAGCCAGCGCCGCCGACGACGACGGTGTTGTCCTTGGAGATGGTGACGGACTTAGCAGTACCGAGCATATCGGCGGTGATGTCAGCGACCTTCACGCCCAGCTCGTCCAGAGCGGCCTGGCCACCGGTGAGGACGGCGATGTCCTCCAGGATGCGCTTGCGGCGATCGCCGTAGCCCGGGGCCTTGACGGCGCAGACGTTGAGAGCGCCACGGATCTTGTTGAGGACCAGGGTCGGCAGAGCCTCGCCGTCGATGTCCTCAGCGATGATGAGCAGGCCACGGCCGGCGCGCTGGACAGCCTCGAGAACAGGCATGATGTCCTGAACGCTGGAAATCTTCTGGTCGGTGATGAGGATGTACGGATCCTTCATCACGGCCTCCATGCGGTCGTTGTCCGTGACGAAGTAAGCGGAGACATAGCCCTTGTCGAACTGCATGCCCTCGACGGTGTCGATGGTGATGTCGAACGTCTGGGAATCCTCGACGGTGATAACGCCGTCCTTGCCCACGACCTCCATGGCCTCGGCGATCTTCTCGCCGACCTCGGGGTCACCAGCGGAGATGGTGCCGACGGAAGCGATCTGCTCCTTGGTCTCGACCGGCTTGGCCTGCTTCTTCATCTCGGCGACGGCGGCGTTTACGGCCTTGTCGATGCCGCGACGGATGGCCAGCGGGTTGGCGCCGGCGGCGACGTTGCGCAGACCGTCGTTGACGATAGCCTGAGCGAGCAGGGTTGCGGTGGTGGTGCCGTCACCCACGGTGTCGTTGGTCTTGGTGGCGACCTCCTTCACCAGCTGAGCGCCCATGTTCTCGATGTTGTCCTCGAGCTCGATCTCCTTAGCGACGGAAACGCCGTCGTTGGTGATGGTCGGAGCACCGAACGTGCGCTGCAGAGCGACATAGCGGCCCTTGGGGCCCATGGTGACGGTAACGGCGTCGGCCAGAGTGTTGACGCCCTTGGCGAGCTTAGCGCGGGCATCGGTGTTGAACGTAATGTTCTTTGCCATGGTGAGTAATCCTCCAAAAGAAATGTGACTCGCGTCGCCGCTTCCGAGTCCTATGCGGCGACCGCGCTCAAAGACGAATCAGAGATTCTGACGAGACTAGGCCTCGACGACTGCGTAGATGTCGTCGGCGCGCATGAGCAGATACTTCTCGCCGTCGACCTTGACCTCGTTGCCACCGAACTTACCGTAGATGACGACGTCGCCGACCTTGACGTCCATGGGGATGCGCTCACCCTTGTCGTTGACCTTGCCGGCGCCCACGGCAACGATGGTGCCGCGCTGCGGCTTCTCTTGAGCGTTGCTGGCGATGTACAGACCAGAGGCGGTCTTCTGCTCGGCCTCGTCGGGCTTGACCAGGACGCGATCTGCAAGCGGCTTCAAAGACGACATGCTTGTTTCCTCCTTTGTGGGCCGCGCGGTCATGCCGCGCGGGTTAACCCTTTTTGTTTGCGTACGCGTTGAATGGTACCCACGAATGGCGGGTTATACAACACAGAGTCAAAAAATCTTATTTTTTGGCACTTAGATTTTCTGAATGTCGGAGGATAACTTATGCGCAGCCCCAAGGCGGACCGGAAAGCATGAAGTTTTAGCGCGGCAACTTTGTGAATCAGCTTCTCAAGACTACAATCCTCCAGATGAAATATGCCCAGATGAGAGGAAGGGAGGGCAGATGACTGATGAGCTGAGCACCTCGGCATGGCGAGATATAGCACCGAATCGCGATGCACGCGACTCCATGCCGCCCGTTCGCACTCGCCTGCTCGCCCTGGCTCTCGTCTTCGCCCTTCTCGCGGTAACCATCCTCTCCCCCATCGCAACCGCCCATGAGTTGCATCATGACTGCACCGGCGCGGGCTGCACCATCTGCGCCGAGCTCGCCGGCAATCTGTCGATCGCCCGTGGCGGTGACACCGTCCCCGTGGGCGCGACATCGTTCATCACCCTCTTGCTGATCTCCGCCCTAGCCGTCATCGGCACCGAGCGATCTTCATATGCCCCGGTCACCCTATTATCCCTCAGGGTCCGTCTGGACGATTAACGACTCCCAATTGAATCAAATAGCTACCGCGTGCCACAGCGGCATCGCCTTCGGCCGTCGGCACCCCGACGCAGCCGTTTTCAATTCAGGAGCAATCTATGGACAACCGAATCTACCGTCGCCATCCCAAGCGGCGTCCTATTCGTCACCGTGGCCCCATGGCGGCGGCATATATGCCCCTTTTAAGTGCGGTCTTTGCTCTCGCCGCTTCTGACGACAATGCGTCCAGCTCGACCCCGTCGAGGGGCTCACTGACAAACAGCTTAAAGCCGGCGAGGATTACCCACCCATCATGAACGACAACCTGGAGAAGCTCGTGAAGACGCTGAACTAGGAGTAAGGAACAGAGACGATGAAGATGAGCATGAAGGATCTGAAAAGCTGGATGACCGACCATCCCTACCCCCGTACGCTGGCAACGATCGGCGGCGCATCGATATGCTCGATGCTCGCCCTCGAGCTGCCCTCCAACCATGAACTATGGAAGATGCAGGCCGGACCGGCACTTTTAGAGCTTTTGCTCATCTTCTGCTTCTTGTGCCTGTTGTTCTATCTGCCGCACCGCCGTAAGACCCCCGCAATCGTTGGCATCGTTGCGCTCGCCAGCATCGGTATCGCCGAGTACTTCGTAATCACGTTCAAATCGATGCCCATCCAACCCGGAGACCTGTTCGCCCTCTCGACCGCTGCGACGGTCGCCGGCAGCTACACCTATGAGCTCAGCACTTTCTGCTTCATGGGGCTTGCCGCCGCGGCCTTGGGAATCGCGCTTATCGTCCTCATTCCGCGTGATGCATGTGGGCGACCGCCGCGCCGCGCATCGGAAACGTCCCCCGAGTCCATCGACCATGCGATGTCTGCGTCCTTGAAATCGAAGGACTCAAAGGCGTCTCCGGCAACCGAGGGGACATCGACAGCGCCGAGGGAGCATCCAGTCGCAACCAAATCCAAACTCCCCCTCTCCGTCGACCGTCGTACCGCACTTGTTGCCGGAGCCGCACTGGGGGCGCAGGCCTTCATCAGCTATTACGACACCTTGGGCATCAAGCTTCATACCTGGAAGCCCCTCGAAAGCTATTACAGTCAGGGGTTTCTCCCCACCTTTATTTCGAGCGCGCAAAAAATGGTGCCGCCTAAACCCAAGCACTACAAGAGCGGTGAGGCCTCGGCGATCATCAAGCGCCTTGCCGCGCGCTGGAACGCGGGCACGAACGGCATCGCCGACCCCTCCCGTGCCGCTGCCGTCGAACAGTTTGACCAGCTCAAGCCCTCAGTCATCTGTATCATGAACGAGTCCTTCGCCGACCTTTCAATCTTTAACGAACTGGGCTGTGGCTATAAGGGGCCCGAGCGCTTCAAAGCCATCGATAACGCGCTTCTGCAGGGAGTGAGCTACATGAGCGCCTTCGGTGCCGGCACCTGTAACAGCGAGTTCGAGTTCTTAACCGGACACTCCATGGCATTCCTGGGCGCTGGCGTCTACCCGTTCATGAGCTACAACCTGGCCCCGAGCGAGAACCTCGCCCGTCAGTTCAAGAGACTCGGCTATCGCACCGTGGCCATGCACCCCAACCACGCCACCAACTGGAATCGCGAGAACGTCTTCGCGGACATGGGATTCGACGAGTTCCTCTCGATCGAGGACTTCGCCGGCGCACCCGAGCTCTGCCGCAAGGTCACCGACGCCGCCACCTACGACAAGTGCCTCGAGGTACTAAAGCAGAGCGACCAGCCGATCTTCATCCACGACGTGACGATGCAAAACCACTCCGCCTATGACACGGGCTTGGTGCCCACCGACCAGCAACTGCACCTTGCCGTCGAAGGTGTGTCCGACAAAGTTATCACCTGGACCAATGAATACTGCTCGCTCATGGAAGCGTCCGATGCCGCCTTCGCCGCCTTCCTGGAAAAGCTGCGTGATCTCGACCGCCCCGTCGTCGTGGTGATGTACGGCGACCACCAGCCGTTCTTCACCGACCGCTACAACGACCTCTACTTTACCGATGAGGACGATGCCACCCATACCGAGCGCATCTGGCAGACACGCTATGTGGTCTGGGCGAACTACGATGTCGCCGGCAACGCACAAACGAGTGGGGAACTCAACACAAGCATCAATAACGTCGGTGCACTCGCACTCAATGCCATCGGTGCCCCGCTCACCGCCTACCAACGCGCACGCTTGCAAAACCAAGCGCACATGCCGGCGATAAACGTGGTGGGGGCGCAGGATGCGCACGGCGTTTGGTATACAGCCGAGGCCAAGAACGTTCCCGCCAAGACCGCTAATGCGCGCGATCGCCTGGACCGCATGCAATATCGTAAGCTCTTCGACCACGAAGGCTCGGTCTTTGCCACCCATAAGCAGGCGGCCGCCAACGAAACCGACCCCAACGCAGCTCCGGGAGCCTAGGGTTGACCAATCTCGGGCCCGGTATTCAGAAAAGTCAGTGCAGCAAAATGACGATGCGGACAGCGACTTGGGCATGGTTTTCGCCGCTCGCACGGGTCCCCTGGGGAGCAGCGTGCATTTTTGGGAGTTTTCAGCAGGCCAGGACGGCTGCATACGCGCCGGACACACCATATTGGTCCCAAGAACGCCTTTGACCGGCGATTTGGGTCGGCGGGCAAACCCTGTCAGGACAAAAAAGCGTGCCTCGCACCGCACCGGACCCCAAAATGACGTCGATCTCCGCAATGCCACCCGACTGCAGCGGCACCGGCAGAGCTCACGGTGCTGAATACTCCATTTTTTGCACGGCCCAGGCGGGGGTACATCAGGACCGGAAAGAACATCTCAACTTTTTTTGCAATCTGCAACTGGAAGTATGCAAAACGCTAAGAGAAAGCATCGCTGATGTCCCAATTGAGCGCGCGGAGCAGCAGCGCTTCCACCCTGCGCCCAAATCCAGCAGAGAGGGGACGCTCCTAACGAACCCCCATCGGCAAACAAACGCGGCTCGAGCGCCATCCCAAAATAGGCTGCCCGAGCCGCGTTTAACGGTACGACATGAATATTAGCGCTCGTAAATCAAGTTGCCTGCCAGGTAGGTGGCCTGAACCTTGGTGGCTTGCAGCTCTTGGGGGTCGATGGTGAGCGGGTTTTGGTCCAGGACTACCAGGTCGGCGTATTTGCCGGGCTCTAGGCTGCCGAGGTTTTGCTCGTCGCCCGCTGCGTACGCGCTGCCAAGCGTGTAGCTGCGCAGGGCCGTTGCCGCGTCGATACGCTCGCTCGGCAGCCAGCCGCCCTCGGGCCAGTGGCTGCGGGGATCTTGGCGCGTGATAGCCGTGTAGAGCACGTTCATGCTGGTAACGGCCGTGATGGGGCTGTCGGTACCGAAAGCTTGACGGATACCGCGCTGCTGATAAGTTGCGAACGGCCACATGATGCGGCTGCGTTCCAGGCCCAGGTCGCGCTCCGGGCCACCCGGGTCGAGCGTGATGTGGCAAGGCTGGCTCGAGGCAATGACGTTGAGCTTGCGCAGACGATCGATGTCCTGAGGCAGCAGATTCTCCAGGTGCTCAAGCGTATTGTGGCCGTGCTGGGGCAAGCCGTAGAGCTCTGCCTCCTCCTCAAAGATATCGAGCGCAGCATGGATGGCACCGTCGCCGATAACGTGGATGCGCACGGTATGGTCACGCTCGGCTGCCGCCAAAACCAACTTGCGCATACGCTCGACAGGGACCGTCAGGCGGCCCTGGTCGCCCGGGAAGCGCGGGTTGGTATAGGGCTCAGTGAGGTATGCGGTATGCTCGCTCGACACGCCGTCGAAGAACTGTTTAAAGCCTGGCGCCGAGAGCAGCGCGTTGTTCGCGTAGCGGGTCTGGAGTTCTTCCAAGCGCGACTGGTCATCCAGCAGCGTGGGAAACAGATGGGCGCGGATGCCCAGCTTGCCGGCGGCCTGCAGCTTGTCGTAAACATCATCGCGAATAAAGTCGCAGCCCGGCATGGGCATGAGCGACATATCGCAGATTGAGGTAATGCCTTGCTCGGCCATACGCTTCATCTGGTCGGCGTATGCGCTCGCGATGCGGTCCTCGCCCAGCCACTCCAGGCAGCGCGGCAGCAGCTGCATGGCCGCAGCCTCGTGAGCGATACCCGTAAGCTCACCGTTTGAGTCTTTGTCGTAACTGCCACCCGCCGGAGGCTCGCTGTCGCGCGTAACGCCGAGCGCCTCGAGTGCGCGGCTGTTGAGCCACAGCGTGTGCCCGTCGCCCGAGTACATAACGCAGGGACGATCGGGAAATGCCGCATCGAGGGAGGCCTTGGTAGGGTGCTCGGGCGGATCCCAGCGGTAATCGCGCCAACCCTGGGTCACGACCCAGGCGTCATCTGGCAAGCCTTTGGAAAACTCGAGCGCATGCTGCACCAATGCTGCCTCGGACGTGCCCATATCCATGAGCATGTACGGCGAGGAACCAACCGAAGTATGGAAGAAATGCAGGTGCGCATCGTGGAAACCGGGGCAGACAAACTGCTCGCCGTAATCGACCACCGGCGTGGCGGCAGGTGCGGCGTCAATCACGTCATCGGGCGCGCCGACTGCGACGATGCGATCACCCGCGATGGCGATCGCCAGCTCGCGGGCGGTATCGATACCGTCTTGGGCGGTAAAAACGTTCTTGGAGCGGATAATCCGATCGATATGCTGCATGAGCATCCCCATCTCTGGCAGGTAATTCAACACCCCCGAGTGTACTCCCCCGCCCTTGCAACAAAACCCCAAGCGGCAAACGGCAACTTTACCAGCCCTAGCGGCAGGTGGCATACTGGAGAGAGCCTGTACGATTTTGCGATCGAGCCAGCAAGGAGCAAATCGACCATGACGAAGACCAAGGCACAGCAGATTATGGCGGCAACCGAGGTTCGCGCGGCAGACGACGTCACCGCGGCCATCCATGATATCGCCGCCGAGTTTGAACCCTACATCATCAAGCAGCGCCGGCACTTCCATAAGCACCCGGAGCTGAGCCTTGCCGAGGAGCGCACGACTTCCGACATCGCCAACCAGCTCGACGCCATGAATATCCCCTACGAGCGTCCACTCAAGACGGGCCTGGTGGCGACACTCCGCGGCACCGCGCCCGATGCCTACCGCGAGGACGGCACGCCGCGCCGCCGTATCCTGCTGCGCGCCGACATCGACGCCCTGCCCGTCACCGAGCAGACCGGCGAGGAGTTCGCCAGCGTCAACGAGGGCTGCATGCACGCCTGCGGCCACGACTGCCATATCGCCATGATGCTCGGCACGTTGCAGATTCTGCGCCACATGACCGATGACATCCACGGCGAGATTCGCATCGTTTTCCAGCCCAGCGAGGAAAACGGCCAGGGCGCCAAGCTCATGATCGGTACGGGCGTACTCGATGGCGTCGACGGTGCCTATGCCGCGCACATCTGGAGCGAGGTCGATGCCGGCACCGTGAGCTGCGAGCCCGGTCCGCGCATGGCAAACACCGACTGGTTCCGCATTGATGTCCGCGGCACCTCGTGCCATGGCGCCATGCCCCAGCGCGGCCACGACGCCGTTATGGTTGCCGCCGAAATCGTCAACGCCCTGCAGACCATCGTCTCGCGCGAGATTAGCCCCTACGAACCCGCCGTCATCACCGTCGGCGAACTGCACGGCGGCACCGCGCGCAACGTTATCGCCGGCACGGCATACCTCGCCGGCA
Organism: uncultured Collinsella sp.; assembly: GCA_958372075.1. Classification (GTDB taxonomy): domain Bacteria; phylum Actinomycetota; class Coriobacteriia; order Coriobacteriales; family Coriobacteriaceae; genus Collinsella. Next base: position 32,576 of record CATXMO010000024.1, on the reverse strand, counting down.
CGGTGCGCACCTATGGCGACAAGACGCATGAGGAAATGCCCGAGCTTATGCGCCGCATCGTGGAGCACACCGCAGCAGCACTAGGCGCCGAGGCCGAACTCACCGACTACACCATCGCCAACTACAAGGTCGAAAACGATGCCGCCTCGAGCGAGCGTTGCCGCCAAGCTGTGCTCAAGTGCCTGGGCCCCGCAGGCGAGGGCCATTACCGCGGCACGCTTTCGGGCGAGGACTTCTCGGAGTACCTGCGCCGCGTGCCGGGCGTGCTCGCCTTTGTTGGCACGCGCAACCCCCAGATTGGCGCCACCTATGCCCAGCACTCCTGCTTCTACAAGATCGACGAGAGCGCGCTCGCCAAGGGCTCCATGGTAGCCGCTCAGTATGCCATCGACTTTTTGGCCGAGCCCACGCAAGAAGAGCTCGACGGCCCCACGATCGCCGCAGTTGCCGAGACCAATCCCGACCTGGCGGCCAAGCTGCGCTCTGCCAAGGCAACGGCCGCCGAGGCCCGCGACGCCGTGCACGACGCCCGCACCGCCCGCCATGCCGCCATCAAGGGCATTCACGATGCCCGTGCCGCTGCTCGCCACGAGGAGAAGCGCGACGAGTAGCCGTCACGCCCACCCGTAACAACCTGGCTAGAGCAAAGCGGGGGCGAACGTTATCTCAACGTTCGCCCCCGCTTATGTGTCGACCGCTTTTCCAACGTATCCTCCGTCACGACAGGTAAGAGCGAAGGATGATGAGCCAGCGTGGCTGCTCGAGATAAATGATATCGGCAGGAACCCCCACAGGAACATGGCCCCCAAAAAGCAGGCCGGCGTCTGCGGGGTTGACCAGGCGGATTGCCCACACCGCAACCAGCAGCAAGCATATTGCGACCAGCGCCGCATCGATTGTCTTTCGGGTGCGCGAAGTTGTGACATAGTCCCTGGCGCACGCCAGCGCAAACATAGGGGGAACCATCCAAAACAGCGGATGATACGCAAGCGCGGCACGCCAATCGAGCCCAAACGCCGCGAGCCACGCGCGCGTCATGCCGCAGCCCGGGCACGGAATGCCCGTAAGCGCCCTAAACGGGCAGCCGATGCCCGTCACATACAGCACAAGGCACGACAGCGCCAAGATAGCGGCGAACAAAAGGGCGCGGCGGAATAGCCCCGCCGTGCCCCTTGTCTTGGACCGTGCTTGTGAATCCGAGTTGCTACGCACGTGCCGTAACCTGCGCAGTGTAGGCAGCCGCCATCGCGTTGACGTTCTTGACGATCAGATAGAAACCAATAATCGGTCCGATGCCGCACTGCAAGGCGCCGATCAGCTGCCACAACAGAAGCGTCGTGCCGCTCTCGGCAATGGTAAGACCATAGCGAGGACCGTTGGCCTGGATGCGATTGCCGAAACGGTATGTCCACCACAGGCCATAGATGCCGCAGGTAATGAACGACAGCAGGATTGCAATCAGGTAGTTGGGCATATCGTCCCCGTCGCCCGAGCACATAGTTGCGACATCCTCAGATATTTTGTAGTACGCATAGATGCCGTAGATACCGCACGTGACAATAGCGAGCAGCAGTATCATGCCAAAGTTACGATCGAGCTCAACCGCACCGGGCATGGGTGGCGGTGTGGGTGCGCCCTGAGGCGCAGGCTGAGGTGCCGGGGCGGGCTGAATCTGTACCGGCTGAGGCTCAGACGCGGCAGCCGACGTAGCGTTGACGGGCTCGCCGCAAGCAGGACAAAACTTTGCATCATCCAAAACGGGTGCTCCGCAATTTTCGCAAAACATAGATCCTCCTTCCCATAAGACGACATGCGTCTTTGGTCTCACATGCCGCATCCCAACGGGATACCTTCAATCACGCCGGGTCGATTACCAAAATGAAGGCAACCAACCCGGCGGCATCGGCTAAAACGGACCATGGCCTTAGGCACTCTGGACCGCAGCCCCCCTCAAGCTATTCGGCCTGGTCTTCTTCGGGCTGATCGGTCGCTGCCTGATCGCCCTTATCGCCCAACGCCGGCGCAGTCTGCTCAGCAGGTTCGCCAACAGGCGGGCACTCCTGCTCGGGAGCAGAACTCGGCGCGGGCGACGTTGCAGGCGCAGGTGCGGGTGCCGGCTCAGGCACAGGCGCCGGCTCGGGTGCAGGCTCAGGCGCAGACTCGGGCGCGGGCTCGGGCTCGGGCGCAGGTGCCGGCGAAGCATCCGGAGCGCTGTAACCCGAAGGAGCAGACTTCTTCTCAAACGGCAGCACAAAGGTCAGGACGTCGTCCTTGTCCTCGTCGGCCCACTCGCTTGCGTAGCGCGCCACCCAATAGCCAACGGCACGATGCTTGAGCATGTTGCCAAAGACCGTAAGGAATACCGTGACAAACGCCGTCAGCACCAAGAACAATACGAGCGTAATGCCACCGCCGGTAACAAGCGCCTCAATAGCCGTAGGACGGTAGTAGTAGCTATACATACCGACAGAGGCAATGGTGCCAAAGACGAGCGTCAGGATCCATGTGATAACGTTGGCGACCAGACCCGTCAAAAACTCGGGAAGGAACGATGCGCAGAACAGCTTGGTCTTATTGTTCTTAAAGGCCGCCCAGACCTTATCGAGCGAAAACGCGCTCTCGACGCGACCGGTCACCGCAAAGTGCATCACGGCGATGTCGGCGAACATAGTAAAGAAGACACCCAGGACCGCCGTGGCAATCATAGCCAGAACAAACAGGCCCAGCGAGCCAAATAGAGCGGCCTCAAGCGCATAGGAGCCGTAATAAGAGTACGCACCCGCGGCACCAATTACCACGCTCTCCACCAGCGAAAGCGCTACACCAATAACGGGAATAGCCGCGATAACCTTGAGCACGCTCGAAATAACGCCCGAAAAGACGCCAAGGCCAAACGACGTGGAACGCATCAACGGACGATCCATGCCGTCATCGACCTTGAGCGACAGGTCGCGACCCCATTCGATGCCAAAGCCAGAACCGCACGCGCTTGCCACACAGGCAGCCAAAAAGCCGAAGGCAGCCGCGATACCGCCGATAACGGGAATGAAGAGCACGAGCACCGACACGACACAGATGAGCGCCGGCAAAAAGGCAATCTGGCACACGCGCTGCAGCACGCCCGGCGTCTTGGTCATGTCTTCAAACGCCTGAGCTACACAGCCCTTGGGCACGTTCACGTTAGGCTGAGGAACAAACTGCTGAGGCTGAGACTGCCCCTGAGGAGCAGAGGTTGCAGCACCGGTATTAGGAGCGCCACACGCGCCACAGAACTTGTCGTTATCGCCCATGGGGGCGCCACACTGCGAACAGAACATCGAAATCATCCCTTCGTATCTAGAGCGAATCACCTGGATCGCAAACGATGTCTTTGGCAACATTATCGCCCAATGTGGGGACAAATACTCCAAGATGGCCGATTTGCAACGTAGGCGGCTTTATTCAATGATTCGAAGGGTGCGTCCGCGCTAGTTCGTGCCGCGGAAGCCCTTGCCCACGATCTCGGAGCTATCGACGATGGTGATGAAGGCGCCAGGGTCAATCTCGCGGGTATAGCGGCGCAGCTGCACTGCCTCGCGACGGCTCAGCACGCTCATAATCACCGTGACGCACTTGCCCGAGAAGGCGCCGTAGCCACGGCTGATCGTTGCCGTGCGGTTGAGATGCTTGACAATAAACTCCTCGACTTTTCGCGGTTCGGCGCAAATGATCGTGCAGACCTTACGAAGGTGAATGCTCTCGATAGCCTTATCGACCACGAGCGTCTTGGCAAACAGGCCAAGCACGCAGTACAGGCCAACGCGCGGGCCATACAGGAAAGCCGCGATGGTTACGATGCCGATATCGACCAGCAGCAGCGCGCGGCCAATCTCGAGCGTGGTGCGGCGTTTGAGGATCATGGCAAGAATGTCCGTGCCACCCGTCGAGGCGCCGATATCAAAGACAATAGCGCTGCCGAGCGCCGGCAAGATGACGGCAAAGCACAGGTCGAGCCACATATCACCCGTCATCGAAACATCCGTCGGAATGAAGAGCTCAAACAGCGAGACGTAGGCCGAAAGCGCAAACGAAGCGAAGACGCTCCACAGAATCGCCTTGCGCTCCAAAAAGATAAAGCCCAGAACGACCAGGACCGCGTTGATAATCCACATAAAGACGCCGACGGGCAGGGTCGGGAACAGCGTAGAAAGAATGACCGACACGCCCGAGGTGCCGCCGAAGGCAAAGTGATTGGGGGTTTTAAAGGCCACGATGGCGAACGCCGTGAGAATCAGGCCCAGATTGAGCTCGGCAAAAAAGCGCGGAAAGCCTGGCTCCTGGCTGCGCTTGCGGCCGGCGCGCTCGCCACGTTCGATATCCTCGCGACCGACAACGCGCTCCATCGGCACCACCGGAGGACGATGTACCTCCTCGGCGGCACGCGACGCCGCCTCTGCCGCAGCGGCTTCAATCGCCCATGCCTTGCTTTCGGTCTCGTGTTCGTCGGCCATTACGGCAACCCCTCGTTAACAATTTGGAAACAATGCGCCCATTAGGGTAACGCGGAACGCGAAGATTGCAACCCTTAGTTAGACGAGCGGTATGACCGCATCGAGGGCATATAGAAAACGGCCGGCCGCGCTTTTGCATGCGCGACCGGCCGTTTGACGTTTACGCAGATAAAACCTGCCAAAACAAACCTGTCCCTTTTTGGTAGGTTACTCGTGCTGGCTGGTGCGGTGCTCGTACTCCTCGGGGGTGATGACATCCTCGATGCGTAGGTTGACGCCTGCCACCTCAAGGCCGGTCATCGCGGCCAGACGCTCGGTGACGCGCGCCTTAACGTCGTCGAAGATCGCAGGCGCATAGGCGCCATACTCGATGATGACCGAGATGTTGACGACCACGCGGTTGTCGTCGGTGACCTCGACCGTCACGCCCTTGGTCAGGTTCTCGGCACCAAACTGCTCCTGCACAAAGTGCATGAGGTTTCCCTTCATGCCCAGAACGTGCGGCACCTCGCGGGTGGCCATGGCGACGATTTTCTCGATCACGCCGTTGGAATAGGTCAGCGAGTCCTCGGACTCGTCCGCCTCCTCGTCCATCTCCTCGTTGTCCTCGTCCGCATCGAACTCGGCCTCGACGAGTACCTCGTCCTCGAGCGCCACGTCCCCGGCATCGACAACGGCCTCATTCGCTTCGAGCTCGGTATCGGCCACATCGACCTTCGTGTTAAAAGCCATGGTTCCTCCTTATGCCTGCCGCGGATGCGACAGTCGAATACGTATTAGCGGCCGCTAAACAGACGGCCGAAGAAGTTGACGATACCGTTCTCGCCGTCGCGAATCTGGCCGATCACGGCACCGATCAGCACAAAGAATGCGATGACGAGCGTGTCCCACAGGCCCAACGTAAGTACCAGCACGGCGAGGATAAAGCCTGCCACGGCGCCGAGCGTAGTGTTGGGGTGGCGCACGGCGTAGCTCCAGATAGCAGCGCCCGTACCTTTGATGAGACCCATGGCCTCGTCAAAGTCGTTGGCGGCGCTGTCGTGCTGCTCGCCGGCCTCGGGCTTGGTGTCGGCGGACTCGCCTGCCGGCGTAGCGTTCTGATCGATCGTCAGGCGCGGCGTGCGGGCGGTCTTGTCTTGGTTGGTATCACTCACCGGAAACCTCCACGGTCTGGACGGTAGTCTTGGACGGCAAAAAACGGACGCGCGCGGTCGTGCCCGGCGTGCCGAGCATGGTGTCGCAGGCCTTCTCGATGCGCTGCTGCATCGCGATAGCTTGGGAGGCCACGTCCCGGTCGTCGAGCGCGATGGCCTCTACCTTAAAACGAACGCGCGACTCGTCGGAGCCTTGAACGCGTGCCTCGATATGCTCAACCATCACACGATCATCGCACTCCGCCGCGGCGCGGGCGCACGAGGAAAGCGCTGCGAGCGTGACCTCGATATTGCGCTCCCCCGCCGGATGCACGCAGGACGGCTCGCGACGCGCGAACATCAAGCGGAAAAACCCAATGAGCACGCCAAGCGCCACGATGGCGGCGCACACCGTAACGACGACGCGAGGCATGGTGTCACGCAATAGCAGCATAAAGCGATACGTATACGGTCCCCAGAACTGGCAGACAAGCGTGCCCAGCGCCACGATGGCGGCGGCAAGGTACACGATTGCTAGGGCTCGTTTGAGCACGCGCATGCGGCGCTCCTTTCGGGTCTCGGTCCACAGAATGCAAAACGATTCGCATCATTATAAAAGAGCCGGGTCCGGTGCTCTACGCACGCGGATCCGGCTCATCTATTCCACGAGGCTTGCATGCTCGCTTCATTATGCCCAGATATGCGCGGCTTAACCCGCGCGGGTGCTACTCCTCCTCGAGGGCAGCGATGACCTCGTCGGTCATATCCATGGTGCTGTAAACATCCTGGACGTCGTCGAGCTCCTCGAGACGGTCGATGAGGCGCTGAACCTTCTTGGCGTCGGTACCGGAGACCTCGGTCGGGGTGGTCGGAACCATGGTGGTCTCGGAACCCTTGACCTGGACGCCCTGCTCCTCGAGTGCCTTGGAGACAGCCATGACGTCGTTAGCAGCGGTCCAGACGATCCACTCCTCGCCGGCGTCCTCGTAGTCCTCGCCACCAGCCTCGGCGATTGCCATCATGAACTCATCCTCGTCACCGGCAGCACCGTTGGCGATCATGGTCTCCTTCTTGGCGTTCTCGTCCAGGATCTCCTTGGCGACGACGATCTGGCCCTTGCGCTCAAACTGGAAGGCGACGGAGCCGGAGGTGCCCAGGTTGCCACCAGCGTGGGAGAAGGCGGAACGGACATCGGCGGCAGTGCGGTTGCGGTTATCGGTCAGGCAGTCAACGTAGACGGCGACACCGGCGGGACCATAGCCCTCGTACACGATGTTCTCGTAGACGGCGGCATCGGCACCCGAACCAAAAGCCTTGTCGATAGCGGACTTGATCTTGTCCTTAGGCATGGACTGAGCCTTGGCCTTGGCAACGGCAGCAGCGAGGCTGGCGTTGTTCTCGGGCAGCGGGTCGCCGCCGAGACGGGCAGCAACGGTGATGTTGCGGCTCAGCTTGGAGAAGAGGGCGGAACGCTTGGCGTCCTGCGCGCCCTTACGATGCTTGGTTGTGGCCCACTTAGAGTGTCCGGACATACGTGTCTCCTATCGGTTTCGACCTAAAGCCCAGCGCAGATGCTCGGGCAATATAAACAAACGTCGTTATGATATACCTACTGGCCTGCGAGATAAACCCCAAAATGAAGGCGTCGTGATGATACAGCCCCTTGGTGCAAGGGGTTGGTGCAAAGTAACCTGTCCCCTTTGCACCAAATTAGGACCAGAGGAGGTCGCTGCGGGTGATGGTGGCGCCGATGGCAAAGGGCATGCAGGCGATGACCGGATACAGGTAACGCATGTAGGTCGAGCCGTTGCAGGGACCGATCAGGCACACGGCGAGCACACCCAGCAGCGGCACCCAAATGGCCAGCCCGCGCCACGAATGACGGCGTAGCAGATAGACCACCACGGCGATCATGATCCACACATAGGTGGCCGAGCTCATGGCGAGCGAGATAAACGGGATGCGTTGTACTGCCACGCGATACAGGTTAATCAGGTGGTCGCACCAGCGCACAACCTTGCTATCGACCGGATGGAAGTCAAAGTACTTGAGGTTATCGGGCTTCGCCATAATCTCGGCACTGCGCGACGTGCTGTAGACCCACGCATCGCGGGCACTCGGATAGAAGTACCCATAGTAGTTATTGATGAGCGCCGAGATATAGCACTCGGGATCCCTTTTGAACATCTGGGCCCACACCTCAAAATAGGCCTTGATGTCTTCCTGCGAGGCGTACTCGTTAAAGCAATTTTTGACGGCGTCCGACTTGTCCGGGTTGTAACGGCGGCCCAGATTCTCGTACTTGAGCACACGGTCGATCACGGCACGCTCTTCGTCGGTCACCAAGCCGTCGCAAGGAGCCTCCACGATGGTGCCGTCCTCCTTAACCGTGGGGTTGACGCCCGAGTTGAGGCCGTCGTGCTTTTGGACGAAACGAGCCGTCTGCTGGAACGGAATCGAGAGGATTTCGCGCTTGGAACCAGGCGTGATATCGTGCGCCGGCATAAAGACCTTGGTGAAGTACATATTAGAGGCAAGGCAGAGTGCAAGCACCGCAAGAACTCCCATCCAGCGGAAACGCGGGATGGCGCCCGAAGGCGCAGCACCAGCCTGCTTGGCTGCACGACGAGCCACATGCACGTCCCATGCGCAAAACGCCGCCGCGATTACGCATGCCGCGAGGGGAAACACCAGGCCGCCGTTGCGCAGAAACGTGGAACCCATGGCACCCAGAGCGAGCAGCAGCCAGTCATGGCGCGCAAAGAGCACGGGCCTCTGTTCGCCCGCACGCTCGGCATTGGCATCGCGACGGGGCAGGCCGCATGCCACGAGCTTCACGGTCTGCACCAACAGCACCAAAAACGCGTCGGCAAACAGCACATCTTTGGTAAGCAGGGCCGCGTAGTTGGAGAACATGGGCATAAACACAAAGAACAGCAAGATCACGCCGCGGACCGGCAGACTCACGCCCAGCTTGCGCAGCGACGAGATGGAATAGGCCATGCAGGCGGCCGTGATGACGAACTGTGCGCAGGTGTAGATGGCAAGACCTGCGTTGGCGCTGTTGAACAGTGAAAGCCCCAGCTGGACGCACGAACCGATGATAGCCGTGTGCGCCACGGGGTGATGTCCGTTGAGCAACACATTGGGATTGAGCAGACGCAGGTAGTCACTCGTGCCGTTGGGGTAGTTGAACCACTGGCGAATCTGCGCACCCGTATCTCCCATAAAAAGGCCGGGCAGCGAAGCGATAAGCGTGGGCGCCCAGGCAATCACAAGCACCAGGAAGGGCCCGGCAAAGGGATGGACCGAGAGCACGGCGTGAGCCACACGCCATACGCGGCCAAAGTGCGCTTCGGAAAACGGAATGCGCCGAGAGCTCAGCCAATCTAGACACTCAAAAGCCAGGTAGAAGGCAACGACCGCCAAGAGCATCCAGCCCGCACCGCCTATCCAGGCGCAGATGATGCGGGCCTTGTCGCCGAGCACAATCTCGGCAGAATCGGTGAAGTCGTAGCTGCGGCCAAACACCATGCAGACGGCAAAGAACAGCGACGGAAGGATCACCGAAGGACGCCAAGCATCGCCGCGGCCAAAGAATACGTAGCGAAACGGCAGAGTGAGCAGGCAGGCAAGCGCAAGCAGCATGACCGCGTCGGTATGGCCGGCAAACGAGAGGAGCACCTCGTAGCACACGTACAGCATGCCCGAGGCTTTGGGGTCAATCGCCAAGACTGCGTTGCTCGACACCGGGGCGGGATCGATGGAAAACGCCGTGGTCGCCAACAGTGCGAGCAGAAATGCGATGAGCGTCTGCTTGGCGGGGTAGCGCTTAAACCAGACGATGCGGGCAGCGTCGCGCGCAGCCGTTGTGGAGAGGTCGGAATCCTTCACAGTCCGAAAGCCTTTCTAGAAACCTATCAAACTCGGCAAGACCACCACAAAAGTGCCTGTCCCCTTTGTGGTGGTCTTGGTTAGGCGTCGAGGTAGATGCGCTGGGGGCGATTGCGGTGTCGGGCGAAGATGATGAGCACCAGGCCGGCAATCACGAGCGGCAAACTCAGCAGCTGACCCATGGTGATGACACCGCCCAGCAGATAGCCCAGCTGGGCATCGGGCACGCGCACGAACTCGACGAGGAAGCGGACGATGCCGTAGCCCATCACAAACACGCCCATAAACGTGCCCTGGGGCAGCAGCGGCTTTTTGCGACTGAGCACCTGCAGGATACAAAAGAGCACGATGCCCTCTAGAAACGCCTCGTAGAGCTGGGAAGGGTGACGCGGCATATCGCCCGCGGTGCCGCCAAAGACCACACCCCAAGGCAGATCGGTCGGCTTGCCCCACAGCTCGCCGTTGACGAAATTGGCACAACGGCCCAGGCACAGCGCCAGCGGAGCGCCGATCACGGCAAGGTCGGCGACGGTCCAGGCGTCGAGCTTATACATGCGGCACACGATGATGCCACCCAAGATGCCGCCGACCAGGCCACCGTGGAAGCTCATGCCGCCCTCGTTGGTGGCAAAGATCTCGAGCGGGTGGGTCCAATAGTAGCCATCGCCGTAAAAGACGACGTAAAACAGGCGCGCGCCGATGATGAGGCCGAAGACCGCGCCGACCACGACGCTCGTCAGGTCATCGATCGTAATGTCGAAGCCCCAGCGGCGCTGCGTGCGATACATAACGACCGCCGTGAGCAGGGCGCCGACCACATAGGCCAGGCCGTACCAGTAGATGGTGATGGGGCCCGCCGAGATAGCGACGGGATCAAGCATATGGTAGAGGTCGTTGAGCATATCGATCCCCTGCTCCCTACATACAAATGCGGCCGCGGGCCTTACGCTCGCAGCCGCATATTTGGACGTAACGTCTATGCGGAGCGTACCGTCCGCAGCTTTCGCATCTTAGAACGGCGCGTACTCGTCGTACAGGTCCTCGGCCTCGCCGGAAGCATTGACCTGCTCAACGCGGGTAACGCCGGGCACATGCTCCTTCAGGATGCGCTCGATACCCATGGAAAGGGTTAGCGAGCTCATGGGGCAGCCGGCGCAGGCGCCCTGCAGCTCCAGCTTGACAACACCCTCGTCGTCGACGCCCACATACTCCATATCGCCGCCATCGGCCTGCAGGTTGGGGCGAATCTCTTCAAGAACCTTCTTAAGCAGCTCTTCGTTAACAGCCACAGGGGCTCCTTTCTCACAATAACGCGGGCACGCCCGCGGACAGGGGCTATGTTACTACAGCCATGTACCCGCTTAGGCGCCAGCCATGCGTGCGGACACGACTTTCACGAGCAGTCAATTTGGGACGGGTCTCTTTTGGCTGTTTTGCCGCCAGCTGGCGTTGGCACGCGCTACTGCTGAGTCTGCTCCCCGGTACCAATCTGGACATCGACGATGACCTGGCGGTAGCTGATGCCGCAGGAGTCGAGAATGCGGCGGCTGATACGGCCGTCATCGGTGTCGGCATACTTATTGTCCAGGTAGACGACCTCGCCCACGCCCACCTGCGCCAGGATCTTGGCGCAGTCGTGGCACGGGAACAGCGTGACGTAGACCGTGGAACCCTCGAGGTCCTTGAGCGAGCCACGGTAGTTGAGCACGGCGTTGGCCTCGGCATGGACCACGTAGTTGTGCTTGTCCTGCAGCGGGTCATCGCTCGTACCCCACGGGAAAAAGTCGTCGTTGAGCGCCGAGGGCGTGCCGTTGTAACCCACCGAAAGGATGCGGTGGTTGGTGCTGGCGATGCATGCTCCCACCTGCGTGTTGGGGTCCTTGCTACGGCGCTGCGCGGCGATGGCCACGCTCATAAAGAACTCGTCCCAGCTAATAACGTCGCGGCGCTTGCCCGACGCGGTTTGATGAAGATCGTCCGACATGGCAGACACCTCCGAAATCGCAATAGTTTGGCCCATTGTAGCAGGTGAAAGGTAGGGGCGCTTATCCCACCAGCCCCTCGCCCTACGCGCGGCGGGGCTTTTGGTTGATGCGGTAGAGCTCGGCGAGACCCCGCAACGTCAGCGCGTCGTCGACCGTCAGGCTATGGCCGACCAGCGCCGCAAGTGCCTCGGCATCGTCGCCGGTAATGACGATGGGCACATCGCCCTCCCCCGCGGCCTTGGTCGCGCGCATCTCGGCAAGCACCATGTCGAGCATGCCGTCGATGCGGGCCACCTCGCCCAAAACCACACCCGAGCGCATGGCCTCACGCGTGTTGTGGCCGATTACATGTGTGGGCGCCGAGGGCTCAACCTGGGGTAGGCGCGCTGCTGCCGCCGAGAGCGAACGGGCGCCGAGTGCCAGCCCCGGCGCGATAACGCCGCCCACAAAGGTACCGTGCGCGTCGATGACCTCGATATTGGTCGTCGTGCCCAGGTCAATCACGATGCACGGCGACCCGTAGACGGCGCGGGCCGCCACGGCATCGGCGATGCGGTCGGGGCCGATCTCGGCCGGATCGTCGTAGTGCACGGGCATGCCGGTCTTAAGTCCCGGCCCCACGGTGAGCACGCGCCCCGTGCAGGTGCGGGAAAGTGCCGCCTTCCACGGGCGCTCGAGCGCCGGGACCACGCAGCTCAGCACAGCAGCCGCGGGCACAAGCGCACCCGGCATGCCCGCATCGGCCGCCAGTGCGGCCATGACCTGCACGAGACGCATGCGCGCCTCGTCTGCTGTGATGCTCGACGGCGTGGTGATCTCGCACGTCGCAAGCGGACATTCCTGCGCCGCGGCCGAATCCTCTGCAAACAGGCCAAAGCGAATGAACGTGTTGCCCACGTCGATCGTCAATATATATGCGTACCCATTAAGCATCGTCGGCGCTCCTTTCGTCTGTCCAGCAGTATATCGCCTACCTAAACCAGTCATCCCAAAATGACTAGCTTGCGGCTATACTGGTGCGCGGTCGTTTGCGAGCTCACGCGGCGGCCCTTGGTAACCCGACTTCCCGCGCCGTATCCGTAACGGCGCTCCCGGGGGAAGCGGATATACGCAAAGGAGTTTTATATGAGCAATCCCTCGAACCGCACCTCGATGCGCGGTCAACTTACGCTGCGCGGCGTCGTCATCGGCGTCCTTGGCTGCGTGATCATCACGGCAAGCTCGGCCTACACCGCCCTCAAGATGGGCGCACTCCCCTGGCCGATCGTCTTCGCTGCCGTCATCTCGCTGTTCTTCCTTAAGCTCATGGGCAACGCCAGCCTCAACGAGGCAAACGTCACCCACACTATCATGTCAGCAGGCGCCATGGTCGCCGGCGGTCTGGCGTTTACCATCCCGGGCGCCTGGATGCTGGGCTATGCCGACCAGATCAGCTGGCTCGACATGTTCATCGTGGCACTCGCCGGCACCATCCTGGGTCTGCTGGCCACGGCACTCATCCACCGTCACTTTATCGTGGACGCCGCGCTGGAGTTCCCCACCGGCAACGCCGCAGCTCAGACCCTGCGCGCCACCGAGGCCGGCGGCAAGACTGGCAAGCAGCTCTTTGGCTCCATGGCCATCGCCGGCATCTACAGCGTGCTTCGAGACGCCCTGGGCGTGGTGCCCAGCATGCTGTGCACGCTCAATATCCCCGGCGTTACCTTTGCCATCTACAACTCGCCCATGTTACTCTCCGTCGGCTTCCTCGTGGGCTTCGCCCCGGTCGCATTCTGGTTTGCCGGCGCGCTACTGGGCAATTTTGGCATCATTGTCGGCGGCACCGCTACCGGTCTGTTTGACGTTATGACCGCACAAGGCATCGTCAAGTCCCTCGGCATGGGCCTTATGATGGGCTTTGGCGTCGCCGTCGTCCTCAAGGACATCCTGCCGCAGGTCGCCGGTATCGTCCGCGGCCTCGCCGCCGACAGCTCCACCGACACCGACGAGCAGTCACTCATCTCGGGCTCCCTTAAGCTCGACGCCGGTATCATCGGCCTGGGCGCTGCCGCCATCGCCGTGATCGTTGCTATCGTACTCGGTCTTGGCCCCGTTCCTGCCGTCATCGTCACGCTGTTCACCTTTGTCACCACCATCATGAGCGCGCAGAGCTGCGGTCAGACGGGCATCGACCCCATGGAGATCTTTGGCCTCATCGTCATGCTCATCGTTGCCACCTTCGCGCAACTCGCTCAGGTCAAGCTGTTCTTTATCGCCGGCATCGTGGCCGTAGCGTGCGGCCTTGCGGGCGACGTCATGAACGACTTTAAGGCCGGCGCCGTGCTGGGCACCAACCCGCGCGCACAGTGGGTCGGCCAGGCCATCGGCGGCATCGTGGGCGCCCTGGTCGCTGCCGCCGTCATGGTCGCGCTCGTCACCGCCTATGGTCCGGACGCCTTTGGTCCCGACAAGAGTTTCGTTGCCGCACAGGCAAGCGTCGTCGCCACCATGGTCTCGGGCATCCCGAGTGTGCCGTGGTTCGCAGGCGGCTTTATCGCCGGTATCGTCATGTACTGGCTCGGCATTCCAGCCATGATGATCGGCCTGGGCGTGTACCTGCCGTTCTATATGTCGCTCACGGCCTTCTTGGGCTCCTGCGTCAAGCTCGCCTACGACAAGTGGGCCGCACGCCGCGACGCCGCTGCCGGTCTTTCGGACGAGGAGAAGGCCTCCAAGGATGCCGCCTTCCAGGAGCAGGGCCTGGTCGTCGCCAGCGGCCTGCTCGGCGGCGAGTCCATCGTCGGCGTTATCCTGGCGTTTGTCTCTGTTGGTCTGAGCCTGCTGGGGTAGGCCGAACAACAACGCACCAGCGCAGAGCGCGGAGTCGGAATCAAACCGGCCCCGCGCTTTTTTGTCTATTTGACTCTTATGATCCTCGCGGCGTTTTAGCCATGTCGATTGGCCTGACTTCCAGGTCAACAAACCTTGTCTGACACCTCGCCTAACGCGGTGTAGAGTAAAGACGACAGACGCAAGAAGCGGCTCAGAAGCTAAACGAGGTAAGCATGGAACTCGACAAACAACAGATCAAGCGGCTGCGCGAGCGTCATCATCGTCGTCACGGTATACGCCCTGCACACAGCGAGGCCATGGAGAATGCCACCCGTTTCCTTAAGCAGGCGTTCAACATACGCGAGGGACGCGCGCCCTATCACGTGATTCGCAAGCGCTTTGTAAACGGGGCGCGCCTGACTGGCTCGCACTTATGCATCCTGATCATTGCCATGTTGATCGCGAGCATCGGCCTCGATATCAACTCGGATATCGCCATTGTAGGTGCCATGCTCATCTGCCCGCTCATGGGCTCGGTCCTTGCCATGGCATACGGCATTGCCACGCTCGACCGCGAGATTGCCGTCGAGGCAATTGCCGGCCTCGCGCTGCAGATGGTCTTTTGTCTAATCACGTCCACGCTGTACTTTAAGCTCTCGCCCCTTGGCACCACCACGGCCGCCATCATCGATAACTCGACACCCACCGTATGGGACCTTGCCGTCGCGCTCGCGGGCGGCTTTGCGGGTGGCCTGGGCAACTCGCGCGACCAGGAACCCGCCACGCTCATCGCCGGCGTGGCCGTGGCGACCGCGCTCATGCCGCCCCTGTGCGCGGCGGGCTATGGCATCGCCATCGCAAGCGGGTCGCTGTTTCTTTCAGCCCTCTACGAGTTTGGCATCAACGTGGTCTTTATCGCACTGGCTGCCGAAGCCGTGCTGCTTCTTTTGCGCGTGCCGCTCAAGCGCGACCTCAACGGCGACGGCATTGTGACCGCCGAGGAAAACGCCGAGGTCGATGAGCTGTCACACAAGGTGCGCCGCCGCATCATCGTGGGCACGGTGATCTTTGCCATCCCCTGCATCGTTATGACGGCGGGGTCTATTGGCTCGGCGCAGGCCGGCGTGCAGGACGGTTACGGCGTCACCGAAACCACGCGCGAGCTTGCCGCGGTGCTGCCGGGCTTTAAGGATTACACCGTTGCCGTCGAGACCTCGGCCACCGAAGACGAGGAGGAGGGCCTTGTCGAGCGCGAGGTTGTCGCCCATGTGACGACAAGCGAGGCGCTTGGGGCACACGACCGCCGTGTAGCCCGCAAGCTCATCGACCTCAATGTGCCCGAACTCGATCGCGTGGAGTTCGATGTGAAGTAACGTGATGTAGGGCGCAGATCACGACTGCGCCCCGCTCGCTGTTTTATTGCCGTGAATCAGCTGTCCGCATCGACATCGCCAGACTCCACTGTAAACGCCGGGCCGGTACTCACCAGATAAAAACGGGTCACCCTGGTATCTCTAAATAGGTAGAGCAAGCCCTGATCGCGTCGGCGCGAAATATACGCCACGTGGACCGTACCGAATTCTTCGCCGTTTTCCTTCTTTAATATCAGGATGTTGGGGTCATCCGTACGCTTAAACTGCCCGTCTGCGCAGATTCCGTCTTGGTCGACCAGCTGCCATCGACAGTTGTCCTCCTCAAGAAAAGCCAGGGTTTCCCGACTTGTTTCGTCATCCCGATAGTAACCGTCAATGGCAAAGCCTTCGGAAGCACATTCCTGCATATAGGATGTTTCTCGACTTATAGCGAACTGCCCTATAGCGCCCAGAAGCACTGCCAGGCAAACCACTGCAACGGTTATCGAGACAAAACGGCGGCTCATGTCAGCCAGCCCGATACTTGTTTAACGGAGCACGAAACATACTTGGTACCTCCGATATCATGGCGAATGTCACCTACGGCCTGTCGGCAATCATATGTTTCCAACATCAAACCATATGGCAACCACTCGCGAGAGGAGTATCGGCGAACGGTGCATTTTTGCGTTCTATTGGGCAAACGTCAACGCGCGCTACAGCTCTTGCTCGACCTATTCAGATCTTGTCGCATACTACCGTAGATCCTCAACGCTTCCGCCCCCAAGAGATCATTTTTAGTACTTGAAGAAGCCCTCGCCCGAGCTTTCGCCCAGCTTACCTTCGTCGAGCATTTTCTTGAGGACGGATGCCATAGCCTTAAAGTTGTAGGGCATCATCATCTTCTTGAGCAGCGGGCTCACCAGGCCCGGGACCTTCTGATACTGCATGACGATGTTGTAGGCCGTCTGGATACCCACCGTGTCGAATACGCGGAACGGGCCCTTGGGGGCGCCGGTGCCCCGCGTCCATGCAAGGTCGATGCTCTTGGGGTCACTCACACCCGAAACATACAGGTCAAGGCCCGAAAGCAGCCACGGCACCAACATGGAATTGAGCAGGTAGCCGTTCTTTTCCTTGTTGACGGGCAGGGCAAGCATACGGATATCGTTGGCAAAGTCGACGAGCTCGTCGAAGTAGCGCTTGTCGGTTTGGTCCTGTGCCATGACCTCGGTCATGTTGTTCTTCCAGATGGAGTTGGCAAAGTGCAGCGACAGGTACTTCTCGGGACGGCCGGTGTACTTGGCAAAGGTGCTCGGCAGCAGCGTGGATGAGTTGGTCACGATGACGGTCTTTTGCGGCAGAACCGGGGCGAGCTTCTTGTAGAAGTCGATTTTTGCCTGAGTGTCCTCGGCCATAGACTCGATGACCAGGTCGGCGTCGGCCACGGCCTTGGCAAGATCGAGCTCCAGCTTGAGTGTGGAGTAGGCACGCTCGACGGCGGCGAGCGCCGCTTCCTTGTCGAAGGGCTGGGTGCCATCGGCGATACCGGCGCACCACTCGCCCGTGCCGTCCGCCATGCCCTCGATTGCCGCGATGTACTCCTTGCGCACGTGATCGATCTTGGGCTGGGTGCGGCCGATGCTGCCCTCGCTGCGCAGCCAAATCGTTACATCAAAGCCGCAGTAGGCAGCCTGAAAGGCAATCTGGCTTCCCAACACGCCGCCGCCGGCAACACAAACGGTCTTGTAGCTCATGGAACGGCCCTCTCTTACGTAATTCCATAGATGTGTATTTATTCAACCGTAAGGATGACGCGCGCTGGGGGTGGGTTCTATAAACGGGCGGTATTTCGCGGCAAACGGCTACATATGTTCATTATCTCAGGGGTTCCGAGGGCAGTTTTTGGTGCCACCGAGACGTCGTTTTCGGAAGTATGCGGCAAATTCCGAAACTCTTGAGCACGTCCTGATTTTCGCCAATAAAACCGCAGGTACAGAGCTTTGTCATATCCGGTGCGCTCGGCCTATTCAGATTTTGCCGCATACTTCCGAAATCTAAGTTCGCAAAGGGTGATAGTTGGGGCGTTTACGCAACATATGTCCAGCAAAAACGGGTGGTAGCCGGCACGGCTGCCACCCGTTTGTCTCATATCTAGCCCATAGCGGGCAAGCTACTTCTTAATGCCGCGTCCCAGACGCTCGGCGACCGACGCAACGGCTTCCTCGCTGGCCGGCTCGCAGCTCACGCAGCCGTCGTGGGCGCGCATCTGGCCGGTGACCTCGTCCATCGCGAGCGGCGCCACCTTCTCGAGCTTAAAGCCCTTGCCGGCGCGCATGTTCTCCTTGGCCACACTGATCATGAGCTTAATACGGTTGAGCTGGTTGACCTCGGACGCACCGGGGTCGTAGTCCACCGCGACAATGTTGCTCTCGGGATGCTGGCGGCGCAGCTCCTTGATCACGGCCTTGCCCACCACGTGGTTGGGCAGGCACGCGAAGGGCTGCGTGCAGATGATATTGGGCGCACCGTGATCGATCAGGTCGAGCATCTCGGCCGTGAGCAGCCAGCCCTCGCCCATGTTGTTGCACACCGAAAGCACCGTGCGGGCCTTGTCGGCCATGGTGCCGATGCGCTCGGGCGCCTCAAAGCGGCGGGACTTCTCGAGCATCTCCTCCACCGGCGTGCGCATCCAGTCCACCAGCTTGATGAGCGCCTGCATGCCCGCGCGCGTAGTGGGAGAGCTTCCCAGCTCGTCCTTCTGCAGCTCGGCGTTGCTCATGGAGTACAGGAAGAAGTCGAGCAGGCCCGGCACCACGGCCTCGCAGCCCTCGCGCTCGATAACGTCGACCACGTGGTTGTTGGCCGTGGGATGGAACTTGACCAAGATCTCGCCGACCACGCCCACGCGCGGCTTGGTGCCCTCGCCCACGAGCGGCATGGAGTCGAACGCGCGGATGGCCTCGCGGCACAGCTTGGTGTAGTTATGCCTGTTGAACTTGGGCGCCAGCTTGCGGGCGCGCGCCATGTACTCCTCGTAGAGTGCGTTCGCCGCACCGGGCGTTGCCTCGTACGGGCGGCAACGATAGAGCATCTGCATCATCACGTCGCCAAAGAGCACCGCGTAGACTGCCTGCTTAAGCAGCGCCGGCGTAATCTTAAAGCCGGGGTTGTCCTCGCCCAGCGCCACGGCCGAAAGCGAGATCACCGGAATCTCGGGGTGGCCGCTCTCGCGCAGGGCCTTGCGGATAAGCGCGATGTAGTTGGTGGCACGGCAGCCACCGCCGGTCTGGCTGATGACCACGGCTGTCTTGGACAGGTCGTACCGACCGCTCTCGATGGCCTCCATGATCTGACCCGTCACCAGGATCGACGGATAGCAGATGTCGTTGTTCACATAGCGCAGACCGGCCTCGACGGCATCGTGGTCAGTCGAGGGCAGCAGCTCCAGGTTGTAGCCGGCACCGCGGAACACCTCTTTGACCAGGTCAAAGTGGATCGGCGCCATCTGCGGGCACAGGATGGTGTAACCCTCCTCGCGCATCTGCTCGGTAAAGGGCACCTTGGGCCATGCGGTCGAGGCGCTCTCACGCTGCGCCTCGAACGTGTACTTGCGGCTCGCGAATGCGGGAGCATCCATGGAGGGTGCCACCGGCGCGGCGTCGCCCTGCTCGTAGGCCTCGCCCGCTGCCGTAGCCTCGGCCAAGCGCTCGGCCTCCTGGTCCTTGAGCGCCGCCATGAGCGAGCGGATGCGGATGCGCGCAGCGCCCAGGTTGGACACCTCGTCGATCTTGAGCACGGTGTAGATCTTGCCGCTGGCCTCAAGGATTTCCTGCACCTGGTCGGTGGTCAGAGCGTCCAGGCCACAGCCGAAGGAATTGAGCTGGATCAGATCCAGGTCGTTGCGCATCGTCACAAAACGGGCGACGGCATACAGGCGGCTGTGGTACATCCACTGGTCGACGACGCGAATCGGACGCTCAGGCTTTACCAGGTGCGCGAGCGAATCCTCGGTAAAGACCGCAAAGCCAAAGCTCGAGATAAGCTCGGGCAGGGCATGGTTGATCTCGGGGTCGTTATGGTAGGGGCGGCCGGCGAGCACAATGCCGTGGCCACCGTGGTCCTCGACCCACTTAAGAGCCTCCTCGCCCATGGTCTGGATGTCCTCATGGAAACGCGCATCGGCCTCAAAGGCAGCGTTGACAGCGGCATCGACCTCGGAGCGCGTGATCTTGGGCCCACGCACGCGACCGCGACCGGCTTGCGCATCGGCCACACGGTCGACGGCGAGCACCTGATACAGACGGCGCTTGAGCTCGGTCTTGTCGTGATAGGGCACAAACGGATACAGGAACTCGATGTTCTGCTCGCGGATCTCGTCGATGTTGAGTGCCAACGCCGTGGGGTAGCTCATGACGATGGGGCAGTTATAGCAGTTGCCAGCCGTCGGATCCTCCTTGCGCTCCCAGCGCACGCACGGCATCCAGATGAAGTCGACGTCACGGTCGATGAGATTCATCACGTGGCCGTGGCTCATCTTGGCCGGATAGCACACGCTCTCGGACGGCATGGACTCGATGCCCGCCTGGTAGGTCTTCTTGCTCGACTGGTCGGACAGCTGCACGCTAAAGCCCAGGCGCGTAAAGAACGCGTGCCAGAAGGGGTAGTTCTCGTACATGTTGAGTGCGCGCGGGATACCCACGGTGCCGCGCGGGGCCTCGTCGGGGCTCAGCACCTCGCGGTTAAACAGCAGCTCGTTTTTCTTTTTGAAGAGGTTGGGGGCTTCGGTCTTTTGCTTTTTGTGGCCGGCACCCTTCTCGCAGCGGTTACCGGTAATGAAGCGCCTGCCGCCGCCAAAGTCGTTGACGGTGAGCTGGCAGTTGTTGGAGCAACGGCCGCAGCGGACATGCTTTTGCGTCACGGTGAGGTGCGCGATGTCCTCGGCAGAAAGAATGGTCGAAATGCCATCGGCGCCGGCGCGATCGCGGGCGAGCAGGGCCGCACCGTAGGCGCCCATGCAGCCGGCGATGTCGGGGCGCACGGCGTGAACGCCGGTGAGCTGCTCAAACGCACGCAGCGTGGCATCGGACATAAAGGTGCCGCCCTGGACGATCACCTGACTGCCGATCTCCTTGGGGTCGCGCAGCTTAATGACCTTGAACAGGGCATTCTTGATGACGGAATAGGACAGGCCGGCCGCGATGTCACCCACCGTGGCGCCTTCCTTTTGCGCCTGCTTGACGCGCGAGTTCATAAAGACCGTGCAGCGGCTGCCCAGGTCGACGGGGGCCTTGGCATGGATGGCGGCGTCGGCGAACGCGCGCACGTCCATGTTCATGGAGACAGCGAAACTCTCGATAAAGCTGCCGCAGCCCGACGAGCAGGCCTCGTTGAGCATGATGTGCTCGATGACACCGTCCTTGACGCGCAGGCACTTCATGTCCTGGCCGCCGATGTCCAGGATAAACTCGACGCCGGGCAGGAATGCCTTGGCGCCGCGCAGGTGCGCAACGGTCTCGATCTCGCCGGAATCGGCCTTGAGGGCCTCGATGAGCAGCGCCTCGCCGTAGCCCGTAGTGGTCACGTGGCCGATGGTGCAGCCCGCGGGAATGTGGTTGTAGAAATCGGCCATGATGACCTTGGCCGTGCCTAGGATGTCGCCGTTGTTGTTGCCGTACCAGGTGTGCAGCAGCTGACCGTCCTCGCCCACGAGTGCGGCCTTCATGGTGGTGGAACCGGCGTCGATGCCAATGAACACGCGGCCGGTGTAGCCGTCGAGCTTGCCCTTGGGGACGACTTCCTGGTCGTGGCGGGTTTTGAACTCAGCAAAGTCCTCGTCGGTGGCAAAGAGCGGATCCAGGCGCTCGACCTCGGCACCCTGCGTGTCGCCTAAGCTGTCGATAGCCTCGATGAGCTGCGGGAACGTGCTGAGCTTGTTGGACTCGTGCGCCATGGCGGCGCCGCTCGCCACAAACAGGTGGGCGTTTTGGGGCACGATACGATGCTCCTCGTCCAGGTTGAGCGTGAGGTAGAAGCGGTGGCGCAGCTCGGAGAGATACCGCAGCGGGCCGCCCAGGAAGGCGACGTTGCCGCGAATGGGACGGCCGCACGCCAGGCCCGAGATGGTCTGGGTCACAACGGCCTGGAAGATGGAGGCGGCCACGTCTTCGGGGCGGGCGCCCTCGTTGAGGAGCGGCTGCACATCGGTCTTGGCAAAGACGCCGCAACGGCTAGCGATGGGATAGATGGTGGTGGCGTTGGCCGCGAGCTCGTTGAGGCCGCTCGCGTCGGTGTGCAGCAGGGTTGCCATCTGGTCGATGAACGCGCCCGTACCGCCGGCGCAGGTGCCGTTCATGCGCTGCTCGATGCCGTTGTCAAAGTAGATGATCTTGGCGTCCTCGCCGCCCAGCTCGATGGCGACATCGGTGGCCGGAATGAGGGTCTCGACGGCACGCTTGCTGGCGATGACCTCCTGGACAAACTCCAGGTCGAGCCACTGGGACAGCAGCAGGCCGCCCGAGCCGGTAATGGCGCAGGTCATCTGGGCCGTCGGCAGCACGGTCGCAGCACCCTCGAACAGGTCGCGGGCGCAAGCGCGGACGTCGGTGTGGTGACGCTGGTACTTGGCGTAGACAATCTGGTTGTCGTCGTTGAGCACAGCGAGCTTAACGGTGGTGGAGCCCACGTCGATGCCCAGGTGCAGGTTGCCGCGGGCGGCCTCGGGGTTGAAGATCGCGCCTTCGGGGGCGTGGACAGCGGTAGCGGCTACGGGATCTGCAGCGTTGGCCGCGGTTGCGTCAGTCGTTGCGCCGGCAACGAATGCCTCCCCCGCCGCGCTCTTAGCCTCGGCGACTTTCTCAGTGACTATCTCGGCAGCAGCGGTCGCCGCCTTCTGCGCGGCATCCGCCACGGCGGGCGCGGCCTCACGCGCGGCAGCGACCATACGGTCCTTAATGCCCTCGACGAGTTTGCTCATCTGTCTCTCCTCTTAGTTATGGGACTCAACGGACACGGCGGTGTCGACCGCGTCTTCGAGCTGCAAGTTCAATAGCTTCATGCCGTATTCCGGCACGTTGATATCGATGGGTTGGCCATACAAGTCGCCGGGACGCACAAAGGCGATAACCGTCATAATGCGTGCCATGGCCTCGGGCGATTCGGTGAGCCCACGCTCAAACCAGCGCTGAATCATGCCGACCTCGGCACTCACAACGTAGGTGACGTAGTAGTCAAAGAACGTACCCAGCGCTAGGCCCAAAATGCCCGTCTGCGCACGCGGCACCACAGCCTCACGCGCGGTGTCGATAATCCTTTTAATAAAGGCCTGGTCGCCGCCCGGACCCAGCAGCGCACCGATTAAGTCGCGGTTGGCCGCAAGATAACGCAGCAGATCAACCGAACCGGGCGCCGGCTCGAGCTCATCGATGTTGTGATAGAGATCGGGCAGCTGAGCTGCGGTGATGAGCTCAATGCGCTCACGGATCTCGGCCAGCAAGCCGTCCTCGATTTGATTGATAAAGTCGGGGATATCGCGGTAATGCGAATAGAACGTGCGGCGCGTAAGGCCAGCGCGCTCGGTGAGCGACGCGACATTAATGCGCGAAAGGTCGCCGCTTTCGGCAAGCTCGCTGGCAAGTGCCTGGCGAAGGGCACGCTGCGAGCGAAGGGACCGGCGATCGCATTTCTCGAGCTGGGACAAGCGTCCTCCTTGCTACTCAGCCTGTGCGCTATTGCACAGTGCGAGTATTATTGCACACCGTGTGCATCAACACGTAAAGGCAATATTTTGATTGTGGCAAAGGGACTGTCTTTTTGTCACATTAGGTTGCGCTCAGCTTTTAGAAGCGACATTGCCGATTGTCCAAAATGTCATTCGTGGGTAGAATGGTGTCGACGGCAGCCCAAGTTCTGCAAAGCTGGGCAGCGCCGTTGCGTGGATTAAGGGGTCAACGCCTTAGCGGCGGCGACCCCTCTTTCGTTGCTTCGAGCGTTGCTTGAGTGCCTCGGAAAGTCCGATAAGCGTCGTAAGAAGCGAGACCAATGCGGTCAGGAGCCTCACGAAATCAATCAAATCGGTCATGGGCATCACCTCCCATCAGATGGAGGGCTCTGCCCGGCACATGGAACTGCCGCTAACAGCAACAATTCTATCAAAGCGCAGTTAAATATGCGAATATATGTTCGTGTTTAAAGAAGCTAGTCCCCACTGTGACAAAGGGACAGTCCCTTTGTCACATTATTCAATGATGGTGCGGGAGCTCTGCTTATGCATGGTGGCGAGCATGTGTTTGGGGACGGCGTGGACCATGCAGCTGCCGATAGTTGCGCTCGCAGCAGCCTTAGCTGCATCGCTAGCGTTTTTGGTCGCATAGCTGTGGCGGAAACGCTTGAGCATGGCGATGTCGTTGCCGCCGTCGCCGTAGACCGCGACCTCGTCCTCGGCAATACCGTAGTAGCCCGCCAGCCAGGCCACACTCTCGCCCTTGTTGCACGCCACGTCCGTGATCTCGAACATCACCGGATCGAACGGCGCGTTGACCACATGGTCCGAGCGTTCGGCAAGATAGGCCTTAAGGTCACGCTCCAGCTCGGGCGAGGTCACGCGACAATTGATCTTGCATACATCGTGGCGCAGGATGTCACCGATCGACTGGTCGAAATACTGCTCCTCGTGATACCCACCGCGCGCACGCATGCCGCGCATCACAATACGCTTGATGGGGCTGTCCTTTTTAAAGCCCGCCTGATGCATCTCGAACGAACCGCTCGAGTACATGCCATCGGGCGTGGAACAATCAAAGCAAATGTCCGGGAACGCCTTGAGCAGTTCCTCAGTGACCTGCGGATCGATGGTCCAAGTCTTGAGCACCTCGCCATGGCTGTCGCGCACGATGGATCCATTGGAGCAGCAGGCGTCAAGCGCCAGGCCCGTAAAGCCATGCTCGCCGATCGGCAACGTCGATCGTCCAGTCGCGGGAACCACGTGCAGGCCAGCCTCAGTCAGCTCGCGAATGGCGCGGCGGATGGTCCCATCCGCCTCGTGCAGGGCGTTCAGCAACGTTCCGTCTAAGTCACTCGCGAACATCTTGATCATGGACATGCCTCTCCTTCGTCTGCCCGATATTGTAGACGAAGGAGAGGCATGTCCAAACAATGCCGTCCCGGCGCGGCGTACCACCGCCTTCACAAATTCACGGTGCCCCAGCGCGTTAAGACAATCGCCGCAATCGATTTTTCAGCCGATAAAACAGAGCCGTCATCAACGTCAGCACCGCCAACATGGCTGCGAATACAATCGCCGGTGTCCATCGATCATATGCAGCCCCGTACGTCAATTGGCCGATAGGCGTTGCGCAGGAAAGGACCATGTAAACGACCGAAAGCACTTTTCCGCAGAGCTCAGTCGGCGCTGCCCGCTGAACAAACGCGATGATTTCAACCGACGCAATGCTTGCCCACACCATGACCCATGCCGAACCAACTGCAAACACGGCGAACGCACATACATCAGTGCCGCACAATAGCGCGACAATGATCGGCGCGACTCCAAAACAGATCATCGCAACATATCGACATATGCCATTGAAAGAAAAACGATGCGGCCAAATGCCGACCAAGCCACTGCCGGTAAGACCACCCAAGCCCAGAGCAACCTCAACTATCCCAACGCAGGACGATTGCATGCCGAGATGCTTTGTAACAATAATGGGAGCGCCAATCGTTAGCCCAACCAACGCAAGGTTCAAAACGGCCGCAAGCAAAATCACAGCGACCAATGATGCATTTTGCAACAGATACCGAATCGACTCCCGAAAATCGTTTCGGCATGTCGTGCGAGTCGCGCCGTCTCCCATCGTTTCAGATGAGGCATTTTGCTTGAGTACGCCACCAAACAACAGAGCTGAAATCGCAAACGTTACCGACGCGATTGTGCAAAGAGCATCGATGCCAAAGCACCCATAGACTGCCGTCCCGACCACAGGACCCAAGATATTGCTCACCATGGTCACCTGCGAAACCAATGCAGTGGCCCGCTCAACCTTCTTTTCACCCGCCATGCGCACCGTCTCAATTTGGAGCATTGGCTTTAGCAGCGATTGAACACCATATTGAACACAAAGTATCGCTACTACGACGACCGCAAGAGGCAACGAGCGCTTCATGGGGATAGACAGCAGTGATGCAGTCATCAGAGCAATGCCGAGGGCCACGAGGACCTCGCGATGTCTTCCCCTATCCGCCAAGATTCCGCCAGCCGGAGTTGCAAGTACGCCGGGTATGAACGCTATCGCCGCGACGACGCCATATAACGTTGACGATCCACTGCGATCGAACAAGTAAAGTGGATACGCAAAGCACAGCGCCGACAGCATCGAATACGTGCACAGCTGCGCAACCAGAAGTTCCGCGAGCCTGATTGACCGCACTGTTTTTGATTTCAACGAGACACCGACGTCTCTCAGCCCAGCCATAAGCCCACCCCCTATACATACCACTAGTATGTATTTAATGACTTGAAAAGGGCAGCCGTGGCTACCCTCACAAATCAATTACATACCGTTGGTATCTATATTACCACCCGGCGCAGTCCCATACGTCCCAAATCTGCGCCGTTGTCTGGAGCACTTCCTCGCCCAAATCGAGTCCCACCGCAGAGGCCATCTGCGCCAAACATTGAGCGCGAGCGAGCATTCGATCCTTGGGTTCAAGCGGACGAAACAGTGGCAGCAACCAGAGATTCGCCAGCAACGATACGGCCTCTGCCGCTTCGCGCGGGCATTCGCACGCAATGGATCCGTCGGCGATGCCCTCCTCGATCACTGGCAAGAGACAGCCATCGGCCGACTCGTCAAATGAGCCCTGGTACTGCATCGCCAGTAGGCGCGAGCTTTTTACCGGATCTGCTGCAGGACGCATACGTGCCCATAGCTCAATTTGTGGAACAACGGACTCGGGAGCGTACAGTCGCTTGAGCTTTTGGGCTCCGGTCATATTACCGACGCCAAGCATCGAGCGGCGGCGCTCAACAATCGGAGTCATCGCCCGATCAAACGCGGCGTTGAAAATCTCTTCTTTGCTCTTGAAGTGATGATAGACAGCGCCCTTGGTCATGCCGTCGAGACGGTCAACGATATCTTGAATACTCGTCCCCTCATAACCCTGTGCGCAGAATAGCTCCAGTGCCGCGTCGAGAATCTTCGCGACCGTCTCCTCGGGATATTTATTGCGACCCATAATCCGCCCATCCGCAACGCAAGTCTTGTGCCTCATTGCAGCATTTTAACGTTGCGGATGGCAGACGGTCGATTCTACACCGCGGCCGGGCCGTGTTCGCCGGTGCGAATGCGGATGACTTCTTCGACCGGCTCGACCCAAATCTTGCCGTCGCCGACGGCACCGGTGCGAGCGGCGTTGCAGATAATGTCAACGATACCGTCGACATGCTCGTCGGCGCAGATGAGGGTGAACTGCACCTTGGGGATCGTGTTGACGAGCAGCTCGTTGCCGCGCACGTATTCCTTCCAGCCATGCTGCGCGCCGCAGCCCTGCACCTGGTTGATGGTCATGCCGCGAACATCGGCAGCAAACAGCGCGTCTTTGAGAACCTCAAGTTTTTCCTGACGGACGATCGCCGTGATCTTCTTCATAGTGAATTCCTCTCTTTAGTAAAGAAATGAATTGCCATTCAATAACGCGGGTTTTCCAAGTGCCCGAGATTGCCCCGAAAGAGGAGCGCCGCGTACTTCGGTACGCAAGCGACGGTTTGAGGGGCAAGGTCGGGTGCTTGGGAAAGCCGCGCTGCTAATCGAGTCCGGAGAACGAGGGGTACGCGCTCTCGCCGTGCTGACTCGCATCCAGGCCCAGCGCCTCGTCGGCCTCGTCCACGCGCAGGCTACCGTGGAACAGCACCTTGACCACCGCGGCGACCACCAAGTCGAGCACCAGCACAATAACGACCGTCACCACAATGCCCAGAACCTGCGAGACAAGCAGCGACACGTCGCCCGTGTAGAACAGGCCGCCCTTACCGGTCCACGAGAGCTCCGGCACGCAGAACAGGCCCGTGAGCACACCGCCCAAGATGCCGCCGATACCGTGGCAACCGAACGCGTCGAGCGCATCGTCGTAGCCAAACTTGGTCTTAAGATGGCTGATGGCCAGGTAACAAACGGGCGAGACGATCAGGCCCATGACCAGCGCTGCCCACGGCTCGACAAAGCCCGCACCCGGCGTGACCACCACAAGGCCCGCAACCAAACCGGTGCTGGCACCCACCAGCGTGGGGCGACCGGTGTGCACGCGCTCGACGGCAAGCCACGAGACCATGCCCGCCGCGCTGGCCGTCACGGTGTTGAGGATGGCGAGCGCCGCCACGGCGTCGGCCTTAAACTCGCTGCCGCCGTTAAAGCCAAACCAGCCAAACCAAAGCAGGCCGGCGCCCAGCGCCACAAACGGCACGTTATGCGGACGGTAGCTCATCATGCCAAAGCCGCGACGACGGCCGAGCATTAAGCAGAGAATCAGGCCCGTGAGACCGGACGAAATGTGTACCACGTCGCCGCCGGCAAAGTCGAGCGCGCCGATGATGTCGCCGATAAAGGAACCCTCGCCGCCCCAAACCATGTGGGCGAGCGGCGCATAGACCACGAGCAGCCAAATGCCCAGGAAGGCCGTCATGGCACCAAACTTAACGCGGCCTGCCAGACTGCCCGTAACGATAGCGGCGGTGATCATGGCAAACGCCATCTGGAAGGCGATGTTGATGATCTGAGGGTAGACGGCACCATCCGTAGCATTGCCCTCGGCCGCCTGCAGCACCTGGTTGAGCACCGGTAGGCACAGCAACTGGTCAAGGCCTCCAATAAACGGGCTGGAACCGTCGCCGCCGTAGGCCAGCGACCAGCCAGCAACAATCCACAGCACACCAACCAGGCCAATGGCGCCAAAGCACATAAGCATGGTGTTGATGACATTTTTGCGCCTGGACAGGCCGCCATAGAAAAACGCCAGACCCGGTGTCATTAAAAACACGAGCATGGTGCAGATGAGCATAAACGTTGTCGATCCCGTATCGTACATTCGCTCCCCCTTGGTCGCATGAACGTTGTCGGCGCTCATGATGCGGCCGAGGGCCAACTGGTGTAGACCAGATACGGCGTTGTTAAACGCTGCGTTGTCGAATGGAAACGGTGCCGCAATCTTGGAAACGGCACGGCAACGGGCGCGAAACGAACGGGAAATACGCGAGCAAGGAAGCCGTGAGCGCGCCCGTCCAGGCTAGCGGCGGAACAGCTCGCGGGCTCGGTCGCGGAGGCCGGTAGCTCGGATGATGCCCTCGTAGCGATTGATGCGCAGACGCGGGAAGGCGTTAAAGAAGCGTAGGTCGCGGCGGCTGAGTGACACACTCGGCACCGGACGGCTCATGCGCTTGCCGGCAAGGCGACGACTGAGCGACGGACGCGGCATGCTCGGCGCGGCATCGGCCACGCGGCGGGCGGCAAGCGCCAGGCCGCGAGCGCCATCCGCGATAAACGTCGGCATCGAAGCCTTCTCGCGCAGGGCATCGAGCGCGGCGTCACCCAGCTCGGCCAGCCACGCGTTAACGGCACGGCTACGGATGTGCGTCTGTGCCACCGAGTCAATCGTAGAATCGGGAATACGTTCGAGCATTGAGTCCGAGGCATCGGCAAGCGACTCATTGATGCGGTCGGCAAGGTCGGCCCGGACGCGCTCCAGCTGATCAGACAGACGCCGCCAGCTCGCCAACGAGCACACCGCGTCGACCATCATCGCGACCGCGACGATAAAGGCGGACAGCCGCACAATCAGCACCGGCAGATGGCCAAGCAGCCCCAGCAATGCCGGCTCCACTAAACGGCAAATGCACAACGCACCCAAGCCAAACGCGCAGGCCCAGTACAGACAGATGCGTCCGTGCAGGTTAAACGGCAGGTGCGAGTAATCCCAAAACCGGGCACCCGTCGTTTTTTCCAACAGCACGACCACGCTATATTCGATCAGGCTGCATACGAGCGCGGCAGCGACAAACTGGCTCGAGGCATCCGGAATCCCGCGCAGCAAAAGCCAGCATGCTATGCCGCCCGCGCCATAGATGGGGCAGCACGGCCCCAGCAAAAAGCCGCTGTTGGCAAATCGTCCGTGGTTGAGCATGGCGCAGACTGTCGACTCCCATACCCAGCCGCAAAAACCGTAGAAGGCAAACGAGAGTACCAGCGCCGAGAGCGGACAAGCGGCAAGCGTCGCGCCGTCAAATGCCATGCCGATCGCGGTTCCCACCGTCTACCCACTCCTCTTTTCGTTCGATTCTTTGCTCGAGCCGTCGCTCGAGCCCTCGTTCAAATCGTTCGCGCCGCCTTTGCGCGGCAGACGGCCGGCAATCGTCTCGCGCAGCGCGCACCATTTATCCGCCAGGCACACAATCCATGCCTCACGACACGTCGGCGGCACCGGCACCAGCGGAAACATATGCCGCACGATAATATTCCGCTCGCGCGGCGTCAGCTCAAAATCTTCCTCGGCACGCGCCAGAGCAAAAAATGGATGCCGGAATCCGTGCAGTCGATGGCTTGGGTCGGGGTCGTGCCAATCGTAGAGAAAGTAATCGTGTAACAAGGCTCCGCGCAGCAACGAGGCGCGGTCGACCGAAACACCGACGCGGCCCAGGCGCTCGGCAAAGGACAGACTTGCCCGCGCCACCGAGGTCACATGCGTATACACCGTCACATCGCCATGCTGGATAAACTCGCGCGTCAGGTCCAGACGGCCCGCCTGTGCCAGTTGACGGGCAGCATGGTCTACTTCGCACGCGATTTTCTCGGCACGAACGGTATCGGACATGCGGCCTCCTTCCGGCGGCGCTCGGCGGCAAGCCACAGCCTGCACGCAATGAATAAAATCATCATGGAACTTATCAGTATGGCATCGGACAAAACGTTTTGCCCCACCAGTTGGCGAATTACCGCGCCGCCGTCACATATCAAACGCCAAAATGTGCGAGACTGTCTTGTGCAATTGTGCCGGCCGAGGGAGTGCCGGCGCACGATTCGCATGGAGTAACCCACAACGATGCTGCTTACGCAAACGACAACGCCCGAGGACGTCAAGGCTCTCGATCGCGCCGAGCTTCCGCTGCTCTGCGGCGAGATCCGCCACGCCATCCTCGAAAGCTCCGCCGCCGTCGGCGGGCACGTTGCCCCCAACTTGGGCGTCGTTGAGCTTACGGTCGCGCTCCATCGCGTGTTTAACTCCCCCACCGACAAAATTGTCTTTGACGTGTCACACCAGACCTATGCCCACAAGGCGCTGACTGGGCGCGCGTACACTTATATCGACCCGGCACGCTACGGCGAGGCCTCTGGCTTTGCCAATCCCAACGAGTCCGAACACGACCTGTTTGCCATGGGGCACACCTCCACATCGGTGAGCCTGGGCTGCGGCTTGGCGCACGCTCGTGACCTGGCGGGCGATGCGTACAACGTCATCACCATCATTGGCGACGGTTCGCTTTCGGGCGGTCTGGCGTTTGAGGGCTTTAACAATGCCGCCGAGCTCGACAGCAACCTGATCATCATCGTCAACGATAACGACCAGTCCATTGCCGAGAACCATGGCGGCCTGTATCGCAATCTGGCCGAGCTGCGCGCCAGCAACGGCACCTGTGAGCGCAACGTTTTCCGCGCGATGGGGCTCGACTACCGCTATCTGGACGCCGGTAACGATGTATTGGCCCTGGTCGACGCGCTGCAGGAACTGCGCAATATCGATCATCCCATCGTGCTGCACGTCTCCACCGCCAAGGGCAAGGGCTTTGAGCCGGCCCAGAGCGACCCCGAGCGCTGGCACCACGTGGGTCCGTTTGACATGGCGACTGGGCGCAAGCTCTGCCCGGGCCATCCGAGCGAGCCTGCGCCGCGCACCTATGCCGACATTACGGGCGAGGCGCTCAGCGCTGCCATCGAGCGCGATCCGCAGGTTGTGGGCATCACGGCTGCCACGCCCTACATCATGGGCTTTACACCCGAGCTTCGCGCCGCGGCAGGCAAGCAGTTTGTCGACGTGGGCATTGCCGAGGAACACGCCGTGACCTTTGCCACCGCGCTTGCGCGCTCGGGCGCCAAGCCAGTCTTTGGTGTGTACGGCACGTTTTTGCAGCGCGCCTACGACGAACTGTGGCACGACCTGTGCCTCAACGACACCCCCGCAACCATCCTGGTATTTGGCGCGTCGATCTTTGGCACCACATCCGAGACGCATCTCTCGTTCTTTGATATTTCCATGCTGGGCGGTCTTCCCAACATGCGCTACCTGGCGCCGGCCTGCATGGAGGAATATCTATCCATGCTGAGCTGGTCGCTCGACCATCGCGAGCATCCTGTGGCGATTCGCGTGCCCGGCATTGGCCTGGTAAGCCGCCCCGACTTGGCGCCTGCCGAGGACGCCGATTACGGTGTCGCGCGCTACAACGTGGTGCGCCAGGGCCGCAACGTGGCCGTGCTCGCGCTCGGCGATTTCTTTGAGCTGGGCGAGCGCGTGGCAAACCGCTTGGCAGCCGAATACGGTATCGAGGCCACGCTCGTCAACCCTCGCTTTGCAACCGAGCTTGACCGCGAGTTCCTCGACAGCCTTGCCGCCGAGCATCGCGTTGTCGTCACCCTCGAGGACGGCATCTTGGACGGCGGTTGGGGCGAACGCGTCGCGTGCTACTTGGCCTGCACGCCCGTGCGCACGCGCACCTTCGGCATCGCCAAGGGCTTCCCCGACCGCTACGACCCCAACGAGCTGCTCGCTCAGAACGGCATGACGGTCGAGAACATGGCCGCCGAGGCCGTAAGGCTACTCAACGAGTAAAAAACCTCCGCAAGGGAAGCACCCCTGCGGAGGTTTTTATTT
>CATXMO010000023.1:0-41754 GCA_958372075.1 uncultured Collinsella sp. | reverse complement strand
CGGTCCCGTTCCGAACCCGGAAGCTAAGCCCCATCGCGCCGAGAGTACTGCGGGGTGAGCCCGTGGGAGGCCAGGGCGCCGCTGACCGGTGGACGGCACCGAGCCGTCTGATGACTTGAAGAAGGGGGAGGCCTCGCGGCCTCCCCCTTTTTGCGTTTTATAAAGAGCTGTAATACAAGAACTCGCCTTCTTTTAGCTTGTCTTACTGTTTGGCTGTATTTTGAGTCCTTCTTTTGTATTTGCGCGATAATAACTCCCATTGGCGTTAGGGAGGACTTGATGTTTACCGTTTTTGTCTTGGGCAATATTGCTTCGGGTAAGTCGACTGCCTGCCGCTATCTCGAATCTCATGGCGCCATGCTTATCGATCTGGACGAGCTTGCCAAATCGCTGTATGTGCCAGGCTCCGATATCGTCAATGCCCTCGCGGAAGAATTTGGCTGGGATATTTTGGATGAGGAGGGCGGCATTCGCCGCAGCATCCTCGCTTCTCGAGCTTTCGCTTCTCCTGATTCGGTCGCACGGCTCAATGACCTTGTGCACCCCGTTCTCATTGAACAGCTTTCGCTTAGGATTCTCGATCCGGTTTGTTGTACGGTTTCATCTCCCCGTTATCCCTTTGCGGTTGTCGAGGTTTCTGCTCCGACTGGTTTTGAGGATGCATTTGGCTTGGCTGATGAAATTCTGGTCATCAGCGCCCCTTTGTCAGTTCGTCGCGAGCGTGCTATTCAGCGTGGCATGGAGCCATCTGATTTCGATGCCCGTTCTGCTTGCCAGCCCGATGAGTCTGCGCTGTGCAATCTCGCTACAACGGTGATTGATAATGCCGCAGGCGATAATTCGCTCTTTGAGCAGCTTGACTCATGGCTTGCATGCCACGGGTTTATAGATACTGCGGACAAGGAGGAGGCCGATGCCTAAGGCACGTTTCTTTACGTGGTATCGCGTGGCGCCACTTGCCGTTGTGTTCGTCTTCGGCCTTATTTCGCTCGTCTACTCGTGTGCTCCTGCCGCTTTCTTTAAGCCACTGTATCCGATTGACTACGAGGCATATGTAAAGCAATCCAGTATTTCGCATAATCTGGATCCGTATCTGGTGTGCGCTGTCATTAAGTCGGAATCGAATTGGGATCCCGAGGCCGAGTCGAATCAGGGTGCTCAGGGATTGATGCAGCTGATGCCCGAGACTGCCCAGGATATGATCGCCAAGGGCCTTGTCGACGGAGAGGTGTATTCGGCCGACAATCTTAACGATCCGGCTACGAATATCGAGTTTGGCTGCGCATACCTCTCGTATCTTCTCACCTATTTCAACGGGTCGACGGATAGTGCCATCGCCGCCTATAACGCCGGTATGGGCAATGTCGACGGATGGGCGCAGCAGAACACGTCACTCCATAATGCGATTACCTTCCCTGAAACTCAGGCTTATCTGATTCGCGTCAATAATGCCTGGGTTCGATATAAGACTCTCTATCCCGATCGGTTCGTATAGGACTAAGCCCACCGCCTGCGTATACTGCAGATGTATGAGTTAGGAGTATCCATGGCGGAATTTGAAGTAGAACGCGTTGGTGGTGAACTTAAGCGCTTTGGCGTTGAGGGCGCTGAGGTGCCGTTTGAAGTCGTTTCCCCCTATGAGCCTGCCGGTTCCCAGCCCAAGGCCATTGAGTCGCTTGTGCAGGGCGTGAGGGACGGAGATCGCTATCAGGTTTTGCTGGGCGTGACTGGTTCGGGCAAGACCTTCACGATGGCAAAGACTATTGAGGCCCTGGGAAAGCCGACGCTGGTCATGGCTCCGAATAAAACGCTTGCCGCTCAGCTTGCGAGCGAGCTCAAAGAGTTCTTTCC
Organism: uncultured Collinsella sp.; assembly: GCA_958372075.1. GTDB lineage: Bacteria > Actinomycetota > Coriobacteriia > Coriobacteriales > Coriobacteriaceae > Collinsella. Next base: position 39,903 of record CATXMO010000023.1, on the reverse strand, counting down.
CAATAACGCTGTGGTCTACTTCGTCTCGTACTACGACTACTATCAGCCCGAGGCGTATGTGCCGCAAAGTGATACATATATCGAGAAAGACTCATCGATTAACGAAGAGGTCGAGATGCTGCGCCATCAGGCGACCGCATCGCTGCTCTCTCGACGAGATGTGATCGTCGTCGCATCGGTCTCGTGTATCTATGGCATTGGCTCTCCTGAGGACTATGCGGGCCTAGCCCCGAACGTCGACAAGAAGGTGCCGCTCGAGCGCGATGACTTTATCCATGCACTTATCGACATTCAATATGATCGCAATGACTATGACCTGGCACGCGGCACGTTCCGCGTGCGCGGCGATGTTGTCGACGTGTATCCGCCTTATGCCGAGCATCCGTTGCGGTTTGAGTTCTTTGGCGACGAGGTCGAGCTGATTGCCGAGATCGATGAGGTCACCGGTGAGATGCTGCGTGAGTACGAGGCCATCCCCGTATGGCCGGCATCGCACTACGTGACCGAGAAGCCGAAGGTCAAGGCGGCTCTGAAATCGATCGGCGAAGAGTGCGAGAAGCGCGTGGCGGAGCTCAAGGCGACCGACAAGTTGCTCGAGGCGCAGCGTCTGCAGCAGCGCACCGATTATGATCTTGAGATGCTCGAGACGATGGGCTTTTGCAACGGCATCGAGAACTACTCGCGTCATCTGGACGGTCGCAAGCCGGGCGAGCCGCCGTTTACCCTGATCGATTACTTTCCCAAGGATATGCTCTGCATCATCGATGAGAGCCATGTGACAGTGCCGCAGATTCGCGGCATGCACGAAGGTGACCGCTCGCGTAAGGTGACGCTGGTGGAACACGGTTTTCGCCTGCCCTCGGCGCTCGATAACCGCCCGCTTCGTTTCGATGAGTTTGAGGCAAGGATCCCCCAGTTTATCTATGTTTCGGCCACGCCGGGCGACTATGAGCTGCGGGTTAGCCAGAACGACGTTGAGCAGATTATTCGTCCGACCGGTCTGCTCGATCCCAAGATCGACGTTCGTCCGGTCCGAGGCCAGATTGACGATCTTGAGGACGAGATTCGCGAGCGCGTTGCCCGCAAGGAGCGCGTGCTGGTGACCACGTTGACCAAGCGCATGGCCGAGGACCTGACCGACCATCTGCTCGACGCGGGCATTAAGGTCAATTACATGCACTCTGATACGGCGACAATGGACCGTGTCGAGATCTTGCGAACGCTGCGCGAGGGCAAGATCGATGTTCTCGTTGGCATCAACCTGCTTCGCGAGGGCTTGGATCTTCCCGAGGTCTCACTGGTGGCAATTCTCGATGCCGATAAGGAAGGCTTCTTGCGCAACCGCCGTTCGCTGATTCAGACGATTGGCCGTGCGGCCCGTAACGCCGATGGCGAAGTCATCATGTATGCAGACGTTGTGACCGATTCGATGAAAGAGGCCATCGAGGAGACGCAGCGCCGTCGCGAGATTCAGATGGCATATAACGAAGAACATGGCATTGTGCCCAAGACAGTGCGCAAGGCCATCAACGACATCTCAAGTTTTATTGCCGAGGCCGAAAAAACTGTGGGCTCCAAGGGACGCTCGAAGGGCGACTCTCTTGGCCATGGCGCATTCTATACGCCCGATGAGCCGGGCGAGGGCGGTGTGCCGGAAACGGTGGCGCCCGAGCAGACACTTGCGGAACAGTTGGAAGAACTGCCGCATGACGAGCTTGTGCGGATCGTCGAAACCATGGAAGAGGATATGCGTAACGCTTCTGCCGCCATGGACTTTGAGGAGGCGGCGCGCCTGCGCGATGCCGTCGTTCAGATTCGGGCGATGCTCGAGGGTGCGTCTGAGGACGAGACGATCGAGCGCTTACGTTCGCAGGCCCGCAAGGGTTCCACTTTCGCATCGGGCAGAAAACGCCAGGGTGCACGGTTTAAGAAATAGCAAACAGGTCCCGAGTTCCCTGTGGAGCTCGGGGCCTATGTCTTTTGCGCGCTGGAATTCGTGCGTTAGAGGTCTGCGATCAGGGCTTCGGCACAACGAATGCCGTCGGTGGCCGCGCTCATGATGCCGCCGGCATATCCAGCTCCCTCACCGCAAGGGTAGAGACCCGGGGTCGACACGGCATGGCACGTTCGGTCTCGGGTGACAGTGACCGGTGAGCTCGAGCGAGTCTCCACGCCGGTAAGAACGGCATCGGGACGGTCGTAGCCTCGTAGCTTTTTTCCGAGTAGGGGAAGTCCCAGGCGGAGCGACTCGACGATATGTTGCGGTAGGGCTTCGTCAATTGCCGTCCAGGTCACACCGAGCGGATAGGTGGGCTTTACCTTTCCGGGCGCCTTGCTGGCGCGCCCTGCGAGGAAATCTCCGACGAGTTGTGCCGGTGCGTTCCAGTTGGAACCGCCCAGGCGATAGGCGGCCGCCTCGCAGGCACGCTGGAGCTCGATGCCGGCGAGCGGGTCATCGTTGGGAAGGTCCTCAGGCGTGACGTTAACGAGCAGGGCGGCATTTGCGTTGCGTCCGTCGCGGGCATTGAGACTGGCCCCGTTGACGCACAGATGGCACGGTTCTGAAGAGGCGGCAACAACCTGTCCGCCGGGGCACATGCAAAACGAGAACACGCTGCGGCCGTTGGGAAGATGGGCAACAAGTTTGTAGGGGGCCGCCCCGAGCGCTGGATGTCCCGCCGAGGCTCCATATTGGGCTCGGTCGATGTCGCGTTGCGGATGCTCGATGCGAACGCCCATGGCAAAGGTCTTTTGTGCGAGGGCCACGTTGTGGTCCTTAAGGAGCTCAAAAATATCGCGAGCAGAATGCCCGCAGGCGAGGATGAGGTGCTTTGTCTCGATTGGCTCGTAAGCGGCGTCTTGGGACGATTGGACATCAATACCGGTGATGGCGCCAGACGCGTCGATGCGAATGTCGACGAGCTTCGTTCGATAACGGACGACACCTCCGAGCTGCTCGATGCGCTGGGATATAGCGGTGACAACCTTGGGAAGGATGTCGGAGCCAATGTGCGGCTTGGCATCCCACAGAATAACGCGGGGTGCACCCGCCTCGACGAAGGTTTCGAGGATAAGGCGATGGGCGGGATTTTTTGTTCCCGTATTGAGCTTGCCGTCCGAGAAGGTCCCCGCGCCGCCCAGACCAAACTGGATATTGCTCTCGGGGTCGAGGATGCGCTCCTTTAGAAAGAGGTCGATCGCCTGCGAGCGGCGAAATGCCGGGTCGCCGCGCTCGATAAGCAAGGGCTTAAGACCTGCTTCGGCGAGCGTGAGCGCAGCGAAAAGGCCGGCGCATCCGGCGCCGACAACGACAGGGCGTTCTTGAGGTGCGTCGGAGACGGGGGAGGGGAATGAAGGCTCATAGTCTTCTATCGCGCGTACGCGCGAGCGGTCACGCTCGGCAACGCTGTCGATCGCTTCTCGCTCGAGGTGGGGACTAGTCAGCTCAACACGAAAGCTCAGGATAAAATGGACGTCTCGTTTTTTGCGAGCGTCGATTGACTTGCGGTGGAGCTCGATGGACTTGATCTCGGAGTCCTTGCAACGTAGGACGCACTTGGCGACTCGCTTGCCAACAATGAGACAGGCATTTTCATCGCCGGCTTCATCGAGCGACGCGTTGACTTGGGTGATTTCAATCATCGAGGTCTCCTTAGAGGCAAGAAAGAGGCCGTCCGGTATCCCAGACGGCCCGAATGCGTTTTTGATTATAGACTGCGCGGCTACAGGCTGCTTGCAGCGCGAATGCCCGAGATCCAGGCCCACGCAAGGTTAAAGCCTCCGCAATCGGCGTCGATGTCGAGCGCTTCACCGCAGACGTAAAGCGGGGCGTCGACAACGCTGCGCGCGCGTAGGCTGGGTGTTGAGATGCTCTCGACAAATATGCCACCACGCGTGACCTGTGCTGAGCGCTCCTCGGCTGTTCCCTCGACGAGCAACTTAAAGTGTTTGAGGATCGAGACCAGGTGGATGACATCGTTGGAGCCTGGATGGCACTGCTCGAACGCTGTGCAGACGACGCGGGAGAGTTGCGGGGCGAGCATGCCGTCGAGCCAACGGGGATCGCGGGGTGAAAAGCGGCCGAGCAGTTCAACGCGTCGGTTGAGCGTATCGAGCAGCTCGTCTTTGGAGAGGTCGGGGAAAACGTCGAGCAGGATCGTATCGCCGTGCTGGATACGACGAGAGAGGTTGAAGACAGCGACACCCGAGATACCGAAGGTTCGAAACAGCACTTCACCGTCTTCGTGCCAGAGCTCATTATGATTGCGGGCGAGCGTCAAGCGGGCACGGACGCGCAGGCCATCCAACGTCTTGAATGCCGCCCGATCGCCAACGACCGTTGCCGATACGGGGCAGAGGATGGGGCGCAGTGAAGTGAGGGGGAGGCTAAACGTATCGGCGATACCGGTGGGGTTGCCGCCCGTGGCGATAATTACGGCATGTGCCTGCAGGGCCTCGTTCTTGCGAGGGACATCGGCGAGCGCTTTCCGAAGCGAGCGGAGCTCCGATTTTCGGTCGTCGTGCTTTTTTGCCTTGAGTGCCCGCGCTGGACGGTCTATTTGGAGTGCCCAGCCTTCGGAAGCTTTGTGCGCCGAGGCAACGTTGGCTCCGCAGATTAAGGTGATACCTAGGCGGTCGCAAACGCTGAGAAGCGCGTCGCGCACCGATTCGGCGCGAAGGGAGCGCGGGTACAGCCGGCCTTCCTCGGAGGTTGTCATGATGCCCAGCGAGGAGAAGAAACCCATAAGCTCTTGTTCGGGCTGGGGGCCCATGACGGATGTGACGAATGCTGGGTGGTTATACCGCTGAGGATCGATCGATTCGTTGGAGAGGTTGCAGCGGCCGTTACCGGTCGCAAGGAGCTTAAGGCCGCAGGCGACATCGCGCTCAACGATGCAGACGCTTTTGCCAGCGCGTGCGGCCGTAATGGCGGCGGCGAGGCCTGAAGCCCCGCCGCCGATTACCAAGACGTCATAGAGGGCGCTCGCGTTCACTTAGGCCTCGTCGGTCTCGTGCGGGGTAATAGCCTCGACGGCAGAGACCGCCTTGGGCAACATGCCATCGGGCAGCGCGGTCTCGACCTCGCCCTTATCGCAGGCCTCGGCGAGTGCCGGATTAATGGGAAGCTGGCCCAAGATGTCGAGGTTATAGCGCTCTGCGACCTCGGGGAGCTTGCTCTTGCCAAAGACCTCGATCTTCTTGCCGCAGTCGGGGCACTCAATATAGCTCATGTTCTCGACAATGCCCAGAATGGGGACGTTCATCTTCTCGGCCATGTTGACCGCCTTGGCGACGATCATCGAGACCAGATCCTGCGGGCTCGTGACGATGACGATGCCGTCGACCGGCAGCGACTGGAAGACGGTGAGCGCGACGTCGCCTGTTCCCGGAGGCATGTCGACCAGCAGGTAGTCGATGGGGCCCCACGAGGTCTCGCTCCAGAACTGCCTAATGGCGCCTGCGATGACCGGACCGCGCCAAAGGACGGGGTCGGTCTCGTTTTGGAGCAGCAGGTTGGAGCTCATGACCTTGACGCCGTGCTCGGAGATTTCGGGCAGCATAAGGTTGCCAAGGGCATGGACGTGGCGTCCACTCATACCGAACATCTTGGGGATAGAGGGACCGGTGATGTCGGCATCGAGGACGCCGACCTTGTGGCCGTGACGGGCAAGCTCGGTGGCGATGGCACCGGTGACAAATGACTTGCCGACACCGCCCTTGCCGGAAAGCACGGCGATGACGCGCTTGACCTCGGACAGCGTGTTCTCCTCAAATTGCGACGGCGACGTTTGTCCGCCGGCGGCCTGTGCGTGTTCGCAACCCATGTATGACTCCTTTGTATATGCTGGGGCCGGGGCCCCGCGATGTGACACGAGCGTCATTGTACCCTCGTTTGCGAGCGGGAGTCATTTGCGATGCGTTTGGGCCGAGCGTGCTTGCAATACGATGGGCCCAAGCGAATGGGCGGGCTTACTGAACTTTGCTGGCGAACTCGAGGTATTGCATGCGCTGCAGCTTGTCGATCGTCGAGGCGTAGGGGCTGTCTTCCGATTCCAAGTCGTAGCGCAGCCCGTCGGCACCGAGATAGCCGGCGACATTGATGGTGGGCACATCTGACCTTGTCGCAAGCAGGGCCTTTTGGTAATTGGTGAGCGGGGCGCCGATCTTATTAAGGGTAATGGCTGCAATCTCGTTTGCCCCGACGGTGTCGTAGACGTTGAGCTCGGTATTGCCGGCGATCTCATAGTTAGCCCAGACGAGATATGTCGACTGATAGATACGGAAAGCGTGGCTTGCCGTATCTTCCTGAGGGTACAGCTCGTCGTTGAGAGTCGTTGCGGCGCTCGGCTGATGGTCGCCAAAAAAGACAAGAACAACCGGTCTGCCGATGTTGCGGAGCTCGTTGATAAAGTACTCGAGGTCCCGGTCGGATGCGTTGATGCAGGTGAGATAGGTGTTGAGCGCGCTGTTGGCGCCTTCGCTGGCTCCCTCGACCCAATAGTTTGTCAGCTCTTCGGCGGGAACGGTGCCATAGTCGTAGCCGCCGTGATTTTGCATCGTGACGTCAAAGATGAACTGCGGCGCTTCGTCGGTTCTAAGCAGGTCGAGTATCTTGTCGTAGGTGGCGTAGTCGCATACGCCGGCATGGTAATAGGGCGCACCTTCGAAATCGCCGATTGAAAGAAAGTCTCCAAAGCCCAGCTGCTGATAGATTTTATCTCGATGGTAGTTGACGGGGTTTTGCGGGTGCATAGCGGTAGTGGTATACCCAAGCTCTTTAAGGTCCTTTGCCAGGCTGTTTACGCCATTCATCTGATACAGCTGATAGGGGATCTTGCCTAATCCGACAAAGGCCGTTGTCGCTCCGGTCAAAAATTCGAATTCGGAGTTTGCCGTTCCGCCACCGGCGACCGAAGCGAGCATGGTGCCGCGAACAAGTGTGTCGGGAAGCGAGTTGTAGAATGCGGGGCCGGAGTACCCGGCCGCCTGGAGCTGCTCAAAGCACGAAAGGTCGCTAAAACTCTCGTTCATGACGGCAACAATCGTCGGCTTGATTTCATTGAACTGGGCAACGGCCGCCGCGCGCTGTTCGCTCGAGCCATATGTGCTGTCGTAGACGGCGGCGAGCTCCTGCTCGATGCTCTGCGCCTCATCGGGCGTATAGTCTTCGGGCTTCTCAATGGGCAACTCGTTGACCATTTCGGTGAACGAAGTGATAAAACCCTGAGACGCATACGTGGTGATGGGCTGCCAACGGTCAAATCCAAAATCCAGCGCCTGCTCCAAGTCGATGTTGGAAAAGCCTGAGAGCCCCACAACGGTCACTAGCAGAAAAGCACAGAGGTTAGCGGCGATAGCGGGGAAGACATGGGTGGGCGTACGGAGCTTTCGCGGTCGGATGAGCGAAAGAAGCCCCAGGGAAATCTCCAGCAGGGCGAGAGAGGTTACGATTCCGGCGGTAAAGGTAAACTCGTATCCCTCGCTCACTTCCATTGCGGTGCCAAGGGCCAAGATATCGCTTGGCAGGATGGCTTCGCCTTTAAACGTTATGACGAAGTGCTCGGCAATGCCAAGGACGCAACAGACGACGGGCACGAGGACCATGACGCCTCCATGACGCTGTCCCAGCAAATAAAGGGAGAGCAGAACCGTCGCGAGCAACCCGACGGAAAACCCGAATGAGTTGGCGGGAATGCGATAGAACGTTTCGTTGCAGGCAATTTCGATTGAAACGAACGAGAGCGCTGAAACAGCGGCGATGACAAGGATGTCGCGGCAAATACAGGCAACCGTTCCCGTCGCAAGGTCGGTTTGGTCGATAAGTCCCGAAACCAAGGGCTCGACAAGAAGCATGACGGCGGCAGCACCGAGCGCCGAATAAGAAAGGACCCATAGGGAGCTGCCCTCATTTACGAGCGATTGATTCGTAATCCATGCAGCTATCACGCCGAGCGGGATGAGGAGCGTCGCGCACCAAAAGACGCGGGCAATGGGTGGCTTTTCGTTGCGTTTGATTGAAAAATACACGCGCACGACGACGGCGGCCACGATAAGGACGGCGATGAATATGGGCAGATTGGCCATGTCGCTCGAAGTGATTTCAAGGGGGATATCTTCGGTCATGGACGTTCCTCTGGTACAGCAAATTAAGTTCAGTATTAGATTACTGTAACCTTTCCACGGCATTTCGAGAAACAAAGCGCCCGATACGCAAAGCTAAAGGTCTGCGAATCTTGTATTACGAACATCTGTGCGCGTCGAGTGCGCTAAACTCATCGGCAGTATGATTCGATGCAATAGGAGGCAAGGAGCTTCCATGTCTGATTCCTCTATCGTTATTCGCGGCGCTCGTGAGCACAACCTCCGTGATATCGATGTTTCCATTCCGCGTGACCAACTCGTGGTCATTACCGGTCTTTCTGGCTCGGGCAAGAGTTCGCTGGCATTCGACACTATCTATGCCGAGGGCCAGCGTCGATACGTCGAGAGCCTTTCGAGTTATGCGCGCCAGTTCTTGGGCCAGATGGACAAACCCGACTTGGATTCAATCGACGGCCTTTCGCCGGCGGTGTCGATCGACCAAAAGACGACATCTAAAAACCCTCGCTCGACGGTTGGCACCGTAACCGAGATTTATGACTATCTGCGTCTGCTGTTCGCCCGTGTGGGCACCCCGCACTGTCCCGAATGCGGCCGCGTCATTGAGCGCCAGACGACCGACCAGGTCGCCGATAAGGTCCTGGCGGCGGGGGAGGGCCGCCGCGCGTTTGTGCTGGCACCGGTGGTGCGCGGGCGAAAAGGCGAGTACACCAAGCTGTTTGAGGACCTTCGCGCCGAGGGCTTTAGCCGCGTGCGTGTCGACGGCGAGGTTCGCTCGCTTGATGACCCTATCGATTTGGATAAGAAATTCAAGCACGATATCGAGGTCGTGGTCGACCGCATCGTGATCCGTGAGAACTCTCTGGGCCGTATTGCCGAGTCCGTTGAACAGGCGACTGCGCTGGCGCACGGCAATGTGAACGTATACTTGCTGCCCGACCGCGACGCTCCCGAGGGGACCGAAGGCGAGTTGCTGGAGTATTCGCTGGCGTTAGCGTGCCCGGAGCATGGACACTCCATCGATGACCTGCAGCCGCGTGATTTCTCGTTCAACGCGCCCTATGGCGCGTGCCCCGAGTGCGATGGCCTGGGCTTTAAGAAGACGGTCGATGCCGAGGCCCTAATCGAAGACCCCTCGAAGTCGATCGCCGACGGGGTCTTTGGCAGCCTGTTTGGCAACTCTAACTACTATCCGCAGATTTTCGCTGCGGTCTGCAAACACTTTAAGGTGAGCGTCGATACGCCGTGGGAGGATCTGCCTCCGCGGGTGTGTCGTGCGTTTTTAGACGGCATGGGCGACCAGAAGATTTCGGTCGACTATCAAAAGCTCGATGGGCGCCGCAGCCAGTGGGACACCAAGTTCTCGGGTGTGCGCAATATCCTGTACGAGCGCTATACCGAGACGACGAATGAGAACACCAAGGCGCGCTTGGAGAAGTACATCCGCGAGGAGCCGTGCTCGAGCTGCCACGGCGCTCGTTTGCGCCCCGAGATGCTCGCCGTCACCGTGGGCGGCAAGTCCATTTACGAGGTTTGTTGTCTGTCGTGCCGTGAGTCGCTCGAGTTTTTTGAGGGCCTGGAACTCACCGAGCGCCAACAGTTTATCGGCGGACGCATCGTCAAGGAAATCCTGGAGCGCCTGCGTTTTCTGGTCGATGTCGGACTCGACTATCTGACCCTCGATCGTGCCTCGGCGACGCTTTCCGGAGGCGAGGCCCAGCGCATTCGCCTGGCAACGCAGATCGGCGCCGGCCTCATGGGTGTCCTGTACATTTTGGACGAGCCATCGATCGGCCTCCATCAGCGCGATAACGAGCGCCTGATCAAGACGCTTGAGCGCCTACGCGATATCGGCAATACCGTCATCGTCGTCGAGCATGATGAGGATACGATTCGTGCTGCCGACTATGTGATCGACATGGGCCCCGGCGCGGGCGTGAACGGCGGACACGTGGTCGCCGCGGGAACGCCTGCCGATATCATGGCGTGCCCCGATTCGATGACGGGTGCCTACCTGACCGGCAAGCGAATGATTCGGGTTCCCGATGAACGTCGCAAGCCCGGTCGCGGCTGCCTTAAGATCACGGGCGCCCGTGCCAACAACCTCAAAAACGTTACCGCCAAGATCGAGTTTGGTACACTTACGGTCGTTACCGGCGTGTCGGGATCGGGTAAGAGCTCCCTGGTTACCGACACTATCGCACCTGCCCTTACGAATGCCATTCACCGTTCGACGCGCCCTGTGGGTCCGTATAAGAAAATCGAGGGCATCGAGTGTATCGATAAGGTTATCGATATCGACCAGTCGCCGATTGGCCGCACGCCGCGTTCCAACCCTGCTACGTACATTGGCCTGTGGGATGATCTTCGCGCGCTGTTTGCGAGTACGCCGGAGTCGAAGGCGCGCGGCTACTCGCCGGGACGTTTCTCCTTTAACGTGAGCGGCGGTCGCTGCGAAGCATGCAAGGGCGACGGACAAATTAAGATCGAGATGCACTTCCTTCCCGATATCTATGTCCCCTGTGAGGTCTGCGGCGGCAAACGCTATAACCGCGAGACGCTTGAGGTCACCTACCGTGGTAAGACCATCTCGGACGTGCTCGACATGAGCGTCACCGAGGCACTGGCCTTCTTTGGGAATATCCCGCAGATTAAGCGCAAGCTCCAGACGCTGTACGATGTAGGCTTGGGCTACGTGAGCCTGGGCCAGCCCGCTACGACGCTCTCGGGCGGCGAGGCGCAGCGTGTGAAGCTCGCCAAGGAGCTTCATCGACGCCAGACGGGCAAGACGTTCTATATTTTGGATGAGCCGACGACCGGCCTTCATTTTGAGGACGTCCGCCAGCTGCTCGATGTGCTGCAGCGCTTGGTCGATGCGGGCAACACGGTGCTGGTGATTGAACACAACCTTGATGTCATCAAGGTTGCCGACCGCCTGATCGATATGGGCCCCGAGGGCGGTAACGGCGGCGGAACCGTCGTGGTTTCGGGCACCCCGGAGCAGGTTGCGGACTGTCCGCAGAGTTATACGGGCAAGTTTTTGGCGCCGTTGCTCAGGCGTGACCGGGAGCGTCAGGCTCAACTTGATGCTCAATAAATAGGCGATTCAGTTTATGGGCGCCATCGACTCCTTGTGATTCGATGGCGCTTGCTGTGTCGAAGTGACGTATGCAGCCGAATTGGACATATACTTAATCCTTGCGTCCGAATGCGAGGGAAAGGATATGCCATGGCAAAGGCTGTAAAGACGCCAAAAACCAATGCGATGCGCGAGCTGGAAAGCGCCGGCATTTCCTATGTTCTACATACGTACGAAGACGATGGTGATGAGTCGGCGGGCCTGGGGGTCGCGATTTCGGAGCAGCTTGGCGAGGAGCCCGGACAAGGATTTAAGACCTTGGTCTGCGTGACGCCGTCCAACGACCACGTCGTGTGCTGCATCCCTGTTGCCGACGAGCTCGATCTAAAGTCCGCCGCGCGTGCCGCGGGGGAGAAGTCCTTGGCCATGATGCATGTGAAGGATTTGCTTGCGGCGACTGGCTACGTTCGCGGCGGCTGCAGTCCGGTCGGTATGAAAAAACGCTACCGGACGCTCATTGATGAGACATGTGTCCTTTGGGATACCATTTTTATTTCGGGAGGCAAGCGTGGTTATCAGCTTGAGCTTGCACCTGATGATTTAATTGCATTTTGCGGGGCGACGGTCGCCCCGATTACGAGAGAGGACTGAGCGATGCCGCAGGAAGAATTGAAGTGCGGAGCTCATTTTGCAAAAGAATCTGCGCCTCAGACACCCTCATCCGAAGCTTCTTCGTCGCGAGACGACACTGACGACATGGGCTCGTCGGACTACTCCACGGTTGGTCGTTCCGCCGGGCTTATGACCATCCTGACCATCGTGTCTCGCGTCACCGGTTTTATCCGCACGTGGGCAATGGCGGCCGCTATCGGCATGTCGCTGCTCTCGTCTTCCTATCAGGTCGCCAACAACCTGCCCAATATGCTCTACGAACTCGTGATGGGCGGCATGCTCGTGACGGCGTTTTTGCCCGTGTACATGGGCGTGAGGCGTGAGCAGGGTCGCGAGGCCTCTAACGAGTACGTGGGCAACCTGCTCGGTATTCTGCTATTGGTGCTGGGTGGCATTTCGTTGCTGGGGACCGTGTTCGCCCCGGGCTTTATCTGGACGCAATCGTTCCTTTCGGGTGACGGCGGCAGCATGGATACCGCTGCGTTCATGTTCCGTTTCTTTGCCATCCAGATTCTGTTTTATGGTTTGGGCTCGGTGTTTTCGGGCGTCCTCAACGCACACCGCGACTACTTCTGGTCGACGTTTGCCCCGGTCCTCAACAATGTGATCGTCATTGCGAGCTTTATGGGCTTTGCGCCCGTGTCCGCACAGTTTGGCGAACGTGCCGGCATCATCTTGATTGCGGCCGGTACGACCCTCGGTGTCTTTGTTCAGATGGCATGTCAGATCCCCGCGCTTGGCAAGCACGGCGTGCATCCCCATATCCATATCGACTTTAAGGACCCCGCACTGCGCCAGACGATTGCGCTCGGTATCCCGACGCTGCTCGCCACGGTGTGCATGTTTGTCTCGACTTCTATCACCAACGCTGCTGCGCTGGTGGTCCAGCCCGAGACTGGTCCTTCCGTCATCGCCTATGCGCGCCTGTGGTACACGCTGCCCTACGCGCTGATTGCCGCCTCGCTTTCGACGGCGCTCTATACCGAGCTCTCTCACGACGCACAGGAGAAGGATTACGACAGCGTCCGCACGGGCATTTCGCGTGGCGTCGCCCAGATGCTGTTCTTCCTGATTCCATTCGCGCTGTACCTGATTGTCTTCGCGCGTCCGCTCAACATGATCTACTGCGCTGGCAAGTTCGATGAGTCCGGTGTGGCGCTGGTGTCGGAGTTCCTTATCTACCTGGCACTTTCCCTGCCGCTCTACGGCGTGGTCGTGCTGATGCAGAAGAGCTTCTCTGCCTTGCTCGACATGAAGCCCTATAGCCGCTATTGTCTGTATTCCGCCATCGGCCAGGCCGGCTCGGTTCTGCTGTTTGGCGTTGTGCTGGGCTTCGGTATGCCGGCAATCGCGCTTTCGTATGTCGTCGACTACGTGATCTTGGTCGGTTGCTCGCTGTGGTGGCTGCGTCGTCGTCTGCGTGGTCTTCAGGTTAAATCTATCCTGCATGGCGGTTTCTTTGGCCTTTTGTTCGGTGGCCTGGGTGCTGCCGCAGGCGCCGGCGTCATGTGGGCGCTTGAGCACTTTGTCGGGGCACTTGGCGGCTCGATTCTGATTACTCTTGGCTACGTTTGCGTTGCGGGTGTCGTCTCGCTTGCTGTTACCTTTGGCCTTGCCGTCGTCCTTAAGATGCCCGAGGTTTCGGCGCTGATTCGTCGCAAGTAGGTGCGCGTGGCCGGTCACGACAACATTCCAACGCTTGCCGAGCAGGTTTCGCGCGTTCCCACGCAGCCCGGCTGCTACCTTTGGAAAGACGCCAAGGGCGATGTCATCTACGTGGGCAAGGCGAAAAACCTGCGCGCCCGTATGCGTCAGTACGTGACGCTGCAGGACGAGCGCCAGAAGATCCCGCTTATGATGCAGCTGGTGGCGAGCTTTGACTATATCGTGGTGGAGACCGAGCACGAGGCGTTGGTGCTCGAGCGCAATTTGATTGGTCAGTACCATCCGTACTTTAACGTCGACCTCAAGGATGACAAGAGCTACCCCTTTATCGCCATTACAAAGGGCGACCTGTATCCCGCTATCAAATACACGCGTGAGCGTCATAAGCCGGGAACGCGCTATTTTGGACCTTATACCGATAGCCGCGCGGCACGTGAGACGATAGATACGCTGCGCAAGGTTATCCCCATCTGCTCCGCATCCTGTGCGGAGTGGCGTCGTTGTCGCCGTATCGTCGAGTCCCACAAGGGCGAGGAAGACATCGTCAATATGATTTGCGCGCAAAACGGGCGCCCCTGCTTTGACTACCATGTCGGGCGCGGCCCGGGTGCGTGTGTCGGCGCGATTTCCCCGGCAGACTATGCCAAGAACGTCAAGCGTGTCGAGCGCTTTTTGTCGGGCCATCGCAAGGATGTCGTCGATGAGCTGACCTCCGAGATGACGGATGCCGCTGAGGCGCTCGACTTTGAGCGCGCGGCACGCGTCAAACGTCGTTTGGAGGTCATCAGGGGTCTGGACGATCGTCAGCAAGTCGTTTTTCCCTCCAGTGTCGATATCGATGTCATCGGTTTCTATCGCGAGGAGACCATCTCCGCCGCTTGCGTCTTCGTCGTTCGCGAGGGCCGAACAGTTCGCACCTGCGAGTTCATTCTCGACAAGGGTCTTGATGTTGACGAGGAAGAGCTCCAGTCGGGCTTTCTTAAGCGCTATTACGACGAGACGGCTGATATTCCAGCTGAGGTCAACCTTTCCGTCGAGCTTGAGGATGCGGAGGCGCTGGGGGAGTGGCTTGCGGGCAAGCGTGAGCGTTCCTGCCATCTCCATAGGCCGCAGCGTGGCGAAAAGCACCGTCTGCTCGATATGGCATCCAAAAATGCGCGCCATGCTCTCATGCGCTACATGATGCGAACGGGGTACGCTGACGACCGCACCAATCAAGCGCTCCTGGAGCTCGAAAGTGCGTTGGCGCTGCCATCGCCGCCGTTGCGTATCGAGTGCTTCGATATCTCTACACTGCATGGCACCTTCACGGTCGCCTCGATGGTGGTGTTTACCAACGGGCGCGCCGACAAGAGTCAGTATCGTCGTTTTAAAATTCAGGCCGAATTGGACGAGGCAAACGACTTCGTGTCGATGTCCGAGGTTTTGGGACGACGTTATGCTCCCGAGCGTATGGCCGACGAGCGCTTTGGCTCGCGCCCCGATTTGCTCGTTGTCGATGGCGGTAAGCCGCAATTGACCGCTGCGATCAAGCAACTTGAGGCTCTTGGGCTCGATATACCAGTTTGTGGCTTGGCAAAGGCCGATGAGGAGGTTTTCGTGCCTTGGGACGAGACTCCAGTCGTGCTGCCGACCGGGTCCGCGTCGCTCTATCTAATTAAACAGGTGCGCGATGAATCGCACCGTTTTGCCATCACGTTCCATCGCGAATTGCGCGATAAAGCCATGACGGTTTCGGTACTCGATGACGTTCCAGGCGTGGGACCCACCAGAAAACGTGCCCTTATGCGCCATTTTGGCTCGATGAAGCGTTTGCGCGCGGCGAGCGAGCAAGAGATCGCGGAAGTTCGAGGCATTCCTGCCGATGTCGCCAAAGCGGTTCACGAGGCGCTCGTTGCATGGAATGCCGAGCGCGCCGAGGCGGCGGCAAAGCAATCCGAAAACTAAACACGCCTCTAAACAACTGATATACATGATTGCGTGATTTTCAATCATTTATTTCACGGCGATTACCAGCCGATTTCGGGTTTAATTAACGCTAAAACGTTTGACTAGCCATGGTGAACAACCCTGCTATCCTGCGGGTTGACGAAGACTGATATCTCACCTCGTCGATACATACTGTCTGGCGAATCGTTTGTCAATGAATTCGGTGAACGGTAGTAAATACCGTTCAAGCGTATGTATGTATCGGTCGCCGAGCGCGGCACCTCAGTTGGGTTCGTCGGTAGGTAAGGTATATATCGTCCGCAAGTTGCGCGGGGGCACGTCTAGGTGCTCCCGGGTAAGATTCTCTATTGATAGGAGAAGACATGGCCATCATCAACAAGGGTATGTCCAGGCGTTCGTTCCTCGGCCTCACCGGCAGCGTCGCTGCTGTCGCAGGGCTTGGTCTCACCGGCTGCGGTGGCAGCTCCAACGACGAGGGTTCCGCTTCCGGTTCCACCGATTCCGCCAACCGTGGCGGCGGCGTGATCACCGCTGGTTCCGCTTACGCTCCGTCCAGCTTCGATCCCGCCAGCACCGGCTCCGCTGTGGGCCTGGGTGCTAACTGGCACGTCGTCGAGGGCCTCTACGGCATCGATTACCACGACTACAGCACCTTCAACGAGCTCGCCACCGACGATCCCAAGTCTGTGGACGACACCACTTTCGAGGTCACCATCCGCAAGGGCGCCAAGTTTTCCGATGGCACCGAGGTCACCGCTGACGATGTCGTTGCCTCCTACACCGCTTGCGCCGCTTCCGCTACCTATGCTCCGTTCTTCCAGCCCTTCGAGTCCATCGAGGCCAAGGACGCCAGCACCGTGACGGTCAAGACCAAGGTCCCCAACTTCTCCCTGCTCAAGGATCGTCTGGCCATCGTCCGCGTTACCCCGGCCACCCAGACCGAGGAGGATCGCGCCAAGCAGCCGATCGGCTCCGGCCCCTGGATGTACGACTCTATCTCCGATACCGAGATCACCCTGGTTCCCAACCCCGAGTACAACGGTGAGTATGCTGCCGAGGATAAGAAGATCCAGTACAGCATCCTGACCGACCCCACCGCTCGCGTTACCGCTCAGCAGGAGGGCTCCACGCTCGTTATGGAGCTCGTTACCGCTGACGCCGTCGACCAGCTCGAGAGCGCCGGCTGCAAGATCGATAACGTTCAGGGTTTCGGCACCCGCTTCATCATGTTCAACGTCGCCAAGGAGCCTTGGAACAACGTCAAGGTCCGTCAGGCTGTCATGTATGCGCTCGACACCGAGAAGATGGTCAGCAACACCTTCGCCGGCCTTGCCACCGCTGCCAGCTGCTACCTGCCCAAGAGCTTCACCAACTATCATGAGGCTTCCACGGTGTACAAGACCGACGCCAAGAAGGCTAAGAAGCTCATCGAGGAGTCTGGCATCACCCCGGGTGCCATCACCCTGCGCACCACCGACAACGAGCAGATTAAGGGCATGGCCGCCCAGGTCAAGAACGACCTCGACGCTCTCGGCTTCGATGTGACCATCCAGACCGATACCTCGCCGGCCACCTACGCTGCCATCGACGGCGGCGAGGCCTACGATATCCTCCTTGCCCCTGGCGATCCTTCCTGCTTCGGTGCCGACCCCGACCTGCTGCTCAACTGGTGGTACGGCGACAACGTCTGGATGCAGACCCGTTGCCCGTGGAAGGAGTCCGCTGAGTGGCAGAAGCTCCACGGTCTCATGGACGAGGCTCTTGCCGCCGAGGGCGACGAGCAGCAGAAGAAGTGGAACGAGTGCTTCGACATCATTGCCGACAATGCCGTTCTGTACCCCGTTGTCCACGTCAAGACCGTCTCCGCTTCCTGGGACGATCCGTCCACTGCGCCCAACGGAGAGGCCCTCGATGGCTTCAAGGGCATCGGTACGACGAGTATGTCCTTCA
Source organism: uncultured Collinsella sp. (assembly GCA_958372075.1). Lineage (GTDB taxonomy): Bacteria > Actinomycetota > Coriobacteriia > Coriobacteriales > Coriobacteriaceae > Collinsella. The sequence continues at coordinate 22,487 of CATXMO010000023.1, read as the reverse complement.
GGGGCGTTGCGACCGTCAAGGCGTAAGACTCGCTTGAGTCTGTATGCAGGATGTCGGTCGTTGGGACCGTATCCTCATAGTTGAAACAAAGACCCGGGCGGCAACGATGTCGCTCGGGTCTTGTAATGAGTATCCGTACTCATATACCAGTTGGTCCTACCGACAAAAGAAAGGGGAGAGAACGTGAACAACTTGCTACGTTTGATTGGAAGGCGTCTTGTGGCGCTGCCGATCATGGCATTGGGCGTCACCGTCCTGGTGTTCTTCCTTATGTCGTTCTCCAAGACCGACCCCGCCTACACGGCGTTGGGTGACGGTGCCTCGCCCGAGGCGGTTGCCGAGTACCATGAGAAGTATGGTCTGGACGACCCCTGGCCCGTGCGCTACGTGCGCTATATGGGCGATTTGATCCATGGCGACATGGGCACCTATGGTGCTGCTCGCAACTCCGTTGCCAAGCGCATCTCCACGGCCCTGCCCGTCACGATGCAGCTGACCTTCATCGGCCTTGCCATCGGTGCGGTCGTTTCGTTTTTACTCGGCGTCATCGCGGCACTGTATCGCGACAAATGGCCGGACCAAGTGATCCGCGTCTTTTCCATCGCCGGCTTGGCAACCCCGTCGTTCTGGCTTGCCGTTCTGTTGATCCTGCTGTTCTCTTCCTACCTTAAGGTGCTCCCGGCATCGGGTGCTCTGCCTCACTTCACCACGAATCCGGCTGGTTATCTGGGCCGCATGATTATGCCCGCCATCGCCTTGGCATTTCCGCTGACGGGCCAGATGACTCGTATCGTGCGTACCGCCATGGTCGAGGAGCTCGACAAGGACTATGTCCGTATGGCTCGCGGCGCCGGCGTTCCCGAGAAGGTCGTCGTCGGTATCAACGTACTTCGCAATGCGCTGATCACCCCGGTCACCACCCTCGGTCTTAAGATCGGCTACCTCATGGGCGGCGCCGTCGTCATCGAGGTTATCTTCAACCTCCCCGGCATGGGCACCGCGATCCTGCAGGGCGTTCAGGGCAACGAGGCGAACCTGGTTCAGGGCGTCGTCATCGTCGTTGCTCTTGCCTTCATCATCATCAACATCGTGGTTGACATGCTCTACCTGCTCATCAACCCGCGCATCAGGACGGTGTAGATTATGGTAAAGATTCGAGAGAAGCAAACCGAGCAGCTCGAGAAGGCTGCCTCCAAGGGGCTCAAGCTCGGTGGCTGGAAGAAGATGACGCTGTCTTCTAAGATTGCCGCCGTCGTGTTGGTGCTGGTCGCCCTGACTGCGATTCTGGCGCCCCTTCTTGCCCCCTATAGCCCGGTCGAGATCTTTACGGCTCGCCAGGCTCCCGGCAACGGATTTATCTTCGGTACCGACGATAAGGGTCGCGACATTCTGTCGCGCATGCTCTACGGTGGTCGTTACTCGCTGATCATCGGCTTTGGCGCCACTGCCATGGCTCTGGTCTGCGGCTCGGTCGTGGGCGCCCTTGCGGCGGTTTCGCGCAAGGCCGTTTCCGAGACGATCATGCGTATCCTGGACATCATCATGTCTATCCCGGGTATCGCCCTCGCGGCCGTCTTCGTCTCCATCCTGGGCAACTCCGTGCCGTCGATCATCTTCGCTATCGGCTTTATGTACACTCCGCAGATTGCCCGTATCGTGCGCGCCAACATCGTGTCCGAGTACGGAGAGGACTATGTCCGCGCGGTCATCGTTTCCGGCGCCAAGGCTCCGTGGATTTTGATCAAGCATGTTCTGCGTAACTGCATCGCCCCGATCATGGTCTTCACCGTTACCCTGGTCGCCGACGCCATCATCTTCGAGGCCTCGCTGACCTTCATCGGCGCTGGTATCCAGGAGCCCACCGCTACCTGGGGCAACATCCTCGCCGACGCCCGCGGCGGCGTGCTCGCCGGCCGTTGGTGGCAGGCGCTGTTCCCGGGCCTGGCCATCATGATCACCTGCTTGGCGCTCAACATCCTCTCCGAGGGCATTACCGACGCCATGGCCGCTGCTCCCTCCGCCGCCCTGGATCCGACCGATTCCTCCAAGCGTCGCGAGGCCGACCTGCTGGTCTCCGACCCCGTTCGCGCCTACAAGGAGCAGGCCCAGTCCCTCTCCGCTCGCCTTGGCGCCCTGCGCGATGTCGAGCTCAAGCGTGACGATCGCCATGTGCCCGACGAGTCTGTCGAACCGATTCTCTCGGTCCGTGACTTCTGCATTCAGTTTGAGCACCACGGCGATATCAATGTCGTCGACCATGTCAACTTTGACGTCCGTCCTGGTCAGACCATGGGCCTGGTCGGCGAGTCCGGTTGCGGTAAGTCCATCACCACGCTGGCCATCATGGGCCTGACCGACGATGACGAGCACCTTTCCGGCGAGGTCCTCTGGGAGGGCCGCGACCTGCTCAAGATGAGCAAGAAGGAGTGGTTCGGCCTGCGCGGTACCGATATCGCTATGGTCTATCAGGACGCCCTGTCCTCGCTCAACCCCTCCATGCTCATCTCTGCCCAGATGAAGCAGCTCACCAAGCGCGGCGGCACCCGCAGCGCCGAGGAACTCCTGGAGCTCGTGGGCCTCGACCCCAAGCGTACGCTCGAGAGCTACCCGCATGAGCTTTCCGGTGGCCAGCGTCAGCGTGTTCTGATCGCTATGGCCCTTACCCGCGACCCCAAGCTGGTCATCTGCGACGAGCCCACGACCGCTCTGGACGTTACCGTCCAGAAGCAGGTCATCAAGCTGCTCAACGACCTTCAGGCCAAGCTCGGCTTTGCCATGATCTTCGTCTCGCATGACCTGGCGCTGGTCGCCGAGGTCGCCCATAACATCACGGTTATGTACGCCGGTCAGGTCATCGAGCAGGCACCCACCAAGGAGCTGCTCACTAACCCGATCCACGAGTACACCCGCGGTCTTCTGGGCTCCGTTCTGTCCATCGAGAGCGGTTCGGGCCGTCTGCACCAGGTGCCCGGCGCCGTTCCGAGCCCGCGCGATTTCCCCAAGGGCGATCGCTTCGCGCCCCGCTCGAGCCATCCGCGCATCGGCCTGGACACCCGTCCGGTCTTCAAGCGCGTGCCCGGCACCGAGCACTTCTATTCCGAGCTCCCCGACGAGGTGCTCAAGGCAAATGGTTTGACCCCTCACGCGGAGGTGATGTAGATGAGCGAGACCGCAGTCAACGGCGTCGAGCCGATCATCTTCCTTGATGACGTCCACGTCACCTTTAGGACCCGTACCGGCTCGATTCTGCACCCCAACCTGGTTCACGCCGTCCAGGGTGTAACGATTAAGCTCATGCCCGGACAGACCATCGGCATCGTCGGCGAGTCCGGTTGCGGAAAGTCCACCACCGCCAACGTCATGTGCGGTCTGCAGGCCCCCACGAGTGGCAAGGTCTACTTTAAGGGCAAGGACGTTACTAAACGTACCGCCGAGGACCGTCGCCACATGGGTCGCGTCATCTCGGTCGTGTTCCAGAACCCGGCCACGGCGCTCAACCCCCGCATGGTCGTTCGTGAGCAACTGCTCGACCCCATGCGCGTCCACAACCTGGGTACCGAGGCCGAGCAGGAGAAGCGCGTCAAGGAGCTCTTGGAGCTCACCGGTCTGCCCAGCTCCGCCGCCGAGGTTCTTCCCGGCCAGCTTTCGGGCGGCCAGCGCCAGCGCGTCGCAATTGCCCGTGCCCTGTCGCTGAACCCCGATGCCATCATCGCCGACGAGCCCACCTCGGCTCTGGACGTTTCGGTCCGCGCGCAGATTCTGAACCTGCTGACCGACCTTAAGAAGGAGCTCGGCCTGGCCATGGTGTTCATCAGCCATGACATCCAGACGGTCCGCTATATCTCTGACGACATCATCGTTATGAATGGCGGCAAGATCGTCGAGCAGGGCGAGGCCAAGCAGGTCTTCCAGCACCCTCAGGACCCCTACACCAAGATGCTGCTCGGCGCTGCGCCGTCGCTGCTGCATCCCAAGCTCGGCGAGTAGCCTCGCTTTCCCTCCCGTGCGCCCGGTTCCCTTGCCGGGCGCACCTCCGTTGCGATTTCGAAAGGTTGGGTTCACGAGCCATGCCAAGTGCTCAAGAGCTACAACAGCAATTTGGTGAATATCGAGGCGCTATGCCCCGTCCATCGGATTTCGATCTCTTTTGGAAGGACCGCATGGCCGAGGCCGACGCCGTCGAGCTCGACTACGCTATCGAGGCGGCTTCGGTTGCGGATTCCGCGACCTGTCGGTTTTTCGACCTCTGGTATACCGGCATGTGTGGTGCACGCCTGCATGCCAAGTACCTCAAGCCGGTCTCGGAGGAGCCCATGCCGTTGGTGCTTCAGTTCCATGGATATCCGGGTGCGAGCCGCAGCTGGTTTGAGCAGGCGTCGTTTGCGGGCATGGGCATGGCGCTCATCGCCCTCGATTGCCCCGGCCAGGGTGGTCCCTCCGAGGATATTGGTGGATTTGAGGGCACGACGGTCGCGGGCCATATCGTCGCCGGTATCGACGGCGACCCGGCCAACCTCTACTATGTCCGCCTACACCAGGATATCCGCATTTTGTGCCGTATCGTTCGCGAGCTCGAGGGCATCGATCTTACCCGCGTATTTGTGAACGGCGCATCGCAGGGCGGCGGTTTGGGTATTGCAACCTGCGCGCTCAATAGCGATTTGGTTGACCGCGCGGCTATCCTCTATCCCTTCTTATCGGACTTCCGCCTGGTTTGGGATCTGGATGCCGACGATATTGCCTACGAGGGTCTGCGCTATTGGTCGCGTTGGTTTGACGAGGACTCGACTCGTATCGAGGAAGCCTATGCCAAGTTGGCGTACTTCGATTCCAAGAACTTTGCCCCCATGGTCAAATGCCCTGTTCTGTTTGGCACGGGCACGGCCGATATCGTCTGTCCGCCGGCGACGCAGTTTGCGGTCTACAACAACTTGACCTGCGATAAGCGTCATAAGTTCTTTGAGGGCTTTGGCCACGAGGAGATTCAGGACTTTGATGATCTGATCATTCCGTTTTTCTGCGAGGGAGGGGAGGCTCATGTCTAAGTGCGAGAGCAATGTTGACGAGCTGATAGTCCCCGGGCTCGTGGGAATTCCTGGAACGGTTTCGTCAAGGCTCGCAGAATATCGGGACTGGCACGGTGATGTCCAAGCAGATGTTTCTGATTTAGAGACATGCGCTTCGAATCTTGAGATTCAAGGCCTGGCCATTACGGCGATTGACTTTGTTAACCCCTGCGCCCGTTACTCGGAGGTTTCCTTTGAACTCGGTGACGATGCGGTCCACGCTCGTTTGATTGAGCCTGTCGGTCGTGCCCGAGTATCTGAGCGCGTGCCGCTGTGCCTGATGTTCCACGACATCGATCGGCCTGTGCGAGGCTGGCATCACATGACGAGATTTGCCGCCATGGGGTATGCCGTCCTCGCGCTGGATGACGATGTTGCTGGTGCGGACGACCTGCAGCGGGGGATTGATTCGACCGCTTTTGTCGAGCGCGTCCGTTGGGGTTGCGCGATGGCGAAGGTTGCGCGCAATCTTGATGGCATGGACCCCGACCGCATCTTTGCATGGGGCGAGGGCCTTGGCGGCGGAGTCGCGCTGGCGGTTTCTGCTCTGGATGAGCAGGGCCTCGCCTGCACGGCGGTTGCCAACCCGCTGCCCGGTGGCCTCGAGGCGCTGTCGTCTCGGGTGCGCGGCTCGGTGCTCATGGGCACTTCGCTCATGGATACCGTGAGCGACCCCAAGGGCCAGTTTGCCGTGTTCAACGGTCTTGAGTGTGACCGGAGGCATATCATCTATGCCAAATACGCTCACGAGCGCATCAATGCGTTCGAAAACGAAGTCGTCGACTTCTTTAACCAAACGTTCTACCCGTGTTCTTTGGCCTAGACGGCCTGGACACTGCCAACAAGAGTGGGTGGCATAGGGTCGCCCGCCAGACTACTAAGGAGATTCTTGTGGCAACTCAGAAATTCACCGGCGTTATCCCTCCCGTTGTTGTTCCCGATACCGAAGACCACCAGCTCGACGTTGCTTCCTTTGAGCGCAGCATCAACCGCATGATCGATGCCGGCGTCGATGGCCTGTTCTTCCTGGGCTCCTCGGGCGAGGTCGTCTTCTCCACCGACGAGCGTCGTCGTCAGATCATCGCCGAGGCCGTGCGCATCGTCGATCACCGCGTGCCTGTTCTGGTCGGCATCATCGACACCGAGACCGAGCGCATGATCGAGCACGGCAAGGTCGCCCAGGAGCTGGGCGCCGACGCGCTTGTCGCCACCTGCCCGTTCTATGCCCTGCAGGGCATGACCGAGGTCGAGGAGCACTTCCGCATCCTGCACGAGGAACTCGACCTGCCCATCTTTGCCTACGACATCCCCGTGTGCGTCCACACCAAGCTCCCCTGGAAGCTCCTTGCCAAGCTCGGCGCCGAGGGCGTCCTGGCCGGCGTCAAGGATTCCTCGGGCGATGACATCTCGTTCCGCTATCTCGTTCAGGAGAACGAGAAGAACGGCCACCCGATGAGCATCCTCACCGGTCACGAGGTTGTTGTCGACGGCGCTTACCTCGGTGGCGCCGACGGCTCTGTCCCGGGTCTCGCCAACGTTGAGCCCGAGGGCTACGTTCGTCAGTGGAAGGCCGCTCAGGCTGGTGACTGGGCTACCGTCAAGGCCGAGCAGGATCGCCTCAATGAGATTTCGCACATCTGGGATGTCACCTCGGGCGTCCAGGGCTATGCCGGCGGCGTTGGTGCCTTCAAGACCGCTATGAATCTCATGGGCATCTTCGACAGCCCGACCATGCCGCGCCCGGTGAAGGCCATGACCGGCGAGAACGTCGAGGCGATTAAGAAGGTCCTCCAGGACAACGGTCTCCTGTAAAGCTTTCCCAGGCACCCGACCTCGCCGTTCAACCGTGTGGCCATGACCCATTAGGTCAATGGCCACACGGTTTCTCGGCGATCTCGGGCACCTGGATAACCTTTACTGCGCTGTGACGGCTAGCCTGACGGCGCATTTCCTGTAGTTGTTTTTATCTCCTAAGGAGAGCGACATGGAGAACAAGTACGTTTGCTCCGTCGATATCGGCGGCACCAAGATTGCGACTGCCATTATGGAGTATCCGGCTGACGGCAGCGTGCCCCATCCCGTATTTGAGGCCGAGGTTCCTACCGAGGCCCAGGAGGGCGGCGAGGCTGTCTTCCAGCGTATCGAGGCGTCCATCAAGGCCGCTCTTGAGGCGAATCCCGATGTCGAGGTCCTCGGTGTCGGTATCGGTGCCGCCGGCGTCGTCGATCCCAAGACGGGCGCCATCGCGTATGCCAACGAGATTATGCCCGGCTGGTCCGGTGTTCAGTTGGGGCCGCGTCTGCGCGAGGACCTTGGTCTTCCCGTTGCCGTTGTGGGCGACGTGCAGGCTCATGCTCTGGGCGAGGCCCACTGGGGCGTCGGTAAGGGCAAGTTCTCCGTCTTGTGTCTGGGCATCGGCACGGGCATCGGCGGCGCATATGTCGAGAACGGCCGCGTGATGCAGGGCTTCCATGGTGCTGCCGGTCATATGGGCCACATCGAGTGCTCGGCTGCCGCCGGCATTCCCTGCGCCTGCGGGCGTTCCGGCCATCTTGAGTCTGTTGCTTCGGGCACCTCGATTGGCCGTATGTACGACGAACGCTTCGGTCGAGTTGACCCCAGCCGTCCTTCGGTCGGTCGCGACGTGAACGACCTGTGTCGTGCTGGCGACGCAAAGGCGACCGAGGTCATCCATGACGCCGGCTTTGCGCTGGGCGCCAGCTTGGGCTCGCTTGCCAATATTCTGGATCCGGAGGTCATCGTGCTTTCGGGCGGCGTAATTCATCAGGGTCCCGATTGGCGTTCGCAGACGTGGAAGGATTCGGTGCACGAGGGCTATGCCAGCCAGGCGCTCGATCCGCTCCAGGACACGCCGATTCTCATCGGGTCTCTGGAGGGCGATGCTCCGCTCATCGGTGCCGCCGAACACCTTCTTGCGTCGTTGAAGTAAACATAACTACCAAGTGCGCCTTCTGAGGTGCCGCAGATTGACGTGAAAGAGGAGCGAAGCGTACTTCGGTACGCGAGCGACGGTTTGAACGTCAAGGTGCGGTGTCTCAGAAGGCTGTTTTGAGAAAGGTTGAGTCGCACATGACCGTTGATCCTTTGATCCAGTCCCTGAAGGGTAAGCTCGTCGTGAGCGTTCAGGCGTATATGGGCGAGCCGCTTCGTACGCCCGAGACCATGGCTCAAATGTCTCGCGCTTGCGAGCTCGGCGGCGCTGCCGCCATTCGCTGCCAGGGCCTTGCCGACATTGCCGCCATTAAGGGTCGCTGTGAGGTTCCCGTCATCGGCCTGTGGAAGGATGGACACGAGGGCGTTTACATCACGCCGACGCTGCGTCACGCTCGCGCCTGCGTTGCTGCGGGTGCCGATATCGTGGCGATCGACGCCACCGATCGTCCGCGTCCCGATGGCAAGACCGTCGAGGACACCTTCCGTCCGCTGCACGAGGAGGGTGTGCTCCTGATGGCGGATTGTACCACCATCGAGGACATTCGCCGTGCGGTTGATATGGGCTTCGACCTTGTATCCACCACGCTTTCTCATGGTGTCGCCGCCATCGACTGCACCATGGCCGATGGCCCCGATCTGCCGCTCCTGCGTCAGGCGACCGAGGAATTTCCCGGTCTTCCCATCATCTGCGAGGGCCGCGTTCACACGCCCGAGGAGGCTCGCGCCGCGATCGATGCGGGCGCCTGGGCCGTTGTCGTCGGCACCGCCATCACGCACCCCACGAGTATTACGAGTTGGTTCAAGGCTGCGCTTGAGGCGTAAGACAGGCCTCGTATCCGCTCGGGGCGGTATACTCAATATAGGCAATTGACCGCGCGGGATCCGGGTTGCTGGGTCCCGCGCTTGTTTTTAGGAGGCAGCACATGCAAAAGGGAGATGCCATGGATGCGGCGGAGCGCTCGGAGCGCATCCCCGATATCGTCATCATCACCGGAATGTCCGGATCGGGCCGAACGCAGGCCATGCATGTGTTCGAGGACATGGGCTACTTTTGCATCGACAACTTGCCTCCGCGTCTGATCGCCCAGCTTGCCGAACTCGTCGGCATCAATACGGGCGTGGGCAGGCATCTTGCCGTCACCTGCGACCTGCGCAGCCAGGGCTTGTTCGATGAGCTGCTCGATGCCGTTGCCGCACTCGAGGAGCGCGAGATGAGCTGTGATATCGTGTTTCTCGAGGCTTCTGACGAGGTGCTGATCCGTCGTTATAGCGAAAACCGCCGCCGTCATCCCATTGCCAAACCGGGGGAGACTACGGCCGATGCCATTCAGCGCGAGCGCCTTCAGCTGCAGGGCGTGCGCGATCGAGCCGATATGATTATCGACACGAGCCGTCTGCGCACCTCTGCGCTGCGCAACAAGCTACGTATGGCATTTTCCGAACTGTCCGACCAACAGCTCATGGACGTCCATGTGTTCTCGTTTGGCTTTAAGCACGGCATGCCCGTCGAGGCGGACATTATGATCGACGTCCGCTTCCTGCCCAATCCGTTCTACGATCCCGAGATGCGCACGATGACCGGTCTCGATAAAAAGGTCTCGGATTTTGTTCTGGACCATCCCAAGACGCAGGAGTTTTGGAAGGCTTGGACACAGCTACTCGATACGGTGATGCCGGGCTATATCGCGGAGGGTAAACCGCAGCTTTCTATCGCCATCGGCTGCACGGGCGGACAGCACCGTAGCGTCGCCATTGCCGAGGCCACGGCCCGTTACCTGGAAGGCGCCCAGTATCACGTGAGCATCTCCCACCGCGATCTGTCGCGCGCCAACACGAAGGCATAGGCCTGCATGTCGTTTACCGCTGAGGTGCGCGACGAGCTTGCGCGCTGCGAACCCGAATGTGAATACTGCGACTTGTCGACACTTGCCGCCCTCACGCGCGTGAGTGGTACGCTCTCGCTTACCGGCTCTGGGCGGTATCGTTTGACGGTTGCGACTGAGACGGGAGCCGTCGCGCGCACGATGATCACGCTGACACATCGCATCCTTAAGCTCAAAACGGAATTCACCGTTCGTAAATCGGTCTTGCATAAGGTCCGTAACTATCTCATTACCCTGCCCGATCAACCCGACCTGGACAAGGCTCTGGTGCTGCTGGGCATTCTAGACCGCAGGGGAGGGCTCGTCGCTGGTGTTCCCCGACACATCGTTGCCCGTCCCTGCTGCAGGCTTGCCTACATCCGCGGCGCGCTCATCGCGGGCGGCTTCGTGGCCGATCCACGCGGCGATTTTCATTTGGAGATCGCGGTGCAGGGCGAGCAATATGCTAAGGGGCTTTGCGACCTGTTGGGGCAGATTGGGGTCCATGCTCGTGTTAATGCACGGCGGGGGTCATATGCCGTGTACATTAAGAGCGCCGAGGAAATCGAGCATTTGTTAAAGCTGATTGGTGCCAAGCGCAGCGTTGCCGAGATTGAGGAGGCGCGCGCGGTCAAGTTGGTTAAGAACGATGTGAACCGTCGCGTGAACGCCGAGCTCGCCAACCAGACCAGAAGCGCCGGTGCTGCCCAACATCAGCTTGCGCTTATCGATGAGCTCGAGCAGCGCGGCCTTCGCGATGCGCTTCCGGATGCCTTGGCGGTCTTTTGCGACCTGCGCGAGCACTATCCCGATCTGTCGCTGCGTGATTTAGGGGAGATGGCTGACCCTCCCTTGTCGAAGTCGGCCCTCTACCATCGTGTTTTACGTCTTGAAAAGCTCATTGAAGCAAACAAGTAGTTTAAAGTATTGACGTATATACGGATTTAGCTGCTACTTTATTCTTTAAAACGTTTTAACGTAAATTTGATTTTCAATTTCGAGCATTCTCGTGAAATTCAAGTCAAAAAAAAGGTATATTAGGCGAGTGGTTAGTTTGTGGGCCTCAACGGCGGGCGCTGTAGCTTGCGGGGGCCTTACGAAAGGAGACACAATGGCAGTAAAGGTTGCTATTAACGGCTTCGGTCGCATCGGTCGTCTGGCTTTCCGTCAGATGTTCGGTCATGAGGGCTCCGAGATTGTCGCTATCAACGACCTCACCTCTCCCGATATGCTCGCTTACCTGCTGAAGTACGACTCCACGCAGGGCAACTACGCTCGCGATCACGAGGTCGTTGCTGGCGAGGATTCCATCACCGTTGACGGCAAGGAGATCAAGATCTACAAGGAGGCCGACGCCAACAACCTGCCTTGGGGCGACCTCGACGTCGACGTCGTTCTCGAGTGCACCGGCTTCTACACCAGCAAGGCTAAGGCTCAGGCCCACATCAACGCTGGCGCCAAGAAGGTCGTCATCTCCGCTCCGGCCGGCAGCGATCTGCCCACCATCGTGTACAACGTCAACCACGAGACGCTGACCGCTGAGGACAACATCATCTCCGCTGCTTCCTGCACCACCAACTGCCTCGCCCCGATGGCCAAGGGTCTGAACGACTTCGCTCCCATCGTGTCCGGCATCATGACCACCATTCACGCCTGGACCGGCGACCAGATGCCGCTCGACGGCCCGCAGCGCAAGGGCAACAAGCGTCGTAGCCGCGCCTGCGCCGTCAACATCGTCCCCAACACCACCGGTGCTGCCAAGGCTATCGGCCTGGTTCTCCCCGAGCTCAACGGTAAGCTCATCGGTGCCGCCCAGCGCGTCCCGACGCCGACCGGCTCCATCACCAACCTCTACGCTGTCGTTGACAAGAAGGTCACCGTCGACGAGGTCAACGCTGCTATGAAGGCCTACGCTGCCACCATCTCCGAGACCTTCGGTTACAACGAGGACGACATCGTCTCCACCGACATCATCGGCGAGACCCACGGCTCCATCTTCGACGCCACTCAGACCATGTGCTCTGACCTCGGCAACGGCCAGACGCTCGTTCAGGTCACCTCTTGGTACGACAACGAGAACTCCTACACCTCTCAGATGGTCCGCACCATCAAGTACTTCGAGAAGTTCGTTGCTTAATTTAGCTTTTAGCGAATAGCTCGTTGAGCGTCTAAAGAAGGGCGCGGCCTTATAGGGCTTACACCCTAGGGTCGCGCCCTTTTTATAGGAAATCGTCTGCCGTAATGGGAGGCAGACACGTACGAAAGGTAGAAGCAAACATGGCCTTTACCAAGAAGACCGTCCGCGACATCGATGTCGACGGCAAGCGCGTTCTCGTCCGCGTTGACTTTAACGTGCCTATCAAGGATGGCGTCGTTGGCGACACCACCCGTATCAAGGCTGCCCTGCCCACCATCAACTACCTCGTTGAGCACAACGCTCGCGTCATCCTCATGAGCCACCTCGGCCGTCCCGATGGCACCGGCTTCCAGCCCGAGCTGTCCCTCGAGCCCGTCGCCAAGAAGCTCGCTGAGCTCTCTGGTCTCGACGTTGCCTTTGTCGCCGATACTTACGGCGAGAAGGCTGCCGAGGCTGTCGCTGCCGTCGAGCCGGGCAAGGTCCTCGTTCTCGAGAACGTCCGTTTCGACAAGCGTGAGAAGAAGAACGATCCCGAGATCGCCAAGAAGCTCGCTTCCTATGGTGACGTCTTCGTCCTCGATGCCTTCGGCACCGCTCACCGCGCCCAGGGTTCCGTCGTGGGCCCCGCCGCTTACCTGCCTGCCGTCGCTGGCTTCCTGCTCGAGAAGGAGGTCGACACGCTGACCGGTATCTTCGCCGAGCCCGAGCGCCCCTTCGTCGCTATCGTCGGCGGTTCCAAGGTTTCCTCCAAGATCGGCGTTCTCGATCACCTCATCGACTCCGCTGACACCTTGATCATCGGTGGCGGCATGGCCTACACCTTCTTCCTGGCTCAGGGCCTGTCCGTCGGTCAGTCCCTCAAGGAAGAGGACTGGGTCGAGCGCGCCGGCGAGATGCTCAAGAAGGCCGAGGAGAAGGGCGTCAAGATTCTGCTCCCCATCGACAACCGCGTTGCCGATCACTTTGGCGAGGACGCTGTCCCCGAGGTCGTCGCTTCTGACGCTATTCCCGACGATCGTGAGGGCATGGACATCGGTCCTAAGACTGAGGAGCTCTACGCCGAGGCTGTCAAGGGCGCCAAGACCGTGTTCTGGAATGGCCCCATGGGCGTCTTCGAGTTCGACAACTTCGCTCACGGCACCCAGGCTATCGCCGAGGCTGTTGCCGAGGCCGACTGCACCTCGATCATCGGCGGTGGCGACTCTGTCGCAGCTGTCAACAAGTTCAACCTGGCCGACAAGATGAGCTGGATCTCCACCGGTGGTGGCGCCTCCATGGAGCTCGTCGAGGGTAAGGCCCTGCCCGGAGTGGAGGCGCTTCTCGATGCCTAATCGCACCCTTCTTATCGCTGGTAACTGGAAGATGAACAACGACGTCGCCGAGGCCGCCAAGCTCGCCGACGAGCTGGCCCAGGCTCTGCCCGAGGTTCCGGCTGGCGTCGAGGCGCTCGTCTGCCCTCCGACCATTGACATCACCACGGTTCATGACCGCATTCAGGCTGCCCCCATCGCCCTCGGTGCACAGAACGTGTACTGGGAGGCCAAGGGCGCCTTCACCGGTGAGTCTTCTTGTGACATGCTCAAGTCCGCTGGCTGCACCTACTGCATCATCGGTCACTCCGAGCGTCGCGACTACTTCCATGAGACCGACGAGGACCAGAACAAGAAGGCCAAGGCTCTCGTTGCCGCCGGTCTTGTTCCCGTCTTCTGCTGCGGCGAGTCCCTCGAGGTCCGCGAGGCCGGCACCTATGTCGAGCACGTCGTGAACCAGGTCAAGGCTGGCCTTGCTGGTCTTGAGATCACCTGCCCTAAGCAGGTCGTCGTCGCCTATGAGCCCATCTGGGCCATCGGCACCGGCAAGACCGCTACCGCCGAGGACGCCCAGGAGGTCTGCGGCGCTATCCGTGAGACCCTCAAGGAGATGTTCGGCGAGGAGCTCGCTAACGGCATCCGCGTTCTCTATGGTGGCTCCGCTAAGCCCGGCAACATCGCCGAGCTCGTCGCCAAGCCCGATGTTGACGGCGCCCTCGTGGGCGGCGCTTCGCTCAAGGCTGCCGACTTTGCCTCTATGGTCGTCAAGGCAGGCGAGTAGGACATATGGCACAGCGTCATCTTCCTGCACTCCTGATCATCATGGACGGCTGCGGCCTGGCTCCGGCCGATGGCGAGAACGCCGTCGCCGCTGCCAAGACGCCCTTCCTTGATAGCCTGTACGAGAAGTACCCCCACACCACGCTCGGCGCTTCGGGCGAGGACGTGGGTCTTCCCGATGGCCAGATGGGTAACTCCGAGGTAGGCCACCTCAACATCGGTGCCGGCCGCATCGTGTTCCAGGAGCTTTCGCGCATCAACAACGCCATCAAGGACGGTTCCATCGCCAAGAACGAGGTCTTCGTCAAGGCTATGGACGACGTCAAGGCCGAAGGCAAGACCCTTCACCTTATGGGCCTTATGAGCCCTGGCGGTGTTCACTCCCACATGAACCATGTCGAGGCTCTGGTCAAGATGGCTGCCCAGCATGGTGTCAAGACCGTTCGCGTCCACGCCTTCATGGATGGCCGCGACGTTGACCCGCAGTCCGGTGCCGGCTACATGAGCGAGTTCTGCGCCTTCCTGGCTAAGATCTCTGAGGAGACCGGTTGCGACGCTCGCGTTGCCACCGTCTCGGGCCGTTATTGGGCCATGGACCGCGATAATCGTTGGGAGCGCATCCAGCGCGCCTACGACGTCATGGTCAACGCGTCCGATGCCGATACCGACCCCGTTGCCGGTATCAAGGCCTACTACGAGAAGGATCCGCGCGGCGACGAGTTCGTCGAGCCCTTCGCTGCCCACAACGAGGGCATCCACGAGGGCGACGCGGCCATCTTCTTCAACTTCCGTCCCGACCGCGCTCGTCAGATGACCCGCGTGTTCACGGACAAGGAGTTCGACGGCTTTGAGCGCGAGCAGATCAAGCTCTCGCACTTTGTGACGATGACCGAGTACGATCCGACGTTTGACGTTGAGGTCGCCTTCCCCAAGACGTTCCCCGAGAACGTCCTGGCCGACGTTATTGCCGCCAATGGCCTGAAGCAGCTGCACACCGCCGAGACCGAGAAGTACGCCCACGTGACGTTCTTCCTCAACGGCGGCATCGAGGAGCCCAAGGAGGGCGAGGAGCGCGTGCTCGTCGCTTCCCCCAAGGTCGCTACCTACGATCTGCAGCCTGAGATGAGCGCTCCCGAGGTTACCGAGAAGCTCGTCGCCGCAATCAACGAGGATCGCGCTGATTTCTACATCGTGAACTTCGCGAACTGCGACATGGTTGGTCACACCGGTGTCTTCGACGCGGCCGTTAAGGCCGTCGAGGCTGTTGACGATGCTTTGTCCAAGGTTGTCCCGGCGATTCTCGCCAAGGGCGGCTTTGCGCTGATTACCGCCGACCATGGTAACGCCGACCACATGTTTGACGTTGCTTCCGACGGTTCCAAGCATCCGTTTACGGCTCACACCACCAACCGCGTGCCGTTCATCATCGTTGATGAGAAGGCCAAGCTCACCGGTATCGAGGACGGCCGTCTTTCCGATATCGCTCCGACCATGCTCACCATGGCTGGTATTGAGCCTTCCGCCGAGATGACGGGTCGCGTGCTCGCCACCGAGGCCTAATAGAAAACAAATATCGTTTTCTAGTAAGGGGGTTGTCCACAACTGGACGACCCCCTTTTTTGGTATTTCTGCCATTTCTACCCCGTCCCTAAATGGCAGGTGGGGGAGTGTTGGGGGTTGTGGTACAGTACTGGAGTTTGAATTGTTCTATTAAGGAGCTTATCTATGGGTCCGTTCCAGATTCTTCTGTTTGTCGTTTGGGCTGTTTCTGCCGTGGCACTGACGATTCTCGTTCTGATGCATTCCGGTAAGGGTACCGGCGTTTCGGATATGATCGCTAGCTCGCTGTATAACTCCAGCTCTGCCACGGGCGTCATGGAGCAGAACCTCGATCGCCTGACGGTAATTATGGCCGTCGTTTTTGCCGTGTGTGTCGTTCTGTGCATGTTCTTCTTCCCGCAGGGCATCGTCGGCTACTAAGCATCGGCGTTTATACGTTTGTAAAGGGTCCCGTATGTGCGGGGCCCTTTTTGTTTACAGACTTGTAACAGAGTCAAAATATCCCCACATACTTCGCCCAACTAAAGAAATTCTCGACCGTTAACCGGAATTAGCCCCAAATCGTGCATAAAATGCGCTACTGTATTGCAAAACGTTGGTCTGTTGTGCATAACCAGCCATAGCAGCGGGCGGCGTTTTGATGGTTCGGATCGGATTGTCTCGACATATGTCCGACTGAACATTTCTTTGTCCTATCTCATAAGGAGGATGGCATGGCTGATTCTATGTTCCACCAGCCCGTTATGGGTCGTCGCGCCTTTGTTGGCGGCACCCTCGCTGCGAGCTCCATGGCTTTTCTTGCCGCGTGCGGCAAGAAGGGCGGCGACGCTTCCGGATCTGACTCCGGTTCGACGCTGAACTTCTACATCAACAACCCGGTCTGCATCGACCCCTACAACGTCCAGGAGGATCAGGGCACTCAGGTCGAGTACCAGCTCTTCGACGCTCTGACGGAGTACGACCCCGAGAAGGGCGAGATCGTTCCGCTGGCTTGCGAGTCCTTTGAGGCTAACGACGACGCCACCGAGTTCACCTTCAAGATCAAGAAGGCTAAGTTCCACAACGGTGACGACGTTACCTCCAAGTCCTTCAAGCTCGGTTGGGAGCGTCTAGTCAACACCAAGTCGGCCATCGCCACCGAGTATGGTCCTTCCGAGGTCTCCTATCACCTTTCCATGGTTGAGGGCTATGACGATCTGCTTGCCGGCAACGCTACCGAGCTCAGCGGTGTTACTTGCCCCGACGATGAGACCCTCGTCGTCAAGCTGTCTTCCGCTTACGCCGACTTCCCCTTCGTCGCCTCTCACCCGGCTCTGTCCCCAGTTCCCGAGTGCGCCGAGTCCGATGTCAAGAGCTTCTACCTTGCCCCGGTCGGTAACGGCCCGTTCATGATGGACGGTAAGTGGGAGGATGGCCAGGAGATCAACCTCAAGAAGTTCGATGATTACTATGGCGACAAGGCCAAGATCGATGGCATCCACTTCCAGGTCATCAAGGACATGGAGACCGCTTACAAGGAGTTCCAGGCCGGTAACCTCGATGTCTGCGACGTTCCCGTTGCTCAGATCGACGCCGCCAAGAAGGACCGTGGCGAGTCCAAGGACGGCTACACCATGGGTGACGGCGAGCATATGCTGCTCGGTGCCGAGCCTTCCACGTACTATCTGACCTGCAACACCACGGCCGAGCCGTTCAATAACGCCGACCTGCGCAAGGGCATCTCCCTGGCCATCAACCGTGAGGCCATCTGCAAGACCATCTTCAAGGGTACCCGTACCCCCGCCGACGGTATTGTTCCTCCGGGAATCGCCGGCTACAAGGAGGGCGCATGGGAGTTCTGCGCCTATGACGTCGACAAGGCTAACGAGTACCTCGACAAGGTCGCTCCCGCTGGCGCTAACGGCGATCGTGGCATTAGCGTGACCCTTTCCTACAACCAGGACGGTGGTCACAAGGAGATCATGGAGTCCATCATCGGCGACCTCGCCAAGGTTGGCGTTACCGCTGTCTCCGATACCCCTGAGTGGTCTGCCCTGCTCGAGCAGTATCAGAACTTCAACTATCAGTTCGGCCGTCTGGGCTGGATCGCCGATTACCCGATCATGGACAACTTCCTGTACCCGCTGTTCCACTCCGACTCCCTCGGTGGCGACAACCGCTCCGGTTACAGCAACCCCGAGTTCGATGCCAAGGTCGACGAGGCCCGCACCACGGTTGATGACGAGGAGCGCATCGCCAAGATGCGGGAGGCCGACGCCATGGTCGCTGCTGACTGCCCGGTTATCCCGGTGATGTTCTACACGCACACCATCGCTGGCTCTGACCGCGTCAAGCATCTCTATGTTGATCCGCAGAAGCACGCCGATCTGGGTACCGCCGAGCTCGCCTAAGGGTTTTGCAGCTTCCGTGAGGGTCAAGTATTTACGTAGACCTCATGGGAAACATACAGTTCTCCCTAACCTGGGGTAAACTGGCTGATGGTAATTTTGGGATGCCGGTCTGGCGATCGGCATCCCATTTAGGTTAATCCCTAGATAGGGGAGTGGTATGGGTAAGTACATCGTTAAACGTGTGCTTCAGTTCATCCCGGTATTTTTGGGCGTTACGCTGATTCTGTTCGCCCTCCAGAACATCGTGCCGGGAGATCCGATCAAGCTGATCGGTGGAGACAAGGCTCTGTCCCCCGAGGTGGAGCTTCAACTTCGCGTGCGCTATCACCTGGTCCAGGCGGACGAGGACGGCAACGCGATCCTTGACGAGAACGGCGATCCCGTTCAAACGTCGCTCGTGGACCGTTACTTGTATTACATGAACGGCCTGCTTCATGGCGATCTGGGCAATTCGTACCAGCGCAAGCTGCCGGTTACGGAAATCTTTGCCCAGAAGTATCCGTATACGGTCAAACTTGCCGCGTGCGCCATCGTGCTCGAGGCGATCATGGGTATCGGTGCGGGTATCATTTCGGCGGTTAAGCGTTATTCCTTCTGGGATATTTTGGTAACGCTCACCACGTCGATTCTCGTTGCCGTCCCGGCCTTCTGGCTCGGTATGTTGCTGCAGCTGTTCTTTGGCGTCATCCTTAAGGATGCCACCGGCGGTGCATTCTCCATGCCGATCTCGGGTGCCGGCGGTTCCAGCTCTCAGTATCAGGATTGGATGCACTATGTGCTTCCGACCATTACGCTGGCTTCGGTTTCGACCGCTTATGCCGCCCGCATTATGCGCTCGCAGCTGCTTGACGTCATGAACCAGGATTACATCCGTACGGCAAAGGCCAAGGGTCTCTCCAATCGCGCGATCATTATCAAGCATGCGCTTAAGAATGCACTCATCCCCGTCGTTACCTATATTGGTGTCGACTTCGGCGGCATGCTTTCGGGCGCCATCCTGACCGAGACGGTCTTTAACTGGCCCGGCATCGGCTTCGAGGTCTACCGCGCCATTAGCATGCGCGACTGGCCCATCGTTATGGGCGGCGTTACGCTCATTGTTGTCGTCGTTATGGTGATCAACCTGCTCGTCGACATTAGCTATGCATTCCTCGACCCGCGCATCCGCCTTGGCGGTCCGTCGGATAAGGCCTAAGGGAGGTACGTCTCATGCAGGAAACTGATTCTCAGTCTCAGGAGCAGGCTACCGCCACCAAGGCCGCATCTGCTCCCGCCAAGTCCCGCACGCTGTGGGGCGACGCTTTTAAGCGTCTTCGTAAGAACAAGCTCGCCGTTATCGGTGTCTGCTGGATCATCATCGTTGTTGTGGTCGCCCTGACCGCCGATCTGTGGGCTAAGCCCTGGCTCGGTTCGCCGACGGCTTCCGACTCGACCACCATGGCCGAGACGTCGCTGCTGGCTCCGTGTGCCGAGCATCCGTTTGGCACCGACTCTCTTGGTCGTGACATTCTCGTCCGTGTTATCTACGGTGCACGCGTTTCGCTTTCCGTCGGTATTATGGCCACCGCCATCTCTACGGTGATCGGTCTGGTCATGGGCGCCCTGGCCGGTTTCTATGGCGGCATCTGGGATACGATCATCATGCGCTGTGCGGACATCTTCCTGGCGTTCCCGTACGTGCTGTTCGTTGTTGCCATGATTGCCGTTATCGGTCGTGGTCTTCAGAATGTCTTTATCGCCATCGGCATTCTCGGCTGGCCCTCGATTGCCCGTGTCTTCCGATCTGCGATCCTAACGGTCAAAGAGAACGATTATGTTGACGCCGCTCGCGCTATGGGTGCATCCGATGCGCGTATCGTTATGCGCCATATCTTCCCGAACTCCGTTGCTTCTATCGTGGTCTATGCGACCATGAACATTGGCGGCGCTATTCTGACCGAGTCCGCTCTGTCCTTCCTCGGCATGGGCGTTATTCCGCCTACGCCTTCGTGGGGCTCCATGATTCAGGACGGTCAGCAGTATCTTCTGACTGCTCCCTGGATGATGATCATGCCCGGTCTGGCAATTCTCTCGACGGTGCTCGCCTTCACCCTGCTGGGTGACGGTCTGCGCGACGCCCTCGACGTCAAGATGAAGGACGCATAAGGATGAAGAAGAACAAGAACTATGTGGACCTAAAGGACCAGCCGGTTCCCGAGGGCCAGCATCTGCTCGAGGTCGATGACCTTAAGATGTATTTCCACACCGAGGATGGTGTCGTTCGCGCTGTCGACGGTGTGTCCTACACGCTCGATCGCGGCGAGACCCTGGGTGTCGTCGGTGAGTCCGGCTCCGGTAAGTCCGTGACCGCCATGACCATCATGGGCCTCATCTCGATGCCTCCGGGAAAGATTGAGGGCGGCGACGTTCGCTATCGCGGTCGCTCTATCCTCGAAATGACCGAGGAAGAGATGCAGCACATTCGCGGCAACGATATCGCGATGATCTTCCAGGATCCTATGACCTCCTTGAACCCGGTCTATAAGATCGGCAAGCAGGTGGGCGAGGGTCTTCGTCTGCACCGTGGCTACTCCAAGCAGGAGGCGCTCAAGCGCGCCACCGAGCTTTTGGACCTCGTTGGTATTCCCGAGCCCGAGAAGCGCGTCAATGAGTATCCGCACCAGTTCTCGGGCGGTATGCGTCAGCGCGTCATGATTGCTATGGCTCTTGCCTGCGATCCCGATATTCTGATTGCCGACGAGCCCACGACTGCCCTGGACGTTACCATTCAGGCTCAGATTATTGAGCTTATGCAGGAGATGCAGGAGAAGAACGGCAACGCCATCATCATGATTACCCATGACCTGGGCGTCGTCGCCGATATGGCCGATAAGATCATGGTTATGTACGCCGGCCGTCCTGTCGAATTCGGTACTGCTGAGGAGATCTTCTACGAGAGCCGCCACCCCTACACCTGGGGCCTTATCCGCTCCATCCCGGAGCAGGCCATCGAAGAGAAGAAGCCTCTTACGCCGATTCACGGCAACCCGCCTTCGCTCATGAACTTGCCTGAGGGCTGCGTCTTCTCTCCTCGTTGCCCCTATGCGACGGACAAGTGCCGCAAGCAGCGCCCCGAGCGCGTTGTCACCGAGTCTGGTCATTACTCTGCGTGCCACTACTCCGGTGACCCCGAGTTCCTCAAGAACGCTCCTGAGACGTCCCGTACGCGCAAGGATTCCAAGAAGGGAGGCGAGGCGTAATGGCAGATACCAACGAGCGTACTCCGCTGCTGAAGGTCGAGCACCTCTCTAAGGAGTTTCCCGCTGAGTCCGGCATGTTCGCCAAGCGCTTCTCCAAGCGTGTCGTCTCTGCTGTGAACGACATTTCGTTCGAAATCTATCCTGGCGAGACCTTTGGTCTGGTCGGCGAGTCTGGTTGCGGTAAGTCCACCACGGGCCGTACCATCATGCGCCTCACCAAGCCGACGGCCGGTAAGGTGTTCTTCCAGGGCAAAGATGTTGCCGAGATGAGCAAGCATGAGATCAAGGACATGCGTCGTGAGATGCAGTTTATCTTCCAGGATCCTTATGCTTCGCTCAATCCTCGTATGACAATCGGTGAGATCGTCTCCGAGCCCATGACCATTCACGGCGTGGGCACCAAGGAGGAGCGCATTGAGCGTGTCCGCGAGCTTCTCGACGTTGTCGGACTGAACCCCGAGCACATTAACCGCTATCCTCATGAGTTTTCCGGCGGCCAGCGTCAGCGTGTCGGCATTGCCCGTGCATTTGCGCTTAAGCCCAAGCTGATTATCTGCGACGAGCCGGTTTCCGCCCTGGATGTGTCCATTCAGGCCCAGGTTCTGAACCTGCTGAAGGAGCTCCAGGACAAGTTCGGTACGGCTTATCTCTTCATTGCTCATGACCTCTCTGTCGTACAGCATATTTCCGACCGTGTTGCCGTTATGTACCTGGGCAAGATGGTTGAGGTTTCGGACTGGAAGACGCTCTACAGTGAGCCGCACCACCCGTACACGCAGTCGCTGCTGTCTGCTGTGCCGGTGCCCGATCCGGATATCCAGAAGACTCGTAAGCGCATCATCCTTGCCGGCGACCCGCCGTCACCGCTGGATCCGCCGACCGGTTGCCGTTTCCACACTCGCTGCCCGATTGCGCAGGGTATCTGCTCTGAGAAGCTTCCCGAGTTTAAGGAAGTCGCACCGGGTCACTGCTGCGCCTGCCACTTCGCCGAGCCGTTCCCGATCAAGGAATCGCACATCGACCTGTAGTCGGTTGTTTTCGTCCGGGCCTGTGCTGGACTTAGTTTTCAGAACGTCCTCGACCATGGAAACCCCCTTATCCTGCTCCTTCGGAGCTGCGGATAAGGGGGTTTCCTGGTCTGACGCTCCTATTTGGCAAGGTGTTTTTTAAAATCCATTTTGCGCTCGG
>CATXMO010000022.1:0-42788 GCA_958372075.1 uncultured Collinsella sp. | reverse complement strand
AAAGGGCCCCAAATGGGACCCTTCTTCAAATTCGTACTGGCGGAGAGCTGGGGATTCGAACCCCAGATGCCCTTTTGGGGCATACTCGCTTAGCAGGCGAGCACCTTCGGCCTCTCGGTCAGCTCTCCGTAACAGCCGTTCTATAGTAACCAAACAGCCAAGGATGAGCAAGAGGAAATTTTCTAATTGCCTAGCAGCCTTTCCTTCTTGAAAGCTTCGCCTACCCCAGCGAGCGGTTGAGGGAGCCGAGCTCGTCGTTGCCCATGGTGCGCCACATTTGGAAGATACAACCGCGCGCCAGGAAAAAGAAACCGTTGTCGACCAGTTGCACAGCGGCATCTGCCAGCTGATTCGTCACGGCGGACACTGGCGGCAGCTCTAGTCCAGCCCTGTGGATGGTCTCGACCGCTTCCTCGAACGTCGGAGGCTCGCTGACGCCCATCTCGTTCATAAGGCCCTGCATTTCTTCCAGCGCGCTGCTGCCCGACTCCTCGCCGCGCGGCACCAGACGGTAACAAGCCAGCGCCAGGTCGAGCTGATCGCAATTCCAATAGGCAAACGCCAAGCGATAGAACAGGTAGCCGATTGCAGAACGATCGCTGGCAATACGTAGGCCGTGGCGCGCCACCTCGATAATCTCGTCAAAGCGCTCCAGACGCGCAAGCACGTTGATGAGCGCAAAGTGCGACTGCATGGACGAGCGCGCCAGATCGTAAAGATGGCGCACCTCGGGCAGTGCTCGTTCAAAGTCCTCTTGCTCGGCGTAAAAGCTGCAGATCTCGTGCTGGGCAAAGTACAGCGCATCGGGCGCACGAAGGATTCGCACAGAGCGGTCTTCTTCCAACACCGGTAGCACCATGCGCACCAGCTGGTTATCGCAAAACTGCGTTTGAACCGGACCTGTCGCCAAAAGCTCGGCGACGGCGCACTTGGCCTCCAACTCCTCGACAAGACGGGAAAAGCCTTCAAAAGCACCTGTACGGTCGACTTTTGCCTGCTCGCGCAATTCAACAACACGGGCCACGTATGGGTCGTCGTCCTCTTCCATGACCTCCAGCTCGTCAGCCGTATCGGCAAGCAGCAGATCGCGCAGCGCCGGCGGCAGCATGCGATGGTCATCACGCGGACGAGCATGAACCTCCGCCGGCTCAATCGTCTCCGGAGCGGTTGACTCATACGCCTCAAGCACACGCTTGCACGGCATATCGTCCATGTCCATGCTCTCAAGATCCTTGGCGACAGGCACGCAATCGGCCAGATAGGCCGCACGCCCAAAGAAATACGTTGCGACAACGCACTCGCCCTGCTCACTGTCGGGAGCAGCAATCTGCACATAGCAGCGCGTGATGCAGGTGCCCGCGGCAAAACACGCTGCCGCAAGCGTGAGCGCCACGCGCGCATCGTGCTCCGCGGCCCAGATCGTGCGCGTGTCCTCGTCCAGCTCGTGCCAGGCGTCATCTTGAGCGTCGTATTCACGTTGCGGCATGGCATCAACGACAGACTGCCCAAACCGAACGAGCATAATCCCCTCGGCAACGTTTGCCCGATAGGTATAGTCGAGCCGCGTGACCACGTTAAGCGCCTCGACAATACGCGCGAAGCGGGTACGCACATCCCACTCACCGCCCGGCTGGCAAGCCACCGTACCCGGTTCGCCCCACGGGTTATCGCTCGAGGCCGTATCGAGCAGTCGAGGAACATCGTTGGTCGTCTTAGCGATATGCCACGCATCAAAGAGCGCGCAGCCCTCAAGGCTCGGCGACGAGGCCGCGGGGACCAATCCAGCCCCGATGCGCTCAAGGATGCCGGAGAGGCGGTTGAGACGGCACTCGATGGCAAGCAGCATGTCAATCTCGTCCTGGTCCAGCAGGCTACGATCAAAATTGAGATAGAAAAGCTTTGAGCGATCGATGCGAGCCAGGCTCATCTCGGACTTAGCGGCGATGGTGCGCAAGCGAGGCAAGTCAATTTCACTCATAAGGGCGGCGGCATAGCGCTCGATACCGCTCGGATTCTCGGCATGGTCAACGCGGTAGAGCAGCGTCTCGATAGCGTCAGGTAGCGGTGTCGTGTTAAAGCCCAAAAACACCTCGACCGGCTCGGGCAACTTTACGAGCTTGATCTTGTCGACAACGTTTTGCACACCCTCGTCGAGTCCGTCGGCGTCCGCCGTGCTCGCAATGGTATTTTCGGAGTCAGCGAATATCACGTAGCGCAGGAACATCGATGCCATGAACTCACCGTAAGGAAGGGAGCGGGTCGAATTCCATGTCTCGTGATCGGACTGTTCGCGCATGGGACCTTCGGGAGAGCCGACGGTTCGCGCGCGCACGCGCATCGTGCCGTTTGCTCCCCTCACCATAATCTCACCAATACCGGAGTCCGACTCGTCAAGGACCAGTTCCATGTCGGGATCGTTGGGCAGCGGAGCCTCGCTGACGGGGCGGTCCACCTTGTACACCTCACCCGAAACGCTTACGTAGCCCAAAAGCGACACATGGCTTTTGCCAACGAATTCGACGACATAACAAGATTCATGCTGATCCTCGCCAAAGAGTTTCCAGACCACGCCATATGAGCGTCCCGCAGGCTGCTCGGGCATCGCCGGAAAGCGCTTCTTGGGATCGAGAAACCTGAGCTTGTATGTCGGACGCTCTGCCACGGAATATCACCCTGATCGGTCGCTTGAAGAAGGAGTGGTCGCGAATAAGTCGCGACATCTACTCGGAATCTTACACGAGTCGACAGGAAATCGTCCCTTTGGACGAAAGCACTCAAGCTGGCGCAAAAGAAAAGCCCCCGTTGCCGGGAGCTTTAATCTCAAATGGTGCGGCGTATAGGATTCCGCGCATCCGCTGCGCGGATCCGCACCGGCTTCGCCCGCCTGCCGGCGTGCTCGCCCGCGGGCTAAAAACGCTCCGCGTTTTCTTTACGCCCGCGCCTCGACCGAGGTTCGAATCAATGCGGTGTTTACGTAAAAGAAAAGCCCCCGTTGCCGGGAGCTTTAATCTCAAATGGTGCGGCGTATAGGATTCGAACCTATGACGTTCTGATTCGTAGTCAGACCCTCTATCCAGCTGAGGTAACGCCGCGACTTGTTGATTATTATGCACAGGGACTGAATAATGGTCAAGCATTTTTTCAAAAAAAGTTATCGAATTTGATTTTTACTCATTTGATGCAGTCGATCGACTCGATACTTTCAAACACGGCGAAAGCAACTCCTCAAGTATGTCGACATATAAGAAAAGCCTCCGTTACCGGAGGCTTTAAAGTTCAGTTGGTGCGGCGTATAGGATTCGAACCTATGACGTTCTGATTCGTAGTCAGACCCTCTATCCAGCTGAGGTAACGCCGCAACGCACGGATTATTATGCACGTGACCCCTCGATGGGTCAAGCGACAATTTGGAAAAATTTTACGAAGTGATGATTAAGACGCTCGCGCCTCGACCGAGGTTCGAATCCATGCATGGTTTCCAAAAAAGAAAAGCCCCCGTTGCACGGAGGCTTCAAGTTCGATTGGTGCGGCGTATAGGATTCCGCGCATCCGCTTCGCGGATCCGCACCGGCTTCGCCCGCCTGCCGGCGCGCTCGCCCGCGGGCTAAAAACGCTCCGCGTTTTCTTGACGCCCGCGCCTCGAACGAGGTTCGAATCCATGCGGTGCTGCCATAAAAGAAAAGCCCCCGTTGCCGGAGGCTTTCAATTTCAATTGGTGCGGCGTATAGGATTCGAACCTATGACGTTCTGATTCGTAGTCAGACCCTCTATCCAGCTGAGGTAACGCCGCAGCGCAAGACATATAAAACCACTTTAGCTTATTGGAGTCAAGCACAATTTCAAACTTTTTTGTGGAACGCAGTCTTGTCATGCTGCTCCGCATATACCGTCGTTCCCCGTACGATCGATTGGCTTTTCGATCACGTCAAACTTAGCATCAAGTTCCCTCAGGAGCGATCTCACCCGCTGGGCACAATCATAATCGGCAAACGAGATACTCAACATGCGAGCAACCTGGTTAGATGTCCGGACCCCATAGAAATGCTCCAGGGCCACAAGCCCCTCGTGCGCCACAAACGTCTCAACCACATGAGGCGACTCCTCAAAGCACCATTGGGTCAACGGACCCCCGCTCGTCTGTCGAACCACCAGGCCACCCATGCCAGACGGCTCACACGTTACAAGCAGGTACTCCCCGCCCTCGTCGCTCTCAAACAAAACCACCCGATCATCAAACAGCTCCATCGCGTCCCCTTTCTCTCGCTCTTATTTAGCAAAAGCATAGCAGGTAGATTGCTGTATACAGAACAGTTGTTCGTGTGTTTTCTATTGAGCTGTCCGCACGGCATGGTATGGACCTGCGCACGAAATAGGGCGCCCCCGAAGGAGCGCCCTTGCATATCGCCTATGCAGCCAAGTTACGCGACCGGCTCGATCTTCTCGAGGCCGCCCATGTAGGGACGCAGGACCTCGGGGATCGTGATGGTGCCGTCGGCGTTCTGGTAGTTCTCCAGAATGGCAGCCATGGTACGGCCAGCCGGCAGGCCGGAACCGTTGAGGGTGTGCAGATAGCGCGAACCCTTGAAGTTCTCGGGGTCGCGATACTTGATGTTGGCGCGGCGAGCCTGGAAGTCACCGCAGTTGGAGCAGGAGCTGATCTCCTTGTAGGCGTTGTAGCTCGGCAGCCAGACCTCGATGTCGTAGGTCTGACGGGCAGAGAAGCCCAAGTCGCCGGTGCACAGGCTAATCACGCGATACGGAAGGCCCAGCTGCTGCAGCAGGTACTCGGCCTCGGCGGTCATGCTCTCGAGCTCCTCGTCGGACTCCTCCGGCTTAGCGAACTTGACCATCTCGACCTTATCGAACTCGTGCTGGCGAATGATGCCGCGGGTATCGCGACCAGCGGAGCCGGCCTCCTCGCGGAAGCAGGGGGTGAAGGCGGTGTAGCGGCGCGGCAGGGTATCGGCGTCGAGGACCTCACCGGCGTGCAGGTTGGTGAGCACGACCTCGGCGGTGGGGATCAGGAAGTTGTCGCCCGAGACGTGATAGGCGTCGTCCTCGAACTTGGGCAGCTGGCCCGTGCCGAACATGGTCTGACGCTTGACGACGATGGGCGGCCACCACTCCTTAAAACCACGGCTGGTGTGCGTATCGAGGAAGAAGTTGATGAGGGCGCGCTCAAGACGGGCGCCGGCGCCACCGAGAACGGTGAAGCGGCTGCCGGAGAGCTTGTTGCCGCGCTCGAAGTCAAGGATGTCGAGGTCGGTGCCCAGATCCCAGTGCGGCTTAAAGTCGAAGTCGAACTCGCGCGGGGTGCCCCAACGACGGCGCTCGATGTTCTCATCCTCGTCCTTGCCGTACGGCGTGGCCTCGCAAGGAATGTTGGGCAGGTGAGCCATGAAGTCGTACTGCTCCTGCTCGAGGGCGGTGCGGCGCTCGGCCAGACCGTCAATCTTCTCGTTGACGGCGCGCACGGCCTCTTTGGCGGCCTCGGCCTCGGCCTTCTTGCCCTCCTTCATCAGGGCGCCGATCTTCTTGGACTCGGCATTGCGCGTGGCTTGAAGTTCCTCGACCTCGGTGATGACGGCACGACGCTCGTCGTCGAGCTCAAAGAACTTCTCGCGATCCCAAGACGTCTGGCGGTTAGCCATGGCGACATCGATGGCATCGGGGTTCTCGCGAACAAACTTGATATCAAGCATTAGATCCTCCGGCGATATACATTCCATTTAGGTTGCAACCTTGTACATGTATGGGCAAGTATATACTTATGAGCGTTTACGACCCAACTCAACTACGCAAGAAGGCACCCAATGGACGCAGTTTTTTCCTTTTTGTTTGGCACCCGCACCGGTTTTGCCATCCTTTTCGCCGGCGGCATCCTGCTGCTTGCGATTATTGCCTTTGTAATGGAGAAGCGCACCCATAAGATGTATGTCGACCGCGGCCCCAAGTCCGAGGACGAAGAAGACAGCTTCTGGGACTAACCTGCCAAAAAGGGACAGGTTTATTTTGGTCGGTTTTATCTGGGCAAACGCAAGTGCCCCGCAACTGGAATTGAGCCAGTTGCGGGGCACTTTTCGCTAAAAGGACAAAACCGCAGGAAAAACCTGCCAACATAAAACCTGTCCCTTTTTTGGTCGGTTTTACTGGAGGGTTGCGTCGATTGCCTTGACCAGGGCGCTGCGCATGCCGGCGTCCTCGAGCGCAACGACGCCCTTGATGGTGGCACCACCGGGCGAGCATACGGCATCCTTCATCGCCGCAGGATGCTGGCCAGTTGCAAGCTGCAGCTTTGCCGTACCCAGCACCATCTGGCTCACAATGCGATAAGCATCCGCACGCGGGATACCGTGCTTGACCGCCGCATCGCCCAGGGCCTCGATTGCCATGGCGACAAACGCCGGAGCGCAACCACCCACCGTGCCGCCCACAAACAGCAGGCTTGTGTCGAGCTCGACGACAGCGCCAAGCTTACCGAGCAGGTCGAGCACCACAGCACGCTGCTCGTCGTTAAGCGTCGAAGCCTTCTCGCAGGCGATGACGCCCTCGCCCACCGAAACCGGCGTGTTGGGCACCGTCGAGATATGCGCGACGCCCGGCAGGACCTGCTCCCACTTGGCACTGTCCCAGGTCCAGGCAACCGACAGAACGACCTTTTTGGCAAGAGCATCCTTGAGCGGGGCGAATACCTTCTCGATCATGTACGGTTTGACCGCAGCGACCACGATATCGGATGCGGCGACAA
Organism: uncultured Collinsella sp.; assembly: GCA_958372075.1. GTDB lineage: Bacteria > Actinomycetota > Coriobacteriia > Coriobacteriales > Coriobacteriaceae > Collinsella. Next base: position 36,040 of record CATXMO010000022.1, on the reverse strand, counting down.
CCTCGGCGGCATCGTGGCAGGCGACCATGCCGCGCGCCTCGCAGCGCTCAACCAGTGCGTCGTAGCGACCCGCGCAGGCGCACATGTCGCTCGCAGCTACACCGGCAGCGATCCAGCCATCGGCCATAGCGCTCGCCATATTGCCAAAACCGACAAATCCAATCTTCATATCGCATAGTCCTTTCAGACACATTCCTCAAAACGAAAGGTATTGTCCCACGCCATTGTTTCGTATTGCCGACCTATTTGTGATACGGCTCGCCACGACTGATCTTGCAGGCACGGTAAATCTGCTCCAGCAGCACCACACGCGCCAGGTTATGCGGCAAGGTAATGCGTCCAAAGCTGAGCATCTCGTCGGCTCGTGCGCGCACGTCATCGCTCACGCCATCCGAACCGCCGATTACAAAGGCAATGTCGCTGCTGCCTCGCAGCATAAGATCGTCGAGCCTCGCCGAAAACTCCTCGCTCGAGCGCTCCTTGCCCTCGATAGCCAGCAGGATCACATGCGCTCGAGATGGCAAGGCGGCAAGAATCGCCGCCCCCTCCTTGTCGCGCGCGGCATCCACGCCGCCCGCCTTAGCCGGGTCGATATCGGCCACCTCGCGGATATCCACCTTGGCATAGGCACCTAGGCGCTTGGTGTACTCAGCGCACGCGTCCTTCCAAAAGCGCTCCTTGAGCTTACCGACGCAAACGACGGTGTATTTCACGCGCGTCTACTCCTTCGAATCGTTTTGAACTTTGCCGGCGGCCAGCATCTGCTCGAACATCGAGGCCGACTGCGAAAAGTCGCTCGGCAGCACGACCGTCGAGGTTTTACCCGTGCGAGCGAACTCCGTCATCATCTCGGACCACTGCGTAAACATGAACAGTTGGTTGGCCTCGTCATTGCCGACACCCGTCTCCTGGATGATCTCGAGCGAATCTTTGATACCCAGCGCGATGGCCTTGCGCTGGTTGGCGATGCCCTCGCCCGCCTTTTCCATAGCCTCGGCCTCGGCGGTCGCCTCGGTGACGCGCTTGATGCGGTCGGCCTCGGCGAGCTCCTGTGCCGCAGCGCGCTTGCGCTGGGCGGCGTTGATGTCGTTCATGGAGTTCTCGACCTCGGTCGGCAGTGCGATTTTAGTGATGAGCGTCGACACGAGGGTGAAGCCGTAGGCGGCCATCTGCTCGGAAACGGTAGCGTTGACATCCTTGGCGATGTCATCCTTCTTGGCAAAGACCTCATCGAGTGTGTAGACAGGAATCGAAGAGCGCAGGGCGTCGGTGATGAAGTCACGCATTTGGTCGACGGGCTCCTGCAGCATGTAGTAGCTCTTGTAGATGCCCGAATCTGCCGGGCCGGCGCCCATGTCATAGCTCACGTGGTACTGAGCAGAGACCTCAAGACCGATAGTCACGTTGTCCTGGGTCTTAACGTCGATGCCAAAACCGTTTTTCATGGTGCGCAGACTCACCGTAGCGGCTTTGCGGTCGATCACGGGCACCTTCATGTGGAAGCCCGCGTTGACGATGCGGTTGAACTTGCCCAGGCGCTCGATGATCACAGCGTGCTGCTGTTCAACGACATAGCAGGCGTTGGGAAGCAGCAGCAACAGGATGATGATGGGAAACAGTAGGCTCGTAAGGGCAGCGATGATACCGGATAACAGCATGGTCTCTCCTCTGATAGGCGCACGTTGGCACTAGGATACCCGCACGAAGCAGCTGTGTGACACCAACAAGAGGACCCGTGGTCAAAAAAGGCCAAATATGAGTACTGTTACCAGTTTAGTAACAGCGTATTTGGGTCAAAATCGCCTCTTTGAACCCGAGGTCTATCGAAATTACTTCATTTTGTCTCAAGGTTGAGCCAAATTAGCGTACATCTGTTGCGTAAAAGGAGCAAAAATGGCTTCGTGAAATGTCTCTATTTTTGTGCCAGTACTCATATTTGCCACTTTTTGACCACAGGGGCATCTACCGTGCAAAATCGATAGGTCAAATCTGCCAAAAACGGCCCGTAAAAAAGCTCCCATTGCTGGGAGCTCTTTCATTCAATGGTGCGGGCGAAAGGACGTCCGCGTATCCGCTGCGCGGATACGCACCGGCTTCGCCCGCCTGCCGGCGGACTCGCCAGCTCGCTAAAAACGCTCCGCGTTTTCCTTACGCTCGCTCCTTCGCAGGTTCAAGTCCCCGCGATGGGCCCATAACAAAAAAGCTCCCATTGCTGGGAGCTCTTTCATTCAATGGTGCGGGCGAAAGGACTTGAACCTTCATGGGGTTGCCCCCATACGGACCTGAACCGTACGCGTCTGCCAATTCCGCCACGCCCGCGTGCAGGAATTAGAATAACGGAGCGCTGCTGCGAACGCAAGAACTATTTTTGAAAAAGTTTGCAGGCATTTTCCCAGGCGGCTCGAGCGATTGCTCCGGCGTCCTCGCCGGTACGATCGACGCGGTCGTTGACCAGCGCGTTTGCTGTGATGGAAATCATTGCAGGCTCGCACTCAAGACCGCGAATGGGCTCCGGCGCCATATAGGGACAATCCGTCTCGAACAAAATACGGTCGAGCGGGGTTGCCGCGAATGCCTCGCGCACGTCGTCGTTGCGCTTAAAGGTAGCCGCGCCGCCATAGGCGATGTAACAACCCAAATCCACAAAGCGCTCCATCGTGGCTCGGTCCTCGCCAAAGCAGTGCAGCACGCAACCGGCCTGGGGCACGCCGACCTCGCGCAACACGTTGTAGGCGTCCACATGCGAGGTGCGCTCCTCGTCCGTGTCCTCATGACGCAGATGCAGCTCTACCGGCACATTGCGGCGTACGGCAAGCTCAAGCTGGCGCGCCATGCAGTCGATCTGCACGTCGTGAGGCGCCGGCGCAATATCGTCGTCGTAGTCCATGTGGTAGTCCAAACCGATCTCGCCAATGCCAACGCATAGGGGATCATCGAGTGCAGTCACAATCTGGGCATGGATGTTATCGGTGTAGTCGGGAGCACCATACGGATGCACGCCGGCAAGATATTTGATCTGCGGAATATCCCGCATCGGCAGGATCTCGCGAACCAGCCAGTCGCTATAGTCCGCCACGCTGCGCTTATCGGCAATGGGGTCGAAGACCGTCACCAACAAGTCAATGCCCGCTTCCTTGGCACGCTCGAGCGTCTCGGGAACTTCCTTACTCCAAAATGAGAGCAGGTGCGCATGCGTATCGGCAAGCGGCGCCAGCGGCACCGGGCAGGCCACCGTTTTCTTCTTTTTGGTAAACGTCACGCGTTCGGCATTAGGCATCATGGATGAGCTCCTGGGCCAGACGGACAAAGTCGGCAACATCGAGCGTCTCGGCTCGCGTGGTGGGCGCGATACCGCAAGCCTCAAAGGCCGCATCGAGCACGTCCTTGGCAAAGCCGTTGGCGCTCATGGAATTGCGGATGGTCTTGCGACGCAGGGCAAACGCGGCGTCGATCACACGGGCCACAAACTCGCGGTCGAGGCCCTCGAGTACCACGCCGTCAACGCGATCGATGCGCACTACGGCAGAATCCACATGCGGCGCCGGCATAAAGCAGCGCGGCGGCACCTCAAAGCGCCCCGTCACCTGCGCATACAGGCCGAGCTTTGCCGTGTAGCCGCCATAGGTCTTGTTGCCCGGCGTTGCGGCAATACGATCTGCAACTTCCTTTTGCACCATGACGACAGCGCGCTTAAGCGCTGGCATCGTCTGGAAGAACTGAAGGATGATCGTCGCCGCCACGTTGTAGGGCAGATTCGCGACGAACACCGTGGGTTCACCACCGGCGGCCTGCTCAATCTGCTCCGGCGTCACCTTGAGCGCATCACCCATGATAAAGCGGAAGTTGGCATAGTCGGCGGCGTGGGCGTCGAGCACCGGCTCAAGCTCGGGATCAGCCTCAATCGACGTAACGCACGCCGCCTCCTGCAGCAGGGCCAACGTCAGCGTGCCGCAACCCGGGCCGACCTCGAGCACGCGCTCATCGCCCGCAAGCTCAGCGAGCTCACAGATACGTTCGATCACATGGTTGTCGATCAGGAAGTTTTGGCCCAGGCGATGCTTGGTCGCAAGGCCAAACTCCTCTAGCAGCTCCCTCGTTGCCGTGGGGTTTGCCAAAGGCGAAGTTGTCATGGTTGCCTCCTTAACATGGTGGCTGCATCGTAAAGCAAAAGGGCATGGACCGTTGCGGCCATGCCCTTACATCTAAACAGCAAATTGCCGATATGGCGCGCGGCGTCTTAACCCAGACGCGGGAACAGCGGCTCGCCCTTCTCGACAGGCTGACCGCCGGCAAGCAGGCCCCAAGCGCAAATGCCCTTGAGGTCGTCGCTCGCGGCCTCGTCCTCGCACGACAGGCGACGCAGAGCCTCGGCAGAAGTCTGGGGCATGAGCGGCATCAGCAGGTGAGCGGCGATGCGGATGGCCTCGAGCAGGTTGTAGATCACAAACGCCAGCTCGTCAGCCTTAGCCTCATCCTTGGCAAGCGCCCAAGGCTCGGAGTCCTCGATGTAGTGGTTGGCGGCGTGGATGAGCTCCATAACCTCGTCCTTGGCTCCGCCGTAATCGAGCACGTCCATCTTGGCCATGTAGCGGTCGACCAGGCCATCGGCGATCTTTGCCAGCGGGTTGTCGAACGCATCGAACGATGCGGGCTTGGCGGGCGCGCAACCGTCAAAGTACTTGCCGCTCATGTTGAGCGAACGCGAGATAAGGTTGCCCCAGCTGTTGGCCAGGTCGGCGTTGTAGACCTGCTCCATGCGATCGAAGCTGATAGCGCCGTCGGTACCGGGAACGACGTCGGTCATAAAGTAGTAGCGATAGCCCTCGACGCCCAGCATGTCGATAACGTCCTGCGGAGCGATGGCGTTACCGCGGCTCTTGGACATCTTCTCGGCCTTGCCGGTCTCGGCATTGCGCACGGTCAGGAAGCCGTGGGCAAAGACGTGCTCGGGCAGGGCCTCGCCGATGGCCATGAGCATGGCGGGCCAAATGACGCAGTGGAAGCGGATGATGTCCTTACCCACGATGTGGAACTGCGCGGGCCAGCGATAGGCCAGCTCGGCACGCGCCTCGTCGGTGTCGACACCGTAGCCGACGGCCGTCATATAGTTGAGCAGCGCGTCAAACCATACATAGGTCACATGGCCCTCGTCGAACGGGACCTGAATGCCCCAGTCAAAGCTCGTACGGCTCACGGAAAGGTCGTTAAGGCCGCCCTCGACAAAGCTGCGCACCTCATTCATGCGGAACGCGGGCTCAACAAAATCGGGGTGCTCGTCATAGAGCTTGAGCAACTTGTCCTGGAAGGCAGAAAGCTTAAAGAAGTAGGACTCCTCCTGCACGCGCTCAAGCGGACGGTGGCAGTCGGGGCACAGGTGCTGGCCGACGCTGCCGTACTCCTCGTCACCCTTCTGGACCTGCGTATCGGTAAAGTAGGTCTCGTCGGGCACGCAGTACCAGCCGTCATAGCTGCCCTTATACAGGTAGCCGGACTCCTTCATACGCTCCCACAGGTACTGCACGGCGTGATGTTGGCGCGGCTCGGTGGTGCGGATGAAGTCGTCGTTGGAGATCTCGAGCTTGCTCCAAAGCTCCTTGAAGTGCGGGGCCTGGCTGTCGGTCCACTCCTGCGGCGTCATGTTGTGCTTGGCAGCGGCCTCGGCGACCTTCTCGCCGTGCTCGTCCATGCCAGTCAGGAACTTGACGTTATAGCCGGCAGAGCGGCGATAGCGAGCCTGAACGTCGGCAATGATGGTGGAATAGGCCGTGCCCAGGTGCGGATCGGCGTTGACGTAGTAGATGGGCGTCGTGATAAAAAACGAAGGCTTGCTTTGATCCATGGGGTTTGTCCTCCAGAAAAACGTTGCATACAGGGGATGATTCTAGCGCAAGGGCTGGATATCCTCCATCTATTGCATATCGAGCACCACGGCATAGACATCGCGCTTGCGGCGCGAATACTTCTGAGACAGGCGCTTTGCCACCGCGGAGGCGGGCTCCCCCTCCTCGAGCGCGGCACGGATATCGTCGCGCAGGGCTTCGTCGGGGTCTACCGCTGCAGCTCCAACCGACGCGATACCGGCCTCCTCATCCCCACTCGGCGGCGCGATGACCAGCGCAATCTCGCCCTTTACCTCGCCACGGGCACGCAACTCCTCGGTTAGCTGGGCGGCGGATCCACGCAAGACTTCCTCGTGCAGTTTGGTGAGCTCGCGGCAGACGGCGACATCGCGCTGGGGAAAGACCTCGGCCACGGCCTCGAGCGTCGCCACGATGCGATGTGGAGACTCGTAGAAGATGAGCGCGCCGGGGACGACTGCAAGGCGCTGCAGTCGGCGCACGCGGTCGCCGTGCTTGCGACCCAAAAAGCCTTCGAAGAAGAAATGCTCGCAGGGAATACCGGACGATACGAGCGCCGTGACGCAAGCAGAGGGGCCGGGAACAACTTCGACAGGCACATCCGCCTCGCGCGCCGCCTCGACCAGCGCCTGGCCGGGATCGGACACGCTCGGCATACCGGCGTCCGAGGCAAAGGCGAGGGTCTCCCCCGCCAGCAGACGGTCAACCAGACCGGCGGCGCGGCTGGCGATCACATTCTCGTCGCAACGGACAAGCGGCTTGGAAATGCCCAGGTGCATCAGCAGCTTTGACGTCACGCGCGTGTCTTCGCAGCAGATGGCATCGGCGACGGCAAATGCCTCGCCAACGCGCGGGGACAGGTCGCCCAGGTTGCCGATGGGCGTTCCGACCACATAGAGTTTGCCCGTATGGGCGCTGTTTTGCGTCATATCAACCTATTCAATCATGCCGCGCTCGAGCGTACCGAGCGCCGCGCGGGCGTCCCATGCTGCAATGCGCTTCTCGGTCTTCCACGTTTGGAAGAACCAACCGGCGGCCGGCGCAAACGAAGCCAGCTGGTTGGCGATAAACACGCGCTCGTAGGCATTGCGGCCCTCGGGCGTAACCGACGAGTTGGCAAAGATCGCCGCGCCCGACCATTCGCCCACCAGCACGGGGAACCCTGTCGAAATCGCTTCTTTAAGCTCGCGCTTGTTGCGCGAAATCGCCGTCGTCAGCCCGCGGGGGCTCGTGATGTCGAGCGCGTGCTCGTCGCGGTAGTGGTACAGGTGAAGGTCCATGTAGACGTTCTTGTACTTGGCGCCGCGCATAAAATGCTTCCACTCGCTGGGATGCCCCGAAGACGAGAAGACGACGATCTTATCCTCGGGCATATACGAACGGACGAGCTCATAGGCATCGCGATAGAAGTTGCGCAGGTAGTGGGCCGGAATACCGTCCGTCATGGTAAAGAGGCCCTTGCGCACGCTCATCTGCGGCGTGTCTAGCAGCTCAATACCCAGCAGGCTCTCGGCCTCGCCGTAGCGATCGGCCAAGCGCTCGAGCACGTCGAGCGCAACGTGACGGCCATTGGTGGACGAATGCCACTCAGCGACGACTTCCGGCGTCGTGGGTGAATCGTTGGAATCGCCCTGACCGCCGGGTACAGTCGCCAGATCGAGCAGTACGCGGATGTTGTACTTGGCGGCCCACTCAATAGCACGGTCGATATAATCGACGACCGAAATGTAGGAAGCGTCGGACTCCTGCGAGCCAAAGGCATACCACGGCACCGGCAGGCGCACGGCGTTGAGACCGATCTGCGCCATACGACGAAAATCATCCTCGCTCACAAACGTCTCGTAATGGCGACGCATGCGCTCGTTATAGGCAGCGGTGCCCATGGCCTCCTGCAGTTCTGCTGCATTGGATGCTCCGGTCGCTGCATAGAGCGACGGGGTCACCCAGGGCTCGGGAATAAACCAGCCAGAGAGATTAACGCCGAGAATCCTCTCCATCACGGCCCCCTTCGAATCGCGCAGGTCGAACCTGCATCGTATTGCATAGGAAAAGTATCGTTTTGAGTATACCCGCGCGTGCGGACAGGCGACCGAACGGTCTGAAAAGTGGCGCAAAAGCGGGAGGAATGTCTGGGATGCGTTTTCCGCAGAGCCCTCGATAAAAGAAAAGGACCCCTTTGCAGGGGTCCTAGTCAATTCAAGGTGGCGGGGAAGGGAATCGAACCCCTGACACGAGGATTTTCAGTCCTCTGCTCTACCGACTGAGCTACCCAGCCATTTGAGGTGTGCCTTGTTTCAAGGCTTGATTAGTATAACCAAGGACGCGTTCCGGTCAACCGAGAATTTTAAAAAAGTTTTTGAGCACAGCCTCGGTTCTATAAATCGGCACGTCAGAGGCATCAGCCGGCAGCAAGAAGTTTTTCACTCAGAGCCGCACGGGCAAACTCACTTGGCGTCATCCCCTCGGCAGCCGCCCGTCGACGAATGGCCTCCTTCATTCCCAGAGGAATCTTGACCGACAGCGTTGCCGTCCCCTCACCTGAGAGTGGGGGCCGTCCATGCACAATCCCACCAACGGTGTGTTCGCCATCCGGAAACTCTCCGCGCTCGTACGACTCGCACCACGCGTCAATCATTTCATCCGTTACAACCTGACCATTAGCGGCCGTATACGTCTTGCCCATCATCGACCCCTTCCGTCAGGTGCTTTTTGGCGTTGGGATGGATCTCGACATCCATGCATCTCCTCCCCATCTTACCCAATTTCGTATGACGAAAGTCCGCTGTCGCCAATTCTTAAGCCGGCACGCGTTGGAGAGCAGGGATCGAAACAATGATTGAAGGACGCTCTAGTACGGCCCAGGCGCCGGGGCAGGAGCACGTGCGCCAAGGACGAACGCTTTCGTAGCGCGCGAGGATATTGCCGTCGCGATCGATGAAGGCGATGTCGATGGGATAGGCCATAAAACACGTATGGACCGAAGAGCAGCGTGGAAACGCCATGACGAGCGGCAGACCGTTGGCGGCAACCGGACACCGTCCCAGCATGCCGCGCAGGCGCACGGCAAACGACTCCGCCACCACAAACTCGGCCGGCGTCCAACCCAGCCTGTTGAGCGCCCGCGCGTACGCGATGTAGGACGAGACCGCGGTCACATGACCACCCCCGGACGCCATGGATCGACCGTCACCGCGCGCTCGTGCGACAACGTTGTCGGCGCCCCCAGCGGAACGCCAGCGATGCTGAGAGAAGTCGGCCACGGCTCATAGTGCATGGTGCAGGTGTAGGTCCTAAACGTACCGGATAGGGAGAGCAGGCCACCATCCGATGCCTCCGTGCCTTGCTCGCTCGACACTTCGATCTGCAAGCCATAGCCTTCCATGGCATTCAGAATTTGAGTCTGAACCGTCGCCGAGGCATCGGCAGAGCTTTCGTCGCCCTCCCCCTCCGACGCCACGGCGTGCGCCAACACGATGTCGGGCACCACGCGGTCGAAGCGCGCGACAGCGCTGGCAAAGATCATGACGTTGTACACGATGAGTGCCAGCACCAGCAAAACGGGCGTAACCACTGCCATCTCCACCGTCGCTTGGGCGCGCTCCTCGCGCAGACGCATGCGGATACTCATTACGACCCACCGCCCAAAGCGCCAACCAGCGTGGCGACATCGACGGTGAGCGGGATGGAGCCGCCGCCGGGCAGAGGAATCTCCGCAAGCGTGAACACCGTACCGCTAATGGTGCGTTCGACTTGATATTCCAACGCCTCGCAAAGCGCCTTGGGATCGGTCACGCCCAACGGAATACTTCGTAGCTCGTCCTGCGCATTAGAAAGAGCCGTGATGTCAGACCCCGGGCTCTTGATGACATTGGCGGTGTCGGTCAGCACCGGCTTTCGCAGGCGCAAGTCGCACGGCTCCAAGCCCAGCGCCGCCACGGACGCCGAAACGGTATCGCCAAGCCACGACGCAATGGAGCCCAACGCGCCGTTGCCCCCTCCTAGGCCCTTAATCATCTCGTCCATAAGTTCGTCGGCCGAACCTTGGATGTCTCCGTATCCCACAAGCAGCCGCCCCCAAACATCCATGACGCCATCGAGTACGCCGGCAACGCCACCCGAACGTTCCTTCAATGTCGAGAAAAATCGCGAAAGCACGTTGTTTTGCGCCGTCGCCTCATCGGGCGCCAGTACCGCGGCAGAGATGGCACCGCGACTGCCAAGCTCAACCGCCGCGTTAAACGAAGAGTTAAGTTGATCGGGGCTGGTAATATCACCCGAAACTGCAAAGGCGACTACGCCGTTGCGACCAGGTGGGGCGATACGCGGACGCTCACCGGAAAGTTCTTTGATGGCGGTATCGAACGCATTGCCCGCACGGTCGGCTTCGTCCTCGGTCTGACGCTCGAGCTCGAGCTCCTTGTTGCGACAGTCGACGTAGTCCTCCAGGGCGTCTTTAAACTTGTCAAAGTGATACTCGAAGCCGTTTTCGATAGAGGTTGAAGGCGCCGCAACAGCACCAAGCGACAAAACGCCAAAATGGCATTTGCTGCATTTATCCTGTCCATCGTAATCGGCAACCGAAGCAAATCCGCTCGGCGTCCCTTTCTTATAGTTAGGGCAGGTCGTCCCGTAATGCAGATACGCCTTGTCATCGTTCACGCTAGTCGGCCACACCGCATCGGTATAGAGTTCCGTCGCCCGAACCTCATCAGAGTTGCGCGGCAGCAGCGGAATATAGGAGGAAACCCCGTCTCCGTTCTCGGTTATATGTGCCCGATCGACCTCCGCGCTCGCATAGGTATAAAACGCCTTACGCGCCGCAGACTCTGCCTTCATCTCGACACTCGAGCCGTGGGGCTTCTCATTTGTCAGACGCCAATGGTAGTAGTCCTTCGCGCGATCAAGGGCAACTTGGGGCTCCCACGTAACGCTCGATGAGTAATGCGGATTTTGAACACCGGAGAGATCCGTTAGGCTTTTCGCACGCTCCCACATGCAAGAACAGCTGCCGACCGAGCCCTTGTCAGACCCACCACAATCCGCCAGCCAAGCACGCTCTTTAGCCTTCGCCGTGTCCTCAGAAGCCTTCCGCAGCTCCTCGGCCGCACCCTCTAAATCATCTGATGTGTCTTTAATGGTATCGGTCGAGATCTCTGATCCTTTGAGCGCAGCGAAGTCAGACTCGGATGTCCTGGGCACGGCAAGCGCCGTACCGGTATAGGTCACACTATCGGTATCCTGCGCCGACACCGCCTGCGTGGCACGCGCGGCAATCAGATACGGCAGGGCCGTCTCGATTTTCTGTAAGCCTTCCGATGCGCTTTTGGCAAACTTGTTGCGCGTTTTAATGATCTCAATCCCGGTGTCGACCATATTGCCGGCAACCGGCTCGGCACCCGGGATGAGGATGGCGACCAGGCCCGTCCCGATCGTGGCAAACCCCGCCAGCCCCAGACTCAAGATGCTCGCATCAACCACCGTGGCAGCCGTGTGATAGGACGACACTACGTTGGCACCCGCCAGCGCGCCACTATCAGCCGCCACCTGGGTATCCCCGGCACGCGACATGCTCCATATCGCCGCGGTCGACGAAAACAACAATGTGAGCACCACTAGGATGACCACGGCAGAAGAAAGCGTGGTATAGGCGCCGTCTTCGATAAACAGATCGACACCGGCTCGACCCATAAAGCCGCCTCGCTTGCGATGGCAGCTCGGACGGTGCGTCAAAACGCGTCTAGACCAGAAACGCTTAATCCCATGCAGCAATCCACGAATCATAATCTCCCTCCAGCCATTCGGGACGCGATTGATACGAGACATCGACTTTGAGCTCAACGTAGCCGCCCTCGGCGGTACCACCCATAGCCTGCGCAAACGCACCGATCACAGGCAACGGCTTGACCTCGCCGGAAACGGACACGGACGAGACGCCACCCGCACCGGCCCGGCCAAGCTCGATATCCCACGACAACGGCCCGCCGGCATGAAAGATCGAAACGTTGGGCACTGCGGCAAGTCGGCGGCGGGCGAACTCCTTAAGATCGTCGTCCTCCGCCGTCGTCGTGGTCATGAGCCGCGCGGTCTCGGCGGCGGCAGACTCCATGACCGCGCGCGTATAGAGCAGGCACACCGGTTGCAGCGCGAGAAGGATGAGTGCCAGAAACGTCGGCAGCAAAAAAGCGGCCTCGACCGTAGACTGCGCCCGGTCCTCGCGCGCGGCATCAATACAACGCGATGTCCTCAGCACCCGCAGCAGCGTCGACAACCGATGTCGAGGTGACGCCGTGAGACGCCGCCCGCTCAACCAGCGCCGCCAAGCGCCCATCGGTGCCGGCACGCCAAAGTCCCGCGATCGCCAGCACGATCGATAACAGCGCCACCGTGACGATGGCGTATTCGACCGTCGCCTGGGCAGATTCCTCACGCAGAACGCCATGCATTTCACGATCCCTCCTTTGAGTCCGTTGCCTGCGGGCTCAGGCGCACGGCGCGCAGACGACACGAAGCGTCGCCAGCATCCGCGGCAATTGTCACCATATCGACCCAGCCGCGTCCGTCGCGCACGATGGCACCCCACACGTTTCCCTTGATGTCGAGATAGCCGCTCAGAGCAAGTTGCGCCGTGGGTACCTCGCGATAGGCACGCAGCATATCCGCCGCCGCTTCGGTCATCGGTCGGTCCTCGGACCATGCAAGCCGGACCGCAATCGCGTTGCCCTCAGGCGAATCCGTCGCAATGCCAGACCGCTTGTCGAGCGTCCGCAGAAAGGTTTGCGCCGTGACAGCGACATCCGAATCGTCCGCATCTCGCATCTCATCTTTTTGAGACGCCACCGCCGAATCTGAGCCCAAATCGGAGGCGGTCCCAGGACGCTGCTGCCGCGCGGCGTTAAGCCCCCAAAGCACCGCCGCTATCGCCACGGTCAGGCAAGCAAACACCAGCAGCACCCCGACGGGGCGCTCGCCCTCTACAGGCTGTTGATGCCCTCGCTGATAGCGTTCCATAGATCTTGGACCTTGCCCTTAAATGCGACGATGGCGATAATCGCGATCACCACGAGCACGCCGACCAAGATGGCATACTCGGTGGTACCCTGTGCACTCTCCTCCTGCAATAGTTCCTTGGCGCGCTGACGAACATGTGCCGCCCGGCAAAACGCCCAGCCCTGGACCTTGCCAGCAGCGTCAGTCATCGTGTTCATGTATTCCTCCCTACATCATCCCGCCTGCCCCCAGCAGCGGGCCCAATATGGACAGAAGCAACGCCGGCAAGATGAGCGTGCCGGTGGGAATCAGCAGCTTGACGGGTGCACGCTCGATCTCGCGCTCGACCGCGGCGCGATGAGCCGCACGGATCTCGCGACTTTGAGCGGCCAGCGTCTCGGCAAGTGGGGCACCCAGGGCGAGCGCCTGCCCCACCGTGATGGCAAAGGTCTCGAGCGCTCGCACGTCCAGGTCGCGCGCGGCGGCCAACAACTCGTCCTCACGCGTGCCCACGCCCACCTGCCACGCCATGCAGGCGCGCTCAAGGCGAAGAGCCAGCACTGACCGGCGGTTGGCGCAGAAAATCTCAAGCGCCGCATCAAACGAAAGACCGGCCGAAAGACCCAAGCGCACAACATCGATCATCTCGGACACTTCGCCGAGCGACACTCGCGCCGGGCCGCCCGCTCCAACCGCGCCCTTCACTCGCGCGGTCAGAGCATCGACCACCGAGCGACCCGCGGCAGCGACCAGCACCGCCTCGCGCTTGCAGGCCCCTGCGATCTTGCGTGCATCCGCCCGATCCAAACCCGTCGCGACAAATACACTCAGGGCGCACAGGCAAGCCGCAACTGCAACCGGGGCGCTCATAGCTCCACCCGCATAATGCGCCGGATAACCACCAGGGCAACGGCGTTGAGGGCAAGACCCAGCACCACAGCGCCCGCGCCGGCAGGCGTCGCAAGACCGCGACGAAAATCTGCCGAAAGCAGCGCCAACACCGCGCACATGCCCGCCGGCATCGCCGCGACCATATGCGCAGACATGCGAGCCTGCGACGTCTTAACATCCAGGCGGCGCTTGAGCTCAATGCGCTCCCCCACCATGCTCGACGCCTCGGACAGTAAGTCGGCAAGCGGAGCGCCGGTGCGCTGAGACACCTTAAGCGCCAAGGTCACAAGCGAAAGACCGGGGGCGTCGATACGCACGAGCAAGTCATCGAGCGCGTCGGTCGCCGAGATGCCGCAATCGATCGCCGCCGCCACCCGCAAAAACTCGGTATGCACTGGCTCTTGCGCATGAGCGCCCACAAAGCGCATGCCCTGGGCCAGCGAATGTCCCGAGGCAAGCGACATGGAAAGTGCGGTAAACGCCTCGGGCATTGCCTCTTCTGCATCGTGTTGCTCGCGCCGGCTCTCAAAGCCATCCCGAGCGGCACCAACGGCAAACGGAGCAACAAGTCCCAAGGCAAATCCGAGGGGCGATAACGACACCATCGTTAGTAAAACGCAGCAGACACCGCTCGATAGCAGCAGAAACGCCAAACGTCCCGAAGCATCTTCGATCACGAGGCCAAGGCGATGCGCCGGAGCCAGCGATGCCCACGAACGGGCGATCTTTTTCAGCAGATCGTTTTCCACCAGCTCACGCGGCAGCTTCTCTGCCACCGTCTCGAGCGCCTGACGTGCCAGCTCCGCCGGCGGTACCTGCGGCACACGAGGTTCCGCCCCGCACGCCGTCGCGACAGAAAGCCCTGCCAAGCCCCCTACGACGAGGGGCACAGTGATCTCCATTCGTCCACCTCCTCTTGTGTGAGCGTCCCCGACCGCAGGCCTTCTGCGATAAACGGCGGCTCGCGGTCAAGCGTCCAGGTGCGCTCGGCGGCATCGAACGTCACATAGCGCTCGAGCTCTACGCCGCCCGATGCGGCGCGTCGCACCCCCGAATACGAGGAGACGAAGCGCCTGCCATCGGCGTGGCGCTCGGACATCACGATACCGTCGAGTGCCATGGCAATCTGCTCCTCGATGAGCTCGCTCGGCAGATCGATGCCATAACGTGCAAGCAACGTCAGACGCACCACGGTCTCCTGTTCTGAACCCGCATGAAGCGTGGTAAGCGACCCGTCGTGGCCCGTGTTCATGGCCTGCAACATGTCGCAGCACTCGGCACCGCGCACCTCGCCCACCACGATGCGGTCGGGGCGCATGCGCAGGGCATTAGTCACCAGGTCGCGGATCGTCACCGCGCCCTCGCCCTCAATTGAAGCCTCGCGCGCCTCTAGGCGCACCACGTGCGGATGATGCGCAAACTTGAGCTCGGCAGAGTCCTCGATCGTCACGATGCGCTCGCCGGTGGAAATCTCACATGACAACGCGTTGAGCAGGGTGGTCTTACCAGATCCCGTGCCTCCCGCAACCGCCAGGTCCTGTCGCAGCGACACCGCACACGACAGCAGCTGCGCATACCAAAGCGGCAGCGATCCCAACCCCACGAGCTCGTCCAGCGAGCAGATACGGTCCGAGAACTTTCGGATGGTGAGAATCGGTCCGTCAATCGCCACAGGCGGAATCACCGCGTTGACGCGATAGCCCGTTTTGAGGCGGGCGTTGACGATGGGGCTGCGCTCGTCGATACGGCGGCCAAGTGGCGAGATAATGCGGTCGATAAGCACACGGATCTGCTCATCATCCTCAAACGCATGCTCGATGGGGTACAAGACGCCGCCGCGTTCAAAGAAAGCCGAGCGGCAGCCGTTGATCATGATCTCGGTAACGGTGTCGTCCTCGATGAGCGGCTGCAACGGCCCCAAGCCCACCACGTCATCCAAAATCTCGTCGATGATGGTCTCGCGCTCGGGCGTCGCGAGATCGGTCGGCTCCTCAACATTGAGCGCCGCCTCCACCGCAGGACGCAATTCCGAGCGGGCAAGTGCCGGGTCGATATAGGCGCTGATACGCGCCACTTCGTCGTAACCCATGCGGTCCATCACGGCGCGCTTGGTGCGTCGTTTCACGGCGCGGCGACGCCCCACATCTACAGGCGCTGCCGCCGCCGCAGCGCCGGCAGCCTTAATCCTCGTTTGCAGGCTCATCGCTGATCACCCTCGCGCGACCAGGGAAGGCGGATACGCGGGCGTTCGGTGCGCGTTGCACGGTCGGCGACCATATCGCTCCAAGGGCCGACGGCGCACCCCAGTTCCACGAGCATCTCGCGCGTGGCCTCGCGCACGCTAGTCGCAAAAGCGCTGGTCTGCCCCACTGCCTCGTCAGCGCGCCCAAACGCCATGAGCGCGGCGAGATCCTGCCCGCCATCGGCGATACGAATCTTGGAGCTTAACGCACAGGCAATCTCAAAGCGCATGGCGACGTCCTCGTCTGCCCCGCGCGCACCGAACCGGTTGAACACGGCGCTCATGCGCGTGCGCGGCACACCTACTCGACCTGCCAGTTCAATGACGCGCGATGCCGATGCCGCGGACGACACCGCCGCATCGCCAACGACCAGGCAACGGTCGCTCGCCGCCACCGCAGCCGCCACGGCGTCGCCCCAAAAGACCGAGGTATCGATAAAGACCACGTCGGATTCGCGACGCAGAACATCAAGCAGTAGCTCCACCGGACGTGCCATGAGCTCGGCTTGCTCGGGCGCCGCGACGGGACCCCAGAGCGTAACGCCCGGCGCCACGCGCATCGAAGCGGCTACGATATCCGGCTCGGTGAGCATGCCCGCCGCCGACGGCTCGATAAGTGCCGCCATATCGCACGGAGCATCGACGCCTAACAAGTCGTAAAGGTTTCCAAACATCAGGTCCAGGTCGAGCACGGCGGCACGCAAGCCCAACAGCGACGATGTGTGTGCCATGGTGGCAACGATCGTCGACTTGCCGCAACCGCCCGAACCCGAAATAGCGCAGATGACCGGAGCTCGATGCGGCGGAGCGGCAGCGTCTGCCGGCGGCATCGGAGGCGGCGGGGCGGGCGTCGGTGACAGCGTCCCCGTCTCCCCCGCCGCAACCACGTGCTGCGTCCAAGCCGGCATGGCTGCTTGTTCGGTCTGCGAGGCAGGCTCGTTCTGCGCAATCTGCTCATGCTGCATCAGCGACAACTCGCCGCACCCGGCAAGGCCCTCAACTTCGTCGAGTTCATCCGCCAGATTCACGCCGTGCACGTATCCCATATCTACTGCCGGGGAGTCGCCAGCATGCTGCGCCGGCCCTCCAGCGTCATCGTATACAAGGGGGTTCCGGGGGCGCCGACCATGCTCGGCTTCCGCTTTTCCATAATCATCAACACGCGGGCCTCTTGTAGCGCGAGGCGCCCCGGGTTCCCTATCAACAAAAGCATCGGGCTCAATCGTCATGCGCCGATCGGAATCAACCGCTCCCTCGCCCGCGCGCCCGTTGCCGCATATACTGTGTGCAGCGATGACCTCGGTCGCCCCCGCGCGAAACAGCCCCTCGATATCCGACGGATCGAGCGCTTCTATCAACACGACCACGCGACTCACGCGGCCTTCGGCCGTCAGGCGCGCAACAGTCTTGCGCACATCTTCGGTATCAAACAGAGACGCCGCGATGATGGCAGCCCCGCGGCGCGACGGAAACGCCCGCGCCATGGAAACCAGCCCGTCCAGGTCACCCACGCGAAGCACCTGTGCACCCGCATCACGGCCCTCGACTTCCCGCTGCAACAGCCCGTAATCGCCGCACGCGCAGCACGCAAGCCAGATCGCCTTCATCACTCGTCGCCTCCGCTCTTTTTGCCGCGCGCCGTGGCGGGAATCGTCAAGCTGACCGTTCCCTTGCCCGAGGCTCCCAGCAGTTCCTTGACGTCTTCGGGGTCAGCCGCCAGCGTCACCCATTCGATCTTGCCCTCGCGCGTGGCACCGGAATCCTCACTGGTATCGATCACGTACGCGCCGCACAGCCGATCGGTCACGCTGTCTTTTTGCACATACACATCCACGTAGCTGCCCACGCCCGTAGCACCGCCGACCGAGTGCTCGGCATCGACCGCCACCGAAACGGCGACCTTGCCCTTAGGCACCTCGAGCTTGCGGCTCTCGGCCTTGGTGTAGACATTGCAGATCACGGCGTTTTTGGGAATACGCGAAGTCGTCACGTCGCCGCGCACCTGGCGCAGCTCGGTCGCCGCGTCACGCGGCAGCAGGCTCGTCAGCCATTCCTGGGTTATGACATTGGTCTCATCGAGGGTCTCGCCCACATCGATATCGCGCGCCGCGACGCATACCTCGACGCGATCGCCACCGTACTTGGCCAAGGTCTCAGCCTGGACCTGTTCGGCTTGCGAGCGGATCGACGAGCCGTAAACCATGCAGAGCAGAGCAGCGAGCACGCCCGCGACCAGACTGATGGCGATGCGCTTGCTCTTGTTCACGGCCGCTCCTCTCATGGCAGTGCCGGGCGAATGCCCGTACCACCATTGTCTGGGCGGCCAGAGTGCAAAGCGGCGCAATCGCAATCTTGGTTTTCGATGTCAAACCAATCGCTGACCAAAAGCTGACCAGCCCGTCAAGCTCGTGGCAAGGTTTTGGTCAGCACGTCAGCAAACTGCATGTTTCGAGGCTTTTCCGCAGCAAAAAAGCCGTCTCCCGAACAGTTGGGAGACGGCTGTCATAGGAAAAATCAATTACAGATGGACATCGGGATCGAGCATTTGAGCGCTCACGCGCATGGATGACGCCAGATTTTGGAAAGTTTCCAGACGCAGGCTGTCGATCTGCCCGGCGTCCTCGGCCTCGCGAACGGCGCAACCCGGTTCGTGGGTATGCGTGCAGTCGCCAAACCGGCACGCACGCGATGCCTCGACAATCTCGGGGAAGGCGCGTGCCAGACCCCGCTCGTGACCCACGAGCGGCAAACTGCGCAGACCCGGGGCATCGGCGATCACGCCGGCGTCGCCCGGCAGCGCCACCATCACGCGCGCGACGGTAGTGTGACGGCCCTGGTCGTCGCGTTCGCGCACACCGCCGGT
Organism: uncultured Collinsella sp.; assembly: GCA_958372075.1. Classification (GTDB taxonomy): domain Bacteria; phylum Actinomycetota; class Coriobacteriia; order Coriobacteriales; family Coriobacteriaceae; genus Collinsella. Next base: position 17,199 of record CATXMO010000022.1, on the reverse strand, counting down.
CGCCAACGTATCGTGGCCCAGCAGCGCATTGAGCAGCGTCGACTTGCCGGCACCCGACTCGCCCAGAATCATGGCGCAGCTCCCGGCAGGCACGCAGGCACGGACCTCGTCCAGGCCGCGGCCCTCGGCAGAGGACGTCACGATCACGCGCACGTCCGGACCCACCAGACGGCGCACGCGGTCCAGATCGCGCTCGAGCTCCCCGGCATCGCAGCGGTCAGCCTTGGTGAGCACCACCACCGGCTCGGCATCGCAGTCGAGCGCCAACACCAGCGAGCGCGCCACACGGTCGAGCAGCACCTCGCCGGCACCGAGCGCCTGCACGATTAGCACGCTATCCACGTTGGAGCAGAGCACCTGGCGCTCTCCGCGGGCACGGCCGCGCCAACGCTCAAAGCTCGTACGGCGCGGCAGTACGCATTCAATCACGCCCATATCGTGCCCGGGAGCGCGGCGCACCGCCACACGATCGCCCACGGCAGGCAGCAGGACCTCGTCCCCACCGCGCGACTTGGCAAATCCCACGGCATGCTCGGCGCGGAAGGTATCGTCGGCAGTCGCCACCAGCGGAAACCCACGATCCAAGCGCACCACGGCGCCAAGCTGCATCTGCTCGGGCTCCTCGGCATGTGCGCAGAAATCATCAAAGGCAGCCTGCTGAGCTTCATCGACCGGCAGGTCATCGAACGCCGGAACGTCCTGCAGCGCGTCGAGTCCCGGCACGCTCGCCAGCAGCTCCTCGGCAGACGCGGGAGCCTCGGTCGCGAGCTTCCGACGACGATCGCGCTTAGCCCGCGCCCCCGTCGTCTTTTTCTTCGCTTTAGCCTTAGCCTTGCCCACAAGCGCCTCCCAGCACCAAAAATCACAACTGAGCAGGTATTTTCCCACAAAAAAGAGTCGGTCGAGCAAATGCTCGACCGACTCACACACTTTCCCTCAGCCTTTATCATCCACACGGGAGAAAAGTCAGCAACGTCACCGCAGGGCCCGCCCGCCGAGAGGGGTTTCCAAAGGGCACATCCTTTATTCAAAACGAGCGGCCGAGCAATTGCTCGGCCGCTCACCTTCTTTCCCTCAGCCCTTTTTCATCCGCACGGGAGAAAAGCCAGTAAGGATACCGTAGGGCCCACCCTGGGAGTGTTTTCTTCCGAGCGATCCCGCAGTGCGAAGCGCGAGGACCAGCGAGGAAGAAACCCCGCAGGCGGTCGGGCCGGTGGGAAGGATGGCCTTTCGACCTACTCCTTCTCGACCGCGCGCATGATCGCCTTGTAGATCTCCATCAGCGGAATGATCAGGAAGGCAAGACCCAGGGCAGCGACAACGCCCTTGAGCTCGAGCGTCACGGGGCCAAAGAACATCTCGGCAAGCGTCGGCTGCACGGTTACGATCACCGTCAGCACCAGCGCCAGCGCGGCAGAGGCCCACAGCCACTTGTTCTGCTTCTTCATCTTAAACAGCGACGTGCGACGGCTGCGCATATTGAAGCAGTGGAAAATTTCGACCATGTTGAGCGTGATGAACGCCATCATCACGCCTTCCTCGTCGGCGGCGCCGGCGATCATATCGGCGATGTGGATGTAGCCCATGTCAAAGTACACGCCCACAAAGAAGCTCGCCAGCACCAGCACGGTGATGATTAGGCCCTGGACCACGCAGTCCAGACCCATATGTCCGGCAAAGACACCGTCCTTGGCGTTGCGCGGCTTGCGCTTCATGATGTTGCCCTCGGCATCCTCCATGCCCAACGCGAGCGCGGGGAAGCAGTCGGTAACCAGGTTCACCCACAGCAGCTGCACCGGCTGGAAGATGGTAAAGCCGATGAGCGTGGCGATAAACACCGAGAACACCTCGGCAAGGTTGGCCGAAAGCAGGAACTGGATGACCTTGCGGATGTTGTCGTAGATGCGACGACCCTCTTCGCAGGCGCCGATGATGGTAGCGAAGTTGTCATCGGCAAGTACCATGTCGGCGACGTTCTTGGTGACGTCGGTACCGGTGATGCCCATACCAACGCCAATGTCGGCGCGCTTGATGGACGGGGCGTCGTTGACGCCATCGCCCGTCATGGCCACGATCTGGTCGCGCGACTTCCAAGCCTCGACGATGCGTGTCTTGTGCTCGGGCTGGACGCGGGCGTACACGCCGTAGTCCTCGATGTGCGCGTCGAGTTCCTCGTCGCTCATGCGATCGAGGTCGGCACCGGTGATGGCCTGGCTGCGATCGGCGACGATGCCCAGCTGCTTGGCGATGGCCACGGCGGTGTCGATGTGGTCGCCCGTGATCATGACGGTGCGGATACCGGCGTCGTGCGCCTCGTGGATAGCGTCGGCCACCTCGGGACGGACCGGGTCGATCATGCCGGACAGGCCACAGAAGACCAGGTCATGCTCGAGCGCAGCGGGGCTGCAGTCGTCGGGAACCTCGGTGTAGGTGCGGCTTGCCAGCGCCAGTACGCGCAGGGCCTCGTCGGCCATGGCCTTGTTGGCCGCCACGAGCTCGGCGCGGCGCTCCTCGGTCAGGGGGACGACCTTATCGCCCTCGTAGATATGGGTGCACAGGCCGATCACCACGTCGGGCGCACCCTTGGTGTACTGCTCGTACTCGCCATCCAGGGTCTCGACGACCACGGACATCATCTTGCGGCCCGAGTCAAACGGGGCCTCGCCCACGCGCGGATGCTCGGCAGTCAGGCCAGTGAGGCCCGCCTTGCCGGCGTCGTTGACGAGCGCGCACTCAGTCGGCTCGCCCACGGCCTCGCCCAGCTCCTCGTCCCACTGAGCATCGGAGCACAGCGCCATGCCGGCCAGGAACTTCTCCTTGGGCGCAGCGAGCTCGTGCTTGACGACGGTCATCTTGTTTTGGGTAAGGGTACCGGTCTTGTCGGAGCAGATGGTCTGCGTGCAGCCGAGAGTCTCGACGGCAGAGAGCTTGCGGATGATTGCCTGGCGCTTAGCCATCTTGGTCACGCCAAGCGATAGCACGATGGTCACGACGGCGACCAGGCCCTCGGGGATGGCAGCGACGGCGAGCGAGACGGCGACCATAAAGGTATCGAGCAGGGCGGTCGGGTCGGTAAGAACGTTGCCCACGCCGTGGCGGATGATATCAACGCCAAAGATGACGACGCAGATGACGATAACCATAATGGTAAGGATGCGGCTGAGCTCGGCGAGCTTCACTTGCAACGGCGTGAGCTCTTCCTTGGCCTCGGCCAGGGCGCCGGCGATCTTGCCCATCTCGGTGTTCATGCCGGTGCCGACCACGACGGCGCGACCACGGCCGTACACGACGGTGGAGCCCATATAGCACATGTTCTTACGGTCGCCGAGCGGCACGTCATCGGTGCCCGCAGCGAGCTCGATCACGTTGGCGTGCTTCTCTACGGGCACGGACTCGCCGGTGAGCGCGGCCTCTTCGATCTTCATCGTGGCGCTCTCGAGCACGCGGCAGTCGGCCGGGACGGAGTCGCCCGCCTCGAGCATGATCACGTCGCCGGGCACGAGCTCGGCGCTCGGCAGGTGCACGAGCTTGCCGTCGCGCAGCACCTTGGACTGCGCCGCACTCATCTCCTGCAGGGCCTCGAGGGCCTCCTCGCTCTTGGCTTCCTGGACCACGCCCAGCACCGAGTTGACGATAACGACGAACATGATGATGGCAACATCGGCAAAGTCGGGCTCGCCCTTGACCATGCCCGTGAGCGCACTGATGACGGCGGCAACGATCAGCATGATGACCATGGGGTCGGCCATCTGCTCAAAGAAACGCTTCCACAGCGGCGTCTTCTCGGCTTCCTCGAGCTTGTTAGGGCCTGTCTTGGCAAGGCGCGAAGACGCCTCGTCGTTGCTCAGGCCGAGGTTCTCATCGACACCTTGGTCGCTGAGCACCTCCGCCGCGGCGGACAGGTATTCCTTTTGCATATAGAGTCCCCTCCTGGGATTCGGGCCACTCAGCAGATTGATGCCCGATCATAATTCCCAGGAGAAGGGCAAGGGCTCATCAAGGCTGCCGTGCTGAGCGGCAGTTGATAGTGGAGCTATGGTACCCCAAAGCGACGCGTCTAGCCAAAACAATCGGTTTGGAAATATGGTCCGCACGCAACGGTGCAGACCGTGTGATGCTCAACATTGGTAAAACGTTTTTTCTTCGGCACATCGCCAAACTGACATATCGCCCAGATAGCAGCGGTTGGAGTGGTTGGTAAAGATTTTCCATATACCGTTTTTCCCGCAAAAAATGAACTTCCATTTCGGCATACGGTCGATTTTTTGGGGTATTCGGTCGGCATTTCGTTATAATCATCTCGGTTTTATTTCTTATGGTTTATCTATCAGCGCAAGACGATGTCAGATGGAGGTCTGAATGTACAAGCGCACTAAGATTGTATGCACCATGGGTCCCGCCTGCGATAGCGACGAGACCATCCGCGAGATGATCAAGGCGGGCATGAACGTCGCCCGTTTTAACTTCTCGCACGGCTCCTACGACGAGCACCACGGTCGCATCGAGCGCGTCCGCCGTATTTCCAAGGAGCTCGGTCTGCCTGTCGGCATCCTGCTCGACACCAAGGGCCCCGAGGTCCGCACCGGCCTTCTGGTCGACGGCAAGAAGGTTGCCGTCAAGACCGGCGATAAGATCGTCGTCACCGCTCAGCCCACGTCCGAGGATTTCCACGGCACCGCTGAGCACATCTCCCTCGACTACCTGGCTCTGCCCTCCGAGGTCGAGAAGGGCTCCCTCATCCTGATCGATGACGGCCTGGTTGCCCTCGAGGTCGAGTCCGTCAGTGGCCAGGACATGACCTGCGTCGTTAAGAACGACGGCCTGATCGGCGAGCGCAAGGGCGTCAACATGCCCAACGTCAACATCTCGCTGCCCGCCATCACCGAGCGCGATCGTCAGGACATCCTCTTTGGCCTGACCGAGAACATCGACTACATCGCCGCTTCCTTCATCCGTGACGGCGAGTCCGTCCGCGGCATCCGCGAGCTTTGCCGCGAGAACGGCGGCGAGCACGTGACGATCTTCCCGAAGATCGAGTGCGCCTTGGGCGTCGAGAACTTCGACGAGATTCTCGAGGCTTCTGACGGCATCATGGTCGCCCGTGGCGACCTGGGCATCGAGATCAAGCCCGAGCTCGTTCCGCACATCCAGAAGGAGATCATCGCCAAGTGCAACGCGGCCTACAAGCCCGTCATCACCGCTACGCAGATGCTCGACTCCATGCAGCAGAACCCGCGCCCGACGCGCGCCGAGGTTGCCGACGTTGCTAACGCCATTTATGACGGCACCGACGCCGTCATGCTGTCCGGCGAGTCCGCTGCCGGTAAGTACCCGGTCGAGGCCGTTAAGATGCAGGCCAGCATTGCTCTCGAGACCGAGAAGTACCTCCCGGCCCACGCTCCGCTCGAGGTTCCGGCCGATGCTCACGGCACCCGCGTTGTCAACAACGTTGTGGGTATGTCCGCTGTGAACATGGCTACCACCGTTGGCGCCAAGTGCATCACCGTGCCGACGACCACCGGTCGTACCGCTCGCCTGATCTCGCACTTCCGCCCCAACATGCCGATCTGCGCGTTCTCCCGCCACGAGTGGGCCGTCCAGCAGATGATCATGTACTGGGGCGTTATCCCGCACCAGGCCGAGATTACCCAGGGCACCGTCAACGGCACGATCGTCAAGGCGATCGAGACCGCTAAGGAGCTCGGCTACGTCGAGGCTGGCGATTTGACCGTCGCTACCGCCGGCGATCCCCGCATGAGCGTCCAGCTCGAGGACAAGGTCTCCTCGACCAACGTCGCTTACGTCGCTCAGGTGCGTTAAGTCGTACTTGCAAGCATGTTTGCATTGCAAAGGGCCCGGAAGGCTTCGCCTTCCGGGCCCTTTTTCTGTGTCAATGCCGGCACACGGCAAAACACGCACCCATTTCTTTACCAAAAGCGCGAAATCCACCTTTCGAGGCCCAAAAATAAAGTCCCAAGCGCTAAAAGTGTTCGCCCGATGGCGAAACCACACCTTACCCGACGCTGCTAAATCGTTTTAGCAAGAGCCAGATCGACCGCGTTTTCGGAAGTATGCGGCAAATTCTGAGACCTCCGAGCACACCCCGTTTTTTCGCAACAAAATGCCTGATAAACTGGCCTCAAAAGCCAGGTCTGCTCACAGGGTTCAGATTTTGCCGCATACTTCCGAATTGACGCTGGCATCGCACGGTCCAAAAGCACATTTCGACCAGGAGGATATCATGGACCTGACGCTATGCGGTCAATCCGCTTTTTACTATCACTGTATCCCGCCGCAGGTATTAGGGCTTTACCCCGCCATTAGCCTTGGCAATATGGATCGCAGATGTTGCGGCCTCGGAAGTCATGCAGTTGTAAAAGACCTGCTTCACGCACCGCTTCACAGGCTTGTATTCACTCGAGCACAATCCGGGTCGCGAAGCCTGTTTAAATCGCACCTCCTGACCCAAGAGCCGCCTCCCGGGTCGTTTAGGCAAACTGAACATGGATTTGATGTCACGTCGCCCGAGTTTACGCTGCTCAGCCTTGCTACGCAGGTCTCACGCAACCAGTTACTCATGGCTTGCTACGAGATGTGCGGCTCCTTTGCAGTGTTTACGCCCTGCGAGCGAACGCAACAACAACTCGATGAAGCCATTTCGCTTAAGCTCATTCCACCCAACTGCGGTTGGGAGCGTGTTGTCGACACCAAGGGCAATGACACCAATTTGTGGAAGCGCCCGCCGCTCCTCAGCGCGGCGGATATCGCCGCGTTCGCCAAGCAGGCTGCAGGCCTGCGCGGCGTTAAACAACTGCGCTGGGCGGCCGAGCACATGACGGGGCAGACCGCCTCGCCCTTCGAAGTACAGACCTCTATGCTTGTCTCGCTCCCCCGCAACGAGGGCGGCATGGGCATCAACATCGCAAACAACGTGCGCATCCCACTTAGCGACGCCGCGCGCTCACTGTATGACAAAACCTGCTGCTACGCCGATATCCTCATCGAGAGCAACACCGACAGCATGGGCGTCATCTTGGAATGCCAAGGCCGCTCCGCCCACGATGGCGAAGCCGCAAGTCTCTCCGATGCCGAGCGCACCACCGCCCTCACAAGCATGGGCTATGACGTTATCCAGATAACCTATGAGCAAATCAAAGACACGAAGAGCTTTAACAACATCGCCGAACTCATCCATAAAAAGGCAGGGCTCCCCTACATCCCAAAGACCGATCAGGAACGCACCACCGAAGATGCCCTGCGGCGGGAGCTATTGGTCGATTGGGATGAGCTGTTCGCCGTCAAGCCGGCCAGCTAGCAGCTAGCGATCAGGGGGACTGCGGGGACGTCAGAAGCGGCAACGCGAGTCGCAAAGCCCACCTCGGTCAGCTCGATGACCTCGGTAAACGTTGCATCGAAAAACTCCTCGGTTAGCAGGCGATACGGCGGATGATCGGGCTCGCCGGGGTTTTCGCGTACAATCTCGTGCATGACGCCGATAGTCTTGAGCACATATTCTTTATGGATGGGATACTGCCCAAAACGCGTCGCAGCGGTATAGAGGCGATCGGTCGCACGCGGAATGGAAACGATGCCCAGCGTCTTGCCAAACCAGTCAAAATCGCCCTGCTTTTTAATGCGGAATTCCTCGCACGGCTTGCCGCCGTGAGCTTCCAGATACTGGTTCACACGCGTGTTCCATACCGTGTCGGCCACCAGATGCGACCAGACGCCCAGCGTTAAATCGAGCAGCGACTGCGCCACATCTTCGGACGCAAGCGAGAACTCACAGGCGCCGGGACCGGCAACCGGCTCGGCATCCTTGTAGCGCTGGGGATAGTGCACGCGGTTCAGTCGCTCGCGCTCCTCGATAATCGAGGTCGCCGCGGCTGGCGCACCGGTGGGCGAACTTTTAAGCAGCGGCGTCACATAGGTATCCCAGAACTCGTGCTCGCGTGGTTTGGGGATAGGCTCGGGCTTAGCAAAGTGCGTGATGCGGTACGGGATGGGATCGGCAATGCCGGGAACCATGTAGCCCACAAAGATGTCCGGAACCACGCAGCCAAACAAAAAGGCATTGCGGTCGCGCACGCTATCGGCAAGCACGCTAGCACGTGTCAGCAAGCGCTCCGTTTGAGCGATATGAATGTTCCAGCTTGGCATAGCCACCCCCATAAAAAACCTGGATAACTATACCATCACGGCAAAGCCGCGCGGGCGGCTACGCATCCTCTACGCAGCAACTATTCCGCAGCACCGCTCTCGGTTCCATACGACGGCGAAGGCGCCTCGACCACATGGTGATATCGATCGATATAGATGGCACGGGCCCCCAAGCGGCGCACCAAATCTTGATGGTGCGTACTCATCAAAACCGTCTTACCGGCAGCGACGTAGGCCAGCAAAAAGTTGACTACGATGTCGCACGAGTCCTCATCGAGCCCGTTGGTGGGCTCATCGAGCACTAGGATATCGGGGTTCATCGACACGACCGCAGCCAGCGCAACGCGCTTCTTTTGCCCGCCCGAAAGCTGATAGGGCGAGGCATCGACCAGATCGGCAACCTGGAACAGCTCCATGGCATCGCGGACGCGGCGCTCGAGCTCGTCTGTCGGCAGCCCCATCTGCGCGGGGCCAAAAGCAACTTCCTCGCCCACCGTAGCGCAGAACAGCTGGGCGTCGGCATTCTGGAACACAAAGCCCACGCGCTGATGGAACCGCTGAGCGGCTGCGGAATCCTTGAGATATGCCGCATCGATCACGTGCCCGTCAAACAGGCACGCACCCGCGTCCGCTAGTTCAAGACCGTTGATAAGGCGCATAATCGTCGTCTTACCGCAGCCGTTGGGACCGAGTAGGGCAACGAGTTCACCACGATCGACCTGCAGCGACACGCTGTCGACAACTGTATGCCCCGCATAGGAGAACACCACGTCGCGAAACTCGATGAGCGGCACGCTCTTGGCGCCAGTAGCACCGCTCGCGCCCATCACGCCATTCGTATCGTTTGCCAAAACGTCGCCCTTCCCTATCCACATCGACGGCTCGGCCGCCCGCGCTACAGCACCACGCACAACACGGCGAGCAGCACCACGACGGCCGCATAAACCGCATCGCGCCAGCCAAAGCCGCTCCGCCCGGGCGCCGGGTACGCACCGGCAAAGCCGCGGCAGAGCATAGCCTCGTCCATCGTGTGGCTGCACTCCATCGCCTTGATAAAGGTCATGCCCATGATACCCGCCAGCGAGTCGGTGCGCGAAAATCCCTCAGGCGCACGGCCAACGCTGCGCAGCATGACCGATTCGCACAGATCGTGCGCCGTGCGTCCCAGCACCTCGATATGCTTGAGTGCCATATCAAAGGTAAAGATGACCTCGTCGGGCAGGCGCAGCATCTTAAGCGCCGCCGACATGCGACTCCAGGTGAGCGTCCACGAAACGCCCAGCACCAGCGACACGTTAATGAACGTCTTGAGTGCAATCTTGAGCATGGCGCCCGTGGCGGAAGCACCCAGCAGCAGGGCAGGCAGCGCCAAAACCACGGCAAACCCCGCGGCAGCCAACGCCGGCACAAAGGTAGCGCGCAGCCCGCGTACAGGGCGCACCGCGACCAGCACCAACGCGGTCGCCGCCATTAGCATCAGGTATAGCGGGCTCTGCGTCAGGCACACGCACAAGACGCAAACGAACATCCCCACCAGGCGCACCGGAGCCGAAACGCAAGAAAGGGCGCGGTCGACCATCGACCCGCCCTCGTGCGCGCCTCCACCCAGGCGAACCCGCTCAAGCAGGCTCGCCAGATGCAGGACATTCTTTTGCATCACACGATGCCGAGCCTCCGCGGGCTCGTAACGCTCCTCGGCCGCAAGCCAACTAGGCAGCTCGGCTATTGCCATGAGCACCGCTTTCCTTAACCGTCAGCGAAACCAGTCGGAACGCGATGGTGAGCACCGCCACGCCAATCACGCCCGAAAGAATATACATCGCGGCCTGGCCGGCAAAGCCAAGGCCCTGCTCCTCGGAATAGGCCTGCAGATAATCGCCCGTGGGCAGGGCATCGGCAAAGGTCGGGGTATCGAGGCCGACCGAAGCCTGCAGGCTGTCGTCGCCAGCCTCCTGAACGGCGGTCGCGGCGCCCTCGGCGTCCCACTCGCCCCATGCGTCACCTGTGGCCAACAGGCCCAGCGGCGTGGCCACGACAAGCACGGCGACCAGAATGAGCGTGGGAATCAGGGAAGTCTTCTTGGCGGTACCATCGGCGGCAAGCTGGCCATCGGCGGCTTCGGGGCCGACGATAATGCTCGGCGCCGTCTTCTTAATGAAGCCGTAGATGGCGGCCGTCGCCACGCCCTCGATCACGCCGGCAACCAGCATATGCGGGATCAACATGGCCGGAATAGCCACGGACAGCGGGAAGGGGCAGTACAGAGGGGCGCCCGAAGCGTTAGTAAAGAGCATGGGCTGAATACCAAACTCGATTGCCGCGCACAGGGCCGCCAGGCACAGGCCGACCCAACCGCTCACGATGGCAGAAACCGAGGTGCCCCAGCTCTTGTCGTGCAGACGGCTGTTGAGCGCACGGAACACGATAGCAGCGACAAACGGCAGCACAAAGGCCATGTTAAAGCAGTTGGCGCCAAACGACAGAACGCCGCCGTCGCCAAACAGCAGCGCCTGCAGCGCCAGCGCGACCGAGACAGCGATAGCCGCGGCCTCGGGGCCCAGCAGCAGCGCGATGAGTGCGCCGCCGACGGCGTGACCAGTGGTACCGCCGGGCAGCGGAACGTTGAACATCATGAGCAAGAAGGAGAATGCGGCGCAGATGCCCAGGAACGCCATATGCTCGCGATCGAGCGTGGCGCGCACCTTTTTGATGCAGTGAACCCATACGGGCACCATCGCCACCGCCATAACGGCATCGGTCTGCGGGGACAGATAATTATCGGGAATATGCATGAGCCCTCTCAATCAGAACGTTGTGTGTTACGTTTCCAACAATCCGTAACACCGACTCTGCATACTAACAAAAAGGCGCACCGCCCACAACGCAGCACGCCCTTGCAATACGTACGTTATTAGCCCAGGTCCACGCACCGCCCAATAAAGGGCCCATGCACTCCCAACTTTCCGGTCACCCGGAAGAAGGTGCGATCCGCTCGCAACAAGGTTAACGCAGGAACCCGCCCCCGAGAGGGGTTTTCTAAGGCAACATCCCGCAGCCGCGAAGTGGCGAGGACGTTGCCGTGAAAACCCCGCAGGGGGCGGGTTCCGAACAGCAAAGATTACGAGCGGACTTCGCCGTTTACGCCCTTGCACACCTTGGTGACGATCTTCTGGTGCGCCTTCTCGACCTCTTCGCTAGTAAGCGTGTGGTCGTCCGAGCGATACGTGAGCGCAAAGGCCATGGACTTCTTGCCCTTGCCGATACGAACCGGATCGCGGTAGACATCGAACAGGCGCACGCCCTCGAGCAGCTTGCCGCCGGCGCTGGTAATACGGCGCTCAAGATCCTCGCAGGTCACGGCATTGTCGACCACAATGGCAAGGTCGTGCTCAACGGCCGGGTACTGCGAGAACTCGCGGTAGTTCTCCTGGTTGCGGGCGCCCTTGATCAGCTTGTCCAGGTCAAGCTCAAAGGCAACGACAACCTCGTCGATGCCGCAGGCCTCGCGCGCCTCGGGGTGGATCTCGCCGACCCAACCCAGCACGGTGCCGCCGGACAGAACCTCGGCCGCACGACCCGGCTGCAAAAAGGCATAGCCCTCGCCCTCGACGGGACGGAAGCGAACCTTCTCGATGCGCAGCTGGGCGAGCAGCTCCTCGACGATACCCTTGCCAAAGAAGAAACGCAGTTTACGGTACTTCATGTTCCAAGACTGCTCGCTCCACTGGCCCGAGAGCACACCCGCGACGGACTTGGTCTCCTTGGGCAGGCTGGCGTTCTCGCGACCGTGGAACAGGCTGCCGACCTCGTACAGGTGCACGTTGGGCGTACCGTGCGCCTCGTTGTAGGCCACGGACTGCAGCAGGCCCGGCAGCAGCGAACGACGCATCTCGGTCTGCTCGGCCACCAGCGGGTTCATGAGCACCACGGGGCAGCCGCGACCCTCGGTGGGCATGCCGATCTTCTCCAGGTCGCCCGGGGCGGCAAAGCCAAAGGTCGTGGTCTCGTTGAGGCCGCAGGCGCGCAGGATCTCGCCGACCTTGCGGGTGAGCTTCTGCTCGCGGGTCAGGCCGCCGATGTGGTTCTTGGCAGCCGGGATGGTCGCCGTCACACGGCCCATGCCCCATAGGCGCAGGACCTCCTCGATCAGGTCAATCTCGCGCGGCAGGTCGGGACGGAAGCTCGGCGGGGTAACCATAAAGTCCTCGCCGTCGCGCTCGACGGTGCAGCCCAGACGGGTAAGCGAACGCTCGATAAAATCGGGCTCGATGTCGGCACCGCAGATGGCATGCACGCGGGCCAGGCGCAGCTTGATGCTGTCGATGGTCTTGGGCGCGGGGAAAACATCGACATAGCCGGGAGCAACCTCGCCGCCGGCGATCTCCTCGATGAGCGCGCAGGTAACGTTGGCGACATCCACGCAGCCAGTCTCGTCAACCTGGCGCTCAAAGCGAATGGAGGCGTCGGAGATAAGCGACAGATCGCGGCTGGTGTGCGAGGTGCGACCGGCGTTGAAGCAAGCGCTCTCGACCATCACGTCGACGGTGTCGTCCTCGATCTCGGAATCCATGCCGCCCATAACGCCGGCCAACGCCACGGGGCGCTCGCCGTCGGTGATAAGGCCCATGCCGGCGTCGAGCACGCGCTCTTCGCCATCGAGCGTCGTGAATTTCTTATCCTGCTGGGCGGCGCGAACCACCACGCGACGGTGGCCATCGCGCTCGGCAAAGGTGTCCAGGTCAAAGGCGTGCAGCGGCTGACCGGTGAGCATCATCACGTAGTTGGTGATGTCGACGATGTTGTTGTGCGGGCGCACGCCCAGGGCGTTGAGGCGCTTGACCATCCAGTCGGGCGAGGGGCCGACCTTCACGTTACGTACGATGCGGGCGACGTAGCGGTCGCACAGGCCCTCGTCAGCGATCTCGACGGAAAGCTCGTCGTCGGTCGCGCGGCCGGTTTCGGCCTTGATGGCGGGCAGCTCAACGTGGAAATCGCGGTCGAAGATGGCGCCGGTCTCGCGGGCCATGCCAATCATGGACAGGCAGTCGGGACGGTTGGGCGTGATCTCACAGTCGAGCACGGTGTCGCTCGAGCCCACGTACTCGGCAAACGGCATGCCGCAGGGCGTATCCTCGGGCAGGATCATAATGCCGGAGTGGTCGCCGCCCAGGCCGAGCTCGCGTGCGGAGCAGTTCATGCCCATGGACACGACACCGCGAAGCTTGCTCTTCTTGATCTTGACGTCGCCGGGCAGCACGGCGCCGATCATGGCCGTGACGATGTGGTCGCCGGCCTCAAAGTTCTGCGCGCCGCAGACGATCTGCAGTGGAGCGGGATTGCCGTCGGCGTCGAGGTTCTTGTCACCCACGTCGACCGAGCACACATACATATGGTCGCTATCGGGGTGCGGGGTCTTGGTGAGCACCTTGGCGGTCACCACGTGGTCAAAGGACTCGCCCACGGTGTCAATCGCTTCGACCTCGGTGCCGGTACGGATATATTCGTCCGAAAGGGTCTTGGGATCCTCCGGAATATCGATCATGGTCTTGAGCCAGTCGTAAGAAACGCGCATCTAACTGGTCTCCTTTCATAAATGCGGCTTTGAGCCGGAAAACTGCAACGGAGACGGGTTTTCCAAGTGCCGCAGATTGCCTTGAAAGAGGAGGGCCGCGTACTTAGGTACGCAACCGACGATTGAAAGGCAAGGTGCGGTGCTTGGGAAAGCCGCCGGGCCTAGAACTGATTCAAAAAGCGCATATCGCCAGTCATGAGCGTTCTGAGGTCCGGCAGGTCGTAGCGCAGGGCCGCGACGCGCTCGGCGCCAATGCCAAAGGCGAAGCCGGTGTACTTCTCGGGGTCGATGCCGCAGTTGATGAGCACGTTGGGGTCGACCATGCCACAGCCCAGGATTTCGATCCAGCCGCTGTGCTTGCAGAAGTTGCAGCCCTTGCCGCCACACACGTGGCAGCTCACGTCCACCTCGCAGCTGGGCTCGGTGAAGGGGAAGAAGTGCGGACGGTAGCGCGTCTTGCGGTCCTCGCCAAACATGCACTTAACAAAGTAGTCGAGCGTGCCCTTCAGATCGCCAAAGGTAATGCCCTCGTCGACGACCAGGCCCTCGATCTGGTTGAACTGCGGCAGGTGGCAGGCGTCGGCCGTGTCGGGACGGTAGACGGTGCCCGGGCAGATCATGTAGATGGGCGGCTTTTGCGACTCCATGGTGTGGATCTGCACGCCCGAGGTCTGGGTGCGCAGCAGCACGTCGGACTCGCCGTGGGCGTGAGCCTCGGGGTGCGCGACGCTGCCGGGGTTGTTGTCGACCACGTAGAAGGTATCGCGGGCCGAGCGGCTCGGGTGATCCATGGGGGCGTTGAGCGCAGTGAAGTTGTAGTAGGAGGTGTCGACCATGGGGCCGGACTCGACGGTGTAGCCGATGCCGCAGAAGATGTCCTCGGCCTCCTCGATGATCTGCTTGATCAGGTGCTGGTGACCAATCTGCGGACGGACGCCCGGCAGCGTGATGTCGACGGCGTCGTGCTCCAGTGCGCGCTTGAGGGCGGCGGCCTTCATCTCGGTGTTGCGCTCGTCGAGCATGCCCTCAATCAGCTGGCGCATCTCGTTGGCGCGTTTGCCCATGACGGGGCGATCCTCGGGGGCGAGCTTGCCCATCATACGCATCAGGCCAGTGATGCGGCCCTTGCGGCCGAGCAGCTCAACGCGCGCGGCCTCGAGCTTGGCGGCGTCGTCGGCGCCGGCGACGAGCTCCTTGGCCTCTTCCTCGAGTTTGACCAGATCATCAATCAGACTCATGTCTTCCCTTTCGTCTCTCGCGCATCCGCGCTCCGGGACGGCTGACGCCGCCCGATGCTGCGGATGCGCGGCCCGGTTCGGTAACAAAAAACCGTCCTCGGGCATGTGCATTGCCCAAGGACGGTTGAATTCCGCGGTACCACCTTGTTTGACCCAGCGGATGTCTGGCCCGCCGTGCCCACTCTGCGCCCCTTATCGCGAGGCTCACGGCTTCCCTACTGGGGCTTCGCCGCCGCTAGCCGCGCGCCCGTTGAGGTCGCTGCTCGGGAGTGAACGCTTGGCCCTTGCCACCGCAGGAAGGCTTGCAGCCCATGACCTTCCCTCTCTTGCCGGCGACGCGGCGGGCAAAACCCTCTCCGTCAACGCATTGGGCTATAGGATAACACATTCTGCGAGCATATCGCCGCGTTCCGTTTTGTTCGCACTGGGTACAAGGTAGGTAGCTGTGCAAACTGGCCGTACGCCCACCCGTGGCGTCCGGTCTGCGAGATCAAGGATATAGGTATGGGAAAGAACAAGGATAAGATGGCCAAGCCCGCAGCGGATAAGACGCCCAAAGGCATGAAGGTCGATAAGGCTGTCAAAAAATTCCGTAAGCTCGAGGGCAAGCTGTGGACTCGCGAGTACCTGCTCAAGATTGCCGAGTTTGACGGCGCGACCATTGCTCCCGCCAACGGCGCCGCGGCCCGCGCCGATGCTATGGGCACCCTTGCTGGCGAGCATCACAAGCTGCTGACCAGCAAAAAGTCTGTCGAACTTGTGCGCTCGCTGGCACGAGAGACCGTCGCGGGCGGCAAGATCGACGACCCGCAGCTGCTCAACGAGATTCGCGTACTCGGCCGCGACCAGCGCGAGGCAAGCGTCATCCCCACCGAGGAAGCCGAGGCCTGGACCAGGCTCACCTGCGAGGCCGACGCCGTGTGGCACAAGGCCAAGACGGCCAATGACTGGGCGAGCTTTGAGCCCTATGTGGATAGAATCGTCGCCCAACTTAAGCATCAGGCCGAGCTCATGGACCCCAAGCGCGACCCATACGATGTTTGGCTCGACCAGTACGAGCGCGGCCTTTCCGCCAAGAGCTTCGACGCGTTTTGCGATGAGGTCAAGGCGACGGTCGTGCCGCTCGTGCACGCCATCGGCGAGCGCGGCCAGCAGCCGGCTGCCGACTTTTTGCACGCCCACGTGCCAGAGGCCGCCCAGCGTGCCATGAGCTTCGACCTTATGAAGCTTGTCGGCCTGGACCTGGACGACACCACGCTTGCCTTTACCGAGCATCCGTTTAGCGAGGGCTTTGCCGTGGGTGATGCGCGCATCGCGACGCACATCTACGAGGACGACTGCATCTCCAACGTCTACAGCATCATCCACGAGGCGGGGCACACCATGTACGAGCTGGGCGTCAATCCCGCCTACGCGCGCACCTGCCTGGAGGGCGGCACCTCCATGGGCATCCACGAGAGCCAGAGCCGCTTTTTCGAGAACACCGTGGGTCGCAGCCGCGCCTTTATGGGCCCGCTGCTCGAGGTGCTGCGTCGTCACGCGCCCGAGGTCTACGGCGACGTCGACGAAGACACGCTCTACCGCGCCGTGAACATCGCGCAGCCGTCGTTGATCCGCACCGAGGCCGACGAGCTCACCTATCCGCTGCATATTATGGTGCGCTACCAGATTGAGCGTATGCTGTTTGCCGGCGAGGCTGCGGCCAAGGACATCCCCGCGCTTTGGAACCGCTTTATGGACGAGTACCTGGGCATTCCCGTTCCCGACGACACGCACGGCTGCCTGCAGGATACGCATTGGAGCGGCGGTTCGTTTGGCTACTTCCCCACGTATGCGCTGGGTAGCGCCTACGATGCCATGTTTGTGCCGGCCATGTGCCGCGACGGCGTCGACCTCAACGGCGCCTGTGCGAGCGGCGACTTGGCACCCGTCCGCGCGTGGCTGGGCGAGCACATTTGGCAGTGGGGCCGCGCCAAGGACGCGCCGGAGCTCATCAAGGGCGCATGCGGCATGGCGTTCGATGCCCGCTACTACTGCAGCTACCTGCAGGACAAGTTCACCACGCTGTACGAGCTGTAAGGATTGACCAGCACGCCATCGCCAACGCCAACCATGTTGACGCCGATGTCTTGGCAACGTCAGCGAAAACGGCCCCAAGCGAGCAAGGTGACGTGAAATCAGAACCACCCTTAAAAAGGGTGGTTTGCTCTTAGGGTATAACCCACGGGC
>CATXMO010000021.1:0-44379 GCA_958372075.1 uncultured Collinsella sp. | reverse complement strand
CTCGCACGGAGAGCACATTAAGTGCTCTCCGGCTCGTGCGGAACTCGCGATCGACTTCGCATGCCGCCGAGCAGCCGGGGCAGACGTGGGGTTCAAAGATTTTCAAAAAAGCGGTCGGCGCGCAGGTGCGCCGACCGCCGATATATGGGGTCTGATATTTTCTACCAGCCGGTTCCTCTTACTCGTCGAGGAGATCCTCTGGCATGTCGTTGCCGTCGCCTAGGTCGACTGGGGCCTCTTCGGCATCGGCTGCGGCCTCGGCACCTTCGCCTTCGGGCTTCTCCTTGGCGGCTGTCATGCGGGCCACGGCGCATACGCGGTCGTTATCGTCGACGGTCATCATCTTGACGCCCTGGGTGGCGCGACCGGTTTGGCTGATCTCGTCGGTCTTGACGCGAATGACCGTCGCGCCCTCCGTCACGATGAACAGCTCATGCTGCGGGCCCACCGTCTTCATGGCTGCGAGGTTACCCTTGCGCTCGGTCATCTGGATGGTGTAGACACCCTGACCGCCGCGGTTCTGCTCCGGGTAATCCGAGACCGGCGTGCGTTTGCCGTAGCCGCGCTCGGTAATGACGAACAGGTCGCCGTTACCGTTGGTAATCTCCATACCAAGAACGCTCACGCCTTCCTTCATGCCAATGCCGCGAACGCCGCTGGTATCACGGCCGGTAGCGCGCACCTGGTCCTCGGGGAACATAATCGCCTTGCCTGCGGTGGTTGCCATGATGATCTTGTCACCCTCGCGCACGCGGCGCACGGCGAGCAGCGCGTCGTCGTCCCTCAGGTTGATGGCGATCAGGCCGTCGCGGCGGCTACGGTCGTAGGCGCTCATCACGGTCTTCTTGACCATGCCGCTCTTGGTGGCAAACATCAGGTACTCGTCGGCGGGGAACTCGCGGCAGCTGATGACGCTCGCGATCTTCTCGCCCTCCTCGAAGGGCAGCAGGTTGACGATCGCGGTACCGCGCGCCTGGCGCGTACCCACCGGCAGCTCGTGCACCTTCAGGCGATAGACCTTGCCCTTGCTCGAGAAGAACAGCACGTACTCGTGCGTGGACGCGATGAACATCTCGTCGATGACATCGTCCTCTTTGAGGTTGACGCCCGACACGCCCTTGCCGCCGCGTTTCTGGGCGCGGTAGGCGGCCACCGGGATGCGCTTGACATAGCCGGTGTGGGTGATGGTCACGACCATGTCCTCGTCGGCAATGAGGTCCTCGACGTCCAAGTCCTTCTCGACCTGGCTGATCTCAGTGCGGCGCTTATCGCCAAACTTCTTGGAGATCTCGCGCATCTCTTCCTTAATGACGCCCAGGATCTTCTCCTCGTGCGCCAGCAGGTCCTCGTAGTAGGCGATGGCGCGGCGCAGGCCGTCCAGCTCTTCCTGGATCTTGTCGCGCTCCAGGCCGGTCAGGCGGCGCAGCTTCATCTCGAGGATGGCCGTGGTCTGCTCGGGCGTAAAGCCAAAGCGCTCGATCAGGCGGCTGCTGGCCTCGGAGTCGGTCTGCGAGGAGCGGATGATGCTGATGACCTCGTCGATATGGTCAAGGGCCATCAGGTAGCCCTCAAGGATATGCGCGCGGGCCTGGGCCTTCTTAAGGTCGAAGCGGGTGCGGCGAGTGACGACGTCGACCTGGTGGTCGATGTAGTGTTGCAGCATCTCGCGCAGGCTCAGGCATTTGGGAACGCCGTTGACGAGCGCCAGGTTGTTGGCGCCGAAGGTCGTCTGCAGCGAGGTGTACTTATACAGGTTGTTGAGCACGACCTGCGGAATGACGCCCTTCTTGAGCTCGATGACCAGACGGATGCCCTTCTGGTTGGACTCATCGCGCATGTCCGAGATGCCCTCGATGCGCTTGTCGTTGACGAGCTGGGCGATCTTCTCCTGCAGGGTGCCCTTGTTGACCATGTAGGGAATCTCGGTAAAGACCAGGCGGCTGCGGCCGGTCTTGGTGGACTCCACGTGAGCCTTGGCGCGCACGGTAATGGAGCCGCGGCCGGTCTCGTAGCTCTGCTTAATGCCGGCGCTGCCCATGATGATGGCGCCGGTGGGGAAGTCCGGACCGGGCATGATCTGCATGAGCTCGTCGACGGTGGCGTCGGGGTTGTCGATCAGGTAGCAGGTGGCCTCGATCGCCTCGGTGAGGTTGTGCGGGGCGATGTTGGTGGCCATGCCGACGGCGATGCCCTGGCTACCGTTGACCAGCAGGTTGGGGAAGCGCGCAGGCAGTGCCACGGGCTCGGCGAGCGATTCGTCGTAGTTGGGCTGCCAGTCGACGGTATCCTTCTGCAAGTCACGCAGCAATTCCATGGCGGGCTTGGCCAGGCGGCTCTCGGTGTAACGCATGGCCGCCGCGCCGTCGCCGTCGATGTTACCGAAGTTGCCGTGACCGTCAATGAGCGGCGTGCGCATGGAGAACCACTGCGCCAGGCGGACCATGGCCTCATAGACCGCTGCGTCGCCATGCGGGTGGTACTTACCGATAACTTCGCCGACCGTCCAGGCCGACTTCTTATGTGGGCGGTTGGGGTAGATGCCGCTCTCGTTCATCGCGTACAGGATGCGGCGGTGCACCGGCTTTAAGCCGTCGCGCACGTCCGGCAGGGCGCGCGCCGTGATGACCGACATCGAATACTCGATAAACGACTGCTTCATCTCGCGACCGAACTCCGAAATCTGGAGCTGGCCGCCATTGATATCCTCGCCGGCCGAGGCACCACGGTCGACTTCGCCAAAGCTCTCCTCGAGCTCACCGTCGTCCTCTTCCTCGTCATCATCGGCATCGGGGTTATAGGCGTCCGGATCGCCGTCCTCGCCCTGCTCAGCACGGGCAAGCAGGCGCCTCAGATCGTCGGGCATGCCGGCGTCGCCGGCCTCGCCCATGCCCTCGTTATTGTTGATATCGTCTGCCACGTTACCTCCTCTTAAGCGTCAAGGAAGCGTGCATCATGTGCATGCTTCTCGATGTACTCGCGGCGATAGCCGACCTCGGAACCCATCAGCTCGCGCACGGCGCGGTCCGCCACCACGGCATCCTCGATCGACACGCGCTGCAGGATGCGGGTCTTGGGATCCATCGTCGTCGAGGCAAGCTGCTTGGGGTCCATCTCGCCCAGGCCCTTGTAGCGCTGGACGGTATAGCCCTTGCGCTTCTTGGTGATCTTGCCGTCCTTGGCCTTGCCGTCCTCGTCGTTGTCGTCGGGGTTCAGGCCCAGGCTCTGGATGGTGTCGCGCAGGATCTCGTCTTCGGGCTGGCGGCCGTTGGGATACACGTAGTGAATCTTGTTGCGCACCTTAATGCCAAAGATGGGCGGGCAGGCGACATAGACGTAGCCGGCGTCGATCAGCGGACGCATGTACTTGTAGAAGAACGTCAGCAGCAGGATGCGGATATGTGCACCGTCGACGTCTGCATCGGTCATGATGATGATCTTGTGGTAGCGAGCCTTGGTGATATCGAAGTCGCCGCCGTCGCCGGCACTCGTCGTGACGCCACAGCCGATCGCGGTAATCAGCGACTGGATGGTGTCACTCGAGAACGCGCGATGGTCACCAACGCGTTCGACGTTCAAAATCTTGCCGCGCAGGGGCAGAATCGCCTGGATGTCTCGGCGACGGCCGTCCTTGGCCGAACCGCCTGCCGAGTCGCCCTCTACGATGAAGAGCTCGGTCAGCTCGGCATCGCGCACCGAGCAGTCGGCGAGCTTACCGGGCAGGGACGCCGTCTCGAGCAGGCTCTTGCGGCGGGTCGCCTCGCGCGCCTTGCGGGCGGCATTGCGCGCCTTGCAGGCCTGCTGCGCCTTCTTGACGATCTCGCGAGCGGGCTTAGGGTGCTCCTCGAGGTAATCGGCAAGGCCGTCGGTCACGATCTTGAGCGTCAGCGCGCGCATATAAGAGCTGCCGAGCTTTGCCTTGGTCTGGCCCTCAAACTGCGGGTCGGGCAGCTTGACCGAGATAACGGCCGAAAGGCCCTCGCGCACATCGTCGCCGGTCAGGTTGGCGTCTTTTTCCTTGAGCAGGTTCTGCTTGCGCGCGTAATCGTTGATCACGCGGGTGAGCGCGGTGCGGAAGCCCTCAAGGTGCATGCCGCCCTCGGGAGTGTAGATGTCGTTGGCAAACGACATGACGTTCTCGCCGTAGCCGCTATTCCACTGCAGGGAAACCTCGACCTCGCCCATCTTGGCCACAGGCGCGTCCGGGTCCGATTTGCCCTCGATGTAGATGGGCTCCTTGAAGGCCTCGGGGACGTCCTTGCCCTCGTTGAGGAACTTGACGAAGTCGATAATGCCGCCCTCGTAGCAAAACTCCTCCACATGGGGAGTCGCCTCGCGCTCGTCGGTCAGCACGATTTTGAGGTTCTTATTGAGGAACGCCGTCTCCTGCAGACGGTTGTGCAGCGTATCGAAATCGTAGATGCAGGTCTCGAAGATCTCGTCGTCGGGCCAGAAGGTAACGGTGGTACCCGTCGAATCCGAGGTGCCCACGACCTCCATCTTCTTGACGGTCTTGCCGCGCGAGAACTCCATCTCATAGGTGTTGCCATCGCGACGAACCTGAACGACCACGCGCTTGGACAGTGCGTTGACGACGGAAATACCCACGCCGTGCAGGCCGCCTGAGACCTTATAGGCCGAGTTATCGAACTTACCGCCGGCGTGCAGGATCGTCATGACGACCTCGAGCGTCGGGATCTTTTTAACAGGGTGCTCGTCGACCGGGATGCCGCGCCCGTTGTCGACGACCGTGATGGAGTTGTCGGCGTGGACCGTCACCTGGATCTCGGTGCAGAAACCGGCCATGGCCTCGTCGACGGAGTTGTCAACGATCTCCCACACCAGGTGATGCAGACCGCTGGCGCTCGTCGAGCCGATATACATGCCCGGGCGCTTACGAACGGCCTCGAGACCTTCGAGAATCTTAATCTCGCCGCCATCGTAATCGTTTTCGTTTGCCACACGTCCTCCTTCAGTCAAGAAAATGTGTACAGCCTTACTAGTTTATCGTAAAAAAATACCCTCGGGAACGAGGGTATTTGGCTCTACAAGGCCACCAGATGCGATTTAAGGCTCTTTTTTGCTTTGCACGCCCTTGGCCCACTCGGCACTGGCTCTCATGGCATTCTCGAGGGCCTCGCGCAGTTTTTGGTCTTCGATGGGCGCCACTTGGCGCTCGATCTCGGTGCGCTCGGCCTCACTTAGGTCGGCGTGCGGAGCCGGCGGGCGCTCGGTCGTCGCCGGGCGCAGGCGCTCCTTGGCGGCGGGTGGCGTGTGACCGGGCGCGGTGGTTTTGAACACCAGGCCGTCCACATGCGCACCGGCGCGCTCCATGCGCGCGCGGATGATCTCGCGCAGCAGCGTCATTTCCTGCGTCCACGAGGGCGAGTCGAGATATACCAGCAGCTCATTGGACTCGGGCAGGTAGCGCAGGCCCGTCACATGCCGCCCCTCGCGCGTGCCCGAGCACACCGCGTTCCACGCGCGATAGACCGCGCGCGACTCCTCGGCAGCCTCCATCTGCGCGCGGCGCTTAGGCGTTGCAGCCGCCAGGATGCGCTGGCGCTCTGCGTTCAAAAACCCACTGAAGGCGACCGTCTCGCTCTCGCGCTCGTAATTAGCACGTCTCACCCATACTCACCACCTTGGCTCGATCAAGCAGGTCATCGGTAAAGTATCCCAGGTTGGTCGTGGTTATGACCGTCTGGATATCATCGCCGATCAGCCGCAGGAAAGCACCGCGACGCTCGCCGTCGAGCTCGCTCATCACGTCGTCCAAAAGCAGCAGTGGGGCGGTGCCCAGGACATCGCGAGCCACGGCCACCTCCGCCACCTTCCAGGACAGCACCAACGTTCGCTGCTGTCCTTGGCTGGCAAATGAACGGGCGGAGCGACCCGCCACGGTAAATTCAATCTCGTCGCGATGCGGTCCCACCAACGTCACGCCGCGGCGAATTTCCTCGTCGGCGTGCTCATCAAAGGCGGTCAGCATGCGCTCGTACGCCCAGCCCTTCAGCTCCTCGCGATCCTCGACCTGGGGTAAATCCCCCAGCGTGGACGCATAGGACACGTTGGCGGCTTCACCGGACGCTACTTGCCCGTAGGCAGCGCGCACATGGCCCGCCAGCCGGTCGAGCAGGGCCAACCGGTGCACGAGCAGGGCCGAGCCCGCGCGGGCAATCGATTCGTTCCACGCGCCGAGCATCTCGCGGCAGCACCAGGTCTCCTTGAGCAGGGCGTTACGCTGGGTCACGCAGCGCCCATAGGTGTTCGCAAGATCGGCATAGCGTGCGCTCAGTTGCATGCCAAAGTCATCGAGGGCGGCGCGGCGCACACTGGCGCCCCGCTTAACCATGTCCAGATGGTCGGGGCAAAACAGCACGCTCGGCAGAACCCCGCGCACACCGGCGGCAGAGCATCTCTTGCCGTTGCGGCTAAACGAGCGCTTACCGTCCTCCGCGCTCAGTCCCATATCAAGCACGCGGCCGTCGCCCTCGAGTCTCAGCTCGACCTTGCACGAGCCCACGCCGTCATGGACGAGCTCGGCTGCGGTCGGATGCCTAAACGAGGCGCCGCTCGTCAGCAGCTGCAGCGCCTCTATGAGATTGGTCTTTCCTGCCGCATTGGGCCCCGCAAGTATCGTCACGCCTTCGTCCAGGGCAAGACAGTAGCTATCGAAGCTGCGGTAGTGCGCGACGGAAAGATCGCGGGCGAACATGGTCATGGCGCAGCGCTAGATGCGGACCGGCATGACTAGGTACAGGTAGTTGATCTTGTCGTAGGACTTAAAGATGCCCGCCTGCGAGTAGCTCTTGAGCTCCAGCGTGATCTCCTTCTCCTTGGACAGGGCATTGAGGCAGCCGAAGATGTAGTGGTAGTTGAAGGCGATGGTGCCCGACTCGCCCTCGGCCTCGACATCGATCGTCTCCTGCGCAAGGTCCTGGTCATTGGAAATGGAGGACAGGCCCATCTGCCCGTTCTCGACATCGATCTCGAACTTGACGGCGGGGTTGGCGCTCGCGATGACGGCCACGCGTTTGAGGGCGGCGTTAAAGGCGGCGACGTCGATCTTGACGCTCGTCACGCACGAATCGGGGATGAGCTGCTTGTAGTTGGGGTACACGCCCTCGATACGACGCGACACGTAGGTGGTGTTGCCGGCCTCAAAGACAACCTGGGTGTCGGTAGCCCCGATCATGATGGTCGCCTGGCTGGCCATGATGTTCAGCGCGTCGCTAAAGGCGTCAGCCGGAACGTTGAGCTCAAAGGAGCCCTCGAGGGTCGAGGTCTCGACCTGCGTATCGCACACGGCCAAGCGGAAGGAATCGGTCGCCACCAGGCGTACGGTGTTGTTCTCGACCTTCATGTGCACGCCGCCCAGGATGGGGCGAGCCTTGTCGGTCGAGGTGACGCGCCACACGCGGCCGACCATTTCGGACAAGACATCGGTCGGCAGCTCCACGGCACTCTCGATGGCATAGGCCGGAAACTCGGGGAAGTCATTGGCATCGAGCGTGTTCAGCCTAAAAGAGCTCTTCTCGCAACCAATCAGCACCTGGCGCTCGGACAGCTCAAAGGTGACCGGGGCATCGGGGAGGGTCTTGGTGATATTGGAGAGCATCTTACAGGGGATAACCATCTCGCCCTCTTCTTCGACATGCGCCGCGATGCGATGACGGATCGAGATAGTGTAGTTAGAGGTCTGGAATTCCAAGATGCCGTCTTGGGCCTTAACGAGCACGCCCGACAGGATGGGGAGGGTGGATGCCGAAGCGACACCCTTCATAACGACGCCGATGGCTTGTGTAAGCGAGCTCTGGCTGACGGTGAACTTCATCTTTTAATACCTTTCTATAGATATAAATATCTTAATAATAGTAATAGCACTGACGAAACTGTTGATTACTCCCAAAGACGCAGGTCAGACCAAGAAAGAGAATCGACAGCAACCTGTGTGCAACAGGGGTGGTTTTCCACGTTCAAAACCTGCGCAAAGCTTTTCATCACCGCGGGTTGGGTTTTAGACACCTTATGCCCGTGGTTTCGACAAGTTTTCAACAGGTGTCTCTATTTCCCTACGAGCGCAGTGTAATTTTATCGCGCAGCGACTTGAGGTCTTCGGTGACGGTGCGGTCTTCCTGGATCATCTTCTGGACCTTTTTGTAACTCGTGCTGACGGTCGAGTGGTTGCGGTTGCCAAATTCGGCGCCCACCGCCGTGGTCGTCATCTCGCACATCTCGATGGCCAGGTAGATAGCGATATGGCGTGCTTTGGCGATATTGGCGTTGCGACGCGGGCCGATGAGCTCCTCGTGCGTCACGCCGTACTGCTCTTCGATGACGGACTGAACCGTCTGGACGTTGATCTTTTTGGCCGATGTGTCAAAGTACTGGCTGGCGATGGCGTCGATATCGTCAAAGGTGAGCTCCCCGCCCTCGCGCTCGCGGTCGCCCGCCTCGCCGGCGCAGCGCTCGCAAAAGCTCTCGAGTTCGCGGATGTTGGTGCCCGAGACCTCGGCCATGTGTTTAAAGTGCTCGTCGGTTAGGTGCCCGCCGTCGCCCCCATAGGCCGCCAGCAGCGAGTCGTCGCCTGCCTCGGGAGCGGCGACGATGGTGTTCTCGTAATAGCGCTGCAAGATCTTGTATTTCATTTCGTAGCTGGGCTCTGCGACCAGGCAGAGCATGCCGGCGTTGAAGCGGCTGGTTAGACGCTCGTCCATGCTCAGGTCCTTGGGGGCGCGGTCTGCCGCGATGACGACCTTCTTGTTGTTGCGGATGAACTCGTCCATGAGCTGGAAAAAGTAGTCCACGCTCGCGCGCTTGCCGATGATGTTTTGGATGTCGTCGATGATGAGCACGTCCACGCCGTGGTACGCCTGCATGATGGGGGCGTTGCTCTTCTTTTGGCGGTCGAACTCGGTCATCAGGTCGTCCAGATATGCCTGGGAGTTGGCATACTTGACCTTGATCTCGGGCGACTTTTCGGCGAGCTCGTTTTTGATGGCAAGCAGCAGGTGCGTCTTGCCCAGGCCCGATTTGCCGTAGATGAACAGTGATGTGCACGTGCCGCGCTCGTCCGCGAGGGCGGCAAACTTGAGTGCCGAGCGATAGGCATGGCTGTTCTCGGGGCCGTAGACAAAGTTCTCAAAGGTGAATTTTGAGTTCGCGGCGAGCGGGGCTCCATCCGCATTCTGCTCGGCCGGCACGGTCGGTGCCGGCATGGGTGAAGCGGGGGTCGCGGCTTGCGTGGACTTAGTCGGCGCTCCGCCCTTCATCTGGTTCATCATGCGACGAAAATCATCGGCCGAGAGCGTGTTCTTGATTGCAATGCCCGAATCCGCGCCCGCCGCTGCGTCGTGAGCGATGGGCATGTGCGTGACGGGTGCGTTCGTTGACGTCGCCGCCGCGGTCGGCAACGGTGCCATGGTTTCACGGGAAACATCGCTGTGCTGGTGCTCGATTGTCGGCACGTCGCCTGCGGAGGCTGGCGCCGCCGGGGAAGCAGCGGGAGCAGCGCCGGGCGCCGTCGCGGCAGCGGATTCCGTCGCGGCGCCTTGCGGTGCCACGATGTCGAGCGCAATCGGTGTAAAGGCGATTTCTTCCAGATAGGCCTCAACGGTCGGCTGATGCTTTTTGAGCTGCGCTATGGCAAAGCGCGAGGGGGCCTCGATCGTGAGCGTATCTTCGGTCAGGCTTATGGCGCGCGATTGCCCCAGCATGTTGATGAGGCGTGCATCTTGGCCGTCGCGCTGGCAAAAGGCGATGGCATCCCCCAGGATGATGCTTGCTTCCTCGTCCACTGTCTCTCCCGTTCTTTAGCTCTGAGCTCGCACGCGAGCGGCGCCGAGTTCGGTCAGATGGTATTTCTGGCCATGCTTGATGACCAAGCCGGCCTGCGCCAAGTCATTGAGCGTGCGTGACCAAGTGGGGGCCGAGTTTCCAAACGCCCTCGCCAGATCGGTTGCACCGCACGCTTGATTTTGCGCCAGATAGCCCAGCGCGGCGTTGCCGCGATCGCTTACGAACACGTCCGGTTGTGGCTGCGCATACTGATTTGCTGCATTAGGATACATCATTTGAGCTGCTGGTTGTTGAGAACTCTGCATCGGCGGCATTTGCTGTTGAAAACTTTGAGGCCACTGTTGGTAAGGCTGCGGAGGCATCTGCTGGGCCCAGGGGTTGTACTGCTGCTGCGGCATCTGCTGGTACGGCTGCTGATATCCCTGCTGGTACTGCTGCGGGAACTGCTGGCCATACCCCAGTGGCGGCATCTGCTGATATGGATATCCCTGCTGGTACGGCTGATAGCCCATTTGCTGGCCGCCCGGTGCCCCCGTCGCCTGCTGCATTGCTGCTGCATCCTGATCCGCCAGCGGCATGGCCTCTGGCACGTTTGGCGGCATCGACATCGATGCCGCCTGGGGCTCTTGTGTAGGAAGCATTCCGGGCTGCTGCATCTGTCCCACGGGGGGCTGCATCTGCTGCGTTGCCATGGGCTGCTGCGCAAAAGCTCCCGGCAGGGGATATGTGGGCTGCTCCGTCTCGGGCCGCACGGCAGCGCCGCGTCCGCCGGCGCGTTCGATTTCCTGCACGCGTTTAGGGTTCAGGCTTACCGTAACCACGGTGCCGTTGCCCATGTTGTCCTCGATGGATACGGCACCGCCGGCGTTTTCCAAATACTCCTGCACCATGGGAAACCCTGCTCCGGTTCCACGGATATAGCGCTTCATTTTGCTGTTTGCGCTGGTAACGCCAAAGTCGAAAGCGCGCTCCTTGTCGTCGATGCCGGGCCCTTGATCGGCAAATCGGATGGTGTCTCCGCCGTCCAGAATCGAGATGATGGGCTCGGCAAAGTGTGCGTGGATAAAGTTTTCGACAATCTCGCGGATGACCATGAGCGAGATATGGCCACCTTGTTCTTTCATGCACTGGTAGACGGTGTTGGTCGTCTCTTCCAAATACGTGCGGACATCTTGCGGATCAATGACGATCACACGTGGTGTCGACAGCATGTCGTCATAGACGGCGATGCGCGCGGCGTACATGGCTTTTGGCGCCTGCGTGGTCGTCTGCTCGCCTTCGTCGCGCTCTTCGCGCACGCCGGTGATGTGCTCGTTGTCGGGTGCCGGGTCTCCGGAATCGACCATGGTGTAAAAGTCGTCAGACATGCCGCTCGCAATCTTTCAAAAGGTTTCGGACAAATAGTAGCTCACCGTGCAATGTTTCTCATCTTTCGACAACTTTTCAAAACCTGTTGAAAACTTTGGAAAACGGACGAAAAGTTCTCAACATTGCCAACATGACCTGTTGAAAACTCAATGAAATATCGTGAAAAGTTGCCATGCACCGCTAAATCGAGCTCGGCTTATGGGGGAACCGTGTGAACTGCGCAACCTTTTACCTTTGATTTCTTGACATTTGAACATTGATTTCCCTACAATCTTCAAGCTCACGTGTCTATATCTGCGTCCGCGCCCCCGCGGACACTCGAAATGCAGCAGGAGGAACTTAAGATGAAGCGTACGTATCAGCCTAATAAGCGTAAGCGTGCCAAGACCCATGGCTTCCGTGCCCGTATGGCCACTAAGGGTGGTCGTGCCGTGCTCGCCCGTCGTCGCGCCAAGGGCCGCAAGCGTCTCACTGTCTAGCAGCGATACACACATCTCGCATGAAGACTATTAAGTCTCGGCAAGATTTCGAGCATGTGTTCAGTCAGGGGCGTCGTTTCAATCACCCTCTGATTCGAATGACCATATGTGAATCGGTTGGCGAAGGCGACTCCGGAAGGGTCGCCTTCGTTGGTGCTAAACGGCTCGGTTGTGCTGTCGTGCGCAACCGTTCTAAGCGTGTGATGCGCGAGGCCGCCCGCAGCTGTGGATTTCCCGTTGCGGGTTATGACATCATCTTGTTCGCAACTCCCAAGACGAGGGTTTCTTCGCCTCAGGAGATGGACAATGCATTGCGTTCGCTTATGAAACGCGCCGGCGTTGCCGGGGAGGAGCGATGAGCAATCACGTTTTGCGACGTGTTGCCATCGCTCCTATTCGCATATATCAACAGGTTATTTCGCCCTTATTGCCTGACGCCTGCATTTATTACCCAACGTGCTCGCAATACGCCGTCCAGGCGATTGAGAAGTACGGTGTTTTGAGAGGCTGCTGGCTTGCCGTGAGGCGCATCGCTCGCTGCAATCCCCTGCACGTCGGCGGTTATGACCCTGTGCCCTAGCGGGCACTCGCTATCGGAGGAAAACTTACATGTGGGATTGGATCGTTAACATCCTTTTCGAGCTGCTCAAGCTCATCCAGACCTTTGCGGTCGACTGGGGCCTGTCCATCATCATCCTGGTGGTCATCATCCGTCTGCTACTGACGCCGCTTATGCTCAAGTCGACTAAGTCGACGGCACGCATGCAGGTGCTGCAGCCCAAGATGCTCGAGATCCAGGAGCGCTATGCCGACGATCCCCAGCGTCAGGCCGAGGAAATGCAGAAGTTCTACAGCGAGAACAAGTTCAACCCGATGGCTGGTTGTCTGCCGCTGTTGATTCAGATGCCTGTCCTGTTCGCCCTATTTACGCTGCTGCGTAACCTGCCGGACTACTTTAACGACGGCGCGTTCTCGTTCTTTAATATTCTGCCCGACCTGACCACCACGCCGAGTGCCTCCTTTGCCGATGGCTTTATGGTCGCGCTGCCTGCGCTGGTCTGCCTGATCCTGTTCGCTGTCCTGACCCTGATTCCGCAGCTCTACATGTCGCGCAACCAGACCGGCCAGCAGGCTCAGAGCATGCGTATGATGGCCGTTGTCATGACCGTCATGATGCTTTGGATGGGCTGGAGCCTGCCCGTCGGCGTTCTGCTGTACTACGATGTGTCTTCTGCCTGGCAGGTTATCCAGCAGATCTTCGTGACGCAGAAGGTTATCGACAAGGCTAAGGCCGATGAGGAGGAGCGTCTTAAGAACGCCCCGCTGCAGGTCGAGGTCACTCGTCGCGAGAAGAAACCGCGCCCGCACAAGAAGAAGTAGTGGGATATCATTCTTATTTAGGTACCTAACTTTTGGAGTACGTTATGTCTGAAGAGATCATCGAGGATATGCTTGAGGAGGTTGCCCCGCAGGTCGCGGGCGATTATCCCGAGATTGCACAGCGCTACAAGGCCGGTGAAGAGCTGACCGATGAGGAGCTCGACACCATTGCCGATGTTGCGATTTCCATTCTGCGTTCCATTCTTTCGCACTTCGATGCCGCCAACTCTCCTATTGATGAGTACGAGGGCGACGAGGGCGAGCTGATCCTGGATGTAACGGCTCCTGATCTTGCTGTTCTCATTGGCCGTCATGGTCGCACCCTTGATGCACTTCAGGTTATGTTCTCTTTGCTGGTGAGCCGCAAACTCGGCTTTAGGTATCCGGTTGTAGTGGACGTTGAGGGATACAAGAGCCGCCGTCAGGACAAGGTCGCTTCCATGGCCCAGTCTGCTGCCGAGCACGCCATCCGCACTCATAAGAGTGTTTCCCTGCCGCCCATGAATGCCTATGAGCGTCGTTTGGTTCACATTGCCCTTCGTGGCAACGATGCCGTTGATACGCATTCCGAGGGGTCTGATCCCGATCGCCATGTGGTGATTGTTGCTCGATAATCTACTCGAGCTTATGCTTAGGGGACGTGGTTTCCACGTCCCCTTTTTTTGTCAAAAGTTCTTGATACACTGATTTTTGTCAGAAAGGAGCTTCTGTTGTTTGTACTCACTGATCAGCAGGCTGACGAGATGTTAAGTCGTCTAACTTCCTATTGCAAAGAGTATTCCTTGAGCGTAACTGATGTTGAGCTGAGGAAATGTATTCAGCATTTGGATTTGGTTCTGGAAACAAATAAGACAACCAATCTCACCCGTATTCTTAACATAGAAGATGCTGCGGTACTACATATCCTCGACTCACTTGTTATGCTTCCTTATATCAATAAGGCTCCTGAGGGAGCTTTGCTCGATATGGGAACAGGTGCAGGCTTCCCTGGTATTCCATTAACGATAACTGCGCATCGTAAAGCTACTTATATTGACTCTGTTGGCAAGAAGGTTGATGCTGTCAATTCTTTTGTTCATGCTCTTGGATTGAAATATGCGCATGCAGTCCATGATCGCCTTGAAGAATATGCTCGAAGCCATAAGAAACAGTTCTCTGTCGTAACCGCTCGTGCACTCGCCCCTCTACCGATTCTTGTTGAGTATGCGGCTCCGTACCTCAAAGATGGAGGGCTATTTGTTATCACGAAGGGCAATCCATCGGATGAGGAGCTTGCTTCTGGCATGTCAGCAGCTAAGATCTGCGGCTTCACTTTGCTTCTGAATGATGCAATCGATTTGCCTGAGGGCTTGGGCCACAGGGAGTTCATTGTTCTTAAGAAGAGTCATCCAGCATCCGTTGCATTGCCTCGTGCAAATGGCATGGCAAAGAAGAATCCGCTTGCCTAGATGTTTCACGTGAAACATAATGGATATTAACAACTTGCCATGTTTCACGTGAAACATGGCGGGTGATATCGAATCGGAATGTTTCACGTGAAACATCCTCCGTTAGACAGCTTTAATACACACCAGGAGGGACCGTGGGATTTCGCGACGTTAAGCGTTCAAAGAACGCAAAAGACACGCGTATTATTGCAATCATCAATCAAAAAGGTGGCGTCGGTAAGTCAACGACAGCTGTAAACCTTGCAGCAGCACTGGGTGAACAGGGTCGTAAGACACTGATTGCCGATTTTGATCCTCAGGGAAACAGCACCAGTGGATTTGGAATTGAAAAAGAAGATCTTGATCACTGCATCTATGATGCATTGTTGAATGATGTACCGGCAGAATCGCTTGTTCTTGATACAAATTGCAAAAAAGTATTTGTGATTCCTGCTACAATTCAGCTTGCAGGCGCCGAAATTGAGCTCGTAAGCGCAATTGCTCGTGAAACCCGCCTCAAAGATTTGCTTGAGCCCATTCAAGACGAGTTCGATTTTATTTTCATTGACTGTCCTCCTTCGCTCGGCCTGCTTACCATCAACGCTTTGACTGCAGCAGACAGCGTTTTGATTCCGATTCAGTGCGAGTATTACGCACTTGAGGGCGTTACGAAGCTACTTGAGTCAATGAAGATGGTCAAATCACGTCTGAACAAGGGATTAGACACCTATGGCGTGCTTATGACCATGTATGACTCGCGTACTTCTCTGTCGAATCAGGTTGTTGAGGAGGTTCAATCGTACTTTGGTGATAAGGCTTTTAAGACTCTAATTCCCCGTACCGTAAAAATCTCCGAAGCTCCGTCTTTTGGAGAACCGGTAATTACTTATGCGCCTCAAAATAAGGGTGCAAAAGCGTATATGAACCTTGCAAAAGAGGTGATCAAGCGTGCCTAGTGCAAAGAAACGTGGAGGATTGGGACGTGGACTCAATGCTTTGGTCTCAGAGGCCGAGTATGAGACCGGTGGTTCAGCTGCGTCGGCTTCAAATGCAGCATCTGAAACTAAATTGCCTATTGAGGATATCGTTCCCAACCCTAATCAGCCGCGAATTCACTTTAACGAAACTGAACTTCGAGAGTTGAGCGAGTCGATTCAAGAACATGGCGTTTTGCAGCCGCTGTTGGTGCGCAAGCATGGAAACGGCTATGAGATCATCGCTGGTGAGCGCCGTTACCAGGCGTCAAAGCTTGCTGGTCTTGAGGAACTGCCTGTCATCATTAAGGAAGTTAATGATGAGGAGATGCTCGCTCTTGCTCTTATCGAAAACCTTCAGCGTTCTGATCTGAATCCCGTCGAAGAGGCTAAGGGCTATTGCCAGCTCATTGATGCCAGCGGTATGACCCAGGAGGCATTGTCGAAGGCAGTAAGCAAGTCACGCTCTGCAATTACAAATTCGTTGCGCCTTCTCGATCTCCCCGAAGTAGTTCAGCAGATGATTTTTGAGGGTAAACTTACTGCTGGTCATGCACGTGCGATTCTTGCAGTTCCCTATGAGGATGCTCGAATTCGACTTGCAGAAAAGGTTGTTGCAGAGGGCCTTTCCGTAAGAGCGACAGAAAATCTTGCTTCATTGTTTTCTGCCGGAGAGACGCCTAAGACGCCGAGGCCTGCAACGCCTCAGTCTTTTAAAAAGGCTGCCCGTGTGCTTCGCCAGGTATTTAATACCAACGTGCGTGTGAAGAGCTCGCGTGGAAAGAATAAGATTGAAATTGAGTTTAAAGACGAAGAAGAGCTTTCTCGTATTCTTGGTGAAATGATTCAGTTTGATCAAGGGGGCCAAGATGAGGAATAAGATTATAACTGCGATTGCATTGGCGACGACTGTCGCGGCTGGTGCCTTTGCTGGCTATAAGATCGCGACAGACGATGAACTTCGGGGTCGTTTGCTTCGTAGCGCGCAAGATATCGTCGATACTTCAAAGAAGAAAATGGATGTTATGACAGAAGATGTTGCCATGCGTACTGCTCAGGTAACGAAGAATCCCAAGATTAATCAAGGTTGGGTTAGCAACCAATGGGAAAATGTAGGCTATTAGGTACCTAACAATTACCCTGCATATTTTGAGGGGCCCTTGTCTGATTCATGAGACAAGGGCCCTTTATTTTGTCCGTAAAAAATGGGAAAGGTAGCAGTTGGTCCAAAATTGAGGTCGATAAATGAAACGGCCCCGGTTGCATATCCTGCAACCGGGGCCGTTCGATGTTTCACATGAAACGTATTGGGGTGCGACTCCCCTATGCGTTCTTCTGAACTTTGAAGCGCTGCTTCAGCTGTCCGCAAGCGGCGTCAATATCGTTACCACGGGAGTTACGAATCGTGGTCTCGATGCCACGGGACTCAAGACGACGCTGAAGATCCTCAACCTTATGAATCGGCGACGGCTTGAGCGGGCTGCCCTCGATGTCGTTAAGCTGAATCAGGTTAACGTGGCACAGCGTTCCCTCGCAGAAGTCGCAGAGCGCCTGCATCTCGGGATTCGTATCGTTGACGCCTTCGATCATGGCATACTCATAGGTCGGG
Source organism: uncultured Collinsella sp. (assembly GCA_958372075.1). Lineage (GTDB taxonomy): Bacteria > Actinomycetota > Coriobacteriia > Coriobacteriales > Coriobacteriaceae > Collinsella. The sequence goes on along the minus strand of CATXMO010000021.1, from coordinate 27,344 downwards.
CGGCGGCCAGTCTTCTCGGTGTAGAGCTGAAGCGCTTCGTGAAGGCGAAGCAGCGTGTATTTCTTAACACCGGGCATGAGCTTATTGCGCGTCGACTGGATGGCGGAATGCAGGGAAACGGCAAGCGTGAACTGCTCGGGGATATCGGCAAATTTGCGAATACCGGGAATAACGCCGCTGGTGGAGACAGTGAGGTGACGAGCGCCGATACCGATGCCATCGGGGTCGTTGAGGATACGCAGTGCCTTGAGAACCTCGTCGTAGTTGGCAAACGGCTCGCCCTGGCCCATGAAGACAACGCTTGTGGCACGCTCGCCAAAGTCGTTGGATACATGAAGCACCTGGTCGACGATCTCTTGAGCGGTCAGAGAGCGCTTGAGGCCGTTGAGACCGGTAGCGCAAAAGGCACAGCCCATGCCGCAGCCTGCCTGGGTGGAAACGCAGACGGAAAGCTTGTTACGACGGGGCATGCCGACAGTCTCGACGGAAATGCCATCGTGGTACTCGAGCAGATACTTGCGCGAGCCATCTTTGGAAACCTGCTTGGTGAGTTCAGTCGGCGTATCAAAGGCAAAAGCCTCTTTAAGTTGCTCACGGAAAGCCTTGGGGAGGTTGGTCATATCGTCAAACGAACAAACGTTCTTCTCGAAGACCCATTCGATGAGCTGCTTCGCGCGGAAGGCGGGCTGGCCAAGTTCGGTCACGAGCTCGCGAATATCGTTTTGGCTCAAGTCGCGAATGTCCTGAGATTTAGTCCTGGGATTCATGGAAGCCTTTCGATTTTGGGGAAACGTAGAGGGTATCGCTACAATATGGTATCAGCTGCAGAAATTATAGAGGAGGAGTCTGCCCATGCCGGGTAAAAGCCTAGAGAACATGCACGTAGCGGTCTTGGCGGGCGGTCATTCCGCCGAGCGCGAGATCTCGCTCGATTCGGGAAAGAACGTTGTGGTGGCACTGAAGGAAGCCGGCTACACCTCGGTGGAGCTGCTTGACACGGCCGCTGATGACTTTATGGTAACCATGGCGACCGGCGGATTCGATGTGGCATTTATCGCCATGCACGGCGCCGGCGGTGAGGATGGCGCCATGCAGGGTGCCATGGAGACCCTGGGTATCCCCTACACGGCCTCGGGCGTACTTGCCAGCGCCTGCGGTGCCGACAAGGAGGTCTCTAAGCTCCTATACGCCAAGGCGGGCATTCCCATTGCCCCCGGCCTTGCGCTCGAGGTGGGCGATGAAGTCGATATCGATCATATCGTCGAGGTTTGTGGCGAGCGCTGCTTTGTGAAGCCGGCCGTCAACGGTTCCAGCTATGGCATTTCCCTGGTCCATGAGCCCTCCGAGCTGCCCGCGGCAATCGCCAAGGCGTTTGAGTACGGCGACAAAGTGCTGGTCGAGAAGTGCATCGAGGGTACCGAGATCACCGTCGGCGTATACGGCGAAGATGACGTGCGCGCCCTGCCGATTGTCGAGATTCGTAAGCCCGAGGACTGCGAGTTCTACGATCTGGACGTGAAGTATGTCGACCCTACGGATATCCATCGCATTCCGGCGCAGATTTCACCCGAGAATTACGCTCGCGCTCAGGAACTTGCCTGTGCCGCTCACAAGGCCCTCGGTTGCCTGGGTATCTCGCGCAGCGACTTTATTGTGAGCGAGGACGGCCCCGTTATCCTCGAGACCAATACCATTCCCGGCATGACCGATACGTCGCTGTATCCGGATGAGATCCGCCACACCGACGACATGACGTTCCCGCAGGTCTGTGACAGCCTGATCCGTATGGGCCTTCGTCGAGCGGGCATTGCATGCTAATCGAGGACGCGGTTTCGTCAGGAACGCCGCAGTTTGTCATCGACTCCTATGCCACGCTTGCCGACCGCGCCAAAACGCAGTCCTTCGGTCTTATCGAGGAAGATGTGATTGTCCTCGATACCGAGACCACGGGTCTTTCGGTGCAGGACAATGAGCTGATCGAGATCTCGGCGGCCCGTCTTTCGGGCCGCGAGATCGTCGACCGCTTCGATACCTTCGTGCATCCCAAGCAGCTGATTCCCGCCGAGATTACCGAGCTCACGAGCATTACAAATGCCGATGTGGCAGATGCCCCGTCGGCCGTTGAGGCCGTCGCCGCTCTCGCCGATTTTGTCGGTGGTTGCCCGGTGATCGCACATAACGCCACGTTCGACCGCTCGTTTATCGAGTCTGTCAAAGGCGGCGTCAACGTGAGCGATATTTGGATCGATTCGTTGGCGCTGTCGCGCATCGCGCTTCCGCGCCTGGCCTCGCACAAGCTGTCTTTTATGGCCGATCTGTTTGGCTGCGACTCGGTATCACACCGTGCCAATGCCGACGTCGACGCCCTGTGTGGCGTATGGCGCGTGTTGCTCGTGGCGCTCACCGACTTGCCCCAGGGCCTCATGGCGCGCCTAGCCGACATGCATCCGGACGTGCCTTGGTCCTATCGTCCTATCTTCTCATTCTTGGCAGGGCAGAACCCTGGTTCTATCTTCTCTCTCAGCGCCGCTCGTGCTGACGTTCTCAAGGCCGATCGCGCCGACGATCGGGTGGACGCCGATGAACTGCCGGTTCTCAAGATGCCGAGTCGTGAGGAGATTGAGGCAGACTATGCGCCAGGTGGCCTAGTCAATCGCATGTATCCCACCTACGAGCCGCGTGATGAGCAGATCGCGATGGCGCTCGAGGTCCGCGATGCGCTGGTCACGGGCACTCATCGAGTAATTGAGGCAGGCACAGGCGTCGGCAAATCGATGGCCTATCTGGTGCCTTTTGCCGAGGCAGCACGCCGTAACAACATCACGGTTGGTATTGCGACCAAATCGAACAATCTTGCCGACCAGCTCATGTACCATGAGCTGCCAAAACTTGCCGAGCAACTGGACGGTGGTCTGTCATTTTGCGCGCTCAAGGGGTATGACCACTATCCGTGCCTGCGCAAGCTTGAGCGCATGAGCCGCGGCCAGGTCGAGATTACCACCAAGCGCGATCCGGCGGACACGCTCACGGCGGTCGCGGTCATTATGGCGTACGTCTGCCAATCAGCCGATGGCGACCTCGACTCGCTCGGCATTCGGTGGCGCAGCGTCAACCGTCCCGACTTTACGACGGCCTCGCGCGAGTGTGCTCGTCGCCTCTGCCCGTTTTTCCCTGATAAATGTTTGGTCCACGGTGCTCGCCGTCGTGCGGCGCATGCCGATGTGGTGGTCACCAACCATTCCCTGCTGTTCCGCAACGTCGCGGCCGAGGGCAGGATTTTGCCTCCGATTCGTCATTGGGTAATCGACGAGGCCCATTCCATCGAGCGCGAGGCGCGCCGTCAGTGGGCGCGCGTGGTGTCGGCGGACGAATCACGCGTCCTGTTCGAGCGCCTGGGTGGCTCGAGCACCGGCGCACTAAGCCAGGTTTCCCGTGATTTGGCAACCTCCGAGGGCTCTACGCTCTATCTGGGCCTTACTGCCAAGGCGACATCGACGGTTGCCCGCGCGAGCATGGCAATCGCCGACGTGTTCGATGGCGTTCGCGAGCTCGGCCGCCGTGCGCGTGGGGGTTATGACAATGCCAATCTATGGATTGGCCCCGAGCTGCGCGAATCAGACGACTGGCATGATTTCTTACAGTCGGCCTACACTGGCATCGACGCATTGGAACAAGCTGACAAGAGCGTCGACGCGCTGGTGCAAGCCGTCGCCGCCGACAAGCCCGAGGTTGTTGTCGACCTGGGTGATATCTCGCGCCGCCTGCACGAGCTGGCCGAGAACCTCAAACTCATCATTGATGGCACCGATGAGCACTACGTGTATTCGCTGCAGGTCAATCGCAGACTTCGTGCCGGCGGAGAGTCGATGACCGCAGAGCGCATCGACATTGGCGAGGCTTTGGCAACCGAGTGGCTACCCGAGGTTCACACGGCTATCTTTGCCTCGGCGACCATGACGGTGTCCAAAAGCTTTGAGCACTTTAACCATGCGGTCGGCCTTGATCGCATCGGTGCTTCAACGTCGTCATCGCTGCACTTGGATTCGAGCTACGACTTCGATTCGAACATGGCTGTAGTCGTTGCGGGCGATATCCCCGATCCGCGCGATCGTGAGAGCTATCTTACGGCGCTCGAGCGCGTACTGGTCGACGCCCATCTTGCCATGGGCGGATCGGTGCTCACGTTGTTCACCAATCGGCGCGACATGGAGGACCTATACGCCCGCGTTGAGCCCAAGATGGCCCGTGCGGGTCTGGAGCTCAACTGCCAGCAGCGCAACTCATCTCCTCGTCGCCTGCGCGACCGGTTTATCAACGAACCGACCTCGTCGCTTTTTGCGCTCAAGGCCTTCTGGGAGGGGTTTGATGCCAGCGGCGAGACGCTGCGCTGCGTCATCATTCCCAAGTTGCCGTTCTCAAGCCCCACGGACCCGCTCTCGTGCGAGCGCAACCTGCGCGAAGACCGCGCATGGGCGCGCTATTCGCTGCCCGAGGCGGTGCTCGAGGTTAAGCAGGCCGCGGGGCGTTTGATTCGCTCGTCGACCGATAGCGGTGTGCTGATCTTGGCGGATCCTCGCCTGGTGACGAAGGGCTATGGCAAGAAGTTCTTAACGTCGCTGCCCACGAGCTCCTACCAGCGCATCGAATCGGCACAGATCGGTCACTATCTGCAACTGTGGCGCGCACGCCACGAGCGGCGGCGCTAAAGCGGACAGACGAGAGTTTTTGCCATATCGCACAGACGCTTTGACAGGGTGGGGTCATCCAAGATGCGGATGGCTCCGCCCGCTGCGATTATCTGGCTCAGTAGCCAACGCTCGGAGCCGTAATGCACGGTTACCGTTGCCATGTCTGCCCCGCTGCGCTCGATGAGGGTGATGCCGGCCCAGTCCAGATGCTCCGCCATATCGAATGGCATCAAGAGCTTTGCGCTACGCTGCGTCCGGGCAAGGGAATCGTGGAGGGATGCGACGTCCGGTGCGTGAGGCACGACGGAGTCTTCCGTCAAGGTGAGTCCCTCGATTTTATCCATGCGATAGGTGCGCTGCTCATCGACTGCGATGTCCCAGGCAATCAGGTATGTTTGGTCGCCGTTTGCCGTAATGCGCAAGGGGTCGACCAGACGCTCGCGTGACCGTGCATCGTCCATCGAGCGATACGAGATGAGGCAGCGAACGCCGTCCTGAATGGCGCAGCTCAGCTGCTGCCAGTGCGACCCGTGGTTGACGGTGTCAAAGACGCACTGGTTATAGCCGAGCTCTTCGGGTAGAAGAGTGTGTCGAATCCGAGCTGCCGTCTGCGGCTCGATCCCCAACGATTCAAGTTCGTGGTTGAGCACAGCGCCCTCGGCGGTACTCAAGCGCAGCGGTAGCACACGTCCGGCGTCACCGGTGAGGACCACACGCTCGCCGTGGCATTCGCAGATGATGCGCGCACCCGATTCTCGGTCCGCGAGCGTCGAGACGATCTCGAGAATCTCGTCGAGCGACACTCCCGTGATGTCAAAGCGACTGCAAATCTCAGTTCGTGTCATGCCGCTCTCGCCGGCGGCGTAGAGGGCCTCCATGATGTCGATGGCGCGCGAGAGCCTCTGCTCGCTGGTGAGTTTACGCACGGGCATGCTCGTGCACCGTCCTTTCAATGAGGTGGTTCCACGCCTGCTTAAGCGATTTGGGGGCCATGGGCCTCATGCCGTCCGTGGCGTGGGCCATGCAAAATGAGGCGGCGGCTTCAAGATCGCGCACGTCAACGGTCCAAGTCCATCCCGAATCGGTGTGTGCGAGCTCACCTCGCCCGCGCGTGAGGCCGTTGATCATATCGATCTGCGTCTGCGGGGCGAACGAGAACGTAGCCGCAACGGGCGGGCGGTCGGCAAAATCGAATTCAAAGAACAGGTAGTCGCTGAGGTTGAAGTCCGCAGGGATGGCGTAGGCCTTCGAAGGACGCCATGCGCGAACGATACGGTCGCAGCGGAATGTCCTGATGTCGTCGGTGACATTGTCGAGGCCGCAGAAGTACGCCACGCCCTCGCGTTCGAACATGCCGTAGACACAGACGGTACGTTCTTTCTGCTCGCCGCGTCCGTTCTGATATAAAAATCGCAGCGCGCATCGCTCGGCAAAGGCGCTCCATACCGCATCGACGGTGGGAGAGCGGCGGATCGGTACTTCGTCCACCGTCGTCCTGCCGGTGAGGTAGGCAATTTTGGAGCGAATATCGGCAAGCGGCGCGGCAAAGGTGGAAGAGCCGGCCGCTAGCGTCTGGTCGATGGCGTTGAGTAGGATATCGGCGTCGTCTGCGGTGATGAGGCCGCCTGCAGCAAACGTGTGCTCGCGGTCGATTGTCCACGAGCTTTCCTCGGTCTCCTGCGCACCGGCGGGGCGAACCTCCTTGATTAAGATGCCACGCTCGAGCAGTTTGTCACGATCGCGCCGAAACTTGCGCTTATCCGAGTCGATATTGCCCGAGCCATATCCCAGGTCAGAATCCAAGACGATCTGCTCGGTCGTCAGCGGTTCGGGGGAGCTGTTGAGCACAAAGAAAAGATTGAGGATGCGCTGAGCCGTTTTATCGAAACCGGGCTCCGAATTCCCCTTTTTAATTGTCGCGGTCGCGTCGCTTGCCGTCATAGAGTCCTCGCATGAGAAGGTGGTTTGCTGCCATGATTTTAGTCCGATATGGAGATTAGGCTATATCCTTGTCCGCTCGAGGCGTTAAGATGGCCCGAATTCGGTCGTTTGCGCTCGCTCGGGGTATACTTTCGACTATATACGGTTCTAATGTGCATGCATTGGGCCTATTTGTCGGATTATGGATGTGGAGCGCACATGGCGAACACCCAGAACTATATTAACCACCTGCTGCAGAACACCGGCATTACGCCGGCATGCAGCGAAGAAGAGCGCTTGGCTGCCGAGGATATCGCTCAGATCTTCCGCAACCACGGCTTTGACCCCGAGGTTCAGGAGTTCAATGCCCCGGCGCCCAGTAGATTGGCATTTGCCGTTACCGGTATTCTTGCGTTTGCCGGCGCCCTGCTGATGGGCATCGGCGGCGGTATCGGCTTGGTCGGCACCTTGCTGGCCATTGTCGGCGCCGTTCTTTACGTGCTCGAGCGCACGGGCCACCCCGTGGTTTCGCGCCTGGGCAAGACGGGCGTGAGCCAAAATGTCATCGCCTACCACAAGGCCTCGGGCCCGCTCGCGTCTCCGCGCAACCGCCCGGTGGTCGTTGTCGCACACTACGACTCTCCCCGTGCTGAGCTGCTCGCCCGCGAGCCCTATGCTTCGTATCGTGCGCTCATCGCCAAGCTGTTGCCCGTTGCCACGATTGCCCCTGCTGCCGTTGCCATCCTGCGTATCCTGCCGCTCCCCGGCGCGCTCAAGGTTCTGCTGTGGATTGTCGCGATCCTCGCTTCCCTCGTTGCACTTGCCAACGCGGCAAACATCATCTCTAACCGCCACGTTCTTCCCTATACGTCCGGCGCGGTGTGCAACAAGTCTTCTGTCGCCGCTATGCTCGGCGTTATGGACAACGTTGCTCCCTTCCAGGGCGAGAACGAGTTTCCCGACGATGTTCCGTTCGATACCTATTTTGGGGAGCAGAAACGTCGTGCCGAGGAAATGGCGCGCGCGGCGGCGGAGTATGCCGCGGCCCAGCAGCAAAACGACTACGGCAACACCATCGAGTACGAAGAGCCTACCTACGCCGAGGACGAGTTCGGTCAGCCGATTGCTCCCGACGCTCAAACCGAGCCCGAACAGGGCGAGGCTTTTGACGAGCAGATTGAGGGCTTTGAGGGTGCGTCTGCCGACGAGACGCTGATTGGCGCCATCGTGCCCGAGGATCAGAATCAGGCTGTCCAGGCCGAAGAGTTCAATGACGAGGTTCCCGCTGCTGAGCCGGCGGAGGAGCCTGCCGCGGCCGAGCCCGAGCCCAAGCTCTATCGCAACGCCGCCGGCAACATTCGCTTTGGTTCGGATGCCATCCGTGCACTCGGAATGCTTCCCGAGTCCTGCACGCTCGATTACGAGGAGGGCGAGGAGCCGACGTTTGAGCCCGAGCCTGCCCCCGTCGTGACTGCATCTGCGCCCGTTGTCGCCGTGGATGATGAGTCTGCCGCGGTTGCCGCTGCCGTTGCCGAGCCCGAGGCGGTGTCCGCGATCGATCCCGCGGCAGGACTGGACATTTTGGCTCCCGCCGCGCCGACGCAAGACGTTACGGACGAGCCTGACGACGATTACGCTGAACAGCCGAGGCGCGTGTCTTACGAGAGCGATACTGATTTCTCGGCCGAGATTCCCGCGGCAACGCCCCATGCCGATATTGCATCCGCGTTCTCTTCGATTGGCGCCAGCGCTTCCAACTTCTTTAAGGGTGCGCTTGCAAAGGGCAGGAAATTTGTCGACGATTTCGAGGGGAAGCGCGCTGCCGCACGCGAGGCTGCCGAGCAGGAGGCTATCGCTCAGCAGCAGGCAGCCGAGGCGGCACGTGAGCGCGCGGCGCAAGAGTTCGAGCAGAACGAGGCTATGCAGTCCGTGCCTGTCGACGCCGCCGAAGCTACGACGTCCTTTGAGGCTCAGCAGCACGTCGATAGCACCATGTCGTTTGATGCCGCGCAGTTCGATTCCACGATAACGTTTGAAAAGCAAGGCACCGCGATTGCCGAGCCCCTTCCTGTTTCCGATGAGCAGGGCGACGCGGCAGACGATGACGAGCCTATTGATGCTGCCGAAATCCAAGATGTCGCCGGGCACGAGCCCGTCGAGGTCAACTGTGACGAAGAGCAATACGCGGCAGCCGATCAAGGTGATTCGACCGAGGTCGAGCAGGAGGAGGTGCCTGCGGTTTCCGAGGCTCCCGAGACAGATGAGTCGAGGCCTTACTCCACGCAGATTTTCACCATGCCGACCCCGAGTGGTTCCGGTGCCACGGTTGCCGATGTTGCTCCCACCCAGGACGAAACGGTCGATTCCCTTATGGCCCAGATTTCCTCCCAGGCATCACCGCGTCCGCAGGTGAATGTTCCCGATCCGGCGTCGGCTCCGTCGCCTGCACCTTCCTCGTCTCCGCTAGCTTCGGTCCCCGATCCGTCGCTGCCGTCGATGAAGCAGGCAAACGTTGCGTCTCGCACGTCGCTGTTCGACCTTCCCGACCCCTCCGCACAGGTCAACGACCCCTTTGCTACCGCTCAGGGTCCCGAACCCACATCGGCACCCGTTGCGCCTCCTAGGCCCGTTGCGTCGGGCGCACAGCCGATCGAGACCATTTCGGCTCCCGCCCCGGCGGCACCCAAGTCTCGCAAGCGCGGCCTGGGCGGCCTGTTCGGTCGTAAAAAGAAAAACGAACAGGACAGCATGAGTGACTGGCTGGGCGTCGAAGACGATTACGATGCCAAGAAGTCCGGTCGCGGCATCGGTTCGTGGGATAATTTCGAGGACGATAACGATGGCTGGAAGGGCGGCGCTACGTCTTCCGACGGCGCTTCTTCCGAAGATATGCTCTCGGCTGTTGCCTCTATGGGTGACGATGAGCTGCTCGGTCACGATATCTGGTTTGTGGCAACGGGCGCCTCGGATTGTGATGGCGCCGGTGTGAAGGCCTTCTTGGCTTCGCATCGCGATAAGCTCCGCGGCGTATTCTTCATCAATCTTGAATCCGTCGGCGCCGGTAGGCTTTCGGTGGTGACGGTTGAGGGCGAACAGCAGCTGCTCAAGGGCGATCGCCGCATCATGAACCTGGTCAGCAAGGTGTGCAAGTCGTTCCATGTCGATTGTGGCGCGCTCGAGATGCCCTATGCCAAGACCGATGCCTATGCCGCGCTCGAGGCGAGCCGCCGAGCCCTCACCATCGCCGGCGTGGACGGCACGCGCCTGGCTTGTGCTCGTACCGAGGACGACCTGCCCCACAATGTCAACCCGACGAACATTGCCACGGTATCCGAGGTCGTGACCGAGGTTATCCGCCGTTCGTAGACGGAGCTCTAAGGAGTCAACGTGTTTTCGTATATTAAGCGCCATTGGCCTGTCTACGTGATTTTGACCTTGATTGCCATTGCGTTGGGGTTTGGAGCCGCCTATATCGTGGGCGCGAAGGGCTCGACCCCCGCCTCCGCAATCAGCGAAGAGGTGGAGCAAGAACAGAGCACGGGTGCCGATGGGATTCCTGAGTCCGAGCAAGCAATCGTTGATGGTGGATCTTCGTCTGCAGAGTAGATACAGCGATTTAAATGATTGAAAGCGGGCGAGCCGGGGGACTGGCTCGCCCGCTTTTTCATCGCGCTAGCGCTTCTTTGGGATTGACCTAAGGCGAGCGAACCATAGGGCTGCGGCACCCGAGGTCAGGAGCGCGGTGATGCAAGCGGCGATGGGAGCTGATCCTGTTGCCGGTAGGTCCTGCGGTAGGGTACAGCGTTGAATGACACTGTCCTCGTCATGTGACTCAAGTTTATCGCCGCCGCCGTTGCGGCAAAGATCGACGCGTGCGCTGTTGGTGAGTGCAGTTTGGGGTGTGTAAGCCGATGTTGCCTGCATGTGCACGACTGCGCCCCGAGCATCTGTGCCAAGGATTGCTTTGGCATCGTCAAGGTCGTCGTGCTCATCTTTGAGATCATCACGGGTCCAAGAATCCGTATCGCTTCGAGTCGTAAAGTCGGCGGCTACCGCACCGTATTCAATGCGAATGCCCGTCACGACGGTATTGGATGCAAGGTCGAGTTCTTTCGCCTCGAGTGTGGCGGATTCCGTGGTCGAGACATCCGCCTTCCAGAGGTGCCAGCCGTCGTAATCGACGAGGCGGCAATCTTCACCCAGACTCTCTTTTACTTCGTCTGACTCAAGCCAAGGATTTTCGTGCCCATCGCCAAGCGTCGCGTTTGCCGGCTCATCGACGTCTGTCGAGTTCAACGGCGTCGTGCGATACCACACGTTGCACAGACCGTTGAGGTCGCCGATGGCGACAGGGGTTTCGATTGAGACGAATCTCGCCGTGCCGTCTTTGGCGCACTCAAGATCATCGGTAATCGTAAACTCATCAACCCAAGTAGCGGAATCGTTTCGAGCATCGATGGTATAGGAGAAAAGCCCATCCGTATTGGTTTGCATCGCGGCGCGGTTTTTTCCATCGCCGTTAGCCAACAGACCCTTCCCGATAGGTTGGACAAGTTCCTGACGCTTGTCGACCTGTCCTTTGATCTCGATGGGCGCATCCTTCATCGCGACGGATTGGACTTCTCCCGTATCCTTTATTTCAAACGTTATCTCCTCGGCAAGGTCATAGGTCCGCGGAGACATCGTTTCGCGCAACGAGTAGGTGCCGGGTGCAAGATGTTCGATGCGGTGCGGCTTGTCGGATGAGGTCCAGGAGTCTATTTCGGTTTTATCGGGACCATATAAGGTGAGCTGTGCGCCTTTCACTTCCTGCTCTCCGCTTGCATCGACCTTGGAGATATCAACCTTGGTGTAATCGTCGGATACGTTAAGCCGTGCTTCCACAACGGGTGTTTTCTGGTCGGCATAGGTAAGGTCGACGATATGGTGCGTCCGGTCGAGTAAGAAGCCGGTCGGCGCTTGAGTCTCGACAACCTCGTAGCGTGCGGTGCCAGATCCCAGCGGGAGGTCGTCCGCGCGTGCTTCTCCAGTTTCATCCGTCGTGACGGTAGCGACAGTCTCACCGTCGAGCGCGGCAATGCTACCGTCGGGGCGCACGATATCACCTGAGGCACGGATCTCAAAGGTGGCGCCCGCGAGGCTGCTGCCGTCTACGGCATCGGTTTTAACGATCCTGATGTTTCCGGTCGCGGCGTGGTTATAATACGAGACGATTGCAACGGGCGTTAGGTTTATATCGGCGGGTATGTTTACCTCGATCTCTCCGCCGACAAGATAGGGCTCTTTGGCCGAGGTTTCGCGTACATAATAGGTGCCCGGCATGAGCGATTCGGGCAGTGTGACGGTGCCGGTCGCGTCAGTCGTAAAGGTGTCCATTACGTTATATGCTGGATACCAGCATGTTTGTGAGACAGGTTTGTGATTGCTGTCGAGGAGTTGGAAGGTGAATCCGGCTAGGGGAACAGAGGCGCCTGTTTGGGCATCGCGTTTTACAATCTGGAGATGCGTCGACAGGGCGTGGTTGTCCACGATATATTGAAGCTCGGCGCCGTCGGAAATCTGATTGGCCTCGACGGTCCATTCCCCCGCACGTTTAAAACCCTCGGGGACGGTTTCCGGAACCTCACGAACCGTGTAGCCGGCGCGGTCGTATGGGACGGCTCCGTGGACACCGGCTGGTCGCTTGCCTGTGCCGAACCATGCTTCGGGCTGGTCTTTGGTGGAGGCAAAGCCATAGATGTTTGTAGTCAGTGTGCCAACAACCTGCTGAGAGCTGTTACTGACAACCTCAAAGACAACATCTCCTGCCGGCTGCTCCAGGCCGGATTGATCGCTATTGCCGTAGTCCTTGAATTTGGAAATCTCAAGGTCAAACGCAATGGGGATATTGGAAACGCGAGATTCGATCTCGACCACGCCTGAATCGCCGAGTTGGTCGGCTCCAACGGTGTAAGACCAACTGTCACCGGAGGGCAAATAGCCCTCGGGCGCCTTCGATTCATAGATGGTAAAGGTTCCCAGGGGGACATCGGTGAGGGTAGCTCGACCGCTTTCATCGGTCCTGAGAGTTTGTGTCCATCCAGGGGTTGATTGCGATACGCACACGAATTCTGCTCCTGCGAGCGAAGCTCCAACTTGGGGGCCTGCATTCGTTGCGGCGTCGAGCTTTACAATGCGCAAGGTAATGGTGCCGGGTTGTTCATCAATGGTGACGTATCCGCCGTTATTCGTCGTGGTAAAGGCAATGCGATCGTGCAGGGAGATATAACCAGCTGGCGCTGTTGTCTCAACTAGGTAGTATGCCGTGTTGGGTAGGAGTGTTGCCTGCGCTCGACCGTTGCTGTCCATCTGGACGGTGCCGACACGCGCGCCGCTGGCGCTCTCAAAAACATCGAATGTTGCCCCGTCAAACTGATAAGTATTGTTTCCGCTGGTAATGGCAGCGTTTGCAGACTGCTTTTGGAAGGAAACAGAGACCGCCGGCAGTACATAGAGCATGTCTTGACGTTTGCTGCCGCCCGATACGGTTCCTATATAGCGCCGCGCGCGGTGCGGAGCGGCTTTGATGCTTCCTGATTTTGCGCTGTCGTGGAGCCACCGCGCAGCCGCCACGACTTCATTGTCGGCGGTAAAGTGCCCGCTCTTGGTTTTGCCCTGAGCGGTCGTGTAGGAGTAGGTGCCGTCGACATGGGTAGTGCCGTTGAGCATCCATACGGCAAGCTGGGTGGCGGCGCGGGCGCGATCGGGTGAAAGATGGTAACCGCCAAACGACGCGGCGGTAGGATATCCGTGACAAACGATTGCTGCGAACTCGTCGTCGAGCCACACCCAGCCTTGATCAAAGTTGAGCCATGGGCCGCCCGGCTTGGTGGGGCCGGGACGCTCCTGGTTCATGCAGTAGGCAATCGAGGCGTCTTGAGCTTCATACTTGCCGATAAAGAAGGGCCCACAATTATCGCTGATAGTGCGGAAGCCGAGCTGGTCGTAGCCATCGACGGCAAATGCGGCTCCCGGTGCCAGGCAGCCGAAAAGCAGGAAGAGGAGCAGGAGCAGCGGACCTGTTGCGATTGCGCTGTGGACAGAGTGCGTGGGTGCGTTGGACATGGCTGCTCCTTATCCCTCGTGCGCCGCACGGGGAGGCTGCGACGCGTAGGATGAGGCTACCCCCGAGGTTCATGCGGGTAAGTACCGGAGCCTGACCAAAAGCTTGCCCAATTCCTGACAAATTGAGCTCAAATACAACAATCAAGCAAAAGCGCAGGTAGAAGATAAGGTGAACAGGAAGTCAAAGGTCCTCATCTCCACAATTGACGCGATTTTCAAACGAATCTCCACAGCTAAAACAAGCATCACCACCCTTGTATCGAACAAGACAACCGCGTTATACTATCCCCCACATATGCGGGCATCGCCAAGTGGTAAGGCATCAGCTTCCCAAGCTGACACTCGCGGGTTCGAGTCCCGTTGCCCGCTCCATTCGAATTTCAGGCACGGTAACGTTTCGTTACTGTGCCTTTTTCAATAAAGTGCCGGGACTCGAACCCGACAGGGTGCGAGCGTTAAATAAACGCGAAGCGTTTATAGCGAGCAGGCAAGGTCGCCGATAGGCGACCGCAGCCGGTGCGGATTTGCGAAGCAAATACGCGGACGTCCCGTTGCCCGCTCCATCGAGCGCGGGAGACCTTGGGACGGCCAATTCAACAAAGTCTTCCCCATCGTCTCCGTGAATCCGAGGAGATCGACCGCAGCCGGTGCGGATTTGCGAAGCAAATACGCGGATGTCCCCATGCCCGCTCCAATTCCAAAATGTTAGGTTCATGCCTGCTGCCCATACTTGCACCTGCGCACGGTACAATGGTTGGGTTACGACCAACGTGCCAATAACCAAAAAGGAGCCGCTATGATCGATCGCTATACCCGCCCGGAGATGGGACACATCTTCTCCCTCGAGAACAAGTACGCCATTTGGCAGGAGATCGAGGTTCTGGCCTGCGAGGCCCAGGCGGAGCTCGGTAAGATCGGTATTTCCAAAGACGAGGCCCAGTGGATCCGCGATCATGCCAACTTTGAGAAGGCAAAGGTCGATGAGATCGAGGAGGTCACGCGCCACGATGTCATCGCCTTCCTGACCAACATGAAGGAGTACATCGACGCCGATGTTCCCGAGGGCGACCCCAAGCCCAGCCGCTGGGTTCACTACGGTATGACCAGCTCCGACCTGGGTGATACTGCTCTGTGCTATCAGCTTACTCAGGCGTGTGACCTGATTATCGAGGACGTCAAGAAGCTCGGCGTGATCTGCAAGCGCCGCGCCTTCGAGGAGCGCAATACGCTTTGCGCTGGCCGCACCCATGGCATCCATGCTGAGCCGATGACCTTCGGCATGAAGTTTGGCTCTTGGGCATGGGAACTCAAGCGCGACCTTGATCGTCTTGAGGATGCTCGCAAGAACGTTGCCTTCGGTGCCATCTCCGGTGCCGTCGGCACCTACAGCTCCATCGAGCCGTTCGTCGAGGAGTACGTCTGTGAGCACCTGGGTCTGGTTCACGACCCGCTGTCCACGCAGGTCATCAGCCGCGATCACCACGCCTATCTTGCCGGCGTGCTTGCCACTACAGCGGCCACCTGCGAGCGCATCGCGACCGAGGTCCGCAACCTGCAGAAGACCGATACACTCGAGGCCGAGGAGCCCTTCCGCAAGGGCCAAAAGGGCAGCTCCGCCATGCCACACAAGCGCAACCCCATCACCATGGAGAAGGTCTGCGGTCTGTCGCGCGTCGTGAAGTCCAACGCCCAGGTCGCCTTCGACAACGTCGCCCTGTGGCACGAGCGCGACATTTCGCACTCTTCCGCCGAGCGTGTCGCCCAGGCCGATAGCTTCATCGCGCTTGACCATATGTTCCAGTGCCTCATTCGCGTTATCGACGGCCTGCAGCTGTATCCGGCCCGCATGATGGCCAATCTCAACAAGACCCGCGGCCTCATCTTCTCCTCCAAGGTCCTGCTTGCCCTCGTCGATACGGGTATCACCCGCGAGGATGCGTACGCCATTGTGCAGGAGAACGCCATGGCCACCTGGCACGAGGTGCAGGATTGTGTCTCTGGCCCCACCTTTAAGGAGCGTCTCGAGGCCGATCCGCGCTGCACCGTCAGCCAGGAGAAGCTCGACGAGATTTTTGATCCGTGGGACTTCCTCACCCGCATCGATACGGTCTTCGATCGCCTGGAGCAGCTGAGCTTCGAGTAGGGTTAACCTAATTCGACCGCTTGCGGATGCATTTCAACCTTTGGCGCCTTGCCCGTCTTGGGCGAGGCGCTTTTTTTACTGTCGCATATGCGCCCGGGTAATAAAATGAACTCCGACTGCTGTTTCGATGAAAGGGGGCACGTGCCCAGACGCATCAAGCGGGCCACCATCGTCTCGTTTACGCTCATACTCCTTGTTGCCGTCTGTGCGGGCGCCCTGACGTATACCGTTCGAAGCAGTTCTTCCTCCTCGAATGAAGCCGATAGAGATCTCCCGGTGCTCAAAATCGGCGTTACGGATAACGACCCCTATGTGTATGTCGATACCACGGGCGATTACGCCGGTATCGATATCGACATCGCCCGCGAGGCCTGCAAGCGTGCGGGGCTCAAGCCACAGTTTGTCGATATTGACTGGAACGATCGCGACCGGCTGCTCAAAAACGGTGATATCGATTGCCTGTGGTGTGACTATTCTCCCTGTTATCGCGAGGATAAGTATTACTGGACCGAGCCGTATCTAACCGTGACGGTCTCGGTTGCCGCCAAGAAAACGAGTGGCATCAAGTCCTTGGCGCATCTCGATGGAAGCAAGACCATCGCGGTGATTGCGGGCTCGGTGAGCGAACGCCGATTGCTCGCAGGGGATCTGGAAATCTCGCCGGACGTGCAAATCAAATCGTATGGTTCTGCCGAGCTCTGCAAAGCCGCCCTCGCCAAAGGGTATGTCGACTGTTGGATGGCGGACGTTCAGCCGCTTGATCGACTTGTCGCCCAGTATCCCGGCCTTTACCGCGTGTTCGCTGACAACGTTATGACGGTTGACCTTGGCGTCGCGTTTAAGGACGGCTATGAGGGGGAGTACGTCAAAAACCTCAATACCGTGCTGTTCGAGATGGATCGAGATGGCACGATTGAGCGCATTGTGGGCAAGTACAAGGCGGGGGCGACGACGGACGGGCAAGGAGCGGAATCATGACAAATGATGAGCGCCGCTTACGCCGAAAGGCATTAGTCACCGTGGCTATCTGCGTTGTGGCCAGCGCTGCTTTGTTGGGTCTGCTGTATGTGGTCGGCACGCATCGCTGTCTCGATAAAACGCTTGGGTTTGGCCAGGAAACCATGGTGTTTTTAAAAAACGCCTGCGAAAAATATGACCGATATGAACAGGGAAGAAAAACCGAGGCGACGCACAATTTGGATGCCGCGCTCGAGTCGTTTGCGACGTTCTTGCCACCTGATCACGTTGAAGTCAACGATGACCTCGTCGAGGAGTACGTCCATACCGAGCACCTTTCGGGAATGTTGGTCATGGACGCCGACGGTCATATGGCCGCTCATTACGATATCGACGGTCGCGATCCGCTGATGCTATGGCGAGAGGAGCTTGCCTGTTCGTCGGTCGCATCGATGTACCGAGGCTCCAAGGTGTCCTACTCGACGGTCGTTGAGCGTCGAGATGTCGACTTTGCCGTGAGTGTTGTTCCGTACGGTGATGGCGTAGCGCTGGGGTATCGATCGCTTGCGCCCGAGCCCGCCGATGATTATTCGTATACGATCGCCGACGTGCTCGTGAACAACACATTCCATCAGAGCCCAACGGTGTTCGTGATGCGCGATGCACAAATCGTTTCTTCAAACGATTCGACCGTCGATATAACTCTCGCCCGGCTTCTTGCCGATAGCGGAATTGATTGGAAAGACGAAGGCTTATCACGTGTCGAATATCGGGGAAGTACCTGGTATGCCGTGCGTGCGGCGTATAAGGACTATCGCCTGTTTGCGCTCTATCCCAAATCTGAGGTCATGTCGGGCAGGATTTCATTTATCACTGCCGGCGTACTGGCGTTCCTGGTGTTTTTGGTTGTAGTGCTGTTGGTGCGTATCGTCGCCGATCGTCGCAATTTGGCCGAAAAGGACAAGCAGCTCGGCATCATCAATGCCATCAGTTCCACGTATGAGTCGACCCTCCTGTTGCATCTCGACACGCTTGAGATCGAGGGGATTAACATGTCGCCATCGGTGGCGAAGATATTTGCCGAGCACTCCGAGGCATATGACTTTTTTGCAACGGTTTGCCGAGACATTGTGAGTCCCGAAAGTCGCGAGGCGGTCATGGAACTCTTAGATATAAAGACGCTTCGGGATCGTATGGAGGGCGTGCCGTACTTGGATGCCGAGGTACGAGACTGCCGAGGTACGTGGTATTCGCTGCAGGTTGTTCCACAGCGCCGCGATGAGCGGGGTCGACTGGAATCGGTCGTCGTGGCAACGCATAACATCTCGATGACAAAGCGCGCCGAGGAGCTTTCTTTCCAGGACAAGCTGACGGGACTTCGCAATAGAAATTACCTTGAGTCCCTTGGCGACGACCTGGTGAACGAGTCCCTGCCCGTGAGTGTGATCATGATGGACTGCAATTTCCTCAAGCGTACCAACGATCTCTACGGTCACGAAATGGGCGATGAGCTGCTACGGCGTACGGCGTCTGTATTGAGGCGGGCGGCAGGCGAGAAATATGTGCCTATGCGCATTGGTGGCGACGAGTTCTTGCTGATTTGCCCTCACACCGATCACGAATCCGCATGTGAAGTAGTGCAAGATCTTCGCCTCAGCCTTGCTGCTGCGAGCGATGAGGTGCTGACAGTCAGTGCGTCGTTTGGCGTCGCGACGGCAGAGGCACCCGGTTATACACTGACCGAGATTTACCACATCGCTGACCACAACATGTATCAAGAGAAACGAAAAGTCCACGCTCGGGAAGCAGATTGCTAGTATTGCTGTTGCCGGTTTGCGCATTGGGGAATGTTGAATCGGTGCCCGCGATACTTTATCGGTTCGGACGGGGATAATAGACGTCTGAAATTGCTTTACGAGAGGGGAACGCAATGATTAGTTTTGATTACAAGCCTCAGGGCGTATGCGCTCGCAATATCCACCTTGACCTGTCCGATGACGGCAACAAGGTGGTGGGCGTCGAGTTTACCGGTGGCTGCAACGGCAATCTCAAGGCTATCTCTAAGCTGGTCGAGGGTGCTCCTGCCGATCGTGTAATCGAGGTTCTCGCTGGTAATACCTGCGGTATGAAAAAGACCTCCTGCGCCGACCAGCTTACACGCGCTATCGAGGCCGCTCGCGCCGAGATCGCCTAATGGGTATCGCCGACCACGTCAAGAACGGAATATCGCGCCGCGGCTTTGTGCTCGGAGGGGCTGCCGCGGGCGCTGCCACAGTGCTTGCCGGATGCTCGAAAAAAACGGGCACCAGCGATGATGCCGCCGGCGAGCCGCAGGTTATCAAGGACGATTCGAAGATTGTCTCGATCACTGATGAGTACGAAGCTGTTGATATCGATCTTGAGCCGGCGGCGTCGTGGACGCTGCCGCTGGGCACGCTGCTGTACTACTGCGATGGCGACTACGCCGCCGCGATGATGGCGCCTGCTTCTGCTCTGCATGCCAATACGCTTGGTGTGCTCAACCTGGGCGATGGCTCGCTTACCACATTAATCGAGGATCCTATCGAGGGCACGGGATATGCTTTTTACGATGTCCGTGCCGGCGATGGCGTGTTTGCGTGGGTTGAGATGAACTTTGCCAATTCATCGTGGAAGCTCTACGCTCAAAATCTGTCGGGCGCTTCGCTCTCTGGCGACGTGGCTGAGCTCGATCGAGGTGGCAAGGACTATGATCCGCCCCTGTTTACGGCGTTCGGGTCATCGGTCATCTGGTATAAAATGCCTTCGGCAGGCGGCAATAAAACGAGTAGTGATTCGTTTTGCTATCGTCGCTCGCTTGATGAATCCAAGGCCGAGGTAATTTGGAAATCGATGGGCCGCTTTGCATCGGCCCCGCGCGCGAGCGACGGCATTTTGACCATCTCGCCGCGTGTCCGCAACGACGAAGGCGTCTACTATGGCATAACGGCAATCGATCTGACCGATGGCAACAACACCAAACGTGCCCAGCTAGTCCTTCCCTCGTCAGTCTCGCCTTTCGAGGCTGTATATATGGGCGATACCTTCGTGTTTTCTATCGAGGCGACCTATAGTGACGTGGGCAGCCTGGGCAACATGGGCACGTATATCGGTAATGAGGGAGGGCCATACCTCTTTCTGTCCCGCGAGCCGCTCGCATGTGCTGCCGGCAAGAAGAATAAATATCTCGTTAAGGTACAGGCATCGCATTTTCTCATCGACACCTCTGCCAAGACCTATGGCTCGCTGTTGTCGCCCGACCGCGCTTTGGAATATGGCGATTATCCAGCTACGGCGGGAAAATCGGACTCATTCCTTACGTACGCCACGGTGCGCAACAGCCAGGGTATACCCGAGACGGTCACCGCACGCCTATTCTCTCTTTAAGCTTAGAGGGGTTAAAAAGGCGCCAACAGGGGAATAAACGCGTTGTAATTGTGAGTACCGCCCGCCGAGCTGCCGCGTCATAGTGGCATCCGGCGGGCTCAGGTGCGTTAAAATGGGCTTGTTCTTAGCTGATTGAGACAGGGGGGCCGTGTTATGGCTTCAGATGCAAAAAAGATTCTGCTGGTCGAGGATGAGAAGGCAATCCGTGACGCCGTCGCTGCCTATCTCGAGCGCGAAGGCTACTGGGTTGTGGGTGTCGGCGACGGCCAGTCCGCGATCGAGGAGTTCGAGAAGCATCAGTTTGACCTGGTCGTGCTCGACCTTATGCTCCCCAAGATCCCCGGCGAGCGCGTTTGCCGCACCATTCGCGATACCTCGGATGTCCCCATCATCATGCTGACTGCCAAGGGCGAGATCGAGGACCGTATTATCGGTCTTGAGCTCGGCGCCGACGACTATCTGATTAAGCCGTTCTCGCCGCGCGAGCTTGTCGCGCGCGTACGCGCCTTGTTCCGCCGTGCCCATCAGGCCGACGAGCCAGCCGTCGAGGTACTCGACTTCGGCGATCTGGTCATCGATATCTCGGGCCACAAGATTTTGGTCGAGGGCAAGGAAGTCGACCTGACGGCTTCCGAGTTTAAGCTGCTCACCACGCTTGCCCGTCACCCCGGTCGCGTCTACAACCGCATGGAGCTGGTCGAGAAGGTGCTCGGCTACGACTTTGAGGGCTATGAGCGCACCATCGATAGCCACGTGAAGAACCTTCGCGCCAAGCTGGGCGATGATCCCAAGAAGCCCAAGTGGCTCTACACCGTCCACGGTGTCGGCTATCGCTTCGAGGCTCCGGCCAAGACCGATAAGTCGGACGAGAAATAGGGAAATCACATATGACACCTGCGCGCTTTGAAATCGGACAAAAGCACAAGCAGGAGAGCGAGGCGGGTTCCAAGGCTAGTTGGAACACGCCTCGTTCCGATTCACGGCCAACGATGAGCTATCCCTCGCGCATGGCACTTGCTTTTGCTCTGACATCGCTCATGACGGTATTGGTGCTGGTGGGCGTGGTCTCTGTTGTGTGGGGCACGGTCTTTTCGGATTACACGCGCTCCAATATCGTCGAGATCGCCAATTCTGCTGCCGAAAAGCTTGCGACGTCGTATGAGGAAAACGGCAACTGGACTGCGGGCGAGCTGCGCACGGTCGCGACATCGAGTTTGGTATCCGACGACCTGAGTATGCAGGTCGTCAACAAGAAGGGCGTTGTCGTCTATGACGACTCATGGCCTTCGGCAAGCGCGACCGCCGATGTGCGCGAGAGCGAATCGGCGTCGAGCAGCTCGAGCGGTAAAAAAGCATCGCATAGCCCGGTCTCGTCTGCTCCAACCGACTCCGATAGCGTTGCCAACGTCGAAATCATAACGTCTTCGGGCGAGCATGTCGGACAGGTAAAGCTATGGGCCATCGGCTCCGATGCCTTGCTCACCAAGGCGGATTCTGCATTTAGGGAGAAGACCTTTAACGCCATGGCCCTCGCCGCGGTTGTTGCAATCTGCATTTCGGTCGTTATCGGATCGCTCGTGTCGCGCATGCTCACCAAGCCGATTCATCGTATTACGAGCACGGCCAAGCAAATTCGCGATGGCGATCTGTCCGCTCGTACTGGTTTGCGCGGTGATGACGAGATTGATCAGCTGGGTGAGACCTTCGATGAGATGGCCACTTCGCTCGAGAAGGATATGAAACACGAGAAGCGCCTGACCTCAGACGTGGCTCACGAACTTCGTACTCCGCTTATGGCCATGCTCGCGACAGTCGAAGCCATGCAGGATGGCGTATATCCTACCGACGATGAGCACTTGGAGACTGTTGCTTCCGAGACGCGTCGCCTGGCTCGTCTGGTGCAGCAGATGCTCGACCTGTCGCGCATGGAAAACAGCACGGCTCCGCTCAACCTTGAGCCGGTGGACATGGTTCCTTTCGTGCGTTCCATCGTCAATGCCCAGGAGCGCCTGTTTGTCGACCGCGATCTGCGCTTGCGCTTTGCTGACGAGACCCAAGGTCACGACGATGTCGTCGAAGCCGATCCCGACATGATCACACAATGCGTCATCAATCTCATGAGCAACGCCATGCGCTACACCCCCGAGGGCGGTTGGGTCGTGGTGTCGGTGCTCAGTGACCGCAAACACGTCAGCATCGCCGTTTCTGATACCGGCATCGGTATTGCCAAGGATGACTTGTCGCGCATCTTCGGCCGTTTTTGGCGCGCCGATGCCAGCCGTGCCCGTGAGGCGGGCGGTCTGGGCGTGGGCCTCGCCGTGACTAAACAGATCGTCGAGCGCCATCACGGCTACATATCCGTGGAGTCGGAGCTTGGAAAGGGTACGACTTTTACGATTCATCTGCCTCGCGAGCACACGGCGGACGCGGCATCTACTACAATGGAGCACTAGCTTTTCGCTATTCGGTGAAGGAGGGGTTTCGTCCCTGCCGCTCCGAGTTTGCGAAAACGTGCGGGAAAGAACCCGCATTACTGTCGTATTTTGGTAAGGAGTGACTCACGTGACAACGATGGAGCGTCGTCCGGATTCCCGTGGCAAGGTTCGTGATATCTACGATGCCGGTGAAAACCTGCTGATGGTCGCCACCGACCGCATTTCTGCGTTCGACTTCATTCTTCCCGACGAGATTCCGTTTAAGGGAGAGGTGCTCAACCGCATCTCGGCATTCTGGTTCGATAAGTTTGCCGACATCGTTCCCAACCACCTCGTTTCCATCGACCCGGCGGATTTCCCTGAGGAGTTTGCTGAGTATCGTGACTACCTCGCCGGCCGCGCCATGCTGGTTAAGAAGGCCCAGACGATTCCTATCGAGTGCATCGTCCGCGGCTATCTGACCGGTTCGGGCAAGAAGACCTACGACGAGAACGGCACCGTCTGCGGCATCCAGCTGCCTGAGGGCCTGACCGAGGCTTCCAAGCTTCCCGAGCCGCTGTTTACGCCGTCCACGAAGGCCGAGATCGGTGACCACGACGAGAACATCTCGTTCGAGCGTTGCTGCGAGATCGTGGGCGAGGACATCGCCACGCAGATTCGCGACCTTTCCCTCAAGATCTACAAGGCCGCTGCCGAGTACGCCGCGACCCGTGGCATCATCATTGCCGACACCAAGTTCGAGTTTGGTGTCATCGATGGCAAGGTCACGCTGATCGACGAGTGCCTCACGCCCGATTCCAGCCGTTTCTGGCCTGCTGCCAGCTACGAGGAGGGCAAGATCCAGCCCAGCTACGACAAACAATTCGTCCGCAATTGGCTCAAGGCCAACTGGGATATGACGGGGGAGACCCCGCACCTGCCCGCCGAGGTCATCGATGGCACGTCCGAGCGCTATCGCGAGGCCTTCCAGATCATCACGGGCTCCCAGTTCACAAGCATGAAGGAGAACGCATAAGTGAGTACCCGTAGCGCCACGAACAAGCGCACGCAATCCCACGAGGTTACCGGGGTTGCGCGCAAGTCCGCCGCATCCGCTAAGCCTGCCCGTCAGGCAGCGAGCTCTGTCCGCGTCGTGCCGGCTTCGTCTAAGGCACGCCGCAAAGAGCTCGAGAAGGGCGAGAACCTCGAGGGCCTCTCTAAAGAGGAGAAGCGCGCCCGCAAGGCTAAGCAGCGCGCCAAGGAGGACCGCATCTACACGGTGTCGAATATCCTTCTCAAGCAGGATGAGGACTACACCAAGCGCCGCCGTATTTGGTGGGCTGTGCTCGCTATCGGCATGGTGCTCGTCGTGGCAATCGGGGCTTCGCTCTACTTCGCTCCCGGCGGCACGGTGTCCAGTCCTGTTCAGATGGTCGGCATCGTTTTGTCCTATGTCATCATCCTGGGTGACTTTATTTACGACTTCGTTCGTATTCGTCCCCTGCGTAACATGTACCGCACGCAGGCCGAGGGCATGTCCGAGAACAAGCTCAACGCTCTTATTGAGCGCGCGGCTGCCGAGGAGGACAAAAAGGACTCCAAGAAGAAATAGCGTTTGCATGCATACTTATCGCTAAGATATAAGGCGCGTCGTTTTTGCGGCGCGCTTTTTACTGTTCTATAGATAGATGGAGTGGCACATGATTCGAGCTGCCCTGACGGTCGAAGAAGCTCTGGAGGGCATGAAGGCCCTGGAGCCCAAGATTAAAAACTATGCGCGTCTGGTTGTCCGCAAGGGCGTAAACGTCAAGCCCGGCCAGGAGGTTGTCGTTCAGTCTCCGGTAGAGTGCGCGCCTTTTGCCCGCGTGGTGGTCGCGGAGGCTTATGCCGCCGGCGCTGGCCACGTGACGGTCATTTGGGCCGATGATGCCGTGACGAGGCTCACGTACGAGCATGTCGATAAAAGCTATTTTGAGCAGACGCCCGAGTGGAAGCGCCTGCAGCTTGATTCACTGGCCCAGGATGGTGCCTGCTTTGTCTTTATCGAGGGGGCGGATCCTGCGGCCCTCAAGGGCATCGATCCAGCCAAGCCGGCCGCGGCATCCAAGGCGAGGAATACGCAATGCAAAGTTTTCCGCCGTGGACTGGATTACAACATCAATCCGTGGTGCATCGCCGGCGCTCCGGTCGTGGCTTGGGCGCACGAGGTGTTCCCGGGAGACGCCGATGAGGTTGCAATCTATAAGCTGTGGAATGCGATTCTGCACACCGCGCGCGCCGATGGCCAGGACCCAGAGAGCGACTGGGAACTCCATGACGCCGCATTCGAAAAGAACCTGCGTTTTCTGAACGACAATCGTTTCGACTACCTGCATTACGCCGCGGCAAATGGAACCGATCTGACGATTGGCATGACGAAAGGTCACGAGTGGGCCGGCGGCAAGGGCAAGACGCCCGAAGGGCACCCCTTCTTCCCCAACATTCCCACCGAGGAAGTCTTCACTTCGCCCGATCGCATGCGCGCCGACGGTATCGTGTACTCGGCCATGCCGCTCATCCACCATGGCAATAAGGTCGACGATTTTTGGATTAAGTTCGAGGGCGGCCGCGTAGTGGACTACGATGCCCGTGTGGGCAAGGCAACGCTCGCAAGCATCATCGATACTGACGAGGGCGCTGCTCACCTGGGAGAGGTCGCGCTCATCTCCAAGAACACGCCGATCCGCGAAAGTGGCGTACTGTTCTACGATACGCTCTATGACGAGAACGCTAGCTGCCATCTCGCGCTAGGTGTCGGTTTCCCCGAATGCATCGAGGGTGGGTATGACATGTCCAAGGAAGAGCTCCTGGAGCATGGCGTTAACGTCTCGAGCACGCACGTCGATTTTATGATTGGCACGGACGACATCGATATTACGGGCATTACGCCTGATGGACGTGAAGTTGTGATTTTCCAGAACGGCCAATGGAGTTGGGAATAGTCCCAGACCGTGGTACAATGCCACCCGCGGGCCGTTAGCTCAGCTGGCAGAGCAGGGGACTTTTAATCCCAAGGTCCAGGGTTCGAACCCCTGACGGCCCACCATAGAATGGAAAAGCGACTGGCGGATGCCAGCCGCTTTTTTGTTGCCGCGACGTGGCTTCGAACCCGAAAGGGCGCGGAGCTGAGTAAACGCGTGAGCGTTTGCCAGCGCAGCGCGCAAGGCGCGAAGCGCCGCAGCGGCCGCCTGCGGAGCAGGCTGAACCCCTGACGGCCCACCCAAAGTAAGGAATACGAAATGAAGACAAATAGATACGGAATTAGCGGCAGCACATTAAAGATAATAGCAGCCATTTCGATGGTTCTCGATCATGTAAGCAGGATTGTCCTGACCAATGGAATCATGACTCACGCATCGTACAGTCAGATATCAGACGAACAGTGGGCGATTCTAAGCGAGGCTTCGGATATGCTTCATGTTCTTGGCAGAATTGCATTTCCCTTATTTTGCTTTTTGATAGTTGAGGGATTTTTGCATACTCATGACTTAAAGAAGTACCTGCGAAATATGCTTGTCTTCGCAATCATTGCGGAGCCCATATACGATTTCGTCCAAACCGGGCAACTATTTGACCTTCGGCAACAAAATGTTATGTGTGAGCTCCTGCTTTCCTTGGTCTTTTTGATTGTTCTGGAAAAGATACAAAGTCTTTCAAAACGGAAAAGATACATCGCAGAAACTGCTCTGATTGTTTTGACAGCACTGGCAGCTGAATACACTAAACTAGATGGCGGTGTGTATGGCATTATGCTTGTGGCTGCATTCTATTTATTCCACGACAGCAAGGCCAAGATGTTCTTTGCTGCAGTATGTGCAGTGCTCCTTTCGTCATGCCATATAGTTGGCGGCGGATTTGAGTTTGCTACAGCTAATGTATTTAATCCTGATGTTGCTGCCGCGGTCGTTTCGTTGCTGCTTATCAATCTTTATAATGGTAAGCGAGGGCTGAAGCTCAAATATTTCTTCTACATTTTCTATCCGGCACATCTTGCTCTGCTTTATGGTGTCTCACTTATTGTTTTGAACTGTCTTTAAAAACTCTCAAACAAGTCTCTGAAAACGGAAACAAATTGACTCTAAGACTGCTTGTGAATTTCCGGAAGACCTGAGAGATGCGAGGATAGGCAACGAGGGCTGCAGAGAGATGCTTCTCAGTTCTCTGGCGGATCGCACGTATCTGTATGAGGATCACTTCCACACACTCATTAATAACAGTGATAAACACGGCAGATCCTCAAAACATGAGGCTGTGGAGGTCGAACGATGCTTCGAAAGCATGAATGGCAGCGAGAAAATGAGTTCGGAAGCGCCCTCTGGATGATCCAGCATAGAATAGAAAGCGATCGGCTCCGGCTGGTCGCTTTTTTGTTGCCGCGCCACGGGTTCGAACCCGAACTTCTCTATATATAAGAACGCTTGGCGAACAAAACCTGCCTTTTACCGACGGGAAACAAATAGCTGATGCTTTTGGAGTAAAGTAGCGCTCCAGAGATGACCGATGCCTTAACACCTATAAACCAGCTGGTCATCGCCAATATCAGAAGCCAATGCTTCAGTTTTAACCTCAGTGATGCGACTGAGGGACCTATTCATTTGTGAACAAAATATGGAGTGCGCGATTCCCGCCCCCGGCGCCCCTCCGGTCTGGCAATATATCTCCTTGCCGCGCGGC
>CATXMO010000020.1:0-48354 GCA_958372075.1 uncultured Collinsella sp. | reverse complement strand
GTATAGACGCAGTTTAGCGGTGGTTGCAGGGTCGACAACCGTGACCTTTTTAATTTCGTTTCGAGTATTCTTGGCGCCCAACAAGGTGAGCAGTGTTGGGGCCACGACCTCGCCCGATGGCAAAAAGACGACTTCGATGGATTCGGGAAATGCGATGATGGCCGACTTGCGGACGGGCTGATTGGCGGCGGCAACTTCGATGTTTGCAGCATCGATGACCTCTGTGTGGTCGAGGGCGGCAAGCACGCAGCAGTTACCTTCATCGATCTCCTGAGGATCAGCAAGTCCCAGACTGTCCGCGAGCTCGGGATCGTTTGGATCGGTAGCGGGCTCATTCGGTGCTTCGAAAGAAGCTGGGACGCTGTTTGTCGGCGACGGCGTGTCGCCCGCACCTGCTTCTTTGTCCGTGCTCTCTTCTTGTATGGTTGCGTTGATGGGTTCGTCGTTTGAGGGGAGCGTCTTGGCGTCAAGCGCGGAGGGGACAATCCCGATGGCTCCGGATCCGTTCCACTCCATCTCGAGAAGCGCCGGGTCGGCAAGAATGCGTTGCCTGCCTAGCGTGTGGGTATCGATCGCAATAGGGCCTGCCTCCGTCCCGCGCGTAAGGCTGAGCGATCCGGCCGGCTTCTCGAAATGAATGTCTGTGTCTTCGGTACTGGCGGCGTAGAACAGCAGGGATGCTTCTCCCGCCGCGATGGCATCGGTGCCCGCCTTGGTCAGCCGCAGCGATGCCGTGAATGAGAGGGTGGGCTGCACATCGTCTGCATTCGCGGCGGCGCAGCCCAGACATATACCGCCTCCTTTCTCGAAAAACGCACCGTCGAAGGCGACCTTCGCTCCGTTCGCCGAGTCATCGACCGAAGCGATATCGATGCGCAACCCCAAATCGCACGGATCGCCATCTGCATCGAGCACAATCGAGCGCCACGTGCAGACGGCGCACCCCGCCTGGGAGCCGTTTGCCTTGTTCGAACGATTGATATCCACGACTATCGAGCCGTCCGTATTACGACGAAGGCATCCCGAGGTTGAGATTGCGGCCTGTGCGAACGAAAAACGCTTGCACGCAATGGCGCTCGACGGATTTGGTGCGGAGCTTAGGGCTGCTGGTAAGGAGTCTGCCATGACGGGAGTCGCCCAAGCGGCGACAGGCGTTCCGGTTGCGAGCGCGCCGCAGAGTGCGACGAGGGGCAAAAGGTTCTTCGATGCCATGGGGTCTCCTTAGCTAATTTAGTGCGGCCTGTCCGTGTTTCGTTTCTGGCTGCGTTTGATGTGCAGACCGAGGCCGGCGGTTCCCGCGCCTGCTGTCGTGGCGCCTGCTGCCAAGAGCCATCGTCTGTCGTCTGTCTGTGCCAACGGTTCCTTGCAGTTGCCGCGGTCGAGCTCCGAGAGGTCGACCGTCACCTGCGTGGCGGCCTGCGCCTGTTCTTGCTGGGCAAAGGCCATGGCTGGCCCAAACGCTAGGATACTGACGGCGGTGGCCAGGGCGACGGCCTTATGCCGTGTGCGCACCGGGCTCGACCGTCCAGGTGATCGTTGCAACTTGATCGCCTTCGCCGGTTACGCGGAAGATGTCGCGCGTGACGCGGGCGACGTTTCCGCTTGTCTTGAGCTTAATTTTGTCCGTGCCGCCGGCAATGCCCTGGTAGCCCATGTCGAAGGCTGCATTCTTGGAAAGATCGAGGCCCGTTTCCTGCATTGCGGCGCTGGCGTTCTGGAGTGCGCCGTCGGGGCCGACCTTAAAGTCGATGGAATTCTGCGCGGTTCCGGCCTTGGCGTCGGCGGCAATGGTCCAGGTGTTCATGGCGTCGATCTTCATGTTGGTGACATGGATGCCGTAGGCCGAATGATTGTCGATGGTGGTCGCGTCTTCTGAGGGGCCCTGAAGCGTGCCGTCGGCCTTGGCGACGAAGGGAATAACCGTCGGAACTTTGAACTCTACGTTGTCGATCTCGGTCCTGACCATTACTTTCGTTGTTCCAGCGCGCCCGGCTGCCATAGCTGGCGTCGGGGCGGCGCCCATTGCGAGCGCGAGCGCGAGCCCTGCGCCCACGACGAGCGCTCTGGCTCCGTTCATGTTCCTGGTGATGTCCATGGTCGTTCCTTTCTATTCGCCGCGGGCCGTCCCCGCGATGATTGGACGAATGCTGATGAATTGCGCGCGGTGCCGCGTCGGCTGAAAAAGCTAGTTCTCGGTTTGCTCAACCCGTACCTTGACACGTGTCGGATTGCCGTGGCTGTCGAGGGTCTTGGCATCGAGTGCCTGAATCTCGATGTATGCCTCGCCTTCTTTGATGTCGCCGGCGGGGCACGTCTCGATTGTCTTGCCGGTCTCGACCACACCGGATTCGTACATGGTCTCGTCGTTTTGGATGACGCGGAATCGCTGGGGAAATTTATTGTCTTGGACGTTTTGCACGTTGACGCGCAGCTTGCCGTCCTCCTGTAGCTGAGCGACCGGCGCGACCGAAATCGTCATCATGTTGTCGCGGACGATGGCATCGAGCTCATCTTGGATTTCTTGTCGCGATTTGCCCTCTGCCGTCGTGACTGAGGCGCCCGCTTCGGGCACGGGCTGCGACTGCCAGGCGTATAGCCCTACGGCGATGAGGGCGCAGACGATAGCCAGGCAGACAACGACGAGTTTCTTGCGACGCCCCAGTCCTGCGAGGCGGGGCGGCTTCTTCGCACTCATGCGGCGTCCTTGGTGGTGTAGACACGTGCGAACGTGGACGGGTCCGCTCCAAAGAGCATGTGAAGCATCAGGCGGCGCGAGTAGATGAGCTCGTCAAAGTCGTGAGGGAGCTCGATGTCGTGGATACGCGCGATGTGGTGGGCGAGCGCCGAGAACGACTCGGGGTCGCAGATAACATCGGTGGTGACGTGGTAGACCGCCGTATCGGGGAACGCCTCTTCGTCGAAAGGCAGGAGATAGGGATCGTCGTCGACCTCGATGGCGACGCCGTACTGGGGCCAGTAATATGCCATGGGAACCTCCCTGCTTCTGGGGCCAAAACTTCTATCGGTTTTGGCTGTCGACGCCGACCGTATCAGCCGCTACTTGACCAATTTCTGACCAAATGCTTGACGGATTGACATCTCCGCAGGTAAAAGGTGGAAAAAATTACTTCAACTTTTTTCGAGCGACAATCGAGCGGTCGGCGACGGCGGGGCGATATGTGTCAAAAGCATCGTCTGCCGAGGAAATCCAGCCGCTCGCCGAATTGCACGAACGTAAAAATCGCCAATTATGGAGACGGTCTCGAACACGTCGACGAAACGATGCGGTAACATCTCCCTGCAAACACTGTAGTTAGCTAAAGGGGGAGTTCGCGTGTCTGCAACCATCAAACCCTTCACCGACGAGTTCGAAGAGTATGGCCGCGATGAATCTCGCGCATCGGGCGAAGCATCGAGCATCTCGTTTCCGACAACGGAAAACGAGGTCCGTGCCATTTTGGAAAAGCTCCGTGCCGAGCGTGTCCCGGTAACGGTTCAGGGCGCCCGAACCGGCCTTGCCGCCGGTGCCGTGCCCCACGGCGGGCATATCCTCAATACTTCCCGTATGAATCGCTACTTGGGCCTTCGCCGCGATGAACAAGGCCAATTTTTGCTGCGCGTGGAGCCGGGCGTTGTGCTCTCGGAGCTGCGCAAGCAGCTGAGCAAGAAGATGCTGCCGACCGCTGGTTGGGACCAGGCATCGCTTAAGGCCTACGATGAGTTTCAAGAGGCCCCCGAGCAGTTCTTTCCCACCGATCCCACCGAGGCGTCTGCCTGTCTGGGCGGCATGGCGGCATGTAACGCCTCCGGTGCCCGCAGCTACGCCTACGGCCCCATGCGCCCACATATCACGGGACTCCACGTCGCGCTGGCTGATGGCGATTTGCTTGAGCTCCAGCGCGGCGAGGCTTTTGCCCAGGGCCGCCACCTGTCGCTCGTGACGGCAGCAGGCCGTGCACTCGAGCTCGATCTTCCCGACTACACCATGCCCAAGACCAAAAATGCTTCGGGCTATTTCGTTGCTGAAGATATGGATGCCATCGATCTGTTTATCGGCGCGTGTGGCACAATCGGCGTCATAACCGAGCTCGAGATTGCCCTGCAGGCGGCGCCTGCGGTCGTTTGGGGCGTGAGCTGTTTCTTTGACAGCGAAGACAAGGCCGTGTCCTTCACCGATTCTGTGCGTCCCGTCCTGTCCCACGCGGCTGCCATCGAATATTTCGATGCGGGCGCCCTGGATATCCTGCGTCGTCAGCGTGAGCAGTCGACCGCGTTCGCCTCGCTGCCGGCGCTCGACAAAGAGGCCAAGGTCTGTGTCTACGTGGAGCTCGACTGCGACGACGAAGTTCAGGCGACTGAGGAGCTGTATCACTTGGGGTGGGTACTAGAGCTTGCGGGCGGCAGCGACGATGCGACATGGGTCGCGCGCACCGAGGTCGATCGCGAGTGCCAGCGGTTCTTCCGCCACGCGGTGCCCGAGAGCGTCAACATGCTTATCGATGAGCGCCGCCGCATGGATCCCACCATCACCAAGCTGGGCTCGGACATGTCGGTGCCCAACGCACGCTTGGGCGATGTCATCGGCCTCTATCGCCGCACGCTGGCCGAAAGCGGGCTTGAGTCTGCTGCCTGGGGACACATCGGGAACAACCATCTGCATGTGAACATCCTGCCGCGCGATGCGCAAGACTACCGTCGTGGTGGAGAACTCTTTGCCCAGTGGGCTTCCGAGGTCACGGCCATGGGCGGTGCCGTTTCTGCTGAGCACGGCGTCGGCAAGATCAAGGCGGGCTTCTTGGAGACGATGTACGGCCACGAGGCCATGGTCGAGTCGGCGCATCTCAAACTCCAGCTCGATCCTGCCGGCCAGCTGGGTCGCGGCAACCTGTTTACGGAGAAGCTCTTGGATGAGCTCGTCCAGAAAGGGGGCGCGTGAAGATGAGTGATTTTCATATGGTGGTGTGCGTCAAGGCGGTGCCCGGAAGCACCGAGGTCAAGATGGACCCCAAGACCAATACTATCGTGCGTGATGGCAAGCAGGCGGTCGTTAATCCCTTCGATGCAAGTGCTCTCGAATGTGCGCTAGCGCTGAAGGACGACTTTATCGGCTTTGGCATGGACGTGCGTGTGACGGTGGTGTCGATGGGCATCCCCGCGACCGAATCGCTGCTGCGCGACTGCATCGCCCGCGGTGCCGACGACGCGCTGCTGCTGACCGATCGCGCCCTTGCGGGCGCCGATACCCTAGCCACCACCTATGCCCTCAAATGCGGCATCGAGGCACTCGATGAGGACTTTGACCTGCTCATCTGCGGCAAGATGGCAGTGGACGGCGATACGGCCCAGATCGGCCCCGAGCTGGCCGGCGCCTTTGGGGTCCCCTGCGTGACCGACGTGAGCTGTGTGCAGAGCGCGGGATTTACGACGTGTGGCTCGCTGGCGCTCGTTCACGGCTGCGATGCCGGCGAGGAGACGGTGTACCTGGAGATGCCGTGTGCGATGACGACCGCCAAGGAGATTGGCCAGCTGCGCATGCCGAGTATTGCCGGTATTCGCGCGGCCGAGGATGCAGACGTGCGTGTGGCCAGCGCTGCCGACGTAAACGCCGATCCCTCGCGTTGCGGCCTTGCCGGATCACCGACGCAGGTCGTGCGCTCGTTTGTGCCCGACCGTGACCAAACGTGCGAGGCCGTTGAGGGAACGGCGTCCGAGCAGGCGGTAAAACTTGCCAAGATTATTGAGGGGATGGCATAGATGAGCGGGCTGATTATCGATAGCGAAGCCTGTATCGGCTGCGGTCGCTGCGTTCGCGCCTGCGCCTCGGGCGGCATTGTGGTGGAGGGTGAGCGCCCCAATCGCTGTGCCCGCGTAACCGACGGCTGTATCCTGTGCGGTGGGTGCGTCGACGCCTGCCCCGTCAACGCCATCTCGATTGAGCGCGACGAGGCCGCCGGCGCGGCAGACCTTGACGCATATCGAGACATCTGGATCTTCGTGCAGACTGACGAGCACGATGCCGTTGCATCCGTGGCCTTCGAGCTCATGGGCAAGGGGCGCGAGCTTGCCGATGCCCGCGGCTGCCGTCTGGTGGCACTGGTCGGCATGAGCCCCGAGGGCTCACTCGGGGACCTGGAGCATCTGATTTGCGCCGGTGCGGACGAAGTTCTGGTCTGTCGTGACGAGCGCCTGCGTCAGAACGACGCGGAGGTCTACGCTCGCTTGATCTGCGATTTGGTAGCCGAGCGCAAGCCCGAGGCCATTCTGTACGGCGCGACCGCCTTTGGTCGCGAGCTGGCGCCCGGTGTGGCCGTGCGCTTGCAGACGGGTCTTACGGCCGATTGCACGGTGCTTTCTATGGATACGGAGACGGGTCTGCTGCAGCAGACGCGCCCGGCGTTTGGCGGCAACCTGATGGCCACCATTATCTGCCCCAACCACCGTCCTCAGATGGCAACGGTGCGCCCCGGCATCTTTAAGGCGCCCGAGTTTGACTATAGCCGCTCCGGCACGATTACCCAGGTAGTGCTTGCGGATGACGTTAAGGCCCGCGTCGAGATCTCGATTCCCGCCGAGGAGTGGGGACAGCAGGCCTCAATTGCCGATGCCGAGCGTCTGGTCGTGGTGGGCCGCGGCATCGGCTCCAAGAAGAATCTGCCCCTGATGCGAAAGCTCGCCGATGCCCTGGGTGCCGAGCTTGGTTGCACGCGTCCCATTGTGGAGGCAGGCTGGTTGGAGTATCGCCACCAAATTGGCCAGACGGGTGTATCGGTCTCGCCCAAGCTTCTCGTGAGTATCGGTGTTTCGGGCGCCATCCAGCATCTTGCCGGCATCGGTGGGGCGGAGTGCATTATCGCCATCAACGAGGACCCGGATGCCCCCATCTTTGGTGCTGCCCAGTACAAGGTTGTCGGTGATGCCGTCGAGGTCGTCGAGGAGCTGCTGGCCCAGTTTGAGCGCTAGGCACGCGCCAGCCAGTCGCGCATCTCGTCCTTTAGGCGGCTCCAGGTTGCCTGCGTGGCGGGGTCGGTAAAGGGCCGCGTAATGCCAAAGGGCGCGTCGAGCAGGCGGTAGATATCGCCTTGCTCGCGCGCCAGCGCGCGGCTTGCCGGATAGACGAGCTCAAACATAAAGCAGATAAGCCCCACCAAGAAGTCGGCGGGCTCATCGCGCTCATCGCGCGCGACGCAGCGGTGCTCGTCAAAGGCGGTAAGCGCCGGTGTCGAGAAGTGGCTGGCGAGAAACGTGTCCTCATCCACCTTGAGGACGGTGTCGACGGTGCTGTCGGCGATGGTGCGCATAATGTCGATCTTGTCGCCATCGCGCACGATGTCGCAGAAGCTCCGCGTGCGCTCGTCGAGCTGTGCGGGTAGACGGAAATCGCTGTGATAGGCGATGCTCGCTCGGATGAGCTCATCTTCTGCCGGGTCATCGATAAAGTCGCGGATGCTCATTACGGCGGGTGCATCGGCGGGATTCTCGCCAAAGAGGACCTCGATGCCCAGCACTGCATGGCTCATGCTCTCGGCGTCCTTAAAGGTGTCCCAGCGTCGCAGCTGCTCAAAGCGGCCCATATCGTGCAGCAGGCCGCAAAGCCATGCCAGGTCAATATCTTCTGACGACCAGCCCTGCTCGCGCGCTACGGCATCGCATGCCTCGGCCACGTGGTACGTATGCTCGATTTTGAGCGCGATGCGTGGGTTGGTGGCGTCGTAGGCATCGGTGTAGCTTTTGAAGGCCGCGCGCGCCCGGTCTCGATCGATAGCTGTCATAATGACTTCCTAAGAAGTTGTGTCTTTCGATCCGGTGGCAATTGTAGGTGAACTTTATTGCCACCGGTTGATATTTCTGCTGCGTTGCAAGGCGCGCTGCAGACGACTTACCAGAATGGGAGTGGCATGGTCCTTAGGATCTTTAAAATCGTCTGGCCAGTGATGCTTACCTATGTTGCAATAGGCGCGCCGTGCGGAATGATCATGGGGCAGACGGGAATGGAGCCCTGGATGGTCTTTGCTCTGAGCAGCACGTTTGTGACGGGCAGCGGCCAGTTTATGATCTGCAATCTTTGGCTGGCGGGCGTACCGGCACCTTCGATTATCGCGAGCGTCGCCGCCATCTCCTCGCGCTTCGCTCTTTACTCGGCATCGATCGCACCCCATCTGGCGGGCGCCTCGAAGCGTCAGACGCTGGCTGTTGCCGCGACGCTCACCGAGGAGGCATACGGCATCT
Organism: uncultured Collinsella sp.; assembly: GCA_958372075.1. Lineage (GTDB taxonomy): Bacteria > Actinomycetota > Coriobacteriia > Coriobacteriales > Coriobacteriaceae > Collinsella. The sequence goes on along the minus strand of CATXMO010000020.1, from coordinate 40,128 downwards.
CGCTTGCCAAGCTGGTTGAGGGGGAGGATTGGGGCCCGCGCGAATCCTTCGTGCTCAACGTGATCCTCATCGCGACATGGGGCGCTTCGTGCACGATGGGTGCCATCGTCGGTGCCGTTGTCGATGTTCCCACCGCTATTGCGAGTTTCGTCTGCACGTCGCTCTTTATCTGTCTACTCTTTTCGCAGCGGCTGTCGCGCGGCAACGTTGTCGCGGCGGTTTCGGGCGCGGTGTCCGTCGCCGTATGCAAGTTCTTGGGCCTCACGAATATTGCCGTGCCGGCAAGCGTCGTGGTCGGCATTGCCATTGCGCTGGCGTGCGATGCTGTATTAGACGGAAGAGGTGCCCGCGATGCCCGTTAACGAGTTCTTGGTTCTGTGGCTGTCGTCGTGGGCTGCTATCGCGTTCTTTCGCATCGCGCCGGCGTTTGCCTTGCGCGGGAGAACGCTGTCGCCCCGCATTACCGAGGCCCTGGGTTATATCCCGCCCGCTGCCTTTGCCGCGCTGGTCGCCAACGACTTGGTGAGCCCCGGGGCGTTCGACGCGGGACTCTGGCCTGCCTTGGTTCCCTGGATTGCGGCTGCCGGCGTCGTGGTGGTGGCAATCAGGACAAAGTCGATGTTGTGGTGCTGTGTTTCGGGCATCGTGCTCTATATCGTTTTGAGCCTCGTATAAGAGCGGGACACGTTTAGCATCCCGGCCAACGAATCCAATTTTTCACCGAGCTGGTCTATTTCTTCTGGTACCATGGTCAAACTTTACTGTAGCAAAGCGTGACGTGGGCTTTTGTACCCCGTCAGCGGAAATGGGGGTTTCATGGCACAGGAAGCGACCGCCAACGAGCAAAAGAAATTCAAGGTCCCGCGCATCCCGGGCGACATCATGATCTATCCGATGATCGTCGGTCTTTTGCTCAACACCTTCTGCCCGCAGGTTTTTGAGATCGGCGGCTTCTTTACGGCTGCCTGCCGCGGTGGCTCCAATACCATCGTCGCCGCGATCCTGCTGTTTGTGGGCGCCGGCATCAGCTTTAAGTCCACGCCGGGTGCCATCAAGACCGGTATCGTCGTGCTGATCCCCAAGCTGGTCGTCGCAGCGGCTCTCGGCCTGGGCGTGGCATATTTCTTTAACGACAACTTCCTGGGTCTGAGCTCCGTGTCTATCATCGGCGGCATCACGTTTTGCAACATGGCGCTCTATACGGGCATCATGGGCGAGTTCGGCGATGAGTCCGAGCAGGGCGCCGTCGGTATCCTGTTCTTTACGGCTGGCCCCGCCGTCACGATGATCATCCTCGGTGTTTCCGGCCTCGCCAACATTCCCATTGGCACCATTATCGGCTCCATCTTGCCACTCGTTATTGGCATGGTTCTGGGCAACCTGTTCCCGTTTATCAAGAACCTGCTGGTTCCCGGTGCCAATCCCGCGATTGCCGTCATCGGATTTCAGCTCGGTGCGTCCATGAGCCTGTCGAGCTTTATCACCGGCGGTATTTCCGGCATCTTGCTGGGCCTTGTCACGCTGTTTGTCGTCGGTCCCATCACCTTTGCGTTCGAGCGTCTGTGCGGCGGCAATGGCAAGGCCGCTGTGGCTTGCTCCACCATTGCCGGCACGGCTATGACCACACCGGTTGCCCTCGCCGAGGTCGCACCGCGTTACGCCGAGCTTGCGCCCACCGCGTACGCTCAGATCGCCACCGCCGTTATCATCACGGCGATTATGGCTCCGATTCTGACTGGCTGGGTCGACAAGAAGTTCTGCCAAGGCAAGGAGGATCTGTCGCCTGTCGGTGTCGAGGCCATAGAGGAGGCCGTCGCGACTGACATCGATGGCGAGTAGCAATCGATACCCATCAATGATGCCGGCGTGTGCAATTCGCGCCGTATGGGCGCCCGAACAGAAACTGTTTTGCAGTGATGTTCGGGCGCTCTGCTATTATCCCCTTTACCCCTGCGGAGTAAAGGGGTGTTTATTGCCCTGATTCGAATTGGGCGATTCTGACCACTTGGGTATTGAAGGGATGGCGCTAGTGGTTAAGGCACTCAAGATTGAGATATTCGTGCTATGCATGATTGTTCTTATCGGGCTTGCCGTGCGAAGTCGTCGCTCCTTGTTCTCGAGCACCCAGCAGCTATTGTTTAGCATGCTTGGCTACACCTCTGCCGCGTACATATTATTCGATATGATCTGGACGCTTTCGGACGGTGTGGACGGCACGTTGGGCATTGCTGCCAACTGGATTTCCAACGCGGTTTCGTTTTCGCTCTTTGCTATCGCGTGTCTCATTTGGTTTATCTATTCCGAGACGGTGCAGGGTTCTCGCCTTTTGACCTCGCGCTATAGGGTGGTGCTTGTAGCGTTGCCTACGGCTCTGGTGGTCGTGCTGGCATTTACCAGCTACTGGACGCACACTATGTTCTATATCGATGCGCAGGGCGTATATCGTCGTGGCTTTGCCTATATGATCCAGCCCATCGTCAGCTACTGTTACGTTATACATACGTCCCTGCATGCGTTTGTGCAATCTCGCAGGGTCGAGAGCCTGCAGACGAAGGCCATCTATCGAACCTTGGCATTTTTCGCCATTCCAGCCCTGGTGGGCGGTACCTTTCAGGTCGTATACTCGGTGCCCGGCCTTTGTGTCGGCATAATGATTAGCATGTTGCTGCTCTACATCATCTACCAGGAGCAGCTCATCTCGACCGACCCGTTGACTGGACTTAACAATCGCAACCGTTTTGAGACCTATATGCTGTCGCTCTTCTCAAATGTGGATCAGGCCGAAGATGTATATCTGCTTATGATGGACGCCGACGGCTTTAAGCAGATTAACGATCGCTATGGGCATGTGGAGGGCGACCACGCTCTTCAGGTCATATCCGCTGCGCTCAAAGAAGTCTGCTCGGCGTCTGGCGGCTTTATCGCACGTTATGGCGGCGATGAGTTCGTGGTGCTCCAAAAGGCGACGGCGGAGCAGGACATCATAAGCCTGTGTGCGGCAATCAACGATGAGCTCGCACGTGCCGACGTGCCGTATCTGTTGCGGATGTCCATCGGCTACGCACGGGTCGGTGACGGTGTCGATACCTGGCAAGACTTGCTTCGCGCTGCCGATGCGGAGCTCTACCGCGTCAAGGCCGAGAAAAAGAAAGCCGGCGTCCAGATACGCTAGAAAAAGGGGCGCACGCTTGCGTGCGTGGTGGCCTTCAGCTCACCGATGTACTCCATTAAACTAAAGTATGTGAATCTCTCTGCTAAATAAGGGCAGTTCGCTAGGCTTTTTTGGGTTTGTTGACGATGATGATGCCGCTGCAGACCAAGAGCAGGGCAACGATGACGGTAACGGGGCTCGTGCCGGCGCCCTCGCCAAGCAGCAGTGCGCTCAGCAGTACGCCAAAGACCGGGTTCATAAACCCAAAGACCGAGACGCGGCTGACGGGGTTGACGGCAAGCAGGCGCGACCACAGCGAGTAGGCGACCGCGGAGATAAGCGCCATGTAGATGATGAGCACGATGGCGGGGACAATCGCTGTGGGGGAGAGCGCGCCACCCATCAAAAAGCCGATGGCGGTGAGGACCAGGCCGCCGACCAAGAACTGCCACCCGGCAAGCAAGACGCCGTCGTGCTTGCGCGAGAAGATGCCGATCAGGCAGGTCGAAAGAGCACCCGCGACTGTGGAGGCTAGGATAAAGCCCTCGCCATCGAGCCTGAAGCCAAAGGTGCCATCTGCGCCCGAGAGGTTGACGAGCGCGACGCCGGCAAAGCCCAGCGCACAGCCAAGCACCTTGGCCGTATTGAGCTTCTCGGTGTGAAATGCCAGGGCGGCAAAGAGGATTGCGAGGAAGTTGGCGCTGGCCTCGATGATGGAGCTCGACATGGCGCTGGCGTGCGAGAGGCCCAGATAGAAAAAGAAGTACTGCCCGATAGTCTGGAAGAGCGACAAGACAAAGATGGGCTTGATGTCGCGAGCCTGCGGAATGAGGGGGCGGCGTTGGGCCGCACTCATCCCAACGATAACCAGGGCGCCGGCAAGCGTGAAGCGCAAGCCCGCAAAGAGCAGCTGCGAGGCGCTATCGTGCGCCGGGATACCAAAGAGTGCGTAGCCGATCTTGATGCAGGGAAAAGCCGACCCCCAGAGCGCGCAACAAACAAGGCAGCCCAGGATGAGTCCAGACAGGGTGGCGAGATGCGTTTTGCGGCTTTCCATGATGTCCTTCTCCTATACGCGCAAAGCAAAAAAGAACCCGCCACCGGGCGTGCCGGTGGCGGGTGTTGTTACCCGAGGGGATTGTACCCGATGGGAAAGCTTTAAGCGAAGTAGGCTACGCCGCTCTCAAAGATCGGCATGAACTTGTCGCCGGGGACATGCTCGGGCACGTTGCGGTACAGGTTGTCGCCGCGACGCTCGGCATGGCCCATCTTGCCCAGGACGCGGCCGTCGGGGCTCGTGATGCCCTCGATGGCAAGTGCGGAGCCGTTGGGGTTGACGGAAAGATCCATGCTGGGCTTGCCGTCCTCGCCCACGTACTGCGTGGCGACCTGGCCGTTGGCGATGAGCTGGGCGAGCACCTCGTCGTTGGCGACAAAGCGGCCCTCGCCGTGGCTGATGGCGACGGTGTAGGGGTCGTCCAGGCTGCACTGCGACAGCCACGGGGACAGATTGGACGAGATGCGAGTGCGCACCAGACGGCTCTGGTGGCGGCCGATGGTGTTAAAGGTCAGCGTGGGTGCATCCGGCGTGGCGTCGACGATGTCGCCGTAGGGCACCAGACCGAGCTTGATCAGGGCCTGGAAGCCGTTGCAAATGCCCAGCATCAGGCCGTCGCGGGCCTTGAGCAGGTCGCGGACTGCCTCGGTGACCTCGGGAGCGCGGAAGAACGCCGTGATGAACTTGGCGGAGCCGTCGGGCTCGTCGCCGCCCGAGAAGCCGCCGGGGATCATGACAATCTGGCTTGCACGGATGCGGCGGGCAAGCTCGTGGGTGCTCTCGGCGACGGCCTCGGGCGTGAGGTTGTTGATCACGAAGGTGTCGGCTTCGGCACCGGCGGCACGGAAGGCGCGGACGCTATCGTACTCGCAGTTGTTGCCGGGGAACACGGGGATTACCACGCGCGGGCGGGCGATCTTGGCGCCGCCGTACACGTGGATATCCTTGGCACGGAAGTCGATGGTCTCGACCTCGGCGGCCTCGCCGGCGCTGCGGTAGGCAAAGACGCCCTCGATGCCGCTCTCCCAGGCCTCCTGGAGCTCGGAGAGCTCGATGACCTCGGAGCCGGTATCGATGACATAGCCCTCAACGGTGGTGCCTAGGGGCTCGACGACAACGCCGTCGGCAACCTCGGGCAGCTCGGCATCCTCGGCGAGCTCGACGATAAAGCTGCCGTAGAGCGGGGTGAAGAGGCTCTCCACGTCCACGTCCTCGGCAAGCTCGATACCGATCTGGTTGCCGACGCACATCTTAAAGAGGCTCTCGGCGCCGCAGCCGTAGCCGGGCGTGGAGACGGCCAGGGCGTCGCCAGTGGCGGTGAGCGCCTCGACGGCGTCAAATGCGGCGAGAAGCTGCTGGGCATCGGGACGGTAGTCCTGGCCATAGGTGGCGGGGGCGATACGGACAACGCGGTGCGTCAGGCCCTTGAACTCGGGGGAGACGGCGCGGGCCGCCTTGCCCACGGCCACGGCGAAGCTGATGAGGGTCGGCGGAACGTTGAGCTCGCCGGCCTCGTCCTCAAACGAACCGCTCATAGAGTCCTTGCCGCCGATGGCGCCGGCATCCAGGTCGACCTGGGCCATAAGGGCGCCCAGGACGGCTGCCATGGGCTTGCCCCAGCGCTCGGCCTCGGTGCGCAGACGCTCAAAGTACTCTTGGAAGGAGAGGTAAGCGCGCTTGTGCTCAAAGCCGGCAGCCACGAGCTTGGCGATGGACTCGACCACGGACAGGTAGGCGCCGGCAAACTGGTCGGCTTCCATCAGGTAGGGGTTGAAGCCCCATGCCATGGCGCTTGCCGTGGTGGTCTCGCCGTCCACGGGGAACTTGGCGACCATGGCCGAGCTGGGGGTGAGTTGCGTCTTGCCGCCAAAGGGCATGAGCACGGTCGCGGCACCGATGGTGGAGTCGAAGCGCTCGGAAAGGCCCTTGTTGGAGGCGACGTTGAGGTCGGTGACCAGCGAGGTCATGCGCTCGGCAAGCGTGGTGCCGGCCCAGCTGGGCTGCCACACGCTGCGGGCGCACACGTGGGCGACCTGGTGCTTGGGCGCGCCGTTGGAGTTGAGGAACTCGCGGGACAGGTCGACGATGGCGACACCGTTCCAGGCCATGCGCATGCGCGGCTCGGCGGTAACCTCGGCGATGACGGTCGCCTCCAGGTTCTCCTCGGCGGCGTAGCCCATGAACTCCTCGACGTCACCGTCGGCGACGGCGCAGGCCATGCGCTCCTGGGACTCGGAAATGGCGAGCTCGGTGCCGTCCAGGCCGTCGTACTTCTTGGTCACGGTATCAAGGTCGACATACAGGCCGTCGGCAAGCTCGCCCACGGCGACCGAGACGCCGCCGGCGCCAAAGTCGTTGCAGCGCTTGATCAGACGGCAGGCGTCGCCGCGGCGGAACAGACGCTGCAGCTTGCGCTCGACCGGGGCGTTGCCCTTCTGGACCTCGGCACCCGAGGTCTCGATCGACTCGGTGTTCTGGGTCTTGGAGGAGCCGGTGGCGCCACCGATGCCGTCACGGCCGGTGCGGCCGCCCAGCAGAATGATCTTGTCGGTGGGGGCGGGGCACTCGCGACGCACGTGGTTTGCCGGGGTAGCGCCCACGACGGCGCCGACCTCCATGCGCTTGGCCACGTAGCCGGGGTGATAGAGCTCGTTGACCTGACCGGTGGCAAGGCCGATCTGGTTGCCGTAGCTGGAGTAGCCGGCGGCGGCAGTGGTCACGAGCTTGCGCTGCGGCAGCTTGCCCTCGAGCGTCTCGGAAACCGGGACGGTGGGGTCGCCGGCGCCGGTGACGCGCATGGCCTGATACACATAGCTGCGGCCCGAGAGCGGGTCACGAATAGCGCCGCCCACGCAGGTGGCGGCACCGCCGAAGGGCTCGATCTCGGTCGGGTGATTGTGGGTCTCGTTCTTAAAGAGGAACAGCCAGTCCTGGTCCTCGCCGTCGACATCGACCTTCACCTTGACGGTGCAGGCGTTGATCTCCTCGGACTCGTCGACATCGGTCATGATGCCGGTCTTCTTGAGATACTTGGCGCCGATGGTGCCCATATCCATGAGGCAGACGGGCTTGGTGTCGCGACCGAGTTCGTGGCGCATCTCCATGTACCGGTCGAAGGCCTGCTGCACCACGGCGTCGTCGATCGTCACGTCGTCCAGGACGGTGCCGAAGGTGGTGTGGCGGCAGTGGTCGGACCAATAGGTGTCGATCACGCGGATCTCGGTGATGGTGGGGTCGCGGTCCTCATCGCGGAAGTACTGCTGGCAGAAGGCGATGTCCGCCTCGTCCATGGCAAGGCCGCGATCGGCGATAAAGGCGGCAAGGCCGGCCTCGTCGAGCTCACGGAAGCCGTCGAGCACCTCGACGGGCTGGGGCTCGGGGGTCTCCATGTACAGCGTCTCGGGCAGGTCGAGCGAGGCGATGCGCGCCTCGACGGGGTTCACCACGTAGTGCTTGATGGCATCGATGGAGGCCTCGTCCAGAGCGCCCGAGATCATATAGACCTTGGCGGAGCGCACGGCGGGGCGCTCGCCCTGGCTGATGAGTTGCACGCACTCGCTGGCGGAGTCGGCGCGCTGGTCAAACTGGCCAGGCAGGAATTCGACGGCAAAGACGGCGCCATCGCTTGCGGGGAGCTCGTCGTAGGTCACATCGACCTGGGGCTCGCTAAAGACGGTCGGCACGCAGGACCGGAAAAGCTCCTTGTCGATGCCCTCGACGTCGTAGCGGTTGATAATCCTCAGGGCCTCGATGCCCTTGATGCCGAGAATTTCGGTCAGCTCGCCCTTGAGCTGCTGAGCCTCGACGTCGAACCCGGGTTTCTTCTCCACGTAGATACGAGAGACCATTGGTTCCTGCCTTCCTGATCGGTTGGGCGTACGGTACGGTATGCGGCAGCGGTCGGTTTGCGGGGTCTGCCCTGCGGTCGCCTTGAGCCACATGTTTGTAAACCTCACTATGATACGACAGCTCGCGGCGCGTTGAGGACGGCGAGGGTGCTACAGTGAAGCGCAAACAAGAGAAAGGCATCACATGGCATTCGTTTCGCTCGCCATCATCGCACTCGTGGCCTTTGCGAGTCCTTTTATCGCCTCGGCGATTCCCGGAAAACCCGTTCCCGAGACGGTCTTTTTGCTCGTGCTCGGCGCGGTACTGGGACCCCATATGCTCGGCGTCATCCATGTAGATGCTGAGGTCTCGCTTGTGTCCGAGCTGGGCCTGGCCTTTTTGTTCCTGCTTGCCGGCTTTGAGATCGACCCCAAGAGCATCACAGGCGTCGAGGGGCGCTACGGCTTGGCGACGTGGGTCGTCACGTTTGGTATCGCCTGGCTTGCCGTGCGCTTTACCCCGTGGTACTCAGTCAGTCATTTCGACGGTATCGCCGTGACGCTGGCGTTGACCTCGACGGCGCTTGGGGCGCTCATGCCCATCTTGCGCGAGCGGTCGCTTGCTGGGACGCGCGTCGGCGATTCGATTCTTGCCTATGGTACGTGGGGCGAGCTCGGGCCCGTGCTCGCCATGTCGGTGCTGCTGTCTGCCCGTACGGGTGTCGAGACGCTGTTGATCTTGGGGCTGTTCGCCGTGGTGTGCGTGCTGCTTGCCGTGGTCCCCAGTCGCTCCAAGCGTATTGGCAGCCGCTTCTTTGCCTTTATTCAGGAGCGCGCCGATACGACTTCTCAGACGTTCGTGCGCCTCACAGTGCTCATCCTGGTCACGCTCGTGGCGTTTTCCGCCATTTTTAGCCTCGATATCGTGTTGGGCGCTTTTGCCGCGGGCTTTGTCCTGCGCTATATCATCCCCGAGGGCAACCATACGCTCGAGCTTAAACTCGATGGCCTTGCCTATGGCTTTTTGATCCCGGTGTTCTTTACCGTGTCGGGTGCCAAGATCGACCTGACTGCTGTAGCATCGCGCCCCGGCTTGCTCGTGGGCTTTATCGTGGCGTTGCTGGTTATCCGCGCCGTGCCCATTCTTATTTCTATGAGCATTTGTCCTGCGACGCGCGATGTGTCGGCGTATGGCCGCATTACCGTGGCCCTGTACTGCACCACGGCGCTGCCGATTATCGTCGCCGTGACGAGCGTCGCTGTCAACGCCGGCGCATTATCACAGGGCGTCGCTTCGGTTATGGTGGCGGCCGGCGCCATCACGGTGTTCCTGATGCCACTGCTCGCGCAGCTCTTCTACCGCGTGGTCGATGCCGCGCCGGTTGCCGCCGTGGCAGAGGTTGCCGAGCATCCATCCGATGCGCTCGACATCCTGCGTGCCCATCACGATTTGGCGAGCCTGCTCGCACGCGAGCACGAGCTGCTGACCTCGCATGGTCACGGTCGCACGCTCGACGGCGTACCTACCCTTGATTCTATTGCCGACCGCCTCTCGGCCGAGGCGGCAAGCGGGCACATCGATGCCCGTATCGTGGACGCCGCCCATTTGCTGGCCGAAAAGACTTACGGCGACGAGATCGACCCCGGCAAGCTCACCCCGCGTGAGCGCCGCCGCCTGGAGCGCGCCAAGCTCGCCGTGCGCGAATACCGCCGCCGCATGCTGGAGCTTTACGCACACGAAGAGGCCCAGGACGACGACGGCAGGTAGCCAACGTCGCCGCGGAAAATGCATCCCGGAATTGGCGTCTAGAGTGGGATGCGCTTTCCACGAGAAGTCCGTTGCGGAAAGCGCATCCCGGAATCCGGACCCAGAATGGGACATAGTTTCCGAAAGAAGGCTCTGGGGGAAGCTGCGCCCCGTTCTGAGCTGAAATACCGGGACGCAGTTTCCCATACAAACAGAACAAAGGCGCGCCGCCTGCAGTTGATGCAGGAAGCGCGCCTTTTAGTTGAGCAATGTTGAGGCTGGGAGCTGAGGCTTGTGGTCCCTTAAGAGCGGGCAGCTCCGTCGACGGGGAGCACAGCGCCCGTAACGTAGGCGGCCATGTCGCTCGCTAGGAAGACAAAGGCGTTGGCGACATCCTCGGGCTCGCCCATGCGGCCGAGCGGGATGGTAGCGATGATGGGCTTGATGACTTCTTCGGGCAGGTTGGCGACCATGTCGGTCCTGGTTACGCCGGGGGCGACGGCATTGACGCGAATGCCCACGGGGGCGAGCTCGCGTGAGAGCGACTGGACCATGCCGTTGACGGCGAACTTGGACGTGGGATAGCCAACGCCGGAGGGCTGACCGTACTTAGCGACCATCGAGCTCGTGGTGGTGATGGTGCCACCGTGGCCGGCTTCGGTCATGATCTTGGCAGCGGCCTGGTGACCATTAAAGACGGCGACGACGTTGAGGTCCATGACCTTGGCGAACTCCTCGGCCGTGTAGTCCAAAAGGGGCGAGCGCTGGGAGATACCGGCATTGTTGACGACCGTGTCCAGGCCGCCCATATCGGCGGCAGCCTGGGTAAAGGCCTCGGTTACGGCCTCGAGCGAGGTGAGGTCGCAGGAGCGGCCCCAGACCTTGGCCTCGGGATAAGCGGTCGTCAGTTTCTCAACGGCAGCGTCGGCAGTCTCCTGGCGCGAGCCAAAGACGGTGACGGCAGCACCTTCCTCGATAAAACGGCAGGCGATGGCATAGCCGATACCGCGCGTGCCTCCGGTGATGATTGCTTTCTTGCCCTCGAGCAACATGGTATTTCCTCTCATCGCGGGCGGACATTCGCAGCACAGCGTAGCCGTAACCGGAATCGGCCGTGTTTGCATATCGGTGAACGGTAGCCCGCGTTACCGATGAGCGGCTCGCGCAAATGTGCTCTGCCGTTGTGCTTAGGGCAGGAGACAAAAGGGCTCCCGTCCCGCATCGGACGGGAGCCCTCAAAGCGCATATTGCTAGGTGAGCGTTGAGCTAGTTGGCCATGACGCCTTCGGTCCAGGCCTCGACGTCCTCGATGCGCAGGACGTTGGCGACCTCGGCCACGCAGTCGACGCTGGCAAGCTCGGCGGCGGCAGCCTGGACGTCCTTCTCGAGTGCGCGGTGCGTCAGGAAGATGACCGAGCAGGCATCGCTGACGCCCGACTTGCCGTCCTCGACCTGGTTGATGAGCGAGATCGAGATGTTGTGCTTGGCAAAGATGTCGACCGTCTCGGACAGGGCGCCCACGCGGTCGGCGACCTTCAGGCGCACATAGTACTTGGTCTGGAGCTCGTCCATGGGCTTAAAGGCGAGGTTGTGGCCATAGGGCTCAATCTCGGGCAGCGGGGCCACGCCGCGGCTGATTTGCTCGGAGAGCGACAGAATATCGCCCACGACGGCGCTCGCGGTGGGGAAGGAGCCTGCGCCCGCGCCGTAGAACATGGTCTCGCCCACGGCGTCGCCTACCACGTAGACAGCGTTCATGGCACCGTTGACCTTGGCAAGCATGTGGTCGGCGGGGATCAGCGTGGGATGGACGCGGACGTCGACGCCGGCGTCGGTGTTGCGGGCGATGCCGAGCAGCTTGATGGTGTAGCCGAGCTCGCGGGCCTGGGCGATGTCCTCGGCGCCGATGGTGCGGATGCCTTGCTGGTATACGTCGTCGGTGGTCACACGGGTGCCAAAGCCGATAGAGGCCAGGATTGCCGTCTTGCTGGCGGCGTCGAAGCCGTCGACATCGGCGGACGGGTCGGCCTCGGCATAGCCCTTGGCCTGCGCGTCGGCAAGCACGTCGGCGTAATCGGCGCCCTCGGCGTCCATGCGCGACAGGATATAGTTGGTGGTGCCGTTGAGGATGCCGGCGATGGTCAGGATCTTGTTGCCCACCAGGTCGTGCTCGAGCGTGCTCACGATGGGGATGCCGCCGCCGCAGCTGGCCTCGCACTTAATCTGTACGCCGCACGCGCGCGCCTTCTCGGCAAGCGTCTCGACGTGACGGCCCAGCAGGGCCTTGTTGGCAGAGACGACGTGCTTACCGTGCTCAAAGGCGGTGGTGAAGATCTCGGTTGCGGGGTGCTCGCCGCCGATCAGCTCGACGACGATGTCGATGGCGGGGTCGGTGACGACGTCGTGCCAGTCGCTCGTAAAGGCCTCGCGCTCAATGCCGGCTGCCTCGGCCTGCTCCCAGGCAAGCGCGCAGGCGCGGGTCAGCTTAAGGTCGATGCCGTAGGCTGCCAGGTACTCATCGTGGTGGCTCTTGATCAGACGGGCCACGCCGCCGCCGACGGTTCCCAGGCCGATCAGACCGACGTTCACGGTGCGCAGGGGTTCGCTCATAGATAGCTCCTTCGTGCATCTTATGGATGGATTAACCGCTTAAAGGTTGAGTGCATTCTAGCGTGAACCGAGGGCGCGTGCTCGCCAGGCAACAGGAGTCGCACAAAACGGCACCCCCGAAACGCTGCGGAAACATTGGAAACATGCTCGCTACAAACGGAACTCCGTAACAAACTGTCAACGTTTGCGCCATAAGGTTTGCCCCGTACCGCAAGACGACCGCACTGCGGCCAGCGAAAAAGGGGGACACCATGTTCAACATCAACAGCACGCTCAGCCGAAGGAACTTTCTCGCCGGCGCCGCGGCGCTCGGCAGCACCGCGGCACTCGCTGGTTGTTCGTCGGGTGGCTCGGACGGCGGCTCCGCCGATGACGGCAAGACCTTCAAGATCGGTGTCATCGGCCCTCTGACCGGCGCCGCGGCAACCTATGGCGTTTCGGCCGAGAAGGGTGCCAAGCTTGCCGCCAAGGATTTCTCGACCAAGGACCTCAAACTCTCGCTTAAGTCCGAGGACGATGTCGCCGACGGCGAGAAGGCCATCAACGCCTTCAATACGTTGTGCGACTGGGGCATGCAGGCGCTCGTCGGCCCCGTCACCACCGGTGCTGCCGTCGCCGTCTCGGGCGAGATTGCCGACGATATGCTCATGGTCACGCCTTCGGCCTCGTCGCTCGACGTGACCAAGGATAAGACAACGGTCTTTCAGGTTTGCTTCACCGATCCCACCATGGGTGCCAGCGCCGCGAAGTTCTTGGCCGAGAAGTATGCAGACGCCAAGATCGCCCTGTTCTACAACTCCGGCGATACGTACAGCTCGGGTGTTGCCGATGCCTTTGCCGAGCAGGCCAAGGAGTCCAAACTTGCTGTCGTCGATACCGAGACCTTTAAGGACGACTCCTCCACGAGCTTTACCAACCAGCTCACCAAGGCCAAGGAGGCCGGCGCCACGCTCATCTTTGCGCCGATCTACTACACGCCGGCGTCCGTTTTGCTCAAGAACGCCAAGGACATGGGATACGACATGACCCTCATGGGTACCGACGGCATGGACGGCCTGCTCTCCGTCGAGGGCTTCGACACCTCTCTTGCCGAGGGCGTGCTGCTCATGACCCCGTTCTCTGCCGACGATGAGAAGAACGCCGACTTCGTCAAGGCATATAAGGACGCCTACGACGAGACGCCCAACCAGTTTGCCGCCGATGCCTATGACTGCGTCCATGCGATTGTCGAGGCTATCGATAAGGCAAACATCGACATTACGGCCGACGGCGCCGACATTGCCGGCGATCTTGCCAAGGCCATGCGCAAGATCAAGATCGAGAGTCTGACGGGCGAGCTCACGTGGAACGACGAGGGCCAAGTCGAGAAGCCCGCTACAGCCTATGTGATCCAGGACGGCAAGTACATCGCCGCCTAAGTGCGCATAAAGCGCTACCGGTGAGGCCGTTTTAATCAGGGCGGGGACGCTTGTAACAGAATGGAAACATTACTTTTACACAATAAAGTGGCTAAACTGCATAAACCAATAGAAATACGCATAACTATGGATAAACGGACAAAACAAAAGAAAAGTTGAAATAATCGCCACTTTTCTCAACTAAAGCGTCTACTATTTTGCGAACGCCGAACACGGCGAAGGATGGCCTGTCGGGTAACCAAAACCCGACGAGATTTGAGAGGAGAGCCGCATGTCGAGCCTCACCGGTAAGTCATTGAACCCTGTTATGAATCGCAGGAGCGTTATCGCGAGCGCAGCAGGTCTGGGGGCGATGTCCATTCTAGCTGGCTGCTCCTCCAACGGCGGCGACAGCGGTTCCGCTTCGGGCGACGCTTCGTTTAAGATCGGCACCATCGGCCCGCTGACCGGTGCCGCCGCGTCCTACGGCAAGTCCGTTACCCAGGGCGTCGAGCTTGGCTGCAAGGACTTCTCCACCAAGGAGCTGCCGCTTGCCAGCAAGGCCGAGGACGACCAGGCCGACGGCGAGAAGGCCGTCAACGCCTTTAATACCCTGCTCGACTGGGGCATGCAGGCCCTTGTCGGCCCGACCACCACGGGTGCGTCGGTTGCCGTTGCCGCAGAGTGCGGCAACGACCCCAAGACGTTCATGATCACCCCGTCCGCGTCCTCCGAGGACGTCACCGACGGCAAGGATTGCGTCTTCCAGGTTTGCTTCACCGACCCCAACCAGGGCGTCAACGCTGCCAAGTTCCTGGCGCAGAAGTATGCGGACGAGAAGTTCGTGCTGTTCTATAACTCCGGCGACGCTTATTCTTCGGGTGTCGCGGATGCCTTTAAGGCCCAGGCCGCTGAGTCCAAGCTCGAGATTGTCGACGAGGAGACCTTTAAGGACGACTCCGCCACGAGCTTTACCAACCAGCTGACCAAGGCCAAGCAGGCCGGCGCCACCATGATCTTTGCGCCAATCTACTACACGCCTGCCTCGGTCCTGCTCAAGAACGCCAAGGACATGGGCTACGACGTCAAGATGATGGGCTGCGACGGCATGGACGGCATCCTGGGCGTTGAGGGCTTCGACACTTCTCTTGCCGAGGGTCTGCTGCTCATGACCCCGTTCTCCGCCGACGACGAGAAGAACGCCGACTTCGTCAACGCTTACAAGGATAAGTACGGCGATACCCCCGACCAGTTTGCCGCCGACGCCTACGATGGCGTGCACGCGGTGGCCGAGGCCCTCAAGGAGGCCGGTCTTGGTGTCGACGCCGACCCGACCGAGGTCGCCGAGAAGCTGCCCAAGGCTATGCTCAAGATTACCGTTGACGGTCTGACCGGCAAGCTCACCTGGAACGATAAGGGTCAGGTCCAGAAGGACCCCACGGCGTACGTTATCACCGATGGCAAGTACGTACAGGCCTAATAGACCGCCTTACATAGAGCGGTTTTGATCCCAAGCAGGGGAGGTTTTGGCCTTCCCTGCTTGCTTGGTATCTAGGGACAGTGTAACGTCCCTGTTTCATACATCAACTGGAAACCTATTCGAAAGGGGGATGTGGAACATGACGGTCTTTATCCAATACCTGGTCAACGGCCTGTCCATGGGCAGCGTCTACGCCATCATCGCGTTGGGCTACACCATGGTCTACGGTATCGCCAAGATGCTGAACTTCGCTCACGGCGACGTCATCATGGTCGGTGCCTATGTCTCGTTCTGCGCCACGTCGTATCTCGGCCTCCCGGGCTGGGCATCTGTAGTTCTCTCTTGTGTGGTCTGCACGGTTCTCGGTGTTCTCATCGAGGGTCTGGCATACAAGCCGCTGCGTCAGGCGGGCCCGCTGGCCGTTCTGATCACGGCCATCGGCGTGTCCTACTTCCTGCAGAACGCCGCGCAGCTCCTGTGGGGCGCCACGCCCAAGAACTTCACTTCGCTCGTCACCTTCCCGGTGCCGGAGTTCTTGGCCAAGTTCAACGTAAGCGCCGTTTCGCTCGTCACCATCGTCGCCTGCCTGGTTATCATGGCCGGTCTGATGTTCTTTACAGGTAAGACCAAGATGGGCAAGGCCATGCGCGCCGTGTCCGAGGACAAGTCCGCCGCTCAGCTCATGGGCATCAACGTCAACCGCACTATTTCGATGACCTTTGCCATCGGCTCCGCCCTTGCCGCCATCGCCGGCGTGCTCCTGTGCTCCTACTCGCCGGTCCTGCAGCCCACCACGGGCGCCATGCCTGGCATTAAGGCCTTCGACGCCGCCGTCTTCGGCGGCATCGGCTCCATCCCCGGTGCCTTTGTCGGTGGCATTCTCATCGGCATCATCGAAGCGATGGCGCAGGCTTACATTTCCACGAGCCTTGCCAACTCCATCGTCTTTGGTGTTTTGATCATCGTCCTGCTCGTCAAGCCTGCCGGCCTCTTGGGCAAGTACGTCCCCGAGAAGGTGTAGGTGAGCGTTATGAAGTTTCTTAAAGACAAGCAGACGCGTCACGACTTTGTTACGTACGCCATGTGCCTTGTGGCGTTCGCCATCGTGTTCTTTATGCAGTCCAACCATATGATCCCGCGCATGATCGCCGGCCAGTTGGTTCCCATCACGGCCTACATCGTTATGGCCATCTCGCTCAACCTCGTTGTCGGCATCGCGGGCGACTTGTCGCTGGGCCACGCGGGCTTTATGAGCGTCGGCGCCTATACGGGCATCGTTACCGCGGTTGCCCTCGAGAGCGCCGTCCCCTCCGATCCAATACGTCTTGTCATCAGCATTGTGGTCGGCGCTATCGCCGCTGCCATCTTGGGCTTCTTGATCGGTATCCCGGTCCTGCGCCTGAGCGGCGACTATCTGGCCATCGTGACCCTGGCTTTTGGCGAGATCATCAAAGAGATCGTCACCTGCCTCATTGTGGGTGTCGACTCCCGCGGCCTGCATGTGATCTTTAACATCACGGGCAACTCCACGATCGACGACCTGCACCTGCTCGAGGACGGCACCGCCATCATCAAGGGCGCCCAGGGTGCCTCGGGCGTGTCGACGTACTCGACCTTCCTCGCCGGTGCCATCCTGGTCATGGTCGCGCTCGTGATTGTACTCAACCTGGTGCGCAGCCGTACCGGCCGTGCCATCATGGCCGTGCGCGATAACAAGATTGCAGCCGAGTCCGTAGGCATCTCCGTCACCGAGTACCGCATGATCGCCTTCGTGGTTTCCGCTGCCCTCGCCGGTGCTGCCGGAGCTCTCTTCGGCGGTAACTTCTCGCAGCTCTCCGCCACCAAGTTCGACTTCAACACGTCGATCCTCATCCTGGTGTTCGTGGTCCTGGGCGGTCTGGGCAACATGCGCGGCTCCGTCATCGCGGCGGCGTTGCTCACGGTGCTTCCTGAGCTGCTCCGTCAGTTCTCGGACTACCGCATGCTCATCTACGCCATCGTGCTGATCCTGGTCATGATCTTTACCAACAACCCGCAGCTCAAGGCGTTCTTCGGTCGCGTCAAGGACCGTTTTGCTTCCAAGAAGGAGGTGGCAGCCGATGCCCAGTAAATTTGAGTTCAACAAGGGCAAGATGGTCCCGTATCCTTCTGGCGCCATCGTTCCCGATCGCGACCTGGGCCAGCGCCCGGCGCTCGAGTGCATCCACCTGGGCATTGAGTTCGGTGGCCTTAAGGCAGTCGACGACTTTAGCCTGACTATCGGCAAGACCGAGATCGCCGGCCTGATCGGCCCCAATGGTGCCGGTAAGACCACGGTCTTCAACCTGCTCACCAAGGTGTACCAGCCCACGCACGGCACCATCCTGCTCGACGGTGAGGACACCTCGGGCAAGTCGGTCTACCAGGTCAACCGCATGGGTATTGCCCGCACCTTCCAAAACATCCGCCTGTTTAACACCATGACGGTGGAGGATAACGTTAAGGTCGGCCTGCATAACCAGGAGCGTTACTCCGGCTTTGAGGGCGTGCTGCGCCTGCCGACGTATTGGAAGCACGAGAAGGCCGCCCACGAGCGCGCCATGGAGCTGCTGTCCATCTTTGATATGGAGCATCTGGCAAATGAGCAGGCCGGCTCGCTGCCTTACGGCGCTCAGCGTCGTCTGGAGATCGTCCGTGCGCTTGCCACCAACCCCAAGCTGCTGCTGCTCGACGAGCCTGCCGCCGGCATGAACCCGTCCGAGACCGCCGAGCTCATGGAGAGCATCGTCAAGATTCGTGACACCTTCGGCATCGCCATCATGCTTATCGAGCACGACATGTCGCTCGTTATGAACATCTGTGAGGGCATCTGCGTGCTCAACTTTGGTAAGGTCATCGCCAAGGGCACGGCCGAGGAAATCCAGAACAACGACGCCGTTATCGAGGCGTATCTGGGCAAGCAGGATAAGGGGGAGAACTAAATGGCAGAGCCGATGCTTTCCGTCTACAACATCAACGTCTGGTACGGTGCCATCCACGCCATCAAGGACATCTCCTTTAACGTCAACGAGGGCGAGATCGTGGCTCTGATCGGTGCGAACGGTGCCGGCAAGTCCACAACGCTCAAGACCGTCTCGGGCCTGCTGCGCTCCAAGACCGGCTCCATCAAGTTTATGGGCGAGGACATTACTCATACGCCCGCCGATAAGCTGGTTGGTAAGGGCCTGGCCCAGGTGCCCGAGGGCCGTCGCGCCTTTTTGCAGATGACGGTCGAGGAGAACCTGGAGATGGGCGCCTACACGCAGCCCAAGTCCACGGTTGCTCCGGGCCTTGAGCGCGTCTACGAGCAGTTCCCGCGCCTGAAGGAGCGCCGTCGCCAGGTCGCCGGCACCCTTTCGGGTGGCGAGCAGCAGATGCTCGTTATGGGCCGCGCCCTTATGAGTAACCCCAAACTGCTTATGCTCGACGAACCTTCCATGGGTCTGGCGCCGATTCTGATTGAGCAGGTCTTCCAGATTGTCGAGGACCTGCACAAGGCCGGCACCACGGTGCTTCTGGTCGAGCAGAACGCGCAGATGGCGCTCTCGATCGCCACACGCGGCTACGTGCTCGAGACCGGCAAGATCACCATGACCGGCACCGGCCAAGAGCTCCTGCACGACGATAACGTCCGCAAGGCCTATCTCGGTGGCTAGGAGGTTCCGCCGTTCTACCGAACGGCGGACCGGCCGACGCTGCGCGGGCGCCAGAGCGACAACTTGTCATTCAAAGAGGGCGGCATGACCAGAAGGTCTATGCCGCCCTCTTTTCATGCCAATTTGTTCGCTCTGGCGCCCGCTCGCTGTCCGTCCTCTGCCTGCGGCGTTGCTTTGGTTCTGACATTTGGGGTAGTCGCTGGGGACGTTCTTGAATGACTAGTCGTTTAAGAACGTCCCCAACGACTAGGTCAAAAGGCTCCGAGCGCGGCGTGCTCACGCCCGTCGTGGTGTGCCCGAAGGGGGATGGCCGCTACGAGCTCGATCATTTGCGAGGAGAAGACGAACCAGCCGTTGCAGATCCAATATGGATCTCGCCGACCTCGGCAAGCTGCTCGATGAGCGGAAGCCCTGTCGGGTCGTCTATTTCAACACCACCCAGAATGATGGTGTCATCGCGCAGGTCGATCTGTGTGTTGAACACAGCGAGGTTAAAGCCGGAGGCCACAAATCCGATAGCAGCCAGGACGAGCCCCGTGGCAACAAGCCCACCCGCTACGGCAAGGTAAATCTTTTTTACGCTGGACATGTTTGCACTCCTTCCTATGCCGTAAGCGGCGCCGCTTCAGCGCCCCTGCGGCTCTTATTGCCTCGATCTTTCCAGAAGGGCGAAACGGCTTTCTTCGCCCAAAGGGCAGAGAGGCACGCGATCTGCTTGGACGCCGTCCAGGCACCGGCTCCCGCGAGGAGCGCCACACCGATGGAAACGAATCCCATTCCCATCGAGGTTAAAACGTACGGAACATGCCCGATAATGATGCCGTCCGCGGTGAACAGGA
The DNA here is from genome assembly GCA_958372075.1 of uncultured Collinsella sp. Taxonomy (GTDB): domain Bacteria; phylum Actinomycetota; class Coriobacteriia; order Coriobacteriales; family Coriobacteriaceae; genus Collinsella. Next base: position 20,346 of record CATXMO010000020.1, on the reverse strand, counting down.
GCCCCACCACGCCCGCGCCCCCGAATGCCGCGGCCACGATCCACACGCAGAGCGCAAGAACCCAAATGCAGATGTAGACTGTAGCGGCAACGGCGACGAACGCGAGCAGCAGCGGAATCCATACCGGAGAGCCCACGATGGCGAGCGCCCATAGAAGCGCCGTGCTCTTGCGCTTGGTCCTCGCAATTGCGCGCGGCACGGCGGGCAGTTCGTCGAGCGTTGCCTCGGCGACCTCACCGAGCGTGCCCATGGCGGCCACAGCCTCGGCCTCCGTCATGCCGTCCTCCATACGGTCGGCGATGGCCTCCGCGTAGAACTCCTGCGTTTCCCTTACCTGATCTGCCGGCAGGCAGGCCAGAAGCTCGCCCAGCCGGTTCAAGAACTCATCGCGCGTCATGGTGCGCTCCCTTCACGTAACGGTAGATTTCCTGCACGGATGGCCATTCGGCGAGGAACTCGGCGATACGCTCATGCCCGGTTTCCGTGATGCGGTAGTACCTTCGCAGCCGCCCGTTGTGCTCGGCGGAGCGCGCCGTGATGCACCCCGCTTTCTCCAGGCGCTTGAGCAACGGATAGAGCGTGGACTCCGTGAGCCCCATGCTCGCGGGCACGTCCTTCACGATCTGATAGCCGTAGGATTCCTCGCCCGAGACGGCCGCGAGCACGCAGGCCTCGAGGAAGCCGCGCTTCATCTGTGCCTCCATCCGCACACCTCCTTTCGTAGTATACTGTGCAACACCTACTATATGACACATAGTATATGATGTCAACAGTTGTCGTATAGGGAGTCCGGTCTGTCTGTCCCCGGTATAGCGACGAGTGTCGGTTGACGCATCGCGCGAAACACCAACCAGTGCTCCTTTGATGCAACTCTCATTCGACCACATTTCTGAGCAGCTACCTTCCCGCACCAAAGCGTGCCTCATCCCGGGATAGTCGTTGGGGACGTTCTTGAATGAATAGTCGTTTAAGAACGTCCCCAACGACTACTTCTATACAGCAAAAAGGGGTGCTGACCATTTCGGTCAGCACCCCTTTAAGTTGCGGTGAAATAGGGACTGAATACGGGCTCCAGAGGCCAAAACAGTCCCTATTCCACCGCAACTTCATGGGGATGTGTGACAATGCCCGTCGGAAAACATCTGCTGTCTTTGGGGGTCTATCTATGCTGTACGAGTTTTGTGCCGAGAACTTTGAGCGTGTGCCGGCGGCTATCGATGCCGGTGCTAAGCGCATCGAGTTGTGCGACAACCTTGCCGTTGGTGGCACTACGCCCTCGGCCGGCGTTATCAGCACTACGGTCAGCTATGCTCACGAGCATGACGCGCGAGTGATGTGCATGATTCGCCCGCGTGGCGGTGACTTTCACTACAATCAGGACGAGCTGCGCATGATGGAGATGGACTTGGGTCTTGCCGTGAGCGCCGGCGTTGACGGCCTGGTCTTTGGCTGCTGCAAGCCCTGTGCCGGCGGCTGGGCGCTCGACGAGCTCACCCTCGGCGCCCTCGTGATGGCTACGGGCTGCGCGACCGAGGAGTGCAAGCGCGGGGTCATCGATATCACCTTCCACATGGCCTTTGACCAGCTCTCGCTCGAGGCTCAGCTCGATGCCATTGACACACTCGCCGACTGCGGCATCACGCGCATCCTGACGCATGGTGGTGCTGCCGGAACGCCGATCGAGGACAACCTGGAGCACCTGTCGCGTCTTGTCGAGTATGCGGGCGACCGCCTGACCATTCTTCCCGGTGGCGGCATTTCCACGGCCAATCGCGATACCGTGGCGGCGGCACTGGGCGTCTCCGAACTCCATGGCACCAAGATCGTGCCGCTGGAGGTATAACCCGTGGCGCTGGTATTTGACGTCCAGCAGGCGAGCGGTAAGCCCGACGATAATCGTCGCCCTGGCACCGCGTGCCCCTTTTGTGACACGGAGGGGCTCGCCAACATCATCCAGCGCGATGGTGACTGCATCTGGCTCGAGAATAGGTTCAAGACCTTGCGCGCCACCCGTCAAACCGTGTTGATTGAATCGGCAGATCACGATGCCGACTTGGTGACCTATGAGCCGGATGAACTCCACCATGTGATGCGGTTTGCTCTGGGCTGTTGGCAGCAGATGATCGATTCCCAGCAGTACCGCAGTGTACTCATGTATAAGAACAAAGGTCCGCTTTCGGGCGGCAGCCTCGTCCATCCACGCATGCAGATTGTGGGCTTGGAACAGGAGGACGGCTATGCGGCGCTGACCTTAGCCAACTTTGAAGGCATCGCTGTCTGGCAGCAGGGGAGAATCTCGGTCAACATCTCAACCGAACCGATTATGGGATTCTTTGAGGTCAACGTCTCGGCTCCACAGGGAATCGCCGCCAGCGACGACGCCCGCGACCAAGCCGAAGCGGACCTGTTTGCCGATGCGATTCAGGTGGCCCTGCGCTATATCCTGCACGAGCACCACGGCGGCCGCGCGGAGTCGTACAACTTGTTCTTCTACCACATGGACGGCCGGACCATTGCCAAGGCGCTTCCGCGTTGGGTGGTTTCGCCCTACTTTGTCGGCTATCGTTTGGCCCAGGTTAATGCCGAGACCACGCTCGATATCGATGCTGATCGCCTGCGTGCGCATCTGGAAACGCTCGTATAGCAAGACTAACACCCGCGTAACGCGGACGGTCTAGCGTCCCATGGCGTCGCGGCCGGCCTCGACGCGCTTGCGTTGGGCGGCGCGCTCCTCGCCGGTCAGTCGCTCAAAGAGATGTCCGATAACCGAGGCGAGCACCTGCTGAAACAGCGTTCCGCACATGACGGGAAACACGACTTCGCCTGGAAAGTACTGCGTGGCGATGACGGCGCCCGAAGAGATGTTACGCATGCCGCAGGTAAAGCACATGGTGGTCGTCTCGCTATACGGCAGGTGCAACGCACGGGCGACCAGAAAACCGACGACAAAGCCGCTGATGGCGAAGACCAAAATAAAGAGGGCGACTTCCAAGCGCTCAACATTCATGTGCAACACGTACTCGCTCATGGCGGTGGAGTTGGACGCGATGACCCCCATCATCATGAACTTGCAGGCGGGCGAAAGCGCGGGGGAGAGTTTCTCATGTCCCCATCCGCGCGTGAGCTCGTTGATCACGATGCCGAACACGGCAGGGATGGCGATCATAAAGGCCGTGTTCTGCATCATGCCCGGAACATCGATTGCGACGGTGGCACCCAGCAGGAGCTTCAGCGTGAGCGGAATCGTCACGGGCGAGATGACCGAGGACGTCAGGATGATGGTGAGCGCGAGCGGGCCGTTGCCGCCGAACATGCTAATCCACATAAAGGCGGTGACTGCCACGGGTACGCTGTACTCGAGCGCGATGCCGCAGACAAGGTTTGGGTTGGAACCAAAGAACAGTGAGCTCATGGCATACGCCGCGATGGGGATGAGCACGGCCGAGACAAATAACGCCAAAATCAAATGTAGGGGACGGCGGAACACCTCGGCCACCTGGTGAAAGGTGTTGCTGAGCGCACCTTGGAACGTCATAAAGGCAAACAGGGCGGGAACGATGGGCTTGAGCACGCCGATCTGCCGGGGAAAGAGCACGCCGAGCGTCACGCAAATCGGAACGATGACCTGCATGTGCCCCGCAAGAAACTTGCCCAGTCCAACCCATTGCTTCATATGCTCTTGTGACTCCCTTTGCTCGTGAATCCGTTTTGAATGGATATGCTAGACGCTCGCATGCGTCCGTGCGTCAGAAACGCTCGATTATTTCGAGGGTATTACCGCCCTCGTTTATCGAAACCGCGGCGTGCTGGACGTTGTGCGTCCGCGCTGCACGGTATAATAAATCCGTTCAACAGATCTGCCTGCCGAAGCGGGTATACACAGAGGACTCATCGCTATGAACCGTGAGAGGTATCGCGGCGACCTGCCCCTATCGGGGGTGGGCGCCTATGTCATCGCTTAAGACGACGCATCGCTGGGCAGTCGCTCGGCAAAACCCCGAGCTCGAAAAGGAGCTTTCGGCTGGCCTGGGCATACCCGGGCTGGTGGCGCGCATTATGGTTGCGCACGGCATAACATCCATCGAGGAAGGCCAGCTGTTTTTGACGCCTTCGCTCGATCGCGACTGGGCCGACCCACTCATTATTCCGGGCATGGCGGTCGTTGCCGACCGCGTCGAGCGCGCTATTCGCAACCACGAGCACATCGCGGTCTTTGGCGATTTTGACGTCGACGGCATTACGTCGACTTGTCTGTTGACCGAGGCGCTACGTTCGTTTGGCGCCAACGTCACGCCGTTTATTCCGCATCGCTTTGACGAGGGCTACGGCCTGTCGCGTGCGGCGCTCGACCGCGTCAACGAGCTCGCCCAACCCAACCTGATCGTGACCGTCGATAACGGCATTGCCGCCAAGGAGGAGGTCTCCTATCTGGAGAGCCTGGGGATCGATTTGGTGGTCACGGACCATCACGAGCCGTCCGACCAGGTGCCGCAGGGCGTGCCCCTGACCGACCCCAAGCTCGAGGACGAGGGTCCCTCGCGCGAGCTTGCCGGTGCCGGTGTGGCGCTCAAGCTGGTGCAGGTCCTGGGCGAGCGTTTGGGCAAGCCGTCGTATTGGCGTTCGCTGATCGAGGTCGCGGCGCTGGGCACCGTGTCCGACATGATGCCGCTCACGCCCGAGAATCGCGCACTGGTCGCCGAGGGCATCCAACAGATGCGCGTGACGGCCCGTCCCGGCTATATCGCGCTTGCCGCACTTGCCAAGGCCGACCTTTCTACCATTACGGCCGACGGCCTGTCGTTTTCGCTCATCCCTCGTCTGAATGCTGCCGGCCGCATGGCTGATCCCAAGCTGGCGCTCGACCTGCTGCTTGCCCGCGATCCTATCGAGGCAAGTGCACTGGCAGCCGAGCTCGAGGAAATCAACCGTCAGCGCCGCGAGATCGAGGCGGAGCTCACACGCGACGCCATGGCAAAGGTCGAGGAGACCTATGACGGCGGTCGCGCAATCGTCGTGGGTGGCGAGGGCTGGCACGAGGGCGTCAAGGGTATCGTAGCGAGCCGCCTGACCAACCGTTATCACGTGCCGGCGCTGCTCTTCTCGATTGAGGACGGCGTTGCGCGCGGATCGGGTCGCTCGGTGGGCAAGGTCAACCTGTTCGACGCCGTCGAGCGTTGTTCCGACCTGCTGATTCGTCGCGGCGGACATGCCGGTGCGGTGGGTGTGACCATCGAGGCATCCAAGCTCGATGAGTTCCGCCGCCGCCTTTCCGCCGTGCTATCGGAGCTTCCCGCCGAGGACTTTGAAGACACCGACGAGGTCGCCGCCACCGTCGACCTTTCCGAGCTGAATATCGAGACCATCGAGCAGATCTCCCGTCTTGAGCCGTTTGGCCAGGGCAACAAGGTGCCGCTGCTGGCTGCCGAGGGCGTGACGATGTGCGACCGCGCCGTGGTGGGCAAAACCGGCGAGCACATGCGCTTTGTGGCGACCGATGGCGCCGCGAGTGTGCCGGCCATTATGTTCCGCGTGCCGCAAATCGATAAGCTCATCAACTGCGATAGCGCTGTCGACTTGGTGTTCGAGGCCGTTGCCGAGCATTGGCAGGGGCGTGTGAAGCCCAAGCTCATGATCAAGGATGTTCTGGTCCGCGATACCACGCTGCCCAGCGTCGACGATCCGGCATGCGAGCTTCGTCGTGGCGTGCAGCCGGCGGATTCCGGCCTGCGCCTGGAGTCGCGTAAGCGCGAGACGCTCGCCCAGCTTTCCTATACCGAGCTCACGCGCTCGCTTATCCATAGCTTTATCGGATCGAACCAGCCGCACCGCGCGCAGGTTGAGGCGCTCGATGCCTTGGCCGACCACCAGAGCGTCTTGGCCGTTATGGGAACGGGCCGCGGCAAGTCTCTCATCTTCCATGTACATGCTGCGCGCGAGGCTGTCCTTCGCGGACGTGCGAGCATCTTTGTCTATCCGCTGCGTGCGCTTGTTGCCGACCAGGCCTATCACCTCTCGTCGACGATGGCAGCGCTTGGCATTGGCGTTGGCGTGCTGACCGGCGAGACCGTGGAGGCCGCACGCGATGATGTGTTCGCCGGCCTAGCTTCGGGCCGCACCGGTATCGTGCTCACGACGCCCGAGTTCCTATCTATCCACCGTGACCGCTTCGCGCGTTCGGGCCGCATCGGCTTTGTCGTTATCGATGAGGCGCACCACGCCGGCCTTGCCAAGGGCGGCGACCGCAGCGCCTATCTCGACATGCCCGATATCCTCAAAGCCCTGGGCGACCCGGTTGTTATGGCTGCGACGGCCACCGCGACGGCTCCGGTCGTGGCCGAGCTTGCCCGCATGCTGCCGATTACTCGCACGGTGGTCGACGAGACGGTGCGCGAGAACCTGCAGCTCGAGGACGACCGCGACCTTGCGAGCCGCGAGAATCGTTTGGTGTCGATCGTGGCGACGGGGGAGAAGACCGTCATTTACGTCAATTCGCGCGACCAGTCCGTGGCGCTCGCCAAGACGTTGCGCAAACGCGTGCCAGACTGTGCGACCCATATCGCGTTCTATAACGCCGGGCTCGCGCGTTCCGATCGCCGCCGCGTAGAGGAAGCGTTTCGTGACGGAAACCTCAGTTGCATCGTTTCGACCTCTGCCTTTGGTGAGGGCGTGAACTTGCCCGATATCCGCCATGTCGTGCTCTACCACATGCCCTTTGGCGCCATCGAGTTCAACCAGATGAGCGGACGCGCCGGTCGCGACGGCCAACCTGCCGTGATTCACCTGCTCTATTCGTCGCGTGACGCTCGCATTAACGAGCGCCTACTCGACTGTTACGCGCCCGAGCGCGATGAGCTTGTCACGCTCTATCGAGCGCTGCAGACCATGTGGCGCTCCAACCGTGGCAAGACGGGGGACGATTCATTCTGCGCAAGCGATATCGACATTGCGCAGATGTGCCTTGCCATCGATGCTCGCACGCCGGTCGACGAGCGCTCGGTGGAAAGCGGCCTGGGAATCTTCGAAGAGCTCGGTTTCTGTCGCGTTTCGGGGTTTGACGATACGCGTCGCATCGCGATGGCCGAAAACCCTGGCCGCGTGCAATTGAGCAGGTCAATTCGCTATTTGGAGGGCTTGCGCTCGCGCATGGAGTTCTCGGCTTTCCGGAGCTGGGCGCTCGATTCGTGCGCTTCTGATATGCTAGCCAAAGTTAACCGCCCGATCGTACCGCGGGCCTAGGGGAAGGGGACCTCGATGGATGCCGCAGCCCGTACCGCCCATGATTCCACCCTCCAGCCGTTTTCGGAGATGGAGCACTATAAGCATGCCGATGAGCTGCCGCCCGAGATTATGGCGGACAGCTACGACAAGCTAGAGCGCCTGTGCCTCAAATATATGAATGAGGACGACTTCTCTAAGGTGGAGCAGGCCTATTGCTTTGCTGCCGAGAAGCACTGCAACCAAAAGCGCCGCTCGGGTGAGATGTACATCAACCATCCCGTCGAGGTGGCCATCATTTTGGCCGATCTCAAGATGGACTGCGATGTGGTGTGCGCCGCGCTGTTGCACGATACCGTCGAGGATACCGAGACCTCGCTTGCCGATGTTTCCGGCCTGTTTGGCGATACGGTGGCCGAGCTCGTCGATGGCGTGACCAAGCTCACCAACATCGAAGTCGACAGCATGGACGAGAAGCAGGCCCTCACGCTGCGCAAGATGTTCCTTGCCATGTCCAAGGACATCCGCGTCATTATCGTCAAGCTTGCCGACCGCCTGCATAACATGCGTACGCTGGCGGCCCTTCGCGAGGACCGTCGCCTGTTTAAGGCCCGCGAGACCATGGACGTATACGCGCCCTTGGCCGACCGTCTGGGCATGAGCTCTATCAAGTGGGAACTCGAGGACCTGTCCTTCTTTTACCTGGAGCCCGATGCCTACCAGCGCATCTCGCGCATGGTAGCCGAGTCGCGCGAGGTTCGCGAGCGCTATCTGGCCGAGACTATCAAGACGCTCACCGATGAGCTCAACCGCATTGGCCTGGAGGGCTTTCAGATCAACGGCCGTTCCAAGCACTATTGGTCTATCTATCAAAAGATGAAGCGCAAGGGCAAGGAGTTCTCCGAGATTTACGACCTGGTGGCGCTGCGCGTCATCACCCATTCGGTGCGCGATTGCTATTCCACGCTCGGTGCGGTGCATACGCTGTGGCACCCCATGCCCGGTCGCTTTAAAGACTATATCGCCATGCCCAAGGTCAATAACTACCAATCGCTTCACACGACGGTTATCGGACCCACGGCTCGTCCGCTCGAGATTCAGATTCGAACCTACGAGATGCATGAGCAGGCCGAGTACGGCATTGCCGCCCACTGGCTGTATAAGAAATCGGGCGGATCGTCTGCGTCTAAGACCAATGATGCCCAGCGTCTGGATGACCAGATTAACTGGCTCAAACATTCGCTCGATTGGGCTGCGTCTGATGAGATCACCGACGCCAAGGAATACCTGCATTCGCTGAAGGTCGACCTCTTCGATCAGGAGATTTTCGTCTTTACGCCCAAGGGCGAGGTCATGGCGCTTCGTGCCGGCTCCACGCCGCTCGACTTTGCCTACGCCGTTCACACCGAGGTGGGAAACCACTGCGTCGGCGCTAAGATCAACGGTGCGGTGGCCCCGCTCACGCACGAGATCAAGACGGGCGACCGTGTCGAGATTCTGACCAACAAGAGTTCCAAGCCGTCGCGTGATTGGCTCAAGATCGTTAAGACACCTTCCGCCAAGTCAAAGATCCGCCGTTACTTCGCCGCCGCGACCAAGGACGACGACGCTGCCGCCGGCCGCGATATACTGGCTAAGGACCTGCGCAAGCGCGGATATGGCATCTCTACGCCACGATCCACGCGTGCGCTCAACGCCGTGGCGGAGCAGTTTAACTATAAGCAGCTCGAGGACCTGTTTGCCGCCGTTGGTGCGGGCAAAGTCGCCCCACGTGCCGTTGGCAATAAGGTCGAGCAAATCTTGGACCCCAAACCCGAGGAACAGCTCACCAAGGCCGAGGCTATCGCCGAGGTCGTCAAGCAGCCTGCCCGCGGCTCCAACCGCAAGCCGCAAAAGCGCGGCAAGAGCGCCAGCAACGGCATTATCGTCAAGGGCGAGAGCAACAGCGGCCTGCTGGTCCGTCTGGCCCATTGCTGCAACCCCGTGACGGGCGACGACATCGTCGGCTTCATCACGCGCGGTCGTGGCGTTTCGGTGCATCGCGCCAACTGCCCCAACGTCAAGGGTCTTATGGAGCATCCCGAGCGCATGATCGATGTGGAATGGGACGGCGCTGCCGACACCCTCTTCCAGGTCGAGATCGTGGTCGAGTGCCTGGACCGCATGGGCCTGCTCAAGGATGTCACCATTGCCATTGGCGATGCGGGTGGCAATATCCTTTCTGCCGCCACGTCGACCAACCGCGAGGGTATTGCAACCCTGCGCTTTATGGTCGAGATCTCGGACGCGAGTGGTCTGGATCCGCTGCTGGCCTCTATCAGCAGCGTTGACTCGGTCTACGATGCGCGCCGCCTGATGCCCGGCGAGGGTGGAGCCCAGCTTAAGCGCCGCATTTAGTCGCGACGAACGCGCCATATTATCGATATTCGCTACACTCGAGGCATCGTTTGATGCCTCGAGTTCTATAGAGAGGAGAGGGACATGGGTGCTGTGTCCTTGGATGTAACTCCCAAGGGAACGGTCGAGATCGAGACGCTCGTAAACGGTCCCATTCAGACCAATAGCTATGCTGTCATTTCGGACAATGAGTGCGTGATTATCGACCCCGCATGGGAAGGCGAGCGCTTGGTGGAGCATATTCGAGCCGAACACCCCGATGTGCAGGTGCTCGGCGCCGTTTGCACGCACGGTCACGCCGACCATGTTGGCGGTGTCGCTGGAGTTCGGGCCGCCGTTGGCGCCGACGTCCTGTACGAGCTGTGTGGCAAGGACGCAGCAGTGCCGCATGCGAATATCGAGGAGCAGCGAGCGATGTGGGGCATCGAGACGCCCGATCCAGGTGAGCCGACGCGGCTGCTTGCCGAGGGCGACACCATTGAGCTGGGCGACATTTGCCTGCAGGTAATTGAGGTGCCCGGGCACACACCGGGCGGCATCGTTCTGTTCGCCGCCACTGAGCAGGGGAACATTGCCTTTGTGGGCGACACGCTATTCCCGGGTGGGCATGGCCGCACCGATCTTTCTGGAGGAGACGAGGCGGCGATCCTGCGCTCGCTCTCCAAGCTCGCCCAGCTTCTCCCGCCCGATACCGTTTGCCTAACCGGCCATGGCGATTCGACCACCATGGCACGCGAGCTCATGCAGAGCCCTTTCATGCAGATGTAGCTTAATAGTCGGCTTTTGAAGCACGAGAAGCGTCCAAACGTCAAGCTATTTTTCCCCAACGGGTCGATTTCGTAGGGCAAACGGTCAAAAAAGTCTGTTTGGACGATATTCGTGAACAAACGAACGTTTATGCTCGGGTGCGCCGTGGTAAAATCTCAGGCGTTATCGGAGCAACCTTACAGGAGGTTTCTTTTATGCTCGTCAACGCAGCAGACATGCTCAAGAAGGCCGAGGCCGGCAAGTACGGTCTTGGTGCCTTCAACACCAACAACCTCGAGTGGACCCTGGCTATTCTCCAGGCCGCCGAGGAGGCCAAGTCTCCGCTGATCCTTCAGTGCACCGCTGGTGCCGCTAAGTGGATGGGCGGTTTCAAGGTCTGCGCCGACATGGTCAAGGCTGCCGTCGAGGCCACGGGCGTTACCGTTCCCGTCGCCCTTCACCTCGATCACGGTTCTTACGAAGACTGCTTCAAGTGCATCGAGGCCGGCTTCACGTCCATCATGTATGACGGCTCTCACGAGGAGACCTTCCAGCTTAACCTCGACCGCACCAAGGAGCTCGTTGAGCTTGCCCACTCCAAGGGCATGTCCATCGAGGCCGAGGTCGGTGGCATCGGCGGCACCGAGGACGGCGTGACCTCCAGCGGCGAGCTCGCTGATCCTGCTGAGTGCAAGCAGATCGCTGACCTGGGCGTCGACTTCCTCGCCTGCGGCATCGGCAACATCCACGGCGTGTACCCCGCCGACTGGGCTGGTCTTTCCTTCGAGCGTCTGGGCGAGATTAAGGCCCAGACCGGTGACCTGCCCCTCGTTCTGCACGGTGGCACCGGCATCCCCGAGGATCAGATCAAGAAGGCCATCTCCCTGGGCATCTCCAAGATCAACGTCAACACTGACCTGCAGCTCGTCTTCGCCAAGGGCGTCCGCGAGTACATCGAGGCTGGCAAGGATCAGCAGGGCAAGGGCTTTGACCCCCGCAAGCTCCTCAAGCCTGGTCGCGACAACATCGTTGCCCGCACCAAGGAGCTCATGGAGGAGTTTGGCTCCGTCAACAAGGCGTAAGCGTCGCTAAACTTCCCGCCGGAAGCCCCGTCCCCCTACACTGTTTCCTTTGCGCTCACCTGGCTTCGCCAGAAGTCGCGCCAAGGAAACAGTTCCGGGGGACGGGGCTTCCTTCGTTTAACGCCGCAGGGTTACTGGGCTGAATTTATTTATTGACTACCGTTCAGCGGTGTTGATGGCTCCTTTGTTGGGGCTTTCTTTTTTATCTCGCTACAATGGGCTTCAAGCGTTCTAGTGACTTGGAGTTTGGTATGGCTGTTATTGATGTGCTGCCTTCGGATGGGAAGGTTATTGACGAGGGTCCTGTTGGTTGCTCTGTTGATGTTTGCTGTAATGACTTTCGTCATCTCGATGTTGGACTGCCGCCCGAGATTTTTCGTCTTAAGGATGCCGGGTATTTGACGCAGGCTGTTGCTGCCTGCGATCGCCTTTTGGAGCAGAACCCTGAGCCTTCGCTGGCTGCTTGTGTTCGTGCAGAGCGGTATCGCATGCTCGAGACGCCGCTTCATTTTTCGGTGTCGCGTGATCGGGCCATTGCGATGATTCGCGAGGAGTGGCCTGAGTTTACCGAAGAGCAGTTCGATGACCTGATTAATCGTAAGCGTATTGACTGGCGCTTTATCGATGGCGAGCTGTTTGTTCTCGATAACTTCCTCGATTCACTTCGCGTGTACCCCAAGGAGGTCCCGGGTCTGCGTCCCGATTCTACGGATGGAATTGCGCTGCGCAACCAGATGCTCGAGGAGATGGAGTCGCGGGGCGGGCTGTCTCGCGCCATCACGCTTAAGGCATGCGTGTCTGTCCCCGATGCTTTGGAGGGAGAGACTGTTCGCGCGTGGCTTCCCGTTGCCGCCGCCTGCCGCCAGCAATCTCAGGTCGAGATGCTTGATATGACGCCGGAGGGGGCCGTTGCTCCTGCGAGCGCCTCGGCGCGTACTGCCTCGTGGGTCTCCTTGACTGATCGCTCGTTCTCAGTGACCTATCGCTATCAAATCGATGCCGCTTATCGCGATATCTATGGGGGTGCGCTTCCGGCGCATCCGTGTATGGACGCGCCGCTGCCCGAGGACACCTCCGAGGACCGTCCGCACATTGAGTTCACGCCATATTTACAACAACTGACCGAACATGTCGTTGACGGGCTCGAGGATCCGCTCGATCGCGCCCGTGCTATCTATGATTACCTGACACAGCATATCGACTATCGCTATCAGCCACCGTACCTGCTTTTGGGATCTATTGCCGACGACTGCGCACACTCGCTCCGCGGCGATTGCGGCGTTATGGCGCTCACGTTTATCACCATGTGCCGCATCGCGGGCGTTCCTGCCCGTTGGCAGAGCGGCCTGTATGTTGCGCCCGATTCGGTGGGACCGCACGACTGGGCCGAGTTCTATACACCCCAGACCGGTTGGCTTAACGCCGACGTATCGTTTGGTTCCTCCGCACGCAGGATGGGGGAGGAGTGGCGTCGTCGTCACTACTTTGGCAATCTCGACCCGTGGCGTATGGTGGCCAACGATCGATTCCAGGCTGAGTTTGTGCCTGCTTTCGACGGCATGCGCGAGGATCCCTACGACAACCAGATGGGCGAAGCCTCGGTTAACGGACGCGGGTGCCGCCAGCGTGAGATGCTCCGTTCGGTCGAACTCATCGAAATGCTCGAAGTTCCATTTTCGGACTAATCAACAGAAAGCTGTGATAAACTAACTCACGCATTACGTGCCCGAGTGGCGGAATTGGCAGACGCAGTGGACTCAAAATCCACCGTTGGCAACAACGTGCGAGTTCGAGTCTCGCCTCGGGCACCATACATGCACCTGCGCTTCAAGGGGGTTGCGGCCCCCTTTTTCGTGTACGTAATGTGATAACGCGCGGTACGTGTTATTATTCGCAAGGCGTTGTTCCCGCAATGCCCTAAAGAGGAACCTGAGGGTTCCCACCTTTTGGCGCCAATGAGCAGCTGACTGGTCATACAACTTAGATTCCCTTCCTCATACCGAGGATGTCTATGTGTACGACCTGGTTGCAAAGAAGCGCCGGGTTATTTTTTTATGAATGGAGGTAGGGAAAATAGCTAAGTCTGATGACACCCGCATCAACGACGAGATCACTGCATCTTCGTGCCGTTTGATTGGCGTCGATGGCTCTCAGCTCGGCCTGTTCGCCATCCGCGATGCCCAGCGCGTCGCCGACGATCAGGGTCTCGACCTGGTCGAGATCGCTCCCAACGCGGAGCCGCCGGTCTGCAAGGTCATGGACTACGGTAAGTTCAAGTACCAGCAGGCCATGAAGGCCAAGGCCGCTCGTAAGAACCAGTCCAAGGTCGAGGTCAAGGAAATGAAGTTCCGACCCAAGATCGACGTTGGCGACTACGAGACCAAGAAGGGCCACGTTCTGCGTTTCCTCAAGAAGGGCGCACGCGTTAAGATCACCATCATGTTCCGCGGCCGTGAGATGGCTCACCCGGAGCAGGGTCTTAACGTTCTCGAGCGTCTCGCCGAGGATCTCAAGCCTTACGCTACGGTCGAGTCCAAGCCTAAGATGGAAGGCCGTAACATGCTTATGCTGCTCGCCCCGATTAAGGGCGCCTTCGATGAGGATAAAGCGGCAAGCGATACCAAGTAACTAGTGTTCTGTAACCGATTAAGGAGTATTTCATGCCTAAGATGAAGTCCCACAGCGGCACCAAGAAGCGTTTCCGCAAGACTGGTACCGGCAAGCTTATGCGCGCCAAGGCTTTCAAGAGCCACATCCTGAGCAAGAAGTCCACCAAGCGTAAGCGTGGCTTCCGTCAGGAGACCGAGATTGCCGCTGCCGACCGCAAGGTCATCAAGTCGCGTCTCGCCTAAGTTCGCGTTCCCGTTTTTCGTTTTACCGTCTAGGAGTTGATAGAACATGGCACGTATTAAGCGCGCTGTTGCCGCCAAGAAGAAGCGCCGTACCGTTATGCACCGTGCGAAGGGTTACTACGGTGCCGCTTCGCGTACTTACAAGCATGCTAAAGAGCAGGTCCAGCACTCCCTGCAGTATCAGTATCGTGATCGCCGCAACAAGAAGCGCGAGATCCGTTCTCTCTGGATCACTCGTATCAACGCTGCTGCTCGCCTGAACGACATCTCTTACTCTCAGTTCATGCACGGCTTGAAGGTTGCCGGCATCGAGCTCGACCGCAAGGTCCTGGCTCAGATGGCTTACGAGGACATCGAGTCCTTCAACGAGCTGGCTACCATCGCCAAGAAGGCTCTCGAGGCTTAATAGATTCTCTTGAATCGCTAGGGGAGTGTCGCGTTGTGCGCGGCGCTCCCTCTTTTTATCTGAAGCGCTGGTTTATATAGCAAAAGCGTGGGTAGATAGACACTTACAGGTGACCGATCTTTATATATCTCTTAACCGAAGGGTCATCATCTGATACGTGCAGTATTTCTGCACCAGCCTTTCTATTACTTATATAGGAAGCGATGTATTGTGTAGGACTTGTGAAGAGTGGAATTCCCGCCCCCGGCGCCCCTCCGGTCTGGCAATATATCTCCTTGCCGCGCGGCCCGGTGGGACCGGATCAGCCGCCAGGCGTGCACCTTGAGAACCGGATACTGCGAGGATGGACACATTCAGTGTCGCATCCGGGCAGACATCGAACCATTTGAAATGGTCTAACTTGGATTTGTTTTTCGCAAGGCCGCCGAGAGGCGGCCCCGAGAAATTCCTTTTCCTATACAGAACCATATGAATCGAACGGAACCGATCAGCGATGGACTGAGAGGACCGGACGGGCTCGAAGCCCAGATATTTTGGACGGAGAGTTCGATCCTGGCTCAGGATGAACGCTGGCGGCGCGCCTAACACATGCAAGTCGAACGGCACCCACCTCCGGGTGGAAGCGAGTGGCGAACGGCTGAGTAACACGTGGAGAACCTGCCCCCTCCCCCGGGATAGCCGCCCGAAAGGACGGGTAATACCGGATACCCCGGGGTGCCGCATGGCACCCCGGCTAAAGCCCCGACGGGAGGGGATGGCTCCGCGGCCCATCAGGTAGACGGCGGGGTGACGGCCCACCGTGCCGACAACGGGTAGCCGGGTTGAGAGACCGACCGGCCAGATTGGGACTGAGACACGGCCCAGACTCCTACGGGAGGCAGCAGTGGGGAATCTTGCGCAATGGGGGGAACCCTGACGCAGCGACGCCGCGTGCGGGACGGAGGCCTTCGGGTCGTAAACCGCTTTCAGCAGGGAAGAGTCAAGACTGTACCTGCAGAAGAAGCCCCGGCTAACTACGTGCCAGCAGCCGCGGTAATACGTAGGGGGCGAGCGTTATCCGGATTCATTGGGCGTAAAGCGCGCGTAGGCGGCCCGGCAGGCCGGGGGTCGAAGCGGGGGGCTCAACCCCCCGAAGCCCCCGGAACCTCCGCGGCTTGGGTCCGGTAGGGGAGGGTGGAACACCCGGTGTAGCGGTGGAATGCGCAGATATCGGGTGGAACACCGGTGGCGAAGGCGGCCCTCTGGGCCGAGACCGACGCTGAGGCGCGAAAGCTGGGGGAGCGAACAGGATTAGATACCCTGGTAGTCCCAGCCGTAAACGATGGACGCTAGGTGTGGGGGGACGATCCCCCCGTGCCGCAGCCAACGCATTAAGCGTCCCGCCTGGGGAGTACGGCCGCAAGGCTAAAACTCAAAGGAATTGACGGGGGCCCGCACAAGCAGCGGAGCATGTGGCTTAATTCGAAGCAACGCGAAGAACCTTACCAGGGCTTGACATATGGGTGAAGCGGGGGAGACCCCGTGGCCGAGAGGAGCCCATACAGGTGGTGCATGGCTGTCGTCAGCTCGTGTCGTGAGATGTTGGGTTAAGTCCCGCAACGAGCGCAACCCCCGCCGCGTGTTGCCATCGGGTGATGCCGGGAACCCACGCGGGACCGCCGCCGTCAAGGCGGAGGAGGGCGGGGACGACGTCAAGTCATCATGCCCCTTATGCCCTGGGCTGCACACGTGCTACAATGGCCGGTACAGAGGGATGCCACCCCGCGAGGGGGAGCGGATCCCGGAAAGCCGGCCCCAGTTCGGATTGGGGGCTGCAACCCGCCCCCATGAAGTCGGAGTTGCTAGTAATCGCGGATCAGCATGCCGCGGTGAATGCGTTCCCGGGCCTTGTACACACCGCCCGTCACACCACCCGAGTCGTCTGCACCCGAAGTCGCCGGCCCAACCGCAAGGGGGGAGGCGCCGAAGGTGTGGAGGGTGAGGGGGGTGAAGTCGTAACAAGGTAGCCGTACCGGAAGGTGCGGCTGGATCACCTCCTTTCTAGGGAGATACATTCTTAGAGAGACAAACTTTAACTCGAATAGAGGGCAGGAGCCCGTCCGGTAGATGTCCGCCAGGATAAGTCCCCGCAGCACCCGGTCCCCGGGGTCGCACCCGCGTACCTTGAGAGCCGCATAGCGATAGGAGAGAGATGGAAGAGTATCCTCTTCCAGACTCGATTCTTTTCTGCGATTTATCAGACAGAATGATAGCAATCATTCATCCGATCCAAACAAGAAGAATTCACTTATATATGAGTGAGGAGCATCTGATCGCGAGCACAGTGAAGACACTGTGCCGCGGTATGAGATACCCGAATTGCGACATACGAGCGCTATTCATGATATCGATTAATTTAACTTAATTAGCGACACGTGGATATCCCGCGGGCCCGATGCGGTCCCGCAAGATACCACGGGCGCACGGCGGATGCCTTGGCACAGGGAGCCGATGAAGGACGCGGCAAGCTGCGATAATCCCCGGCGAGGAGCACACATCCTTCGACCCGGGGGTCTCCGAATGGGCGAACCCATCCGTAGCAGTACGGATATCCCGATCCTGAACACATAGGGGCCGGGAGGACAACCCGGGGAACTGAAACATCTAAGTACCCGGAGGAGAGGAAATCAATCTCGAGACTCCCCGAGTAGCGGCGAGCGAAAGGGGACCGATGGCCAAACCGTCGAGCGGGCATACCCGGCAGGGGTTCCGCCGACGGGGTTGCAGGGCCGCGCATCCGGGGGCTGCCGCCCCCGGGCGCAGGTCCGGCTGGGGAGCGGAACGGCATGGGAGGGCCGGCCGCAGCGGGTGACAGCCCCGTACGCGAACCCAGACCGGACGGCGCGACGCGGTCCCTGAGTAGGGCCGGGCACGTGAAACCCGGTCCGAACCTGGGTGGACCACCATCCAAGCCTGAGTACTACCCTGTGACCGATAGCGCACCAGTACCGTGAGGGAAAGGTGAAAAGCACCCCGGGAGGGGAGTGAAACAGTACCTGAAACCGTGCGCCCACGAGCAGTCGGAGCACCTATACGGTGTGACGGCGTGCCTTTTGTAGAATGAGCCAGCGAGTCGCTGGCGCGGGGCGAGGTTAACCGGAAGGGAGCCGTAGCGAAAGCGAGCCTTAACAGGGCGACTTGAGTCCCGCGCCGCGGACGCGAAGCCGGGTGAGCTATCCGTGGGCAGGCTGAAGCGGGGGTAAGACCCCGTGGAGGGCCGAACGCACGTCGGTTGAAAACGGCGGCGATGACCTGCGGATAGGGGTGAAAGGCCAATCAAACCCGGAGATATCTCGTTCTCCCCGAAATAGCTTTAGGGCTAGCGTCGCGCGTTCACCGCCGGAGGTAGAGCACCGGATGGACGAGGGGGCTTCGCCGCCTACCGAATCCAACCGAACTCCGAATGCCGGCGGCCCAGAGCGCGGCAGTCAGAGCATGTGGGCTAAGCTGTGTGCTCGAGAGGGAAACAGCCCGGACCGCCCGCTAAGGTCCCCAAGTTCCAGCCGAGTGGCAAAGGATGTGCGTCCGCCCAGACAACCAGGATGTTGGCTTAGAAGCAGCCATGCATTCAAAGAGTGCGTAACAGCTCACTGGTCGAGTGGACATGCGCCGACAATACACGGGGCTAAGCTGGACACCGAAGCGGCGGGATTTTATTTCATAGAATCGGTAGGGGAGCTTCCCATGGGCGGTGAAGCCGCCGGGCGACCGGCGGTGGAGCGCATGGGAGTGAGAATGCTGGCATGAGTAGCGAGAGACGAGAGAGTAACTCGTCCGCCGTGAACCCGAGGTTTCCTGGGCAAGGCTAATCCTCCCAGGGTCAGTCGGGGGCTAAGGCGAGGCCGGTAGGCGTAGCCGACGCGCAGCAGGCAGACATTCCTGCACCGCGCACGCGGCGCTACGACCGACGGGGCGACGGATGGGGGTGGCTCGGCGGGGTTCTGGACGTCCCCGTGATGGAGCGCGGCCCGCGGACCAGGGAAATCCGGTCCGCACGAGGGCGAGGCTCCGGACGAAGCGATCAAGCGAAGCGAGTGAGCCCGAGGTCCCTAGAAAAACCCCTAGGCAGGCGCGTGCGCGCCCGTACCGCAAACCGACACAGGTGGGTGGGTAGAACATACCGAGGCGATCGGGTCAACCATGGTCAAGGAACTCGGCACAATGGCCCCGTAACTTCGGGAGAAGGGGTGCCCGCGCGTACGTGAACGGACTTGCTCCGGGAGCGGAGGCGGGCCGCAGTGGAGAGGCCCAAGCGACTGTTTACCAAAAACACAGGACTCTGCAGAAGCCGCAAGGCGACGTATAGGGTCTGACGCCTGCCCGGTGCCGGAAGGTCACGCGGAGGAGTTAGCGCATCGCGCGAAGCCCCGAAGCCAAGCCCCGGTAAACGGCGGCCGTAACTATAACGGTCCTAAGGTAGCGAAATTCCTTGTCGGGTAAGTTCCGACCTGCACGAAAGGCGCAACGACTTGGGCGCTGTCTCGACCATGGACCCGGTGAAATTGCACTGGTCGTGAAGATGCGACTTACCCGCGGAAGGACGGAAAGACCCCGTGAACCTTCACTGCAGCTTGGCATTGGCCGCTGGTCCCGCGTGTAGAGGATAGGCAGGAGGCACAGATCCGGAGGCGCCAGCCCCCGGGGAGCCGCCCTTGGAATACTGCCCTCGCGCGACCGGCGTCCTAACCCGAGGCCGTCGACCGGCTCGGGGACCGTGCCAGGCGGGCAGTTTGACTGGGGCGGTCGCCTCCTAAAGGGTAACGGAGGCGCGCGAAGGTCCGCTCGGGACGGTCGGCAACCGTCCTTTTGAATGCAAGAGTACAAGCGGGCTTGACTGCGAGGCCCACAAGCCGAGCAGGTGCGAAAGCAGGCTCTAGTGATCCGGCGGCCCCGAGTGGGTGGGCCGTCGCTCAACGGATAAAAGGTACTCCGGGGATAACAGGCTGATCTTGCCCAAGAGTCCACATCGACGGCAAGGTTTGGCACCTCGATGTCGGCTCATCGCATCCTGGGGCTGGAGCAGGTCCCAAGGGTACGGCTGTTCGCCGTTTAAAGCGGTACGCGAGCTGGGTTCAGAACGTCGTGAGACAGTTCGGTCCCTATCCTCCGTGGGCGCAGGAGAATCGATGGAGGCTGCCCCCAGTACGAGAGGACCGGGGTGGACGCACCTCCGGTGAACCGGTTGTCGACCAACGGCACGGCCGGGTAGCCGCGTGCGGCGCGGATAACCGCTGAAGGCATCTAAGCGGGAAGCCGTTCCAGGGATTAGTTCTCCTTCCGGTAAGGGCCCAGGTAGACTACCTGGTCGATAGACGGCAGGTGCAAGGCTGGCGACAGCCTCAGCCGAGCCGCACTAATCGCCCGAGCTCTTCCGGAACCGCACCTCGCGGCCCGCGGGACATGCGCTCTGAAGCGCGGTCCGGGCACGAGGATGCCCCCGAGTCAGATCTTTCCTATGCGCCATGCGGCCCCCAGGGCACGTGAGTAGACACCCGGACACCGTAACGGTGGGCGCCGCCCACCGGTCAGCGGCCAGAGCATGGGGGGCACGCCCGGTCCCGTTCCGAACCCGGAAGCTAAGCCCCATCGCGCCGAGAGTACTGCGGGG
>CATXMO010000019.1:0-49578 GCA_958372075.1 uncultured Collinsella sp. | reverse complement strand
GATGTTTTGACAACGTCAGCGAGCGGTCACCAGGGCGAACAAATTGGCATGAAAAGAGGGCGGCATTGACCTTCTGGTCATGCCGCCCTCTTTGAATGACAAGTTGTCGCCCTGGTGACCGCGCAGCGTCGACCCGTTACGCGGTTTGGTAAAACCGCGTAACCCTACGGACGCTGGCCCATGCCACCCTCGAGGGTGACGGTCTCGCCGTTCATATACTTAAAGTCGGGACCGCAGAGCTGAACGACAACGCGGCCGATTTCCTTCTCGACGTCGCCGTAGTGGCCTGCCGGCGGCATGTGGACGTTGGCCTTGAACGCCTCGGGATAGGCATCCTGGAAGTTCTCGAGCGCGGCGGTCCAAGCAAGCGGGCAAACGATATTGACGTTGATGCCGTCCTTGCCCCACTCGTTGGCGGCAACGCGAGTCAGACCACGGATGCCTTCCTTGGCGGCGGCATAGCTGCACTGGCCGTAGTTGCCAAACAGGCCGGCGCCCGAAGCAAAGTTGACCACGGAGCCCTTGGTCTCCTTCAGGTGCGGATAGGCCTTCTGCATGTACAGGTAGGTGGCATACAGGCCAGAGTAAATGGCCAGGTTAAACTGATCCATGGTGTGATCGGCAATGGTCACGCCCGAGGCGCTGGCCTGAGCGTTGTTGACGACGGCGTCGATGCGACCGAACTCCTCAATGGCCTTGTCGATGACGTTCTGGACGACAGCCTCGTTGTCCTGACCAGCAGAAACATCGGCCTGAACAGGCAGAACCTTGACACCGTACTCGGCCTCGAGGGATTCCTTGGCGGCCTCGAGCTTGGCGACGTTGCGGCCGGTGATGACGAGGTTTGCGCCCTCCTTGGCAAAAGCGATATCGATGCCGTAGCCGATGGAACCAGCGGAGCCGTCCTTAAGCGTGGCCTTGCCGCCGCCGGTAACGATCACGGTCTTACCAGTGAAAAGTCCCATACAAAGTCCTTTCAAATCGCGACGGGCCTGCCCGTCGACTGCGCGCATCCAACTTCACGCGCCAAAAGCTGAAATGCAACTTTAGCGGGTTCAAGCGAAAAATAAAGCCCATGGCAGGCGAACGGCGCAACGTCTTTCGGCGAAGGGAATGTCAAGTACAAACTGGATAAAGTGGCCGAGTTTTTGCTATCGACGCGAGCCATCGAACACGTTTTGAAACTTTGCTGCAGCGCGCGGGATGTCGGCGCGAGACTTTATCATAGGGTGACAAACAACGATGAGGAGCACATGCCTATGACAGACGAGCTGGACCCCCAGACTCAACAGCATATTGATAATTCCGCAGACACCATTGACGACTGCGATACTTCCACCAGAAGCGATGGCGGCATTGATGCCGCTGTCGAGGAGGCTCCTGCCGCCGCAGACGAGGCCGCAGACGCAAATGTCGCCGCAGAGCAAGACAAAGAAGAGCAGCTAGAGCAGCCGGACCCGAGCGATACTGAGCCCAAGGCTGAGAACGCTCCGCAAGCAGCAGGCCCCATCGAGGTGTCTTCGGAAGAAGAGCTCGACGCCGTCATGGACTCCATGATGGATGCCGTCAAAGCGATGAAAGACGCTGTCGCCGATGCCGATGTCGACGCCGAGGAAGAGGAAGCTGCCGAGGCCGCCTCGACGTTTGTGCCCGGCGAGACCCCGGTTGCCGACCAGGGCAGCACCATGCCCTCGTTCCTGCAACTCGAGCACCCCACGATCGGCACCGACGCGGTCGACCCACACGCAGCGGGCTTTTCCGTGATCGAAGGCGGCACCGGCAATATCGCCGCGCCGCAGGCTACCGATGCGGACGCTGCCGACACCGCTCGCCCGACCGCCCCGCACTCCCCCGCCGCGAGCCGCGATCTGGGGACCGCCGTCTCGAACACCGCGAACGCCGTGGGCACTTTTATCGCCCAGGGCGCGTCGGCCATGCGCGAGATGAACGCCGCCAAGAAGGCACTCGCCGATGCCCGCGCCCACCTGTCCGAGCTTGAGCAGCGCATCGCCGACCAGGCAGAGGAGCTCGAGACGCGCCAGGACATCGCAGGCCGCTACGATCAGATCATCGCCGACCAGCGCCAGGCAATCGCCACGGCACAAAAGACCGCTGCGGCCGCCGAGATTGACCGCGACGCCCATGCCGCCAAAGCGACTGAGCTCAAGGGCCAGCTCGAGCAAATGAAGGCAGAGGACGATGCGACCGAGCTCCGCCTGAAGGCTGCACTCGACGCCGTGGAAGCCCGCGAGGCGAGTTCGCGCGAGACCGGCAACCGCCTGGTTCGTCGCCTTGAGGATTCCAAGCGCATCCGCGACAAAGTGAAGGCTGAGCGCGATACCGGTGTCGCCGCCGCACGACAAACTGCCGATGCTACGCGCGCACAGCTCGAGACCTTGCGTCGCGAGTATGCCGAGCTGCAGCGCAACCCTTCGGCAAATCCCGCCAATTACACCGTGCGCACCAGCGAGCTGTCTATGCAAATCTCCGACGCTGCCGACGCCCTCCGCAAGGCCGAGGAAGACATTCCGCGCGTGACCGCCGATCTTGAGCATTCACTTGCCGCCGCCGAGCAGGCCGTCGAGCAGGCTCAAGCCCCTATCGCCGACGCAAAACGCGCGCACCAAGCCGTGACGACCGAAGCCGATGCCGCGCGCGACGAGTTGCAGACGGCGAAGACTGCCGCCGCGACTCGTCGGCGCGAACTGCGCGAGAAGATCGCCGCGGAGGACAAGGCACGCCGCGACCAGGAGCAGACCATCGCCAACGCCCAAGCAGATGCCGCACATGCACAGTCGATCATCGAACAGGCGACCGAGGTGCACGACCACCCAGAGATCACTGAGTCGCTTGCAGGATCCTTGGCCCGAGACAAAGCCGAACACGCCGAAACCGAGCGCGAAGTGGCCCAGCTCGAGGCTACCGAGGATGACGTACGAGAGCGCACCCGCGACTCACGCATCAAATTCACCGGCGCCATCGTCTGCATCGTCGCCGCAATCCTGGCGATCATCCTAGTCTGGCTGTTCGCAAGCAAGTAGTCATTGGGGACGTTCTTAAACGACTAGTCAAACAAGAACGTCCCCAACGACTAGCCCAATGACGAGAGTGGATAATCTCCCACTTTGAGCCCCCAAGCAGGCCAAAAACGGGAGATTATCCACTCTCATTCTGCAGGCACTCATTTAAGTACGTCCCCAATGAGTACCTGCCGATGCTTTGGCAAAGTCAGCGAAAACGCCCCTAAGCGAGCAAGGTGACGTGAAAGAGGAGGGCATTGACCTTTTGGTCATGCCCGACGATTGAACGTCAGATTGCCGCTTAGGGGCGTTTGCAGCGTCAACTGGTTACGCGGTTCGTAGAACCGCGTAACTAACAAATGAGCATCGCGTCGCCAAAGCTGAAGAAGCGATAGCGCTCCTCGATGGCGGCGGCATAGGCATCCATGATCTGGTCGCGGGTGGCCAGCGCGCTCACGAGCATCATGAGCGTAGAGCGCGGCACGTGGAAGTTCGTGATCAGCGCGTCGACCACGTGATAGGTCGAGCCAGGCATGAGGTAGAGCTGCGTCGTCGCGTTCTCGCGCACCACGATGTCACCGCGGCCGAGCGTGTCGGCGCCGTCCTCACGGCCTTCAAAATAACGCGCTGTCACGGCCGGATCGGACACCGGGGCATCCGCGTCAAAGGCGCTCTCGAGCGAGCGCACTGCAGTGGTGCCGACGGCGATCACGCGATGCCCCTCGGCCTTAGCCTTATGCACAGCGTCGACAACCTCCTGCGACACGTGGTAGCGCTCGGTGTGCATCACATGCTGCGTGGGATCGTCCTCCTCCACCAAACGGAAGGTATCGATGCCCACCTCGAGCTCGACGGCGGCAAACTTCGCGCCCTTGGCCTCAATGGCAGCCATAAGCTCGGGCGTAAAATGCAGACCCGCCGTAGGAGCGGCAGCCGAGTGCTCCTCCTTCATGGCGTAGACGGTCTGGTACTTCTCGGGATCGCCCTCGTAATCGGTAATGTAGGGCGGCAGCGGCACGTGGCCGGCAGCATGGATGGCCTCGTCGAGCGTGCGCGGGTCACCGGCGGCATTGCAACCGGCCGGCTCAAAACGCACCAGACGACCGCCGCGGCTATCGGTGACAAAGTCGATGACCTCGGCCATCAGCACCACGGGAGCCCCCTCGGGCGCATGGGCGCCACCGGCGCGATACTCAATCTGAGCACCGGGCTTCAGGCGCTTGCCCGGCTTGACCAGGCACTCCCAAACGTGACCCAGCGGGTCAACATCCTCGCGGCGCTTGAGCAGCAGCGTCTCGACCACACCGCCCGAGCCAGCCTTGCGACCGATCAGACGGGCCGGCATCACGCGCGTCTGGTTGATGACGAGCACATCGCCCGGCTCGATATAGTCGATGATGTCACGGAAGATGCGGTGTTCAACGGTACCGCCGTGCTCCAGCGGCGTTCCCGCCTGGGAGCCTTTGCGGTCCACCACCAGCAGGCGGCAGGAGTCGCGAGGCTCGGCAGGAGCCTGGGCAATCAGTTCCTCAGGAAGGTTGTAGTCAAAATCATCGGTACGCATAGACACGTCGGATACTCCTTATATAGCTAAAGTCCGCTCTACATCCTAGCAGGCTGCCAGCTCAAAAGAACTACTTTTTGGACGCTTTGCGCTCGTCGCGGATGCGAGCGCGGTCCATGGCCGCCTCGACGGCCGAGAATCGGCAGCCGCAGTAATTCTGCCGATACATGCCCAGCTCACGCGAACGACGCGTGGCCTCGGGATAATACGGGCGAAAATCGCGAATCACCGGGGTGAGACCGCGGGCGGCAGCCAGACGCTCCAAAACATCATTGCAGGTATCGAACAGCTGATACGGCGAGACGGCGAGCGTCGTGCCCACAAACTCAAACCCGCGCTCCTGGGCCACGCGGCACGCCTCGGCCAAGCGCAGGGCATAGCACGCGCGACAGCGACGGGGTCGATCGGCGCCCAGCGGGGCCACGCCGGCCTCCCAGCGCTCGCGGTCCTCCCCCGCTTCGATGAGCTCGATGTCGCCATCGGCACACCACCGGCGTAGCTCGTCCAAGCGCCGCTGCCATTCATCGCGCGGCTGAATATTGGGGTTGGTCCAGCAAATCGTGGGTTCAAACCCCTCTTCGCGCAGCAAGCGAACCGGCTCAAGTGAGCACGGCGCACAGCAAGCGTGCAACAACAACGGCCTCATCAACATCTCCTCACCCGAAAAAGCGCACGCCAAAGGACGTATCCTCGCAGGCGACAATGCGGCGGTCGCGCAGGATGGTCCGCACGTAATACCAATCGCCCACGCAGCCCGACAAGTGCAGACCAGCCGCCAGGTAGCACAGCAGCGGATAGCCCGAGAACGCAAACCCCAGGGCAAACGCCACCGTCAAAACAACCGTCGGCGCCAGGCAAACCGCCATGTACCGCCGACGCGAATACACGACGCCCTCGGCGCAGGCATAGATCATCGCCGTCTCACGATTCGCGCCAAAGGTCACATGCGCGCGCGCAGGCGCCAGCAGCTTAAAAAACACCGCATGCACCAGCTCGTGCACGGCAAACGACGCTGCAGAAACCGCAGCCACACCGACCATCCAGCCCACGACGGTGGTCCAGCCGCCCGCCTCAGCCGCGTCCAAGTCCGCAGGCCCGCCCAACAGCATAAACACCGGCACCAGGCACACGGCAAACACCGCGATCACGGCCATCCCCCACACGAAGCAAGCGTGCAGAAAAACCTCGTCCTCAAACGCATGTATGTTGGAAATCTCATTCATAGCATCTTAGGATAGCGCCCCTGCCACGCACCCGCCCGCATGTGCGATAATGTCGAACGATATGCACGAATTGACCACCGCGCCGCCGAACCCCGTGCCCGGCCGCGCTCTTACCTATATGCGAAGGAGTCCCATGGCATCCAAATACTCCATGAACGACCGTCCCAGCTGGCCGCGCCGCGCCATCGTTACCGCCGGCGAGCCCTACGGCAACAAGGGTCTGCACTTTGGCCACGTCGGCGGCGTCTTTGTCCCGGCCGACTTCTTCGCCCGCTTCCTGCGCGACCGCCTGGGCCGCGAAAACGTCATCTTCACCTCGGGCACCGACTGCTACGGTTCGCCCATCATGGAGAGCCACCGCAAGCTCAAGGAGAACGAGGGCTACGACAAGTCCATCGGCGAGTATGTCGAGTCCAATCACTCCCGCCAGGCCGCGACCCTCAACAACTACAACATCAGCTGCGACATCTACGGCGGCTCGGGCCTTGAGCCGGCGGCCCAGATCCACAACGAGGTGACTGCCGAGATTATCGAGCGCCTGCACGAGCAGGGCACCATCTCCAAGCGCTCCACGCTGCAGTTCTACGATGCCAAGGCCGGCACGTTCCTCAACGGCCGCCAGGTCATCGGCCGCTGCCCCATCCAGGGCTGCAAGTCCGAGAAGGCTTATGCCGACGAGTGCGATCTGGGCCACCAGTTTGAGCCCGAGGAGCTCATCGCGCCCAAGAGCCAGCTCACCGGCGAGGTGCCCGAGCTGCGCCCGGTCGACAATCTCTACTTTGACCTGCCGGCCTACCTCGACTTTATGAAGACCTACACCGCCAAGCTCGCCCAGAACCCGCAGGTTCGCTCCGTGGTCTCCAAGACCATGGAGGAGTGGCTGCTGCCGGCTCAGCTCTACATCCAGAACAAGTTCCGCGAGGCCTTCGATGCCGTCGAGGACCAGCTCCCCGAGCACACCGTGCTGGAGCCCGAGGGCAACAAGAGCAGCTTTACCGTCACCTTCCCCAGCTGGAAGGAGCGCGACGACGCCCACGCGGTGCTCGCCAACGGTGGCGTGCGCTTCCGCAGCGGCAAGGCACTCGTGCCCTTCCGCATCACCGGCAACATCGACTGGGGCGTTCCGGTGCCCGAGGTCGATGGCGTCTCCGACGTCACCTGCTGGTGCTGGCCCGAGAGCCTGTGGGCGCCCATCAGCTATACGCGTACCGTGCTCGCGCGCGATGCCAAGGCCGCCGGCGTGACCGAGGGCGTCGCCGCCCAGGATGCCGCCCTCATGGGCGAGCCCGCCGCCGACTCCACGCAGGTGCCCGCACCCACCTACCAGCACAGCTCGCTCGACTGGCGCGACTGGTGGTGCTCTGACGACGCTCAGATTTACCAGTTCATCGGTCAGGACAACATCTATTTCTACTGCATCGCGCAGACCGCCATGTGGGAGGCCCTGGGCTGGGACCTCACGCAGAGCACCGTCAGCGCCTGCTACCACCTGCTCTACATGGGCAAAAAGGCGAGCTCGTCCTCGCAGACGCCTCCCCCGCCGGCAGACGACCTGCTCAACCACTACACCTGCGAGCAGATGCGCGCGCACTGGCTGTCGCTCGGCCTATCCGAAAAGCCGGTGAGCTTTAGCCCCAAGGCATACGACACGCGTGTGACCGGCAAGGACAAGGACGGCAACGAGGTACGCGCCTGCGACGACAAGCGCGTTATCGACCCGGCCCTTAAGGAGAGCGCGCTGCTGACCGGCGTGTTCAACCGTCTGGCCCGCAGCTGCTTCTACGGCGTCGCCGTCAAGGAAGGCGACGAGAGCCCCTACCGCAACGGCTGCATCCCCGCCGGTGCCGCTTCTGACACCGTGGTCGAAGCCGCCCAGCAGGCAGCCCTCGCCTTTGAGCAGGCCATGTACAAGTTCGAGACGCACCGCGCGCTTGCCGTGTGCGACGACTACCTGCGCGCCGCCAACAAGCGCTGGAGCGACGCTTCCAAGGCCGCCAACAAGCTCGAAGGCAAGCCAGCAAACGCCGCGATGACGCAGGCCCTCGTCGACGCCTTTACCGAGCTGCGCGTGGCGACCGTCCTGATGCACGGTATTGTGCCGGCCGGCTGCGAGCTCATCTGCGAGTACTTTGACTTCGACCCGGTCGCTTTCTTTAGCTGGGATAACATCTTTGCCTCCACGGACGAGTTCGTGGAGATCCTGGGCGAGAAGCCCGGCGAGCACCGCGTGAAGCCGCTGCCCCCGCGCTTCGACTTCTTTAGCAAGCACGAGAGCCAGTACTAAACACTCGACATGTAATGGAATGGGAAGGAAAGACGGATGTCCAAGCCGCGTCGTCGTAAGCAGAAAAAGCAGGTCAAGGCCGAGCTCAAGCTCAGGCAGTTTGCCGCCACCGAGCTTTCCGACCAGCTTGCCGCCCAACCCTCCGCCGCCGACCTGCCGCGCTTTATGGTCGACACGGTCGCCGGCGCCTATGCGCCCGCCGATGCCGAGCTTATGATCGAGGGCTTCGGCGCCGCGGCCACACGCCCGGTCACGCTGCGCGCCAACACGCTCAAGGCAACCGCCGAGGACATCGCCGCGGCGCTCGATGCCGCCGGCATCGCCCACCGCCCCGTCGCATGGTACCCGGACGCTTCCATCCTGCCCGAGGCCCAGGTTTCCGACCTGTGGGACCTCGACATCTACCGCGACGGCAAGATCTACTTGCAAAGTCTGTCGTCCATGATGCCGCCGTTGGTCTTGGGCGCCCAGGCCGGCGAGGACATCCTGGACATGTGCGCGGCCCCCGGCGGCAAGACGACGCAGATCGCCGCCCTCACCCAGGGCCAGGCACACCTCACCGCCTGCGAGATGAGCATTCCCCGCGCCGAGAAGCTCGAAGCCAACCTCCACCGCCAAGGCGCAAAAAACGTGCCCGTCATGCGCATCGACGCACGCGAGCTCGACGAGTTCTTCCGCTTTGACCGTATCCTGCTCGACGCTCCCTGCACCGGCACGGGCACAGTCGTCAGCGGCAACGAGAAGAGCCTGCGCGGCCTCACCGAGCAGTTGCTGAGCAGGTGCGCCCGCTCGCAGCGAGCACTTCTGGACCGCGCCATGGGAGCCCTCAAACCGGGCGGCACGCTCGTCTATTCGACTTGTTCGATCTTGCCGCAGGAAAACGAGGACGCCCTGCAAGAGGCCCTCGACAAGCACATGGACTGCGAGCTTATCCCCCTCGATGGCACGCCGAGCGAAAGTGAGGCACGCCGCGCCCAGGAAGCTGGTGAGGAGCCGCGCATCGAGTCCAACGCCCTGACCGAAGCCATTGCCGCGGGTCAGGTATCGGCCATCGCCAACGGCCTGCCCGGCACGCTCACCATTCCGCCCAGCCGCGACTTTGAGGGCTTCTACATTGCCCTGATCCGAAAACGCAGTTAGCGCACGGATCCAAAACTCAACAAGCTATCTCCGTGCGCGTTTGCCCTGCTGTTCGCGATGCTGTTTAAGCATCGTGCGCTCCTTGCGTTCGGCCCTTTTGCCCTTAATGGCCGTGACCACAAAGTAGATGACCGCGGCGGCAACAATTGCGCCCACACACAGGCCAATCGAGCCAAACATTGCTGTCAATTCCATACCGCGTCACCTCTCTTTTAAACGGGACTTTCAAGATAGCACCTCGATCCCCGCCACCACAGCTCCTTCACGTTCGCCGGCCCTTCGGTCTAACGAATTGCGTGGCGGGGAAAAATCAACTCGTCAAACGATTTAGCATTCGCAATTCCGGCTGCATCGCGCCGGCCGTCATCGCATAGAATCGAGCTTCCATGGATACCCTCAACGATCTAAATGAGCGCGTCGACGCCTTCGTCGGCACCAGCTCCTTCGACACGCCTGCCGCGGCAAACGACCAAGCCCCCATCGATGTGCCCGCCGAGGTTCACGAGGACATCGTCGCCTCGGTCGATTTCTCCGAGGTCGAGCTCGCAGACGAGTTCACCGAGCCCCAGGTAGCCGTGACCCCCAACGGACTGCTCCCCATGGAGCCGCTGCCCATCGACGGGCGTTTGCGCAAGGCGGCCCTTCGCATGCCTGACGAGATTGAGGAGGCCAGCGGCTTCACGCTCTTTGGCCGCCGCATCAAGTCGCTCATTTACACCACCGATGTCGCGGTTATCCGCAACTCCAACGCCGATGCCGTCTTTGCGGTCTACCCTTTCACGCCGCAGCCCGCCATTACGCAAGCGCTGCTGACCGTCGCCGAGTGCCCGGTCTTTGTAGGTGTGGGCGGTGGCACCACCACTGGTAAGCGCTCCGTGCAGATGGCAGCCGTCTCCGAGATGCAGGGCGCGGCGGGATGCGTGGTCAACTCCCCCGCCACCGCCGAGATGGTCGAGCACATCACCAACATCGCCGACATCCCCGTCATCGCTACGGTCGTTCGCTGCGACGACGATGCCCACGCCAAGGTGCGCGCTGGAGCCAAGATTCTCAACATCGCCGCTGGCACGAACACGCCCCAGGTCCTACGCGAGCTGCGCAAGCACTATCCCAACCTGCCGCTCATCGCGCCGGGCGGCAAGACGCCAGAGAGCATCCGTGAAACCATCGCCGCCGGCGCCAACGCCATCATCTGGACGCCGCCTTCGGCCCAGCAGCTACAGACCGACATGATGCAGCGTTATCGCAAGATGAAGGAAGACGCCACACCTGTCATCTCGCACGACGATGTGCCCATTATCGACCAGGTCTCCGCCGCCGAGGTCAGCCAGGTCGAGAACATGAATCCCGACGTGCCGATTCCCGACGAAGTCATCGAGCGCGTCGCTTCGATCCACGAGCGCGTCGAGGAGCATCGCGCCAACCGCGGCCTCAAGCCGTCACTGCACGGCTTCTTCTTCCGCGGAAAGAAACGCTAACCCCCAACAGCAAGGCCCGCCCCACAAACGTGAGGCGGGCCGTTTTCGTTTGAGCAATCATGCAGCGATGTGATGGGGCAAACTAATCCACGCGCTTGTCGCCCATAAAGAAGAGCGCCACCGTACCAGGTCCGGTATGCGAGCCAATCAGAGTACCGATGTTATTGATCTCAATCTTGCCTTTAAGCTGCGGAATCTGTTCCTCGATCAGCGCCGCAACTGCTTCGGCATCCTCGCGGCACGCCGAGTGCGACATGATGCACTTACCCGAATAATCCGCACCGTCCTGCACGTGTGCCATCATGGTCTTAGCCATCTCGGAAATCGCGCGCTTCTTAGTGCGAATCTTCTCACGTGGCGACAGCCCACCTTCGCAATCGACCGTCATAAGCGGGCAAATCTTAAGCGCCGTGCCGATGATCGCGCTCGCAGCCGAAATGCGACCGCCGCGCAGGTAGCTCGACAGATCGGTCGAGAAGAACCAGTGGTGCAGGTTGAGCTTGTGCTCCTCGATCCAGGCAGCCGTCTCGTCGAGTGAAGCCCCGCTATCGCGCACGTCGGCGGCACATTCCGCCAGCAGGCCAAAGCCCGAAGACGCCGCCAGCGAATCGATGACGCGCACCTTGCCGCCCTGGGGATAGCGATCGGCGAGCATCTGCGCCGCAACGCAAGCCGAGCCATACGTACCCGAAATACCCGACGACAACGTCAGGTGCAGCACGTCTTTACCCTCGGCAACAAGCGGCTCCCAAAACTCCTCGTACTCACCCACGCTCACCTGAGACGTCTTGGGCATGGCGCCCGCGGATATCTGGGCAAAAAACTCGTCCGGCGTAATCGACTGATACAGATCGTCCGTATAGACAACATCGTCGATCTCGTAATGAAAACACACGACAGGGATATTGCGCGATTCAAAGAACTCCCGAGTTCGATCGGCGGCGGATTCACAGGTCAGGACAAAATCACTCATATGAGGCTCCTTACTCATTGCTGCGCAAATTATCGCACAGTGAGCCTATATACGGTACATATGTCCACTATTTACCAAATCGAACCAATAATAGCGAACATCTTTACCACCATCGTCTCCACCGACCCCACGCATAAATATCTGAGAAAACACCCTCTGTCGTCTCCACTCAACCGCCATATCTACCTCAACTAAATCGATTTACCAAACCGTTCAGCCGACAATTCAGCCGCTGGCGCAAAATCGAAACAAAAGCGGCGCATACTGATAAACGTTTGACGCTGTTTATCAGTTTTACCAGCTCCATCGGAAGGTGTTTCATGGTCGCATTCGATCGCAACCCGCAAGACTTTAAGTATCTGCGCCTGCTGTCGAGACAGTTCCCCACCGAGCAATCCGCGTTTACCGAGATCATCAATCTCTCGGCCATCCTCAACCTGCCCAAAGGCACTGAGCATTTTATGAGCGACGTGCATGGCGAGTACGAAGCCTTTATGCACATCCTCAACAACTGCTCGGGCGTCGTGCGCGAGCATGTCGACGAGATCTTTGGCGAAACGCTCTCCTTTGACGAGAAGGGCGAGCTGTGCACGCTTATCTACTACCCGCGCGAGAAGATCGAGCTGGTCCGCAGCCAGCGCGAGGACTCGCCCACCTGGTACAAGACGATGCTTGACCAGCTCATCATGGTCGCCCGCTCGCTTTCGAGCCGCTATACGCGCTCCAAGGTGCGTAAGGCCATCCCACGCGATTACGCCTACATCATCGACGAGCTGCTACACACGCACCCGGACGAGAACAACTATCGCGTGCGCTATCACGAGCGCATCGTGGAGTCCATCCTGGAGACCGCAAGCGCCGACGACTTTATCGAGTCGCTTGCCTCGCTCATCAAGCGCCTGGCCGTCGACCACCTGCACCTGGTGGGCGACATCTTCGACCGCGGTGGCGGCGCGGCCAAGATTATGGACCGCCTGCTCACCTACCATTCACTCGACATCCAGTGGGGCAACCACGACCTGCTGTGGATGGGCGCTGCGGCCGGTGAGCCCGCCTGCATCGCCACGGTGCTGCGCAACAACCTACGCTACGACAACTACGAGATCCTGGAGAACGACTACGGCATCTCGCTGCGTGAGCTTGTCGCCTTTGCCGATGCCACCTACACCGCCGGTGAGTCCATCACCCCGCTGATCAAGGCCATCAACGTGCTGCTCTTTAAGCTCGAGGGTCAGATTATCCAGCGCCACCCCGAGTTCGACATGACCGACCGCCTGCTACTCGACAAGATCGACCACGACGCCGGCACGGTCACGCTCGCCGACGGCAGCGTGTGGCCGCTCACGACCAACGACTTCCCCACCGTCGACCCGACGGACCCCTATACGCTCACGCCCGAGGAACAGCACATCATCGACAAGCTCGTGTCCGAGTTTATCACCGCCGATCACCTGCATCGCCATATCGATTTCCTCTATTCCCACGGCTCGATGTACAAGGTCGCCAACGGCAACCTGCTGTTCCATGGCTGCGTGCCACTCAACGAAGACGGCACCTTTAGCAGCATGAAATGCCTGGGCACCTGGCACGCTGGCCGCGATTATCTCGATTTTTGCGACCACATCGCCCGCCGCGCCTGGCGCGTGGGCGACCGCGACGCCCTCGACTGGATGTGGTACCTGTGGATCGGCTTTAACTCACCCGCCAGCGGACGCCTGGTGCGTACCTTTGAGCGCGCCTATATCGCCGATAAGAGCACCTGGGTCGAGCCGATGGACCCGTACTTTACGCTAACCAAGTCGCCCTCGGTCTGCGACGACATCATGCGCGAGTTCGGCGTTGCCCCCATGGCCTGTTCGCCGACCGGTCACATCATCAATGGCCATACGCCCGTCAAGACTACCAAGGGCGAGCAGCCCATCCGCGCCAACGGCAAGCTGCTGGTCATCGATGGCGGTTTCTGCCGCGCCTACCACCCCAAGACGGGCATCGCCGGCTACACGCTCATCTCGAGCTCGCGCGGATGCCGCCTCAAGTCGCACCAGGCCTTTACCACCGTTGCCGAGGCGCTCACCCGCAATATCGATATCGAGAGCGAGACCAACCGCTTTGACGAGGCCGACCGCCGCCGCATGGTAAGCGACACCGATACGGGTGCCAAGATCCGCAGCCAGATCCAGGACCTACGCCAACTGCTCGATGCATATAGAAACGGTGCTATCGAGGAGCGCGCCTAGCTCCACCCGTGGGGATTGGCTAAACTTGCTGAGTTCATCATCCCCGCGGCGCCCCGGCGCAATCCTAAGGCAGGTACCATGCAAAAGCTCCTTGCGCAGATCATGAAGTTTGGCGTCGTCGGCGTCGTCGCCACGGTCATCGACTTTGGCATCATGAATCTGCTCCACTACGGTCTGGGCCTTAACATCCTGATCGCCAACACCAGCGGCTTTATCGTCTCGCTCATCTTTAACTACGTCGCGAGCATGAAGTACGTGTTTGCACACAAGGAGGGCATGAGTCGCCGCCGCGAGTTCATTATCTTTGTCGTGCTGTCCGTGATCGGCTTGGCGCTCAACGACGGTATCGTGCTGGCGCTCAACGCCGGTCTGGGGCTCGAGGCCAATATCGCCAAGATTTGCGCCACCGCACTGGTCATGGTCTACAACTTTGTGACCCGAAAGATCTTCCTGGAGGGCGAGGAGACCAAATAGCTCGGCCTCCTCGTTGCACTACGGGGCCCACGAACGACGTGCGTCGAGCGCTGCGTTGTTCGTGGGCCTTGTTCGTTTACGGGCAAATTTGGCACGTTTGCGGATTGTCTCTTGCAAATTTGGCGAGTTCGTATAGTTCTTGGCAAAGACCTTACGTTTCCCATGCAAAAGCTCTAAAGTATCCTCTGCTCGATTCGTCAACGCATTGGATGTGATTACGTGCGCAAGGCACTGGCACAACCTCATACTAAGCAATTCCTCAAGTTCGCTGTCGTGGGCCTTATCTCCTTTGGCATCGACTGGGGCATGCTGATTGCGCTCGTCGAGCTGTTCCATCTCGACTTTTTGATGAGCACCACAGTCTCGTTTACCACCTCCGTCGTGGTTAACTACTGGCTCAGCATGAAGTACGTGTTCGACCATCGCGAGGGCATGAGCCGCAAGCGCGAGTTTACGATCTTCACCATCCTGTCGGTAATTGGTCTGGGTCTCAACGACCTGTACATGTTTGTGGGCGTCACGTTTTTGAGCATCGGCTACCAGGCCATGAAGGCAATCGCAACGTTCTTGGTCACCTGGTACAACTACTTTAGCCGTCGCTTATTCCTCGAGGGCGCGCAGTCGTAGACGGCCCAACATAATCTCGCTTCGCAGCCGGTTGGAATTCACGTTCCAACCGGCTTTTTGTTTACAGAGTCTGCCGCGGAAGGCGTACGAGGCGGGCTACAGTGCATGAATGGGACGCAGTTTCCCTATGAGCGCCGTTCCGGAAAGTGCATCCCAGATTGCAGCCTCAGAATGGGACACAGCTTCCGCAACGCCGTCCTAGCGGAAACTGTGTCCCGGAATTCGCCTTCAGAGTGGGATGCAATTTCCGGTTGAGCCTCGATTGGGAAACGACGTCCCATTCGCATGAAAACGGGCGGCTCGGATGTTGGTCCGAACTGCCCGTCTGGCGCGCTATGTCGAGGCCTCTAGCCCGTTACGTAATACCACACGACGTTGGCGCCATTAGGGAGAACGTAGTTACTGCAGGCCGTCATGGGCGCTGTGCCGTTAACGGAGTACATCCAGCCGCTCTTGCCGCCATGCTCCATCTCGGCCAAACCGCCAATGGCGGCAACATACGTTCCGTACGACGTGCCACGCGCATTCACGGAAAGCCCTAGGGCGCACAGAGCATCGTAGGCCGTAGCGCCCTCGTTAAAGGTGAAGGTGCCACTAGAAGACACAGGATTGCCCACGGCGCTCGATGTGACCGAAACCGTCACCGTGACGTAGCCAGGCTGCTGCGAGCCGCCCTGATTGCCAGCAGAGGCGCTGCCGCTGTTGGATGCAGACCCACCGCCAGACACCGAGCCGCCGCCCGAAGAAGAGCCGTCAGAAGAACTCGATCCACCGGCGGATTCGGAGCCATGTCCGGCAGACACGTTGCTGGACTTCTTCCCGCCCTTGCCTTCGGACTTCTTCTCCTTCGAATCCTTTTTTGAGTCCTTGTCCGAGGATTCGGAAGCGTCCTTGGAATCAGATTCATCCGAGTCCTTCGACCCGTCCTTCGCATTGTCCGAAGATTTGGAGTCCTTGGACGCAACCTTACCCGAAGCGGTAGTCGAGCCGGAAACCGACGCATCCTTGGCAACGATGCTCTCCCCCGTCACGGTCTCGACAATCCAATCGATGGACCAGGCACCGCTGACGGAAGGGTAAACAAAGCCCAGCGAGACGACAATCAGCGCAATGCAGACGGCTGTCAGAACACCAACAAGCGCCTTGCGCCGCGAGGCGGGCGCCACCGAAGCGGCGCCCTTTTGCTTTGTATCGTCAAGCTGGATGAACGACGAGTCGGGCTGCTTGGACTCGGCGTCCTGAGGCTTATTGGACACAGCCCTCACCTACCGACGCTTGGTGAATACGAACACGCCGATGACGGCAAGACCGATCACGCCTGCCGCAACGCCGACGATGGCAAGCGGATTGAAGCCAGACTGCTGCGCGGGAGCCGCAGTGGACTTCTTAGCAGCGGTCGTAGCAGACGAGCCCGTATCGGACTTGGAGCCGGACTTGCTGGACTTCTTATCAGACTTCTTGCTGTCCTTCTTGTCGGACTTGTCGGAATCCTTCTTGGAATCCTTGCCGTCCTTGGTCTCGGTCGTGGTCGTGGTCGACGACACCGGCTTCTGCCCAGGCGAAACAGCGCCGCCGCTCTGCTGGCCGTTAGTACCATTGCCGGAACCGGCGCCGGCACCGGCATTACCCGAGCCGCCGTTGGAGCCAGAGCCGCCGTTACCACCAGGGTTAACAGCATTCTTGACCCACTTGGCATACAGCGTCATATCCGCCGTCACCGCAACGCTAAAGTCATACGCCTCCGTACAAGCCTCGTCGGTATACCAACCAGCGAAGGTGTAGCCCTCGCGCGTCGGATCGGCAGGCTTGGCCACAGAGCCGTTGGCGGCCGTAGTCTGAAAATCGACCTTGGACCCCTTGCCAGCACTAAACGAAACCTTAACGCCAGCATTCAGCTTGAACAGCGTGCCAGAGTCGTTGATGTAGTACAAGTTGCCCTGGGCATCACAAGCGATTGGCGAGTCACAGTAGTTGTTGTGGCCCGTTGCGCTAAACACACCAGAAGCCTCGGTGTCACCCAACTTGTAACGATATACGCCACCGCCCGTGGTGTAGTTAACGAAATCAGGGCTCTCGCCGTAGTTAACCGTGAAGTAGACATACGCGTCTTTGCCCTGGGCACTCACGAGCGGAGCGCCCTTGATGCCACCAAGTCCGGCCGGCAGCTGAGAGCCGTCCGCCGTCGTGACCAGCGTCCTGGCAAAGTCCTTGGCCGGGTCAATAATCGCCAGCGCAGAGCCGCCAGCAACCTCGCCGCCAACAATTAGCTTGCCATCATACATCGTAGGCGCACACGCACAGCCGGTAAGGCCAAGGTCAACTACGCGCTCCTCGGTAATACGCGAAGCGGCATCCGCATCGCGTGAGTCGCCATCAGAAATCGCCAATACGTGCAGCTTGCCGTCGCGCGAGATGAGATAGGCATGGCTACCGTCGTCAGAAAACACGCAGGTGGAGTTGACAATCGCCCCAACCGAGACGCTGCCGAGCACATCGCCCGTCGACTTGCTCAGCATCTCGACGGTACCGGAACTGGTG
The DNA here is from genome assembly GCA_958372075.1 of uncultured Collinsella sp. GTDB lineage: Bacteria > Actinomycetota > Coriobacteriia > Coriobacteriales > Coriobacteriaceae > Collinsella. The sequence goes on along the minus strand of CATXMO010000019.1, from coordinate 32,020 downwards.
GGAACCAAGACAAAGTCATCGCCCACCGTAGCGCCTGTCCAGTAATAGCCCTCGTTCGGATTGACATGCTGCCAAGAAACCGCTCCGGTCAGGATATTGATGCGCGTCAGATGGCCGTTGTCATACGTGCCCTTTCCATAGTCGACATCAACGGTGCCGACATAGAGGTAATTGCCATCAACCGTCAGCTGAGAATTCGACTGAGCAGTCCCGCTCACGAAGTCAGTGACCCAAACCGTTGTGAGCGTGTCAGCCGTCAGAGCCTGGACCGCACCGCGGTCGAGCGGAACGATAACCAAACCGTTCGCGTAAATCGGGCGCGAGGTGTAACCGACCGCAGTCTTAAGCTTCGACTCGGCAAGGACCTTGCCCGACTCGGCGTTAATCTTTAGTAAACGCTTGTTGACGGCGAGGTATACGTAGCCGTTAACAACGATAGGCTCACTTGCGTTGGGATTCGTGGCACCCGAGTACGCCTTCCAATCGAACGTCCAGGAGCTCGCTAGCGCACCCGTAGGCGTCGAAACGTTCTCGACCGCTGCATTGGACTTGCCGTCCCAATCGGACTTCCAATCGGTCGGACGTGGGGCGCTCGGATTGACTACGACCTCGTCGGGATTAGGCACCGTATCGCCGGCAGCATAGGCCCAGACGATCTCGTCACGCGACTTGAGCACGTAGTCACTGTCGAGTTGAGATCCGGGAACACCGTTAACAAAGTACGACCAAGCGCCGGCCAACTTAGTGCCGTCAAGCGGAGAGACGAGGCTGTGAACGCCCCAGAAGCCCAGCTGATCGTACATCTCGGACTTGATGCCCAAAGCATCGAAGTAGGCGGCAGTGGCGTCCTTGATCGTCGTGCCCCCAACAAACACCTGCTTCGAAGGATCGGTCCAGCGCTGTGCCTTATCGTCCTTCTTGCCGATGATCTCCATCGAGACAGAGACCTGACCGGGCATGGTGCCATCGGAACCATAGACCCAGGTAATCTCATCGCCGGCCTTGAGCGTGTAGTTGCCGGCGCCGACATTGGCCATCTTGCCGTTAACGAAGAACTGCCAGGACTTCCAGGTGCTTTCGTTTACCCGTACGGTCGAAAGCTTCACGCTCTTATTGAACGGAGAAGTCAGCGAATTGAGGAACCAACCATACGAACCGGTTTGGACGTCGGCGCCAATACCGGCCCGCTTAAAGACCTGCTCGGAAAGATCGGCGGCAGTTGCGCCCTCTTCCACCAGTGCAGTCGTAGGCTGCGCCCACGTCTGCTGAGCACCCGAAGCGTCCTGACCGATAACGGTGCAGCTTACCGAAAGCTGGTCGGTGGGTGCAGCGTCGCCGTACTTCGAATAGCACCAGACAACAGAGTCGCCCGCATCGAGGGGGTAACTGCCAGCGCCAACCGACGCCGCAACACCATTGATAAACAGCTGCCAATAGGCACCCGTAGCGGAATCATACGCAAGAGTACGATCAGCGTCGAAAGGCGACGTAATGGAGTTGAGCACCCAGCCCCAAGAACCATTGGGGTCGTAGTCGACCTTGAGACCGGCCTGCTTAAAGAGCTCTTCGGAAAGATCGGCGGCCGTCGAGCCATTCTTGAGCGTGTACTGCGTCGCGGCAGCCCACGTTTGCTGTTTACCCTTGGCATCGATGCCAATGACGGAGCACGTCGCCGTAACCTCGGGATCGTTTTGACCGCTCGTGCCCAGAACCGTGATCTTTGCCGACACGTCCTGGTTGGCAAGCTTGGCGTACGTAGCGTTGTCGGGGTAACGCTCAGCGTAGCGAGCGTACTTCTCGCTCGTCAGACGCGAGGAAACGACAACCTTCGTGTTGTACTGCGGCTGCGTGACCTTGAGATTCTCTGCGGAAACAATAGAGCTGTTGCTCGACTTAAACAGACGCCAATCCTGCCCGGACATCGCGTCATAGCCAGGCAGATCGACCGGAACAATACCGGGGGACGTCGAATCGGTCGTTGCCTTGTTGTAGCTCCAGGCAAGGTTGCCGTCGGCATCGAGATATGCCTTCTGGAACGCGTGCATGTCGGTCGAAACGGCACTAGCGTCCTGGCCATTCAAGATGGCAGCGGCGTAGCCGGCCTTAGCCTGCTCCATAAGAGAAAGCTCGGCATCGAGCTCGCCCTGGTCCTGCGGAGCAATCGCAAAATCGAGGGTCTTACTAGCCGTGACCTCGGAGTTCGACTTGTCGGTCACCGTGAGGGTGATCTTGGTGTTTGCGGCCTTGGCTCCGGGCAGCGGCTGATAGACCGTGCCCTTGTAACCGTTGAACGTGATGTCATCGGTGCTGGCAGAGTACTTGACCTCGTAATACTTGCCGTCGAGATTGAGCGTGCTCGTGCGTGGCATCTGCAGGTCGGCGGTCAAGCCGTCCTTGTTGGCGACCACGTCGGTGCCGGAGTACTTGATATTATCGTAGGTAAAGGCCGCATTGACCTTCTCCTGCAGTGCCTTCTTGTCGGCGTTGACTTTCTCGGGATCGCCCTTGACCGTCACGACGAAGTCATGCGAGCCGGCAAGCTTGATGTCGCCGCTCGTAACCGTAACCTTGGCGGTCAGCGTCACGTCTCGATCGCTCGATGCGCGCGAAACCTTACCCGTCTTATCTTCCCAGCTATAACCAGAAACAAACAGGCGCTCGGTGTCGGAGCTTGTCCATTCAACAGAGAATTTCTTTGCGGAACCCGCCTTGTACGGAAGCGTGACATTTTGAGTCACGCCATCGGCGGACTCGCCCGACGCGTAGCCAATCTGCAGGGATTCGGCGGCTCCGTCAAGAAGGTCTTGCAGTTTAGCCTCGTCCCAAGCAACCTGCACGGACTTGTTGGGCAGGTAATACTCGGTCTTGCCATCGCGCGACAGTTCAAACGCCACATCGGCGTTACGCAGACCGTCGATGTTGTAACCGGTGTAGTTGTTGGGGTCAATGAAGAAGAACGTCACATTGCCATTGGTCTTATCCTGGGCGTCGGAGATACCGACCGTAGCCTTGGCGTCCTCGGCCTTAAAGGCAACGCCGCCCTCAGAGACCTTGACGTCAATATCGGTAAAGCCCAAATCGGCAAGCTGCGCCTTCAGGACATCGTTGACGTTGCCGCCCTTGGCGCTGTAATCAACGGCGATCTGCTTATTGGCATCGTTAAGCTTTTGGACTGCGGCCTCAAGCGAGCCCGCGGCGATAACCTTGTTAGCGGAGACGAGCTCGACCGTCGAGCTGCCGCTCGTGGCGACAGCCTTCAGATACTTGCCAGCAGCAGATGCCGAAACCGTTGCCGCGGCGCCCGACATATCGGGCAGCAGCGTCCAGTCGGCCGCCGGAGCCTTCGCGTCGTCGGCCGCATACCAGGCTACAGTCGCCTGGTCGGTGACATCGATACCGTTGGTGGTCGAACCGTCGGCGCGCTTGGCCTGCGCTGTCGCCTTTACGCTATCGCCCGAGACGAGATGGGTCGAATCGCTATTAATCTGCGGGCTGGCGATCACGCGCAGCAGGCTATACTCCCCCGCCGCGGTGACGCTATCGGACGAAACCCATTCAACCGTGTTGTCGAGAGCGCTCGCCGTAACTTTGATGCGCTTGCCGACAAGCGCATCCGTAAGAGTCAGGCTGCCATCGGTCTTATCGATGCCGTCGGTGAGCTCGGTCCAATCGGCATCGCCCTCGCCCTTGGCATACCACGCCATGGTGAGCTCGGCATCTTCGGGCACGTCCTTCGTCGAGCCCGACCAGCTGCCCGGAACCTGCACGCTCGGCGTGATCTTTGAACCCACGCTGAGCGTAACGTTCTTATCGGCAAGCTCAATGCCTGCCAGCTTGTACTGGCCCTTAAGCGTCACGGGGCCGAGCGGGGCAACGGACTGCGTGCCGCCGTAGGAGCTCTTCTTCTGCGTGCTGGAAACGGTATTTTCGCTCGTCACCTTCACGCGCAGATACTTGCCAGCATAGGCAGCGTCAACGGTATAGGCGGCCTCGGTAGCACCGGGAATATCGGTATAGGCGGGGTCGTAGCTCGAGCTGCTGTTTGCATACTGCCACTGGTAGGTCACGTTATCGGTGCGGTCGATATAGTTGTAGCGCGAACCGTCCTTTTTGCGCACCTTAGTCTTGAGCGTATCGCCTACGTGCACGCCATTGGTAGCAGGAGAACCCTCGAACTGCACGTCATAGAGCTCCACTTGGCCCGCGACGGAAACGGGACCCACCGCATAGTACGGCTTCTGCTCGCCATAGCCGCCGTTGGCCTTGGCCACGACGTAGTAGCCCTTAAGGGCGGCGGTCACCGTCAGGGTGTTACCGGTCTCACCCTTGATAGGCGTGTCGCACTTGCTTGCGGTGTTCGAGGTGCCCTTATACCACTGCCACGTGACATGCGAATCGGCGGTAACGTCGGTGGAACCCGCCTTGGCGGTCGCCGTAATCGTAGAACCAACCTCGACTTTGCCCGAAGTCGGGCTCATAGTCACGCTCGTAACGTTAATTGAACCGGTAGCCGCAACGAGAGCGCCCGTGTTGTTGGCCATGCTCGAAGAGCCGATCTTCGAGGACACCTTGCACTTGAGGTACTTGCCACCTAAAGCGTCGGTAAGCTCGAGGGTCTCACCCGTGGCACCCGCAATGTCGGTATACGTGCCACTCTTGGTGTCAGAGCTCTGCCACTGATAGTTGAGCTTGCTCGCGTCGACGAACGCGCCGTACGCGCCGCCCTTCTCCTTAGCGCGGGCCTTAGCGGTATCCCCCACCGCAAAGACGCTCGTATCGTCCTTGGTATTGATGATGGACACGGCCGAAATCTCGACCGCACCGGCCTGTTTGACCTTGCTGGAAGTGGTCTTGTTCACCGTGTTGACGCCAGCGTTGGCCTCGACCCTGATGTACTTGCCCTCAAGGTCGTCGCCCACCACGAGCGAAGCACCCGTCTTGCCCTCGATCTTGGTAAAGCCCGAGTACTGCGAGGTGGATGCGGACCACGTGTAGGTAACCTTGGCGTCGGCGGGGGCTTGCTGATAATAGCTTATGTACGGAGTCGCCGTCAGGGTGTCGCCTATGCTCGGCGTGTCGCTACTCAGCTTGACGTTGTTAAGCTCCATCTGCCCGGCACCCAGCACGGGACCGGGGATGTTGTTGGCATTGATACCCGAGCCGGAAGAAACGGACGGACCATAGTAGTCCTTGCCATCAACCGTTACCCTGCAGATGAAGTATTTGCCTTCCATCGCGGCGGTGACGGTGAGCGACTGCTCGTGGCCTACGACCTCGGTGTAGTCGGCGACATTGCTGCTGGCCCTAGTCGTACCGGCGAGCCAGGTGTAAGTCCAAGTGCCGGGATTGGCAACGGGCTCAGTCGAAGTGCCGTACCAGTCGTCCTCGACCTCATCGTACATATTTGCCCAAAGCGTCTCACCGGCCTTGAGCGCGCCCGACTTCGTGGAATAGGAGCTGTCCTTATCCTTGGTATCCTGGATGAAGACCTTGGCCTCGCTCGAAAGCGTTGTGGCAGACGCGGCGGCAACGGCGTTCTTCTGCTCCGAAGCAGCAGGCGTCGCAGCAGAGTTCTCGGACTCAGTCGCGTTGCCTGCGGCGGTGTCGGCACCATTCGCGGCACTCGCAGTTGCGCCCTGATCTGCGCCGGCGTCATCGGCAGCAGCGCTCGCCGCCGCACTGTTCGCGCCGGTGTCGGCAGCGGTGCCATCGTCGGCCGCCGCGCCCTCGCCGCCCGTCGCAGCCTGCGCCACGGCCTCGGCAATGCCCTCGGCGCCCTCGGCCCAAAGTTGCGCCGGCGTGGTGCCAAAAGCCATGGCAAAAGCCAGGAACGCCACCAGACCGCGCTTGGCTACGCCGCGGGCAATCGCTCCATGACGACGCCACGAGGCGCGTTGGCACTCATCCTCAAACATATCCATTTGTCTCCTATTGTCTGAACTTGGGACATTGCCCAGCGGCTGCCCCACGTCATCGCGCATATCGCGCTTGAGTACCCCCATCGGGGTCCCCCTTCCCTCCAGAGCCCAACGCGTACCGGCGGCATGCGCCGCGGCCGCGTACAAGATGGGAGGCGATCCGACTTAACCTTACCGACCCGGGCGCGCCGTCCGATCTGCGACGCGACCATCCCGGGCCAAGAGGAATTACGGTTACTGGTACAGCCGGGGACTTACACCCCGATTCTCCCAATCGCGCAGGAAAACCGCGCATTCGTGCGTCTCCGCACCACCATCTAGGCCATCGATTATTACTGTCGATATGGTAGCACGCAAAAGGGCCCCGCACACAGGCGAAGCCCAAGGTACAAGCTATGGTTTGCGATAGAAAAGGGCGGGGATGAAGTGCCGAGCAAAATAACCCGTTTCCCCGACCCCGGGAAATCGCTAACGCTTACCGCCGTGGCTATTGCGCCAGATCTCGCGGCCCAGCATCAGTGCCAGCGCCAGCGCGCTCACGTAGCCCATAAAGCCAATGACCGGGATACCAAACACAACCGGCTCGATACGCGCATAGTACACCACCGACGAACCGATAAACAGACCGGCGATCACAATTGCCATCGACATGCGGTCGATAATTCCACCCAGCTGCCGCAGTGCCTTATCGCTGCTCATGATCTGCGTGTTCACCTTAAGCTGGCCGCGCGTAAGCATACGCGACGCCAAGCCCAGATACTCGGCCGCCTCGAGCGAACCTTTTGCCGCTCGATAGCTGCTCGCGGCAAGATCGCGCCCCATATCGCGCACGCGCGCATAGGTGCTCTTCTCGTTTTTGATGTGCGTCTGGATAATCTGGATCATGTTGACGTTGGGCATGTACTCGGTCAGCAGGCCCTCGAGCGTCACCATGCCGCGCGCGAACATCGTCACCACACTCGGCAGCTCAACGTCGTTTTTGCGCGCCAGATTGAGCAGCGAGGTCAAAAACTCGCCGATATCCAGGTCCTTAAGATCGAGCCCCGCAAAGTCGGCGACAATAAAGTCCAAGTCGGACAAAAAGGCCGAATGGTCGAGCTCGGCAGAATCGCCGCGCGTCACGGCAAAGCGCATAAGCGAATCCTTGAGCTTGGGGACGTCACCCTCGGCCACGGCGAAAATCATGTCCTTGACGATACCGCGGTCGTGACTCGACATGCGCCCGACCATGCCCAGGTCGATAAAGTAGACGATGCCGTCCTTGAGGATAATGTTTCCCGCATGCGGGTCCGCATGGAAAAAGCCGTCGTCGAGCACCTGCGTCGAATAGTCCTCGACGATTGCGGCGCCGATCTTTTCCAAGTCATAACCCTCGGCTGCCAAACGCTTGGGATCGGCGATGGAGATGCCGTCGATGTAGTCCATGACCACCACGTGCTCGGTGCAAAGGTCCAGGTAGGATTTGGGACACGATACGCCATGCACGCTTTTGTGGAAGTCATAGAAATCGTTGAGGTTTTTGGCCTCGGCCAAAAAGTTGGTCTCCTCGCGAAACGAGGTCCACAGCTCTTCGACCACGCCGTGCAGGTCAACAAACTGGTCGGTGTTGACGAACTTGGAAACGATACGCACCACCGAGCGAATGATGTCGATGTCCTGCGCCATCACCTGCTGCGCACCGGGGCGCTGCACCTTAACGGCCACGTCCTCGCCGGTCACCAGGCGGGCGCGGTGCACCTGCGCGAGCGACGCGCTACCGAGCGGGTTGGGGTCGATCGCGTCGAACATCTGCCCCAGGCGCTGGCCGTATTCCTCTTCCAGACAGCGGAGCACTACCTCATACGGCACCGGCTCTACGTCGGAGCGCAGACGGCGCAGCTCGTCGCAAAACCGCTGCGGCAAGATCTCGGAGCGGTTGGCCAGAATCTGCCCCATCTTGACGAACATAGGGCCGAGCTCTTCGAGCAGACGACGCAGGCGCACCGGCGTGAGGTTGTCCCACACGCGATACTTTTTGATCAGGCGAACGATCTGCCCAATGCGCTCACGACGACCTGCCGGCGTGAGCTGGTATTCCTCATCCGGCGCCATCGCGTCGGGCTCCTCGGGGACCATATCGACAGCGCGCGGCTTCTTGCGAGCGCCCGAGACGGCGGCATCGACCTCGTCGACAACCGCCGCCTCGTCACCCAAGGGATCTTGATTGTTGTAATCGGTGGTGGAATCTGCCATCTGCGCTGCTACTCGGCCTCTTCGGCGTCCTCTGCGTCGTCGGGTTCAACGGACTCGACGGGCACCGAGGTCACGTTGTCCTCGACCGAATCGACGATGTCGCGCACATGGGCCAGGAAGGCCGTGCGCTCGGGGGCGGTCATAACGCGGACGCGAGCCAGGATGAGCTCATCGAGCACGCGCTGTGCCGCAGTCTCGCCCTGCATGCCCAGGCGCTCGGTCAGGTCGGAGATGGTGCCACCCGCCTGCTCGAACATATCGGACACGCTGCGGGCGATATCGGGGGTGCCGGCATCCTTGCGGACCTGCTCGCCCTTGGTACCGAGGTCGTCGAGAACCTTCTTGCCGCCCTCGACGGCAACGGCGGCGGCGCCGAAGCCCACGTTGATGGCACCGTTAACAAGCTGATCGAGTTTCATAACCATGGTTGGCTCCAATCATGAACAACTGCATTGGACTTCTTGTACCCAAGATTGAGTGAACGACACAAAATCGTTTTACCGCCAAGATAAAAATCGAGCGGGCCAAAGCCTTTGACGGCGTTTGCCCCGCTCGTTCGCTGCAAGGTTGCCTTTACCTTACGTTGTCGTTCATCGCGAAGGAGTTCTTCATGGCACAGCTCGTGGTGTAGAGCACCTTGCCCAACAGGGCATCGGTCTCCACGCGCACGAGCTCGGCAAAGGCCTCGTTAGCACGGGCGAGCTCGGCAGGCACCTCGGCCTCGGGCAGCGCGGCTACGACAGCGTCAACGTCGTGAATCTGCTTGTGGCCCATGCCGCCGACCTTTTCCTGATAATCCTCGACCGCGCGACCGCACTCATGGAAGCGGACATCTGCCAAGGCACCGATCAGGCGATTCACCCAATAGAAATTCTCGGACGTCACGCGAGCCTGCGTGCCGGCATAGTACTCGGGCATGGTCTCGACGTTAGCGTACAGCGGCACGAGCGCGTTAAACGAGTTGGAGCCAAACGCCATCCACTGCACGGCGCGATACGCCGGCTGCGCAAAGGGGCGCAGCTGCAGCACGGCAAGCTGGCTGTTGCGGTTGATGCCGATGGGACGATAGGCGCCGCGCGTGGCGGGCGTGCCCTTGCTGCCGTAGCAGTCGTACTCCGTGCCCTGGTAGTGGCTCGAAAGCACGTACTTGATGTCCTCGATGGTCACCTTGCGCTCGGGCACGCGGCTCCAGGGAATGTCGTCGCTCTCGGGCGTGTAGTCGGCGTCGGGACCGTCCCACACATCGCTGGGGTTGAGGCAGCGCTGCATATACCAGGCGCGCGGCGTGTTGTAGACGTGATCGCTGTCGCTGTGCGAGCCAAAGGCCTCGCGCGGGTTAAAGACCGCGGCGGGACCGTCACCCTCGACGCCCAGCGTTAGGTCCAGATGCCACTCTGCCATCCAGGAGCGCAGGTCGGCAGAGCACATGTGGTCGACCTGAGCGCCCTCGGCGTCGTCCAGGTCAAAGCTGTCAATACCCAGCTGGTTGGGCATGGTCACATAGGCGTCATCGGGCACGCGCTTGGCGATCCAGTGGTGGCCGCCGATGGTCTCGAGCCACCAGATCTCGTCAACGTCACTAAAGGCGATGCCATTGTTCTCGTAGGTGCCGTAGCGCTCGAGCAGGTCACCCAAAATACGCACGCCGTCGCGGGCGGACTTGGCGTACGGCAGCACCAGGGTCACCATATCCTCCTCGCCCAGTCCGCCGGGCTGGGCCGGAACATAGCCGTCCTCGCCCTCGTTGCCCTTGGCGGGTACATAGTCCACGAGCGGATCGGCGCCGCGGACGCGCTCGTTGGTGGTGAGTGTTTCGGTTGCGGACATGCCAACATTGAGCTCGTTGAAGCCGGCCTCGGCCCAAATGCCATGGCCCGGGACAACGTCGGGGACGCTCGTGTAGCGCATGGGGTTGTCGGGCAGCTCAACGGTCAGGTGGCTCAGGACACTCGTGTAGACACGCGGCTGCTCGTCGGGATGCACCACGCGCATGCGCTTGGGCTCAAACACCCCGTTGGACGAGTCCTCGTTGCGGGCGACAAGCGTCGACCCGTCGTAGCTCGCGTTCTTACCAACCAAAATCGTTGTGCACGGCATGCGCATCCTCCTTGAGCGAAGAAATCAAACGGCAACAGTGTATCGCTTCGGCGCAAAAAGGGCGAAACCACGGCCACAGCAACCCCTGTGTGCAAAAAATGTCAAATATGAGTACTGACACCAATTTAGTAGCAGCTATTTTGCCGGGCGTGGGCGTCGAAAGTCTACATTTGTACAAAAGTTAGACTATGTAATTCCTCAAAGGTCCAATAAAATAGGGGTCCCTATCGATACTAAATATCGTTAGAGAGCCAAAATGACCTAAATTATATGCGACTAGCTTGGCAACAGTACTCATATTTGGCATTTTTTGCACACGGCGTGTCACGGGAGTATATATCTAACCCCCTAATCAGCCAAAAATGCCTAGTTCAATGCGCGCTCCGCCGCCTCGATCACGTGTTTGGCGAGAATCGCCGTCGTCACTGCGCCCACGCCGCCCGGCACGGGCGTGATGGCGCCAACAATCGGCTCCGCAGCATCAAAATCGACGTCGCCGACCAGCTTGCCGGCGGCCTCGTCCCAGTTAATACCCACGTCGATGATCGTCTGGCCCTCGCGAACCGCATCCGCGCCAATCGTACGCGCACGCCCAACCGCGGCAACAACAATGTCGGCAGAACGGCACTCAGCAGCCAAGTCGCGCGTATGCGTATGGCACGTCGTCACTGTGGCATTGCGAGCCGTAAGCATGGCGGCAACGGGACGGCCAATCACCAGCGACCGACCAACGACCGCGACCTTGGCTCCATCCAGCTCAACGCCGTAATGGTCCAGCAACGCCAGCACAGCCTCCGCTGTGCAGGGGGCAAAGCCCTCGCCACGCCCCGAAAGCGTGGTAAGCAGCGAGGCCGGCGTCATGGAGTCAACATCCTTGGCAGGATCGAGTGCCGCGGCAACTGCATCCTCGTCAAGCCCAACGGGCAACGGACGAAACATCAGGCAGCCATGAACAGCGGGGTCGGCATTGATGTCCTCGATGGCCGCCAACAGCTCGTCCTGCGAAACATCGGCAGGAAGCAAAACGCGGCGAACCTCGATGCCGACCTTCTCGCAGCGCTTGAGGGCGCCACGCTCGTAGGATAGATCGTCCTCGCGCTCGCCCACACGAACGATGGTCAGCGTCGGCACGATGCCCCGTTCGCGCAGGGCGGCGCAGCGAGCAGCGAGTTCCTCAGTCAAAGCACGGGCAACGGGAGCACCCTTCAGCAGCTCTGCCATGGCTATCCCCTCTTCCTGGCGGCGTCGGCGGCGCGGCGCGCCAGCGCATCGGCGCGCGGCAGCCACGTATCGAGCAGTTCATCGCACGCCGCCTCGAGCTCCTCGGCGCGGGCACGATCCTTCATAGACGTGGTGTTCGCAAAGAGCGTCAAACTCGCGCCCTGCATGGCAGCGCGGCAGAATACGGCGCCGCACGCCACATCGGACAGCAGTTGGCGCGAACCCTTATCGGCCATGTCCTCGAGCAGCGCCAGCGCACGACCGCACGCATCCATAATGCGGTACGGCGGCATGGCTGCCACGTGCAGTGCATCCTGAATCGCAGCCGGTCGAGCCGGATCATCGCGCGGAATACCGTATGCCGCAGACACCTGGCCGTACGCACGAACGTCCTTGGCAACCAGACCCACAAGCTCCTGAGCCAGCTCGTCTGCCTGGGCAAACGCGTGCGTTAGATCGTCTGCGCGATCGGCAAGCGCGGGGTTCGTCGCGCCATAGCGAGCAACCATCCCGCACAGCGAGGCACCCAGTGCTCCCACAAACGCGCTGGCGCTGCCGCCGCCGGGAACCGGCTCGCGCGCGGCAAGCGCCTCGGCAAAACCGCGACAGGTTTTATCCATCATCTCTTGGCTCATCGAAACACCTCTGCCTAGAGCGCCGGTCGCCACGGACCGCGCCGGAATAAAAAATGGGACAACGACGCCAGGAAGCGGTTGTCCCATTCATCGATCTTGTCCAAGCCAGTCTAGCCCATAAGACAAAGGCTGTCAGGAGCTCTGGCTATCGGTGTTTCCGATTGCCGGCTATAGGCACGGGCGCCTAGTCCACCTGAAACGTCGGCAGCAGCGTGTCGATAATCTTCGATCCCATGTCGCGGTTTGCAGTCGAGTACTCCAAATGCGCCGTGGCAATCGTCGAATCCGTGACGATCGTCTTTTCGTAAATGACCGTATCGTCCTCACACCACGAGACCACGTACCAGTTGTCGCCCTCTGCGGTATAGAGGTCGGCCTTGCCCGAGGTGTCCTCATCGACAAACATCTCGTGTGCAGTTTCGTCGTTAATGTTGACGTAGCCAGACAGGCTGATCACAAAACCCGTCTCCGGATCCTCGTACCTTGTGCTGCTGCCGCTGGGAGTATCTTCCATCTCAAAACGGTTGGGAATCGACATGCTATAAGGATGCATGTCGTTCGTGTACGTATGCACGTCGGTCAGGTAATCGTCCGAATCGCCCGAACCGTAGTATGCCGACTCGTCCCCGGGGACGGCCTCGTCATCGGACGCCGAGGATTCCTTGGACTTGGACTTGTCGCTCTTCTTCTTGGCAGAAGAATCTTTCTCGTCCGAAGACCCGGTATCGACCACCGAAATCTGCGTGCCGGAGCTCTTTGACCCATTGAGCACCGTAAGCGCAAACACCGTGCCGCCGCCGATGAGGACCACAGCAGCACATGCCACAGCGATAATGACCGGCGCCTTGCTCTTGGGCTATTGAGGCGCAGGCGCGACCGGCGGCATCGATTGGGTTAGGCCCGGGGCAGAGGAAGGACCAGCGCCCGTAGGCGTCGGCGCGGAGCCACCCGCAAGCGACGCCCCGCAATGCGTGCAAAACGTCGATCCATCGGGAACTTGCTGTCCGCATTTTTGACAGAACATCGTTCGACCTTTCGTGGTTTAGCTTTTGTCACAGCCAAGTCTATACGCCCCCACCCAGGGCGCTGTTGCGCAACATGAAAAAGCCGATGCCGAGCCGTACCGTCCCATGCGCCTGCCCCAAACATGGGACACATGGCCCACCTTTCGAGACTCCCGGGCAGCACAAGCTGGGGCATATCTATAAGTAAGGAACCCGTTGGGGCACGGCCACTCAACGGCCGAAAACTAAGAACGGAGGTATCGCCGCACCACACACAACGACATCCGCCACGCTTGCGAATAGCAACATACACCAACGGCTCCAACAACCCGCGGCGCCGTGATGTCACCGACAGACAAGGAGGACGCCACCATGAAGAAAAAGACCCTATCGATCCTTTCCCTTTGCATCGCCCTCTTTGCCGCACTCGCCCTTGTGGGCTGCGGCGGAAGTGCGTTAAGCGGAGGCGGGGGCAGCAGCGCATCCAAGAGCGAGGGCAAGGAAAAAGCTCCCGTCGCCAAGAAGACCGACTTTATCTGGTTTAAGGTCGAGATACCCGAGAGCGTTGGCGTGAGCGACTCCGCTGGCAAGAATGCCGACAGGGTCCAGCTCACCTTCCCCGAAGACGAGAACGGTTCGGCCGATCGCTTTATCCCCGTTTGGAAAAAAGCGCTGACGGCCGAGGAATCCCACGCCGACCAGGCGGAAAAGAAGGGGGATACGTTCCAGTGGAAGGATGGCGGATCCGTCGAGTATAACGGCAGGACGTGGCTCGTCGGAACGTACGAGGACAACAGCGGCGTCTCAACCCTCCTCTTTACCGACGTTGAGCCGGGAAGCGTCTACGTTCTCATCTCGAACTTCGATCTGCATAAGAAAGAAGCCGAGGCGCTCCTCAACTCCATCGAGTTTCCCGATGACATGGCGAAGGCAGTTGCCGAGGCACGCGAAGTCGAGATTTCGAGCATCGAGATCAAGCATTAGGGGCTCGCACGCAGCATCGCATGCGCAGTCATTAAATGATTGGACGCCCAGCCAGGGGAGGATCGGATCGGCCGGCCCTCCCCTCTTTTACGCCCGCGCATATTGCCACTTAACGGCGCAAATCCTGCCCCCAGAATGGGACACATGGCCCACCCGAACGAGCCGTCCACGCGTACAGTAAAGGCAGGTAATCCATGGGCGGTTACAGATCGAGGAGGACACGACCATGAAAAAGAAGGCCTTTGCGATTCTCACCCTCTGCATCAGTCTCTTTGCCGCGGTTGCCCTGGTGGGCTGTGGCGGAAGCGGCGGCGCTACCGGCAGTGGCGGTGGCGGCGGAGCAGAAAAGCCAGCCGTGGATATGAGGACCGACTTCATCTGGTTTAAGGTCGAGGTCCCCGAGGGCGTCGAGATCACCGACGTCGCAGGCGACACCGCCGACAGGGCCCAGTTTAAGTTCACTGAAAGCGAGCACGCCAGCGATCGCTTCATCCCCGTCTTCGACTCTGACAAGAACGCCGACGAGCTGTTCGACTACGAGGCAAAGTGGAATGCCAGCTTTGAGTGGACCGAGAATGACCCCGTCAAGTACAACGGCAAGACTTGGCGCAACGCTTCCTATACACACTCGGGCGGCGTAACGACCGAGTACTTCACCGACGTTGAAGGCGGCAGCGTGTACGTGCGCATCGACAACGTCGAGGAGCACAAGGATACCGTCGAGACCATGATGAAGTCCCTGGAATTTGCCGACGACATCGTCAAGGCCAAGGCCGAAGCCATGGACGTCAAGCTCGACGATATCGAGATCAAGCGCTAAGCGACTGGCGAGCGCAGCGGGAAACACAGGCACAGTGCAAACAAGCGACGATACCCCAGCGCTTCGCACCAAGGGAGGATCGGCTCGCCGGCCCTCCCTTTCTTATGCCGATAGCCGGCGAACGCGAGGGTGCCGGGCGGCAAAACCACCCCCAGCGCGGTAGCAGCACAAATAGACAAGCGCCCCAACGCGTCCGCCCGCCGATTTATAGCGCCGCGCAGACAATTAAGCCAACACGTTTAGACATCTGGGCAGTATAGTGACCCAAACGAGTGCATAACCGCACCCTGCGAATGGAGGAGTTATGACCGAACACCACGCCATCAGTCGCCGAGCGTTTACGTTGGGCCTAGGACTTGCGGCGTTGTCGCCGCTTGCAAGCCTGCCCGAAACCGCGACGCTGGGTATTCCCCTGCGAGCGGCATTTGCAGACGACGCTGCCACAGCGTCGGTCAGCCTCGACAAGTTCGTCATTCGCCTTCGCCCCGCGGGCTATTTTCGTACCGCAAGCGTCAACCAAGACGGCAACATCAAGGGCAACGTCTGCCACCTTTTTAACGACGGCACGTCAAGCAAGCTCATCCTCGAGCGCGTGCTGACCGATGCAGATAATACAAATTGGTATGCCATCCGCACCTTACTCAATTTCGAAGAGCATAAAAAGACGGGCTACAGCATTTGGTCGGTCGACGGCGACTCGGACAAAGATGGAAAGGTCATCCACGTATGGAATGGTGAGTATGACAAAAAGCCCAGCCGCGCTTTTGCGTTTGAACGCCAGTTAAACGGAACCTACATCATCCGAGACCGCACAAACGAGAAAAAAGACATTAATTACCTGGCCATAGAAAAGGACGGCAAAGACCAGGACAACAACAAGATCTGCCATAAGAGGAAGGACATTCCGTGGGAGCTCGAGCTTGTCGGTTACGACATGGGCAAGATCAATACCACGGTTAGAAGTATCGACTGGACCACGTATAGCAGCTACGTCGACGGGCCCTGTTGGATGAAATACGTCGACAACAACAAGTTCCTCGACGAACTGAGCATCCCGGGCACGCACGATTCGGGCACCTGCAGCGTGGACAACGACACCGAGCCCCAATCCTCCCAAGCAAAATGCCAGCAGGATTACATCCCCACGCAGCTGCTCGAAGGCGTTCGCTATTTTGATATTCGACTCGGAAAGGGTGAGAACCCCGGCATCGACCACGGAGCATGTTACCTGCTCAAAAAAGACGGGAACTTTATGCATCTCTCCGATGTCATCGGGTACTTCAATACGTTTTTGAGCGAAAACCCGACAGAAGCGCTCATCATGCTCGTGTCGCGGGGCAATGACGAGGCTACCGACGAAAGCCTCACGACGGCCTTGGGCAAGGTTTTTGATGAGAACCCCGACCTGTTCTACACATCGAGCCGCATCCCCACGCTGGGCGAGGTGCGCGGAAAGATCGTCCTGCTGCGTCGGTTTGGGCTCGCCGGCAACAGCGTAAGCAGCCACACATGGGGCCTCGACCTCACCCAATGGGACGACAAAATCGCAGCACACACCGACAGCACCTCTATGTGTCTCGTTCGAGACGAGCGGGGCTTTGAAGCCGTGGGGAAAACGGGTGACGAAGAGCCCTATTGCACCAAGGTATACGCCCAGGACCATTACGAATGCACAGGAACCGACAAAATCGGCTGGGTCGATATGGCGCTGCAGGAGACAACCAAGCTCGCCCGCATCATGGTGGACGTCGAGGACAATGACGGGGCCAAGGTAAAGGTCCTGGAGCACAGCTGGTGTATCAACTACACCAGCTGCACGAACTACAAGCAAGGAAGCAATCCTTTTACCGCAGCACGAGTGGTCAACGAGCATCTATACAAGAGCCAGTATATAAACAGCACCGGAAATGAGAGCACAAAGGAGGACTGCCTCAAGCACATTGGCATCATTGCGTCCGACTTTGTTGATGCGGCACTGGCCCGAAGCATCTACCAGCGCAATTACGATGCGAAGCACAAGCAGACCGTTTCGTACTACCTCCCGACCCGTATGCGCATGACATACGGCGACTCGTTGAGCGATGCCTCACTTCAGGATGGAAAGACCGTTGGCGAGGGCTATTTCCGCCTCGTCGACAGCAGCAGCACGCTCAACGTGGCAGATTCGGGCAGCAAGTTCGTCGAATACGTGGATGTCGACGCCCTGGGCAACGAGACTGTTACAGGACTGCGGGGTTCCGTGCCCATCTATATCGACCGGCGCGCGTTGACGCCCCACTTTGAGGGGCTCGAAGGCCTCAAGGTCGGCGAGGACGTGCGCGCCAAGATCACGGCGCTGCTCGACGGCAAGCTCGAAACCGATGCTTGCACGGCCCAGCTCGAGTTTATGCACGATGCAAACGGCGCTCCGGGCACGGCAATGGCCGAGGGCGAGGCATTTACCGCGGGGACGTACTGGGTGCGCGCGAAAGGCCTTTTGGGCGACGCGGCGCAGAACTACACGCTCGCCAGCGACGGAGCCGCAAGCTTTGCAGTTGCAGCCTCGGGCAACGCGGGCGGCGACGGCACCGGCACCGACAGTGGCACGGGCCCCAACGCAGGTAGCGCCGACAAGAACGGCAAGGGCAAAAGCTCGGCCGGAAAACTCGCCGGCACGGGCGACGGCTCTGGCATCGCCGCCGGGCTCGCCGCTGCCGCCGTAGCAACAACAGCCGTCGGCGCGGCAATGCTTGTCAACGACCATGAAAGTGACGAAGGCGCTAGCGAATAGGCCAGCCGGCCTTTTGGGCGCATCAACTCGATGAGGGGCGCAGAACACCGTTCTGCGCCCCTGATTTTTACCTTGGTCCGAACGCCGCCATAGGCTACATCACCATGTTCAGCGCGTTCACAAATTCCTTGGCCTGGGAATGACTGCTCAGCCTGTAGGAACAGTCGGTCAGTAACCTATTACGAAGGAACACGCGCTTACCCTTGACCCTGTTGACACCCGTAATGTCCTTGAGGTAGACGTTTTGGTATGGGTGCCGAAGAAGTTGTTCTTCACGACCGCCTCGATACGATTGGGATAGATGCTTATTCCCTTGAAAACGCCGGCACCCTTATCGTGAAACAACAACGTGTTGTCATCCACGCGCGCCACCCCCATGGAGTTCGATAAAACTATCTCTATGACCACATTTTAGTCACTACAAACCCTTTTTGCGGTCACGCGCAGGGCACCAAAACGTGTCCGCACGAGCAAATAGACTAATACAACAACGAATATAAGCCGTTATCCAAGGATGGCGCCGCAAAACAAAGGATTAGCAATAGCTAAGATTTAAGCCTAAAACCCTTAGGAAGTGCTAATATATAGTTATTGAAAGAGGCTGAGATGCAGAGACGCGAATTGATCCGTATCCTCGAAGAAGCCGGCTTCATCTCGAAAGGAGGCACTAATCACGAGAAGTTCGTCAAAGGCGACAAGCTCGTGCTCGTAAAACGCCACCGAGAGATCGAGGATCAAATTGCCAAAAGAATCCTAAGGCAGGCAGGGCTTCGATAGCTCATCCTCATCACATTTCGCATCACTTTTTAAAGGAGGTCTTACATGGTTTACGTATGGGAATTTGAGTTCTTTGATTCGGACGGTATGGTCGATGCCGTGCCATGTGGCTCGCTGGGCGGAGGAGGAACGTTTGGCTCCGACCTAAACGACGCTGTCGAAAGCGCCGCCGATTTTCTCGCATGTATGGTCGACGATCACCTTATGGGCGGCGTCGATCTTCCCGCGCCGGACTTTGGACACCAGCCACAACACGGCGGCAAGGTAATCGCCGTGGCCGTCAGCCGCGAGCTCGGCGACATCCCCGCCGTCACCGCGGCGGACACCGCTCGCATGCTTGGCGTTAGCACGGCAAGGGTATCGCAGCTGATAAATGCTGGGCTGCTGGATTCTTGGAAGGACGGCACCAAGCGCATGGTATCCAAAGCTTCCATCGAGGCACGACTCGCCGAGGCACCAAAGGCAGGGCGCCCAAAAGAGGTCCCTTGCTGTATAAAGCAATAGCGTTGCGGGTTTTCATTTGTCAGATTAGCTGACAAGCTCTCCCAATTCGGGACTCACTGCGTCCCGAATTGGGCTGGACACATTGTCGCTGATTGCCACGCATCTCCAATCCGAAGTGAAAGAGGAGTTTTCCATGACAGACAGACCGAAAACAACGCTACGCGACTGCATCTACGGGCTTGCCGTCGGCGACGCGTTGGGCGTTCCCTACGAGTTCAGGCCTCGTGGCACGTTCGAATGCACGGACATGATCGGCTACGGCACGCATGGGCAGCCCGCCGGCACCTGGAGCGACGACACATCCATGACGCTTGCTACCTGTGACTCGATTAGGGAGCTTGGGCATATCGACACCGCGGACATGCGCGACAAGTTCGTAGGCTGGATTGCCCGTGGCGAGTATACGATCGACGGCGTTTTCGATTACGGCGGCACGACTGCCCACGCCCTGCACACCGGCAAAGGTGGCTCCGGCGAACGCGACAACGGCAACGGTTCGCTCATGCGCATCGCGCCCTTGGCGTTTGTCGACGCGACTGACGACGAGATCTGCGAGGTCTCCGCGATTACGCACGCCCACAGAACGTCGACCGATGCATGCGTCATATTTGTCGAGCTGATGAGGGATGTGATGAACGATGCGCTCCCCTCGTGGGCGCTCCACCTGAAAGGCGTGCCTGAGCAGGAAATCAGGTCCGGCGGCTTCGTGCGCGACACGCTTAAAGCCGCTACCTGGTGCTTTGTGAACACCAACAGCTACGAAGCCTGCGTGCTCGCCGCCGTCAACTTGGGCGACGACACCGACACCACCGCAGCCGTCGCAGGCGCGCTCGCCGGCACGGCATACGGCATCGAGGCCATCCCGCAGGAGTGGGTCGATACCCTGCGCGGAAAAGAGCTGATTGAGAGCTGCCTGTTTTAGGGCGCCATTCAAGAAATAAGGCAGGAGGCATCATGGAGAGGAAGGTCGCAAATATAGACGAGTTCCAAGTGGACGAAAACGGGATTCCGCTATTTCCAGCAGGACTGAAGGAAGAAGCCAACCTCTATGTTCTCCCCGACGGGCGCTACCTCCCCTGCGGGGCCTACCGAACCGAAGATGGCGGCTCACTCATTTATGAGCCATCCGGGCTCATAAATGAGTGAGCCATCCGGGCTCAGCTTCTTCGGGCAGATGCTTGCTCAATTCAAAGAGTGCTAGAGGTTTGATTGCCCGTTAGATCGACACTGTTCCAAACCATGGGGTGGGTAGGATGTCTCCCACCGCGGCCTGTGAGGTAAAATCTTGACTGCCGCGGAATCCGCCTGCGGGCAACGCTCCGATCTCCGATTGGGGTGAAGCCTATGAACTTGTTTCTTGAAATCCTGCGCCTCTCGATGTATGTGACCAGCATTGCCCGGAACCTCTACTCGATCTGGCGGGAATATAAGCAGTAACGGATAGCGAAGGGAGTCATAAAAAAGGGCCGGTTGCAGCCGGCCCTTTAGACGAAAATACCTGCGTTGCCCGCGCTTCCAAAGTTGACCGACTGAGGAGCGGGTTCCGCGGCACATCCTGATTTTACCCAGTGGCAAGACTCTTTTACAGCCGTTCCACCGTTTATTTACATCTGCCATCACGGGCATCGCCCGTGCGGGCTCGAGTCCCGCCGCCCCGACCAAAACGGGATCATCCCCGCGCGTGCGGGGAACAGGATTGTTTGCGCTCCACATGTCTTGACGGATTGGTAGGGCGCTTTTCTATGGGCAGAAGATCTGGTTATCGCTACATGATTGAGTTAAGAACCCTCACGAATTCCTCTGCCTGGGAGCGACTGCTCAGCCTATAGCCGTAGCCCGTCCGCAGCCTGTTGTTCAGAATCACCTGCTTGCCCTTGATCCTATAGACACCGGTGACGTCATTCAGGTAGGTCACCTCTATATGCTTGCCGAAGAAGCGGTTCTTCTTGAGCGTGGTAATTCGATTCGGGTAGATACAGATCTCCTTGAATACACCGGCACCCTTATCTCTGAACAGCAGCGTGTCGTTGTCCATTTCTATTCCTCCTTGTTGACGTTGGTTAGATTGCGGTCCGAACTGTCATATTGTTTGATTACCAGTTAGATCGACACTGCTCCAAAACCAACCTCGCGACGCTCCTTATCGGCAATCAGTTTGATTACCAGTTAGATCGACACTGCTCCAAAATGCTCTAGGTCGGTAGTACAGTCCTTAGTAAGTTTGATTACCAGTTAGATCGACACTGCTCCAAAACCAACAGTCCGCATTGCATCAGCGGACTAAAGTTTGATTACCAGTTAGATCGACACTGCTCCAAAACAGCACTGAGGCGACTTCATACAGGTTGTTGTTTGATTACCAGTTAGATCGACACTGCTCCAAAACTCTCTACGGTGCCGTGTCCGATGTGGATGTGTTTGATTACCAGTTAAATCGACACTGCTCCAAAACTTAAGTACCATCACTCATCGCCTCGCAAATGTTTGATTACCAGTTAAATCGACACTGCTCCAAAACTCCTTTCGTTGGTTCCTGTTTGACGGCTCAGTTTGATTACCAGTTAAATCGACACTGCTCCAAAACGCCTGCTTGCGGGATTCCTCGGCTGCTTCGGTTTGATTACCAGTTAAATCGACACTGCTCCAAAACAGCCTGCAACATATAGCAGAAACAATTTTGTTTGATTACCAGTTAAATCGACACTGCTCCAAAACCGTGAAACATAGGTTTTATTTGGCTCAAAAGTTTGATTACCAGTTAGATCGACACTGCTCCAAAACTTGCGACAAACCCAACGGCTGCAAGCTCGCGTTTGATTAACAGTTAAATCGACACTGCTCCAAAACCGTACATGTTAACCCCTAACTGTAGTGGTGTTTGATTACCAGTTAGATCGACACTGCTCCAAAACTAGCCGAAAATATGGCAAATGTCCGCAGGGGTTTGATTACCAGCTAGATCGACACTGCTCCAAAACGCCCTCTAGCGGCGGGAACCCCATCGCCTGGTTTGATTACCAGTTAGATCGACACTGCTTCAAAACAGTTCCGCACTTGGTAGCTGGCAAGGGCTTAGTTTGATTACCAGTTAAATCGACACTGCTCCAAAACACATAGCGATAGTGGAGGACTGCCGAAAGCGTTTGATTACCAGTTAAATCGACACTGCTCCAAAACCTCCTTCCCGTGCCTGTATCGCCCTTATAGTTTGATTACCAGTTAAATCGACACTGCTCCAAAACAGATTGCCAAGCCTAACCACGCCGACATGGTTTGATTACCAGTTAAATCGACACTGCTCCAAAACCCGTGTAAATGGCTGGTTGCCTATGTTGCGTTTGATTACCAGTTAAATCGACACTGCTCCAAAACCTGCTTCTTATTACGACGCTCCTCTTCCATGTTTGATTACCAGTTAAATCGACACTGCTCCAAAACGTATCTCCTGTTCTATCGATTGACGGATAGTTTGATTACCAGTTAAATCGACACTGCTCCAAAACCCATGTTCCAGAACGACCTGATCGAGCTCGGTTTGATTACCAGTTAAATCGACACTGCTCCAAAACCAGTCATACCAGGGGACGAGACAGGTGCATGTTTGATTACCAGTTAAATCGACACTGCTCCAAAACTGACAAACGCAAAGAAGGAGCGCGGTCGAAGTTTGATTACCAGTTAAATCGACACTGCTCCAAAACGTACCGTGTTGCATCCACTTAGGATGTCTGGTTTGATTACCAGTTAAATCGACACTGCTCCAAAACAGCACCGTATCACGCCTATACTCGTTGCAAGTTTGATTACCAGTTAAATCGACACTGCTCCAAAACGCAGGCCACAGCCGAGAACCTGACGCTAGCGTTTGATTACCAGTTAAATCGACACTGCTCCAAAACGACAATCGAGGGCCGTACGTACAGCTACGGGTTTGATTACCAGTTAAATCGACACTGCTCCAAAACTCCACCGCCTGAACACCCAGCGCACTATGTGTTTGATTACCAGTTAAATCGACACTGCTCCAAAACTTGCACTCATGCTCATGGTCGAACCGGTCGTTTGATTACCAGTTAAATCGACACTGCTCCAAAACCTACCTCCTTGCTTGCTTTCCATTGCTCGAGTTTGATTACCAGTTAAATCGACACTGCTCCAAAACGGTTGGTGCCCCATTTGCAAAGATAGTCGGTTTGATTACCAGTTAAATCGACACTGCTCCAAAACCTTCACCTGACAGGCAACGACACGATGCCGGTTTGATTACCAGTTAAATCGACACTGCTCCAAAACATAATGCTGATGGCAGCAACGGGAAGGGGGGTTTGATTACCAGTTAAATCGACACTGCTCCAAAACGACATGTGTTACTCCATCGCGTCGTCGCCTAGTTTGATTACCAGTTAAATCGACACTGCTCCAAAACTGCCACCGTCTTCGACCTCACCCTCGGCCTGTTTGATTACCAGTTAAATCGACACTGCTCCAAAACTTTGTCCAAGAGGTGCGCCGTGCATGTCCGTTTGATTACCAGTTAAATCGACACTGCTCCAAAACGATTCGACCGCTTGTCGTGTGAAATTCGACGTTTGATTACCAGTTAAATCGACACTGCTCCAAAACCATTGGAACAAATTCCCTACTGCGACGGGACGTTCAATCTAACCGGTCAGTTCTTTCAATGCTCTAAAAACTGCAGGTCAACCGTTAGTTTATGTTCATGTCCGTAAGCCATGGTATCTTTTTTATTCTCCAGGAGCAACAGGCTCAACTTAAGAAAAAACACGTGGTCATAGAGCGTTTGCAGCTCATTTTCCGTCAAAAATGTTTTGAGATTTACAAATACGATTGTCTTTCTGCAGCCAGCGTCAAGAGCAAATGAAAGGAAATTCAGCAGATTATCAAGGAACGATTTATCTTCTTGAGGCGCTGCACCAAATCCTAAAAACTTGAGGTAGCGCTTCATATCCCATTCTAAACCAAACCCCAAATCGGCATTAAAGCCAAGGTTCAATCCGCCCAAACGCAGCCTTATTGCTCGTTCAGCCTCTTCCACTTGCATGCGCAGGTCTTCGTCTTCTAGAAACTCACGCTCAACCTTCTTGGTGATTGCGGTCATAAATGCGCGGTCATCCCATGGAAGATTCAGCGCATCAGGCACCACCATTAGAGCGCTGCCGGGCTTAATCTCCTCATCGTCTTTCCAAAGGGAGTAAGGTTCCATCGCCTGGCGCCCCAACCCGTTTTGCAAAGAAGTCACAATCCGCGCGAACAGAACAGAGTTTTCGACTTGCAAAACCGATGTCTCCCCTGCTGTTAGTTCCAGCGAGTTCTCAAGTCCCGAAAACACAAGCCTCATAAAACCAGGAGCTCCTCCATTGTGTCTATCTCCTCATGAGCCTCGCGGTTACCCGCAATGTACTCCATGGTCGAAAACTGAGATTCGGTCACGCGCAAAACCTGTACAAGGCCAGCTGGCGGGCGATGCTTCCTGAGTCTTTGCACCGCGCTTCCTGCCGCCCCATCATTAACAACAAGCTTTGCATACACGGATTCCTGGAGCATAAGATAGCCATCTTTAAGAAGGAATTTGCGGAACACCCGGTAGTCTTTTCTCTGCGCAGGAGTATCGACGGGCAAATCAAAGAAGACGACAAGCCTCATATATCTGATCCTTTCCCCGACACTCATACGACTTCAAACGACTCGATTTCGTCCACCGACAGCTTCCGGTCAAGAGCCTTGAAACAGTCAGCAACATACAGAGAGATTACGGAGCCCACGCGATACGTGCCGCCTCGATACGCGATTCCCTGATTGAGCATGTCGACCAAAAGCAGCTTTGTCTCCTTAGAGAACTCGCCGTCAAAGTTGTCAAACACGATACGGTCTACAAGAGGCCTAAACGGCTCCATAAAATCACAGCTCAAGTTGAACTGGTTAAACTCATTTCTGTGACAAATCCCCGCCTGCGTAAGGTATCCGCGCGCCGCAATCTCGCGATTGACACTCGATAGCAGAATCGCATACCCGTAATTGAGAGCGGCGTTCAAAGGCGTATCGTCATCCCTCGAGAAGGACGAACCAAACAGAGAGCTGAAATACAATCGGGCTGCATGTCCTTCGCGATTCGTCGTATCACCCGAGCGCACCTCGGGAACAAGGCTCTTAAGCTTCTCACCCTGCTCCTCACGCGCACGAGCGTGGAGAACATCGGATTGATGCTTGATTTTGTCGCGCACGATTCGTTGCCATACGCGCTTTTTGATTGGTTCGCCCCACTCAAGCTGCTCCGCAATACGCTTGCTGGTGTTATGGGCCCCGTATAGCGGCAAATACTGCCCAATGGGGTCGCGCTTCTCGTCAGAGACGACAAACGCGACCTTTGCCTTGGCAAGCTCCGAGAGCAGATAAGCGCTTATGAACACTTGGTTGGTCTGAAGGACGACCGACGAAATCTCCGAAAGGTGGACTTTCGCCGTGTCGTCCTCGCGGCGGACAACCATGTAGCCGCCCTTGTACTGCAATTTGCAGGGGCTTGAAATGACAATGTTCCTAAAGCCCGACACGGGTCCTTCTCTCGAACATACCCGTTACGGACTGGTCAATGATAAAGAACGGGGCCGCTGGTTCGTTGATTAGTTTTGACATATCCGTCACCATAGCGCCCGCTTTTGCAGGCCCGCCAATTCCAGAGAGATCAACGACTCGATCTGCGCCGTTTTCAATACGAATTAGGCCAAATGCAAGCTCACGCTGCTGCAACTCATCGAGCACAGAAACGGAAGACAGCCGAGAGAGCTTAAGCTGCCTGGACAACTTTCCACAAGTTGCATTAGCAGCGTGGTCAATCTTGTGCACCAATCCCTCAAGCAAAGGAAGGACGCTTAGTCTTTCATCCTTTTTAGACATATTTAACAGCAACATCTCATCCTGTGAAAACGCCAGTTGAGAACCCGACCTGACCTCCTTTGCGCCGGTAATAATCAGGCGGTCACCATCCACCTCAATCAACTGTTTCTTGTAGATCTTCGACCTCGTGATACCGACGTATTCCAGACCTTCCTTCTCCGCAAGCTCACGCGCGTACTCGCCGAGCGCCGCCGAGTCGCCCTCAATGCGCGCCGCAAGCCACACGGGAACCTGAGAGAACCGGAACACCGGCTTACCCTTCTTTTTGGCCTCATAGATAAAGAAGTACGCAAACTGCTGGCTCGAAAAACCACCGTATTGCTTAGCATCAAGCCCCTGCTTGGTCGACAACTCAAGCTTTGCGCCCATCTTGGGATCACGCGGCGAGTAAATCGTTGCCTTCCAGAATGCACCCGTATCCTCCTGAGGCATCCTCGAGATGTAGCACTGGCGATAGTTGAGCGCACGGCGAATGCTCTCGACCTCTGCCGCTGCATTCCAGCCGTCCGGAAGATACTTTCCCCTATAGCGCTTGACCTCGTCGTCCTCGGTCCAGGCATCGTCAAAGACCTCGCCCGTCTCGGGGTCAAAACCCGCAGTCATAAAACTATTGACGACAAATCCGGCAGATCCAGGCATGCGATGGGTTTTCTTAAACAGCTCAGACTGCTCGCGCACGTATTTCTTAATCACGTGCGAGTAGCCAATGGGGTTCTCATACATTCCCGGGTGGCGCATCTGAATAAACAGGCCCAAGCGGCATGCCAGATAGGCATCATGCGCATGATGAAAATCGTTGGCTTCGCGGCATTTGACCAAGCCGGCCGCCTCACGAAGGTTGTGCGATACGCTCGCCTTAACGGGAACGATCTTCGTTCCCTCGTCGGCATAACGCGCCTCAAGCAAAGCCTGCGCCATCTTGACCATCTGGCTCGTCTCCACGAGCTGGCGCGCGACGAAGCCCTTCATGGCATTCTCGTTTATGGAAGACCTCAGCAGGTTGCGATACTTTTTATCGCCAATAAGCTTAGCCTGATGCAGCTGCTTCCACGTTTCGCCCATCTTCCAGCGAATGCTCTTATCAATCAAAAGCTGGTCGGTCTTGTGCTGGTTCTCCTCGCGGTACACCAGCGCCTTGTTTTCGAGGCTGTCGTCCTTAATGTAGGCGCGCGGGATGATATGGTCGACCTCATACTCGCCCGAGCCCGCCATAAGCTTATTAAGGTCGATAGCGCGACCAGAATACAAGCACTTTCCGTTCTGCATCAAATAGAGGGTCAAGCGCTCGTCAAGGTCCACATTGGCTGCCTTGAGCTCCTTGAAATCGTCCATAACGACCAGGTCACCGCCCTCGGCCTTAAACGCCTTGAGCGCGTCCTCGATGGCATCCCAGCGCTTCGTGGTCCGCTTACCCTTTTTCTTTTCGTCCTCGTCGCGAGTCACCTCAACAAAAACGTTGGCCGGCGCGTGCCCCGCAATCTTTGCAATTTCGTCAACAATGCGAATCGCTTGATTCAGGCTGCGACGAATCGCCGGAGATCCGGGGAGCTCATTAACGCCTAGTGACTTCTCGTTTTCGGCGTAGTATTTGCGATTGTGTTCATCCACTTTTTCCTGGAAGCCCAGCGTATTGTCGTGGAGAATCTCCATCATCACCATAGTCTCGCCCAAGCGGCGCTCTGAGCTGGGGTTTCCTTCTCGCAGCACGTCCATGATGCTCATAGATCGACCGGCTTGTGTATCAATCCTGATACCCGTCAGGAACTTCTCCGACAGACGTCCCCAACCGGTCAGGCGCTTTTTGCAAATCTTTTTAATCTGCTCGGCATCGAGCATTCCGTTGCCACTGGGGCCAAACTCATCCTGCAGTTTTTCCTTAAGGATCGAACGGTCCTCAAACAACGTGTTCCAAAGAATGATCTTCTCGATAACCGGATACTCGGCACGGCTCAACTCGTCCACACCAAAGATGTCTTTGGCAAAGAAGATGTACGAGCCCATCTTCGATTCAAGACCGCTCTCACCCTGGCCGCCGCGGACAACCGGATTTGTCGCGTCGCCCTCTTTTACAAGCCAGTCGGCAATCATCTTGTAGGTAACGCGACGCTTTTTATGGAAAAGCTCGTGAACAATGCCCTCGCGCTGCGCAGCATCTAAGCGTTGCCAATCGTCACCATCTTCGGACCAGCGAACGCCATTGAGTTCGTTCAGAACGCAGAACTCCTCATAGAGCAGAGACTGCTTGGGAAGCACCTTCTCGCCAGCAAGATACGTGCAGTCACCCGTCATGCGCATGATAAAGTTCTCGGCGCTCTTGTTCTTATCGATCACGGTATCCCAGTTCCAAGGCGTGATCGTCGCATCTTCCATGCCGGGCTTGCGCTCGGACCACTGGAATCGATGGTTGCCATGTTTGTCCTGAGCCGCATTTTTAGGCGTCAGCGGTCCCACATAGTACGGAATACGGAACGTGACCAGACTCTCAATCTTTGCAGCCTCGTCCTTAAGGAACGGATAGAAGCGACCCTGGTTTTTGAGAATGGCCTGCAGCTCCTCAAGATGCAGCTGATAGTAGATGGCACCGTTATCACTCGTCTTAAGACGACGCAAAAAGCGCTGCTTGTCGAATGCGTCCATCATGGCGATATAGCGCTCGTCCGTCTCCGCGCCCGTTCCCGCAAAGAGCTTCTTTACGGATTTAGCGAGGTCATCATAAGACAGTTTATGCAGGTCATATGCGGTGTAACCCTGCGCCTTAGAGGCATCGTAGTCGCGCGAGGGGTCATCGCTATTCGAATCATGATAGGTTGCGCCGCGGAAGAAAGACTCATATGAGCCGGGAGCATATTCGCGGACCAAAGTCTTGAGTCGATCAAGATCATTCGCGTAACAATTATATTTTTCGATCATGTTGACCGAGATAGTCTGGCCCTCAGCATAGGACAAAAGCCCCTGCAGCACGTAAGCAGAGTAAACACCGCAAACGGACTCAAGAAGCTCCACGCAGTCATCGGGGCATGCGGCCTGCAGCGCTTCTAGCTTCTCGTCATCCGAAAGCGCGAGCTTAGTTGCCTCGCATTCAAAATCGCCAAACACGTCTTTGAACTCACACTGAAGGCCAACGACAGCGTTCGACAAAGCCTTTGCCAGCTTTTTGTTCGCAGCCGCATCCGCAGTGCCCACTTTTACAAGCGCCTGAATGTCTTTTGCCTTTTGCGAACGAGAAGATCGCTCGTCAGCGAGAATCTTTGCGACAGCGCTTTTATTGATTTTTGTAACATCGTATTCCCTAGACTCGCACCAAGCCTGCAGGGAATCATTGAGGCGCTCGAGGGCATCGGATGTCTTTGCCGTCTTTGCCGTCAGCTTCTCTCCCTGGCGCAAGAAGTTACCGCGATGCTTAACGATGTTATGGATTGCGAGATACACCAATCGAAGATCGACCTGCTCATCGGTGTCCATAAGGTAAGCACGCAGATGATAGATGGTCGGGAAACGATCGTAGTAATCGGCCTTCGTGAAGTCCTTGGTAAAAATCGGATCGCCCTCAATGGTCCGCGACTGGTTGAGTCGCATGAAAAAGCCCGGATCGACCTCACTCATCGCAGGCTCGAACAGCTTTTGCAGCAAGTCAAGGCGCCAGCGGCGGCGCACGTAACGGCGACGCTGCCCACGATGAACGCGCGCCTCGGACGCCAGCTGCGCACTATCGAACAAACGACTGCCCCACGTCGGTTGCTTCTTAAAATGCAGAAGCTTGCCCTGGTCATCGGTCACCGCCCAACCAACGGAGCCGGTTCCCATGTCGAGGCCGATATTGTAGTCGCCAGAGCAGTTTCTTAAATTCATGTCGACCAGCCCTTCCGCGCTGTGTTACAGTTGCCTTGTCGATTACCAGTTACATCGACACTGCGAGTCAAAATACGGCTTTGCCAAAAATGCCTTCCTTGGAAGGCGTCCCGTAGGGGACAATTTGACTTGCCAGAGGGGTTCCATTTGGGACCCCTCTTTTTTTGATACTACTACCGTGGGCGGACATTTTTTAATAGCTATCGGCAAACGTAATGTTGCTCAACGTTCGCGCTGTGAGCATGTGTGTTTAATGGAGTGCCTACGGGTCCTGCCGCCGCATAAAAACGGGGCAGTCCACATTCCCGTGAGCCGCCCCGTGCCTCTGGCTATCACGCCGTCATGTCAACCGGAGCCACTCCCCTACTTACCAAAGATCGCAGCGAACAAGCCCTTGCGTTTGGGCTTCTCCTCTCGGTAGGAACCCTCGACGGCGGCTGCAACCTGGCGCGGTTGCTCGCCGTCTCCACGGCGCACGATCTGGTATAGGAACGGCGATTTAACATATTTGACCTCGACGGGTGTGGCGTGTACGGTGCTCTCACCGGACAGATGCAGGCTCGGATTGAGCGGCGCCACGACATGTGTCTCGCGCTTGTCGCTAAACACCACCGCCGCCGCGCGACCCGTCTGGCCGTTCACGGCAATGCGCACCTGCTCGCCATCGCGGCCATCCGACGCCGGGCGATCGACAAAGTAGACCGGTACCATCACCAGGCCGTCCTTGTGCTTGCGAGCCTTGCGCGCCCACGTGCGGATGCTCTTTTTATTGAGCCCCAGGGTCGCCTCGGCATCGTTGCCTGCAACGTCGAGCGCCAGCTTATCAATAACCACCTGGTCCTTGGTAGACGCATCGACGGAAACGACGCGGAAGTCGCCCTCCTGCATGGCGGGATCGAACGGCCCCACCTTGCCAAAGTCCCACGGCTCCAAAATGCCCATAAGGCGAACGTCCAGGTAGTTTGCCCGCGGATACGCCCAATCGAGTACCTCGTAGTACACCAAGGTCTCCTTGCTCAGCCCCTTGCCTGGGAAGGACGCCATCATGCGCAAGTCCGCGAGTGCCATGGGGAAGTAGAAGAGCATCATGTCATTTTGAATCGCGTCTTCCACGTCGTGCCCGGCAAAGGCGTCGGGGTACTGGCGCACCAGCTGAAGCGCGTTGGCACGTGCCTGCTGCGGCGATATCTCACAGGGGACGCCCTGTTCGGGAACGTATTCGGCACCCACGCCCATGGTCAGGCGCTTGCTAAACGCACCGGGCTTGAGAAGGTCAGCCATACCGATTTTGTTGCCGCAGGACGGGCACTCAAACACGCGCTGGGTCGATGACCCCTCAAAGGACGCGCCGCAGAAGGGGCAGGGAATGCTCACGTGCGTCGCCTCTTGGAACTCCTGCGCCGTGCCGCGATCTTCCCACAGCAGATGCTCCAGAACCGACTGATTGCGCCAGTACGAATTGAAGAAATACCAGTCCGGGTCCTCTGGGCGCTCGAGCTGCGAGACGTGCGTGAGCTTGAGCAGCCCGTCAACCACCGTCAGCGGCGTATGACGGATACCCAGGGCGCTCTTGGGCTCTCCGGCGTCCGCTTGCCACGGAATAACCGTTTCGCAATAGGCGCACTCAAAGCTGCGCTTTGCCTGGTGCGAATACATGGGGCCGCCGCAGTTTTGGCATTTAATGGCAAACATCTCGTCCATGGAAACGTCCTCCTTTGCACAGGGCTGTCGACATTCAGTATGTCGAGCAAATCGGCGCGTGCCCATACCCATGTGGCCCAA
This sequence comes from uncultured Collinsella sp., assembly GCA_958372075.1. Classification (GTDB taxonomy): domain Bacteria; phylum Actinomycetota; class Coriobacteriia; order Coriobacteriales; family Coriobacteriaceae; genus Collinsella. Next base: position 515 of record CATXMO010000019.1, on the reverse strand, counting down.
AATGGAGCACCCGGTCGGACGGGAAGGAGCAGCGAACTCGAAGGCGCGCGAGCAGTCGTCCCCCTCCGCCTCGCGCCCGTTAGCGCCGGCAGACCATTGCTGCATTTTCTGAGCATCGGTGCACGGCGCCCCCGCGCGAGCTACACTATCCCCTTAAACATGATTGTGAGGACGATCGTTATGCTATTTGTAAATCGGCTGGTACATACGCTTGTTCCCGGCAGCGAAAGCGAGCCGGTCGATACCTCCTGCCGCACCAACGCGGGTTTTGCCGCAAGCCTCATCTGCATCGGCCTCAACATTACCCTGTGCCTAGCCAAGGGCATCGCGGGCCTGCTCGCCGGCTCCGTCTCGCTTATCGCCGATGCCTTCAACAACCTCTCCGACGCCTCGAGCAACATCGTGAGCCTGCTCGGATTCCGCCTTGCCAGCCGCCCGGCCGACGAAGGCCACCCCTACGGCCACGGCCGCTACGAGTACCTCGCCGGCCTGGTTGTCGCCGTCCTGGTTTGCGC
>CATXMO010000018.1:0-51038 GCA_958372075.1 uncultured Collinsella sp. | reverse complement strand
CACCGTGGGGACACATGTATGTCAATCCTGGTCTAACAGAGCCTTAAAAAATCATCGAGAGGATCGCCTGCTCGAAAAGTTGTCAAAATAGCCGCGTCCCAAAAAGACTGGGTATTGGGCGTTGACAGTTGGCGAGCCGTAGGTAAAATATCAACTTGTCTTGGGGACGTAGCTCAGTTGGGAGAGCGCTGCCGTCGCATGGCAGAGGCCGAGGGTTCGACTCCCTTCGTCTCCACCCTTGGATTTGATAAGCCGCTGACATTGTGTCGGCGGCTTTTTTTAAAAGAAAGGGCTGTACCATGGCCAAGCTTGAGTCCCAACCACTGTCTGCCGAGGAACGCGCCGAGTTGGAAGAGCTCCGCGCCGAGAAAGCTCGTCGCGAGGCCCAGGAAGAGGCACGCCGCGAGCGTGAGGAGCTGGCCGCCCTGCGTGCCGAGCGTGCGAAGGCCGAGGAGGCCGCTGCGAACGTCGCCCCCGCGCCCAAGCCCGCCGCCGCGAAGCCCGCGCCCACCGCACCTAAACCTCAGCCTAAAAAGGTCGCTCGTTCCAAGTCCGTCGAGCCCAAGCCGAGCCGTGACGAGATGACCTTTGCCCAGCGCATGGTCACCTCCAAGGAGCCTACGGGCGAGAACGAGATCCCTGGCATGGCGCCGGCTCAAAAAATCATCATTGTCCTTGCCCTCATCGCGTTTGTCATCTTTATGGGCTACACGATCCTGACCAGCATGGGCCTGCTCTAGCCCATTCGCGCTGGGTGCCATGCCCGAACACTCTGCCCTTTTCCAACCCTCAACCTCTGCACAACGCATCCGAAAGGTCGCCCCATGGCTTTGACCGACATCTCGCATCCCACCGACATTGCAATGCTCACCGATCTGTACGAGCTCACTATGGCCCAGGGCCTGTGGGAGAGCGGCAAGGCCAATGAGCAGGGTTGTTTTACCGCGTTTTACCGCGACCATCCTTTTGGCAGCGCCTATGCCGTCATGTGCGGCACCGCCGAACTGCCCGAGCTGGTCGAGAATCTGCGCTTTACGCCCGAGGACATCGACTACCTCGCCTCGCTCCAGGCCCCGGCCGGCGGCGCGATGTTCAAGCCTGGATTCCTCGACTACCTGCGCGATTTTCGTGCGCATGTAAACATCGACGCCGTGCCCGAGGGCGAGCTCGTCTTTCCGCGCGAGCCCATGGTTCGCGTCACCGGCCCCGCGCTGGAGTGCCAGCTGCTTGAGACGGCGCTGCTCAACATCGTTGGGTTCCAGACGCTTGTCGCCACCAAGACGGCGCGCGTGGTGCTGGCGGCGGACGGCCGTCCCGTTGCCGAGTTTGGCCTGCGCCGCGCTCAGGGTCCCGATGGCGGCTTGGCCGTCGCGCGCGCGAGCTACGTTGCCGGCTGCTCCTCTACGTCCAATGTGCTCGCCGGCCGCCGCTACGGTATTCCCGTCTTTGGCACGCATGCGCACAGCTGGGTGATGAGCTTCGACTCCGAGCTCGAGGCATTCCGGGCTTTTGCTAAGTCGAGTCCCAAGAACTGCACGCTGCTCATCGACACCTACGACGTACGCGAGGGTTGCGAGCATGCCATTACGGTTGCCAAGGAGATGGAGGCGGTGGGCGAGCGTCTGTCGGCTATTCGCATTGACTCGGGCGACCTCGCCAAGCTCTCCAAGTATGTTCGTGGCCGTTTTGATGCCGAGGGCCTGCCCTATGTGGGGATCTCGGTTTCTAACGATCTGGATGAGTACACGATTCAGTCACTGCTCGACCAGGGCGCGCCCATCGATAGCTTTGGCGTGGGTACCAAGCTTGCGACCTGCTATGACCAGCCGGCGCTGGGCGGCGTGTACAAGCTTTCCGCCCGCCGTGCGAGCGAGGCAGATCCATGGACGCCGGTGGTCAAGCTCTCTGAGCAGCCATACAAGCGCACGATCCCGGGTGTGCAACGCGTGCGCCGTTATTACGACGGCTTTGGCGGCCCGGTCTGCGACATGATCTACGACGAGGACCATCTGGCGGGGGAGGGCGCCGCGCGCGGCAATACCCTTGTGGCCGTGAACGATGCCGCCCTGGTGACCGACGTGTCCGAACTCGAGTATCGCGAGCTGCTGGTGCCGATCGTGCGCGATGGCAGTGCGGTGGCTCCGCGTGAGAGCATCCAGGACGCGCGCGAGCGCTGTGCTTGGGCGCTCGACCATTTGGATCCGGTCTACAAGCGCTTCCTGTACCCGCAGACTTATGTGGTGGGCATGGAGCAGGGCCTGGCACAGGTTCGCGACGAGCTCGTGCGTAAGAACATGGCCGCGGCTTCCGCCTTTCCCTGGGCTCACTAATGGACTTGGGCGGTAGGGGCGAATCGCGTTCCCTCGGCCGCCAGCTCGCCTGTTCGCTGAACAGTTGATTGGTTTGACGTATGACGACTTCTTATAAAACGATGGTGGTAAAGATCGGTTCGTCCACGGTGGTGGGCGCCGACGGCAAGGTCAACCGCGCCTTTATCGGCGGGCTTGCCGACCAGGCCGCAGCGCTGCGCGAGCTTGGCTGGCGCCTGATCGTGGTGAGCTCGGGCGCCATTGCCTGCGGCTATCCCGTGCTGGGCTTCGACCGTAAGCCGGTCGGCGACCTGCCGAGCCTGCAGGCCTGCGCCTCGGCCGGTCAGTGCATCATCTCGTCGGCCTACGACGAGGAGTTCCATGCGCGCGACCTGCTCACCTCGCTCGTGCTGCTCACGCGTCACGACACGGCGCGCCGCACGTCCTACCTGCACGCGCGCGACGCCCTGCTTCGCCTGGTGGAGCTCGGCGTGGTGCCGGTCGTCAACGAGAACGATACCGTCACCGTCGATGAGATCAAGTTTGGCGACAACGACACGCTGGCGGCGCTTGTGAGCTGCCTGGTTTCTGCCGATCTGTGCGTGACGCTCTCGGACATCGATGGCCTCTACACCGCCAATCCGCACGAGGATCCCACGGCCGAGTTCGTCCCGGTCGTGCATAAGATCGACGCCAAGATCATCGCCTCGGCGGGCGATTCTTCCACATCGGTGGGCACGGGCGGCATGATCACCAAGATCCGCGCGAGCCGCATTCTCATGACGGCGGGCATTCAGAGCGTGATTTGCTCGGGCGAGGAGCCCGATGCGCTCGTGCGTCTGGCCCGCGGCGAGAGCGTGGGTACGCTGTTCGATCCGCCGGCGGAGCGCCTGGACATCGCACCCCGCAAGCTGTGGATTGCACTGGGCGACAAGGCGCATGGCTCGGTGACGGTCGATGATGGTGCCGCGAAGGCGCTGGTCAGCCGTGGTTCTTCCTTGCTTGCGGTTGGTATTCGCGAGGTCGATGGCACGTTTGCCGAGGGCGATGTGCTCGACGTATGCGACCCGAGCGGCATGGTTGTCGCGCGCGGTATCGCCGAGGCTGATTCGGACGTGTTGGAGCTTGCTGCCGGCCGCCGCCAAGACCAGATCGCCGGCAACCGTCTGCTGGCAGACCTGGCCGAAAAGCCCGCGATCCATCGAGATAATTTAATCGTCTTCGCCTAACCAATTGACGCTGCAAACGCCCCTAAGCGGCAATCTGACGTTCAATCGTCGGGCATGACCAAAAGGTCAATGCCCTCCTCTTTCACGTCACCTTGCTCGCTTAGGGGCGTTTTCGCTTTCCGTCCTCTTTCTGGAATGACTTCATTAAGCTGGCACTTGGGAACGTTCCTTATGTGCCGACAGTTGAGGGACATTCCTTTGCTAGAAGATCTGGCGCAGGTCTCCGCGGTTGAGGGCTTCGTTGAAGAGGTGCTTGAACACCACGCTACCGTGTAGACCGTCGTGCTCGAACTCGTTGGTTACCCAGGCGTGCGAGTTACCCACGCGGCTGAGCGTATCGAGCTGCATGCCCGAATCGACGTACATGTCGTCGAAATACACCGCGGCCTGCAGGGGCACCTCGTTGCACGCCAGGCGCTGCGGGTCGTAGATCTTGTCCCAGCTGGTGTCTTCCATCAGCAGGTCCATGGCGGGCTTGAAGGGCTTGAGCTCGGGCATCTGCTCGAACATCCACGGGAACATGGCCTCGCCGGTAAACATGAGCGGGCGCGCGAGGGTGTCAAACTCGGCGCGGTGTGCCTTCTCTTCAGCCGCGGCCCAGCGAATCGGCATGGTGTCGCCATCGGCGTAGATGAACTCCTGCAGCGTCCAGTACAGCGGATTCGTGCGCGTGTTGGTGCGCTCGAAGGCGCGCATCAAAAAGCTGTCGGATACCGAGGCGCCGCAGGTCAGCGTGCCGTCGCCGTCAACAAAAGCGTGATCGATAATCCAATGCATGCGCTCAAAGCTCGGCTTCATGCCAAAGTCGCTGCCCATGAGCTGTAGGCGCTCGACCGTCATCGGCGAGCCGTCGGGCAGCACGGGCTTCTGAGCCTCGAGCGCATCGGCAAGAGCCGCCACGCGCTCGACGTCGGCGGGGTAGCGGTCGTAATACTGCTGTGTCTTGGCAGCCATGCGCGGGAAGGTGTGCGCGTAGACCTCGCTTGCGCTCGCCGGCACGTGGGGGATGCCGCCGCAGGTAAAGCTTGCCGCCACGCCCTCGGGGAAGAGCGACAGATAGCTCAACGTCAAAAAGCCGCCGTAGCTCTGCCCGAGTGTGACCCAGGGCTTGCCGCCAAAGCCCACCAGGCGCAGGTACTCAAAATCGCGCACGATGGAGCTGGCGAGGTGGCGCTTGAGGAAGTCCGCCTGCGAGCGGGCCGCATCGGCGCCGGCTGCCTCGGCGCGATCGCCCAAGGTGGCAATCGTGCGTCCGTCCACGCAGCTACTGCGTCCGGTGCCGCGCTGGTCGGGCAGGACCACGCGGAAGTGCTTGACGGCCTCCTCGATCCAGCCGTCGCTTGTGGGCGACAGCGGACGCGGGCTCTCGCCGCCGGGGCCGCCCTGCAAAAACAGGAGCAGCGGCAGATCGTCGTTGATGCGGTCGGGCGCGCAAACCACGCGGTAGAAGAGCTTGATGCTCTCGGGCGCGCCGGCGATGGGTGCCGGCATAGCGCCGCGGCGCATGGTGCTGCCGACGGCCAAAAGCATCGGCTCCAGGCCGCGCCAGTCAAGGGGGACGTCGATGCTGTGGTCCTCGACATACAGGCCGGGGACGTGGTACGAAGTGATGAGCGCCATGTGATGCTTCCGTTCGTTGCGGTGTTTCGGGTTGACCAATTCTACCGCCGCAGGTGAGGTCATGCGCAAATCGGCTACCATGGTTGCAAACTTCTAGGAGAAAGGGCCGCCCATGTCGGTCGATATAGCCACGTATGTCCACGATCTTGCCGTTGCCGCCAAGGCAGCGTCGGCCTCGCTTGCCACGGCGAGCGATGAACAGCGCCAGGAGGCCGTGCGCGCCATGGCCGCAGCGCTGCGCAACGGTATCGACTCCATCGTTGCCGCCAACGAGCTCGATATGTCCGCCGCGCGCGATGCGGGTACCTCGGCCGGACTGCTCGATCGTCTGCTGCTGAGGCCCGAGCGCGTCGAGGGCATGGCCGCCGGCCTGGAAAAGCTCGCCGAGCTGCCCGATCCCGTGGGCCGCGTGCTCGACCACCGCGTGCTTGCAAGTGGCGTGGACCTGACCCGTGTGAGTGTGCCGCTGGGCCTGGTCGCTATGGTCTACGAGGCGCGCCCCAACGTGACGGCCGACGCCGCGGGCATCTGCATCCGTACCGGCAACGCCTGCATTCTGCGCGGCGGCTCGCTGGCCTATCACTCGTGTGCCATGATTTCTGAGCTGCTGGCCGATGCGCTCGAGGCCAAGGGCTTCCCGCGCGAGGCCGTGTCGATGATCGAGTCCACCGACCGCGAGGCCACTGGCGAGCTCATGAAGCTCCGCGGTATTGTCGACGTACTCATTCCGCGCGGCGGTGCAGGCCTGATCCAGCGCTGCGTGCGCGAGTCTCTCGTGCCGGTGATCGAGACGGGCACGGGCAACTGTCACATCTACGTGCATGAGTCCGCCGACTTTGATAAGGCGCTCAACATTATCGTTAATGCCAAGACCCAGCGTGTAGGCGTGTGCAATGCCGCCGAGTCGCTGCTGGTCGACCATGCTGTGGCCAATGTGTTTTTGCCTGCGGTCGTTGCCGTGCTGCACGACCACGATGTGCTGATTCACGGCGATGAGGCCACGTGTGCCGCTTGCGTTGCCGCCGGTCTTGCCGAGGGCGATGCTTACGTTGCCGCAACCGAGGAGGACTGGGGCCGCGAGTATCTGGCCCTCGAGATGAGCGTGAAGGTCGTGGCGAACGAGGAAGAGGCCATCGCGCACATCAACCGCTATGGCACCATGCATTCCGAGGCCATCATCGCCGAGGACGCAGACGCCTGCGAGCGCTTCTTGGATGAGGTCGATGCCTCGGCCGTGTACGCTAACGCTAGCACGCGCTTTACCGACGGCGGCGAGTTTGGCCTGGGCGCCGAAATTGGCATCTCGACCCAAAAGCTCCACGCCCGCGGACCCTTTGCCGCCGAGGCCCTCACCACCTACAAATACAAGCTTCGCGGCACCGGTCAGGTCCGCCCCTAACGCCCACGCAAACAAAAACCACCACAAAGGTGCCTGTCCCCTTTGTGGTGGTTTTGGTGCTAGGCCTGGAAGGCGTCGCGATCGGGAGCGAAGGACTGCATAGCCGCGATGGTGCGGTCAAAGAGCTCGGGAAGCTCCCAGCCCAGCATCTCAGCGCCTTGCGAAATCACGTCGCGCGAGCATCCGGCGGCAAAGCGCTTGTCCTTGAACTTCTTCTTGAGCGACTTGGTCGTAAAGTCCATGACGCTCTTGCTCGGGCGCATGATAACCGCGGCTCCGATCAGGCCGGTAAGCTCGTCGCAGGCAAACAGGATCTTCTCCATCTGCAGTTCGGGCTTGGGCAGCGAGGTGTTGAAATCAGAGGTGTGCGACTGAATGGCGCGGATGAGCTCAGGAGAGGCACCCTCGCCTTCGAGGATCTCGGCAGCGTAGATGGTGTGGTTCATGGGGTCGTCCTCATGCTCCTCCCAATCCAGGTCGTGGAGCAGGCCGACGATGCCCCAGAACTCCTCGTTCTCGGGGTCGAACTCGCGCGCAAAGTAGCGCATGGTGCCCTCGACCGTTTCGCCGTGGGTGATGTGGAACGGATCCTTGTTGTGCTCGTTGAGCAGTTCGAATGCGCGGTCGCGGGTGATTCCGGCGGTAAGCGTCTCTGCCATAACAGACTCCTTGTGCTCGTGGGTATCGATGAGATTGAATACTACTAGAACAAGAAAACCACCACAAAGGTGCCTGTCCCCTTTGTGGTGGTTTTTGACAGGTTAGTTGAGGGCGGCTTGGGCTAGGCGGGCTTCGGCGGCCTCTTCGGTGACGCCCAGGGCCACGGCGAACTCCTCGATGGAGCGGCGCTTGGCTTCCTTGAGTACGCGCATGTAGTAGGAGCTGGGCTTTTTATCAGCTTCCTCGGCCTGGCGGATGCGGTGCATCATCGTCTTGGCCACACGGACCGTCTCGGGCGCGCCCAGCTTGAGCTGCTGCTTAAAGTGTGTCTCTTCAAGCGAGCTGTTGCGCTCGGTAAAGGTGTCGCACTCCAGCTCGTCGTAGTGGCTCAGCAGGTGCTCGGCATCCTGCTGAGAGATGGCGGCATGTAGGCGGTCGGCCTGCGCCACGGGGTACATGAGAATCGTCTGCGCATGTCCCTGCTTGGTCTCGAGCAACAACATGGGCTGCGGCGTGTCGTCCCTAAAACCGACGACGGTGCAGACTCCCTGGCCCGGATGAATGACGTGTTGACCGATTGAGAACATGCTACCTCCAACTTATACGAATTTGCGTATGTCTAGAATACCACGTTGACGTGCGCAAACCATTACTTTATGCAGGAAAAGCACACAACTCCGATAGGTAAGAGTATTCGATATTCCGAGCAGCTCATGCACATGTTTATGCATTTTCGGCAGGTGCACAATCGGCAGGCAGACCGCTATCTTTGAATGGTCCTGTGCGAGCTGTAGTCATTTTTGTGCATATGCAATATCGATTAACTTTACCCTGCGACAGTAGCTACTGCTTGTGATAGAGTGCTACAAACTCTGGCTTTTGCCCTACGAGTGACCAAGAGCTCGGGGGCTTTAACACAAGGAGGATCTATGCCCGAGAAGATTGAAGAGCTGGTACGCGCTGCGCTTGCTGCGGCCCAGGAGGCCGGCGACCTTTCCGCATTTGAACTTGACGATTGCGCTATCGAGCGACCGGCTGATACTTCTCATGGCGAGTGGACTTCCACCATGGCTCTGAAGTCCGCCAAGCTGGCTCACTGCGCCCCGCGCAAGATCGCCGAGGCCGTCGTTGCCCATATGCCCGAGGACCCCGCGATCGAGAAGGTCGAGATCGCCGGCCCCGGCTTCATCAACTTCTACCTCTCCGTCGCCGTCAAGAACGCCATCTTTGGCGAGGCCCGCGAGAAGGGTATGGACTTTGCTAAGTCCAACGTCGGCGGCGGCCTGAAGACTCAGGTCGAGTTCGTCTCCGCCAACCCCGTCGGCCCCATGCACATCGGCCACGGCCGCTGGGCTGCTCTGGGCGACTCCCTTTGCCGCGTCATGGACCACGCCGGTTACGACATCCAGCGTGAGTTCTACATCAACGACCACGGCTCTCAGATGAACACTTTCGGCAACTCCATCAGCACGCGCTACATGCAGCTCGCCGACATCATCGCCAAGCAGGGCGTTGATATCGACGAGGCTCACAAGCTGCTGATCGCCGACCGTGACGCCTTTGTTGCCGACGAGAACGACGAGCACCCCGAGACCCATCCGTATCAGGACAACTTTGCCGAGACCTTGGGCAAGGACTCTTACGGCGGCGACTACATCATCGACGAGGCCGCCGAGTTCTGGCGCACCGACGGCGACAAGTGGGTCGACGCCGATCCGCAGGAGCGTATGGAGAGCTTCCGTGAGCGCGGCTACGTGAAGATGGTCGACAACATGCGCGACCTCTGCCACGCCGTCAACTGCGACTTTGACCGTTGGTACTCCGAGCGCTCGCTGTATGTGAAGGACACCGAGGGCGAGACCGCCGGCACCTCCGCCGTCGACCGCGCTTTTGAGAAGCTCGACAAGATGGGCTACCTCTACACCAAGGACGGCGCCCTGTGGTTCCGCTCCACCGATCTGGGCGACGACAAGGACCGCGTCCTGATCAAGTCCGACGGCGAGTACACCTACTTCGCCTCCGACGTCGCCTATCACTGGGATAAGTTCCAGCGCGTCGACCACGTCATCGACATCTGGGGCGCCGACCACCACGGTTACATCGAGCGCGTCCGCTGCGTCTGCGACGCTCTGGGTTACCCCGGCAAGTTCGAGGTTCTACTGGGCCAGCTCGTCAACCTGCTGCGTAACGGCAAGCCCGTCCGTATGTCCAAGCGCAAGGGCACCATGGTGACCCTTCAGGAGCTCGTCGACGAGGTTGGCTCCGATGCCGCTCGCTACACGCTCATCTCCAAGAGCTCCAACCAGATGGTCGACTTCGACATCGAGGCCGTTAAGAAGCGCGACAACTCCAACCCGGTCTATTACGTGCAGTATGCTCACGCCCGCGTGTGCTCCATCCTGCGCCGTGCCGCCGACGTTACCGCCGAGCAGGCCGACGAGATGGGCATGAAGGCCGTTGCCGCCAAGGCCATCGGTGAGAACGTCGATTACTCGCTGCTGACCGACCCGACCGAGCTCGCCCTTTCGCGCAAGCTCAACGAGCTCACCGACCTGATCGCCAGCTGTGCTCGCGATCGCGCCCCGTTCCGTCTGACCCACTTTGCCGAGGAACTCGCCGGTGACTTCCACAGCTTCTACGCTGCCTGCCAGGTGCTGCCGAGCGAGGGCCGTCCCGTCGACCCCGAGCTTTCGCGTGCCCGTCTGGCCGCTTGCGATGCCGTCCGCGTGACGCTCGCCCTGGTGCTCACCCTCGTTGGCGTTTCCGCGCCCGAGCAGATGTAACCTGCGGGTCATTTGACCGTGTAGGTTTGGTTTAACTGAGCCCTATAAGCCCGATCTCCCACGGAGGTCGGGCTTTTTTCGCAAATGCCGACGTATTGACGAATTTGGAACTGCTGGAAATACGAAACTATGCCGGTTTACTACGATGAATTGGGAATTTCCAACCACGCCGGCTTTTCGCAAAAAAGCGCAAGACATCTACCTGCGGTTTTTAGTTCAACATGTTTCGGAGTGGTCGCGGTTGATCGATTCGTCGTAGTAAACCGCCATAGTTTTGGCGGAGGCAGTCTGATTTGTGGGTGGTAGACCAAAGAGTGTCCCTTTTGACTAGTCGTTTAAGAACGCCCCCAATGACTAAGTTGCAGGTGGCGGCGGTTGTGTTACACTAACGCTACGTAGTTGACGCAATCATCTCGATACAGATCAATGATGTCCGTCGTTTTGAACGGAACTAGACTGTTTAGCCGCCCTGAAGGTTTATGCAGGGAGCATGTGATCACAGGGCTTGAAAAGAAAGTTGAGCAAACACTGTGTCTGATCAACAGCAAGAAAACGAAATAACGACGACGCAAGCCGCTCCCGCTGCACCGGTTGCGTCGGACCAGGTCGCGGCGCCCGCGCAAGCCTCGGCTCCCGAGACGCCTAAGGCTGCTTCGACGCCTGCGCCTGCAACTGGTGAGGAGGCTGCTCCGGCAAAGCCCAAGCTCGCGCGCCGCACGGCCAAGCCTGCCGCTGACGGCGAGGAGGTCACCAAGCCCAAGCGCCGTACCACGCGCACGACGCGCGCCAAGCGCACCGTTGCAGCTGACTCCTCGGCGCCGATTTCCGATGAGGTCGCGCAGGCACGTGCGTTGGCGCAGATTAGCGAGGCTCAGGTGGTGCGCGCCCGCCGTCGTGCTGCCGAGCGCGAGGCCGCGGCTCTGACCGAGCTTGCAGCTCCGTCTGTGCCCGAGACGCCTGCCGCCATCGAGACCCCTGCCGCCGACCTGCCGACCGAGAAGCCGGCACCGCGCACACGCCGCCGCACGGCTGCTAAGGCCGAGCAAGTTGCGGAACAGGTAGCCCCCGAGCTCACTGAGGCTTCGGTCCGTTCCGCGGCAGGGGAGGGCACATTGCCTGTTGAGCCCGCTGCGCCTGTCGAGGCCAACGAAGTTCCCGTTGTCGATCCGGCTTTGCGCCCGCACCGTCGCGGTCGCAAGCCCAAGGCCTTTGTCGAGGCAGAGAAGGCCGCAGCAGCAGCCGCCGCCGCTCGGGATGCTGCGGCGACCGCCGAGTCTGCAACCGCTGCCGATGCACCCGTCCAGGATGCTACGACTTCCGAGGCCGCTCTCGCCGATGCCGAGCCCGCCGACGTCCGTCCCGGTCGCAGCCGTCGCACCGCTGCTAAGCGCACGTCCAAGGCTAAGGCCTCCAAGAAGGGCGCGTCCGAGGATTCCGCCGAGACGACCGCCGATGCATCGGCTGATGCCGCCGAGCCCCAGGACGTCGAACAGCCTGCGTCCGAGAAACCCAAGCGCGGCCGTAAGAAGTCCGCTAAGGCCAAGGCCGCCGAGCAGCAGGCTGGCGTCGAAGCGCAGGTCGATACCGGCGCCGAGGCCAATGACGCCGCTGCGGCCAATGTTGACGCCGTCGCAACCGATGGCGCCGCGCCCGCCGAGGGCGAAGACGGCACTCGTCCCAACCGTCGCCAGCACAAGCGCAACGACGAGCGCAACGAGCGCAAGGACGATCGCAACAACGACCGCCGCAACCGCCAGCGCGACCGCAAGCAGCGCAACAAGGAGCGTAACGCCGCCCCCACCGAGCCCACGCTTTCGCGCGAGGAGCTTGCGGCCATGAAGGTCGCCGAGCTGCGCGAGAAGGCAAAAGAGTTCGAGATCGAGACGACCGGCAAAAAGAAGGCTGAGCTCGTCGAGGAGATCTACACCACCGCCGCGAAGGCCGAGGGCTTCCGCGACATTAAGGGTATCCTGCAGATTCGTCCGGACAGCTCCGGCATCATCCATGCCCATGGCTATATGAAGTCCAACGACGACGCCTTCGTTCCGGCTTACCTCATCCGCTCCGCGCGCCTGCGCACGGGCGATGTCATTGAGGGCTCCCTGCGCCCCTCGCGCGGCGGCGACAAGCGCGCCGGCCTCGCCAAGATCACGACCGTCAACGGGCTGGATCCCGAGCAGATCCGCAACCGCCCCAAGTTCGGCGATCTGACCCCGGTCTATCCCAACGAGCCGCTGCGTATGGAGCACGGCAAGGACTCCATCACCGGTCGCGCCATCGATATCGTGTCGCCGATCGGCAAGGGCCAGCGCGGCCTGATCGTGTCGCCGCCCAAGGCCGGCAAGACCACGATCCTCAAGAAGATCTGCCAGTCTATCTCGATTAACAACCCCGAGGTGCACCTGATCTGCCTGCTCGTCGACGAGCGCCCCGAAGAGGTCACCGATATGCAGCGCTCCATCAAGGGCGAGGTCGTGGCCTCGACCTTCGATATGCCCGCCGACAACCACACCCGCGTGGCCGAGCTCGTCATCGAGCGCGCCAAGCGCATCGTGGAGCTGGGCGGCGATGTCGTGGTGGTGCTCGACTCCATCACGCGTCTTGCCCGCGCCTACAACCTGGCGGCGCCCGCTTCGGGCCGTATCCTTTCGGGCGGTGTCGATTCGGCGGCCCTGTATCCGCCCAAGCGCTTCCTGGGTGCAGCCCGCAACATCGAGAACGGCGGCTCGCTTACCATTCTTGCCTCCGCCCTCATCGACACCGGCTCAAAGATGGACGAGGTCATCTTTGAGGAGTTCAAGGGCACCGGTAACATGGAGCTCAAGCTCGACCGCGACCTTGCCGATCGTCGCATCTTCCCGGCCATCGATCCCGTTGCCTCCGGTACGCGCAACGAGGACCTGCTGGTCGACGAGCAGATGCGCCCGTTTGTCTTTGGCCTGCGTCGCATACTCGCCGGCATGAACAATACCGAGCGCGCGGCGGCGTCGTTTATCAAGGGTCTTAAGGGCACCAACACCAACCAGGAGTTCCTGGTGCGTTCGGCCAAAAAACACAGTGATTACGAGCAGACGTTTTAGACCATAACTGCGCGCAAAGCTGCCATAAGAATGGGCAATAGGGCCGGGGTTTATATCCCGGCCCTTTCTTTATGGTGCCACTCGGCAACATTTTTTGACCTTATGACCGACAAGCAGCGGTTTTCGAGCCACAATCCGGCATCGCCGCTTGCAATCGGAGGGTCGGTTTCGCATAATAACTTTTAAGCTTCGCGACGGAAAACGCAGATGAAACGAACCATATACCGTTGCTTTGGGACGCATGTCCCGCTTCATCTTCTCTCGCGCAGCCAACTTAATGATGCGATTTGGGTGCTGGAAGATGGGGAGAGCTCATGGCTTCTTCTGATGCAACACAACGAGCAGTCCTTGCCGGACTTTCCTGCGGGATCGGCCTTGCCGCCCCCGTGGTGATGTATGCCGCGACGCTGCCGTTCTCGTCGGTCAACGAGACGGTTGTCGCGGGCGCTGTTCCCTTTGCCGTCGGTGCGGTGGCGGGCGTGGGCATCTATGCCGCCTCGCTGGGTATCTCCGAGTATCGTGCGCAGCGTGAAGAGCGTCTGTTCCAGCCCGATGCCATGGGCGGTGCCGCCAATCTCAATCAGCATCAAAGCGAGTTCAAGACCGCCTCGATTCCAGCTCAGCAGCAGGATGCGATTCCGTACGCTGCGGCTTCTGCTTCTCAGGCTCAGTCGGAGCAGTCTACCTCGGCACTCCTTTCCGGCCTGACTGGTGCGTTCCAGCGCCGTCATGTCGATGATGGTGTCCCTACCATCGCTCGAGCCGCAGATGCTATGGACGAGGCCGAGGCTTGGTCCATGATCGACAGCATGCTCGACGACGATTCGCCGGTGAGCTGCGACCCTGCACGCTCGCGCGACGTCTATCAAGTCGCCATCGACGAGCTCACCAACGGCGGGCAGACCGGCTCCTTCAATCGCGATGATATCGCCGCCGCGGCACGCGCCGTGTCGGGCTCCCAGGCCGCCCCTGCGGGCAGCACGGCGGCTTTCGTGGCACTCGTTGCCAATGCGGCGGTCAATAACGCCTACAGCGCTACCTCGGCGGACGCGAACGCTTCTGCCGATAATTCGTACGTTGATGAAGCCATGACCGCGGACGAGGAGGCTGTTGCCGCCCGCCGTGCCGCCGAAAGCTCGCTTTGGGGCGCTCCTGCCCAGCAGCAGGCGGCTGAGGCTGCGCCGTACAATGCAAACCTCGCCAGCATGCCTATCATCTCCGGTGCCGCGGGCATCGATCTCGATGACCTCGATGAGCCTGCAGCCATCACCGCATCGATTGATGCCCAAGATCGCATCGACACCGGCGACCTTCCGGACGCCTCGCTCGAGGTTGATGTCCCCATGGCCGATTACTCGGGCCACGAGGGTATGTGGGCCGCCGCCACCGCGATTCTGGATGAGATTGACGAGCCTGCTCCTGTTTCAGCCCCCGCTCCCGTCGCTGCCCCTCAGCCTGCTGCCCCCGCCTATGTCGGCCGTCACAGCGCTGTGTTCCCCGAGGATACTGCCCGTATCTCGCGTGAGAGCATCGAGCGGGCCGAGGCTATTGCCGCCGGCATTATGGAAAATCGTCGTCACGAGCGCGTCAATCAGATCCTCGAGGAAGAGATCGAGCGTCTTCAGTCCTCTACCGCCAAGCGTACGGGCCGTGCTTATCTGAGCGTTATCGAGGGCGGTACCGCCAGCTTCGCGCCGCTCCGTGCGGAGGCATAACTTCTGCATGGTTAAGATCAATCGAAAATGGGCGGTCGTAACCTGCCTGATGGCGCTCTTGATCTGGGGCAATTCGCTGGTTCCCGGCTCGGGGTCGGGCTCACTGAGCCTAACGGTCATGGAAGCTATCCGCGGTTTTCTGCACGGCGTGGGACTTCCATATGAATGGGTGACCAACTTTGTTGTTCGTAAGTGCGCGCATTTTACCGAGTATTTGGTGCTCGGCATCCTGGCAACGCACGCCTTTGATTTTGAGGGCCGACGCACCTTTGACGTGCTGCTGCCCACGGCAGTGTTCCTGCTGCTGATTCCCTCGATCGACGAGACGATTCAGCTCTTTGTGCCGGGACGCGCCGGCATGATCACTGATGTGATGATCGACTGCTGTGGAGCGGCAACGGGCGTTGTGCTCCGATATCTCTTACGGTCGCTGATGTGCGCCAAAAAGGCCGCCTAAGGACGCATTGTTTGGTCCTAGGCGGCCTTTTTTATTGGAGGGCTTATATGAGGTGTGGCGGCGTCGTTCCATAGGTCGGATTTGCCGGGTGCGCCACGCCCTGTGGGTGCGTCTGTTACTGAAGCGCCTGTGCGCCTAGGGCCAGGCAGCCCATGATGCCCTGCTTGCCCTCGAGGCTGTTGTTGACGATGTAGCTATCGATGTCGGCCATCTCGGGCGTGACGATGTAGCCGTTGAGCATCTCGGCGCACTTCTTGCGTGCGAGCGGCGCGATGGGGGTGTGGTCGGCCACGCCGCCACCGATGACGATCTTCTGCGGTGCGTAGCACAGGATGTAGGTCATGAGCGCCTGCGCAAGATAGCCGGCGAGCAGGTCCATGGCCTCCGGGTCATCGGCCATCTCTCCGGCGCTCTTGCCACCCCAGCGCTTTTTAACGCCGGGGCCGGCGATGAGGCCCTCGAGGCAGTTGTCGTGGAAGGGGCAGCCGCTGTGCTCGCCAATGGTGTCGCGCGGGTCGCGCGTGACCAGGATGTGACCGGCCTCGGGGTGCATCATGCCGTGCACGAGCTGGCCGCCCGAAAGCACGCCGGCGCCCACGCCGGTGCCGATGGTCAGATACGCCACGTCAGTGAGGCCCTGGGCGCAACCAAAGGTGACCTCGCCCAGGCAGGCGACGTTGACGTCGGTGTCGTAGCCGCAGGGAATGTCGAGCTCGTTTTGAATGGTGCCCAGCAGGTCAAAGTAGCGCCATGCCGTCTTGGGGGTCTCCAAGATCTTGCCGTACTGGGGCGAGGCGGGGTTGACTGCGGTGGGGCCAAAAGCTCCGATGCCCAGTGCGGCGATGCCCTTGTTTGCAAACCATGCGTTGACGGCCTCGACGGTCTCCTGCGGGGTCGTGGTCGCGATCTGCTCGCACTCCAGGACCATACCGTCTGCATAGCCCGTGGCGCAGACCATCTTGGTGCCGCCGGCCTCGAGCGCTCCGATAAGCTGCTGCTCTGCCATAGTGTTCCTCTCTCTATGACGAGTTGCTCTGTCACTAAAGTATAGCGCCCTAAACAATGTAAGAAAGCGCTATAAAAAGAATCCTCGCAACGCGGTGGACGGTGCGAGGCTTCTTTGGTTCCTATAGTTGTCGGGCTGTCCTTACCAGCGCGGCTTGATTTTATCTCGCAGAGACTCGAGGTTCTCCAGCGCCGCGTTGAGCGTCTCGTCTCGCTTGGCAAAGTGGAAGCGGATGAGGTGGTTGACGGGCTCGCGGAAGAAGCTGGAGCCCGGAACGGCGCCCACGCCCACCTTGGAGGCCAGATCCTCGCAGAAGTTGAGGTCGCTGTCATAGCCAAACTCAGAGATGTCCATCATCACGTAGTAGGCGCCCTGCGGCACGTTGTGCGTGAGGCCGATGCTGTCGAGTCCCTGACAGAATAGGTCGCGCTTGGCGGTGTAGAGGTCGAGGACCTCCTGGTAATAGCTGTCGTCGAAGTTGAGGGCGGTGACGACGGCCTCTTGCAGGGGAGCGGCGGCGCCTACGGTGAGGAAGTCGTGGACCTTCTTGATGCGCTCGGTGATTTCGGCAGGGGCGATAGTGTAGCCCAGACGCCAGCCGGTGATGGAGTAGGTCTTGGACAGCGAGCTGCAGCTGATGGTTCGCTCGAACATGCCGGGCAGCGTGGCCATATAGACGTGCTCGTGGGGCGCGTAGACGATGTGCTCGTATACCTCGTCGGTGATGCAGTAGGCGTCGTACTTTTTGCACAGGTCTGCGATAAAGGTGAGCTCCTCGCGGGTAAAGACCTTGCCACAGGGGTTGGACGGGTTGCATAGGACGATTGCCTTGGGATCGTTGTCTCGGAAGGCTGCCTCGAGGACCTCACGGTCGAAGTCAAAGGTGGGCGGGTTGAGCGGCACATAGATGGGCTCAGCGCCCGAGAGGATCGTGTCGGCGCCGTAGTTCTCGTAGAACGGCGAGAAAATGACGACCTTGTCGCCGGGGTTTGTGACCGTCATCATGGCGGCCATCATGGCCTCGGTGGAGCCGCAGGTGACCACGATGTTCTCGTTGGGGTTGATCGGCATGCCCATAAAGTGCTCCTGCTTGGTGGCAAGCGCCTCGCGCATGGCCTGGGAGCCCCAGGTGATGGAGTACTGGTGGTAAAGCGGCTTGGGGTCGGTGGCAATGGTGCTGAGGCTATCGAGCAGCTGCGCCGGGGGATCGAAATCGGGGAAGCCCTGCGACAGGTTGACGGCACCATACTTGTTGGAGATGCGCGTCATGCGGCGGATGACCGAATCGGTAAACGCCGCCGTGCGGTTGGAGAGTTCTTTCATGCCTATCCTTTCGAGCATTGGGTGGAGCAAGTTTACTCCTATGGAACCGATGGGATTTGCTCGAAACGGGCTCAAAAAACTCTTTTCAAAATTCAAAATTCTTGAAAATTGGGGCTTGCATCGCGTGGCGTTCCTTGCAATAATAGTCGAGCGCGAAGCGCACAGGACACGGTGGGTGTAGCTCAGTTGGCTAGAGCGACGGGTTGTGGTCCCGTAGGTCGAGGGTTCGAGTCCCTTTACCCACCCCAGTTCTTGCTTCGTGTTGATATCGGGTCGTTAGCTCAGTTGGTAGAGCAGGGGACTCTTAATCCCAAGGTCCAGGGTTCGACCCCCTGACGGCCCACCACACGATATCTCCTCTAAAGTCCGCCACCACGGACTTTAGCTTTGGGTCGTTAGCTCAGTTGGTAGAGCAGGGGACTCTTAATCCCAAGGTCCAGGGTTCGACCCCCTGACGGCCCACCCAAAGTATGTTAAAGCGACTGGCTTAGGCTGGTCGCTTTTTTGTTGACCTCGCATGGGGTCGAACCCGAAAGGGCACAGCCACTTTCACAGATCGAGTCTACCCTGGGGATCAGTAAAACCGGCGCGTCTGCACGGCGAAGTACGCCTGTGCGAGCGCGATTTCTTGCTTGTTTGAATCTCCGTTCTGGGCGATTAAATAGCATGCATAGCGCGTAAGTTTGTAGTCTTTAACTGCGCGAGCGTCGACACCGGCAGTTACCATTTTCGTGGTGTCACGAAAATGGGAATCAACTGGAGTTTTGTTTGTTTCGCACGAGACTTTTGCCCTCTTAACAACTTCGGCAAAGTTCTCTCATCGAGTGTACCCCATGGGTTCCATTAAATCGCGTGCGAGCCAATACTCAACGCCTTCTTCCACATTGGCGTAGCTATCAAGTTCGACACGCCACTTCTCGATATCTCTACTGTCCATATCTCCTCCTCGCTGGCCTATTGTCTATGCGGGCTTTGCCCGCTCTGTATTCAGAATTAGGATACGCTGCCGTGCGGACACGAATGGGCCCCGTGCCACTTCGAGTTCACGGGGCCCATAGATATCGATTAGTTGTGTTTTGCTTTAGATAGGTGTCCAGTTTAATTCGCTCGATAGTGTGATCCGAGACTTTCGGTTCGCTTGCGCATGGCTTTGACCATTTCCTGTGCTAGTTGAATCTGCGATTGCAGGCGGGCGAGGGCTGCGATTTCGCTGTCATTGGCGTGTGGCTTGCTCAGCGCCGTTGCCTCGTCTTGCAGGCTTTCAAGCTGTTGCAGAGCCTTGGATAGACCTGCTTCGGTTCTGTTGATCATGCAATAGGTACTCATCGTGTGCTTAAGGCTGCGTGTCAGGCGTTCGGCATCTGTTGTGGCAATGCCGTACTGGGGGAGGGCGATATCCGCCTTCGGGGCCACCTCAGGTGCTTTCTGTGCTGCCTGGGCTGCCGATGCGCCCGCGATGCGTCCGAACACGATGCCGTTGGCGCTTGACAAGCCACCAATGCGGTCGGCGCCGTGCATGCCGCCTGTCGCCTCACCGCAAGCGTAGAGGCCCTCAACGCCCGTGTGCGCGGTCTTATCGATCTTGATGCCGCCATTAGCGGCGTGGGCATACATCGCAACGCGCATCTCGTCAGTCGGGGCGATGCCGTGCTCGTCTTGCAGCCAGGTGGCAAAGGTCTGCACAAACTCTGGGACATCCTCGCGGGGGAAGTCGTAGTGGAGTGCCAGGCCTTCGACACCTGCCTGATCGATGACGAGATCGATAGCGCGGGAGGCCAAGCGTGACGTGAAGGGACCATATCCAGAGCGCTGCTCGAGCAGGTCGTCCAGCTTGTTGTCGGCAATATCTACCGGCTGGTCAAAATGTACGTAGCGCCAGGTTTTCTCGTTGAAGACCAAGTTGCGCTTGGGCTCGATGAAGCCGGGCATCATCTGCATGAACTCTATATTAGTAAGTGTTGCGCCGTGCGCCAGCGCGATGGCCTGCGAGGAGCTGAGCACATCAGCCGACGTAAGGCTGCGCTCGAACAGGCCGCTTGTGCCACCGGCTGCGATGATCGTGGCCTTGGCAGCAAAGGGCACGATTTGATTTTCGGTGAGGTCGTAGAGCACGGTTCCGGTTATTCTGCCGTTCGTGTCCTCAACAAGGTCGATAAGCTCATGGCGGGGGAGCAGGCGAATGCCGAGCGACTCGATCCGGGCTGTCAGAGCGTCCTCAAGGGGTTTGCGGGTGAGGCCGCGCCACATGCGCGTCTTGTGGTCAAAGCAGGGGATAAACTGCTTTTGCTGGGCGCTCTCGGCGCTTTGCGGACGCTGGAGCTCAACGCCCAGGTCTTGCTCGAGCCATTCAATTGCCTGGGGAATGCCGTGGACAAACGTCTGGACAAGCTCGGGGTCGGCGACGCCGCCACCAACGGTCTGGATGGTATCGATGAGGTCTTGTTCGTCGTCTTCGTTAACGGGTCCGATAAGCCCCAGGCCCCAGGTTCCGGGGAAGAAGCTCGATCCACTCATAGTCTTGCCGGCGCTTGCCACAGCGACGGTTGCGCCCGTGCGTGCCGCTTCGATGGCGGCGCAAAGGCCCGCAATGCCAGATCCAATTACCAGTACATCAGTCGATTCCATCGGATTCCTTTCTCGTCCGGCGCATTGTCGCATGGGTGATCGGCAATGGGGCCGCAAAGACTCGGCAAATCGGTAAAGGGCAAATATGGCAGGTGGGCGTCATGGACGTTCTGACGCTCCGTCTCATCACATCTCGTATTTCGCCCCAACTGATATATCGGCATTAGCTGCCCTGCGACAGCGTAAACAAAAAGAGCCGCTACCCCGAAAGGTAGCGGCTCCAAAGCTCAACTATGTGAGCATCGCGCGGGCGCGACTAGGCCTTGAGGGCCTCCTCGACGGCGACAGCGCAGGCGACGGTGGCACCGACCATGGGGTTATTGCCCATGCCGATGAGACCCATCATGTCGACGTGCGCAGGCACGGAGGAAGAACCGGCGAACTGGGCGTCGGAGTGCATGCGGCCCATGGTGTCGGTCATGCCGTAAGAGGCAGGGCCGGCGCCCATGTTGTCCGGGTGCAGGGTACGGCCAGTGCCGCCACCAGAAGCGACGGAGAAGTACTTCTTGCCAGCCTCGAGGCGCTCCTTCTTGTAGGTGCCAGCGACGGGGTGCTGGAAGCGCGTGGGGTTGGTGGAGTTACCGGTGATCGAGATGTCAACGTTCTCGTGCCACATGATGGCAACGCCCTCGCGGACGTCGTCGGAACCGTAGCAGTTAACGGCAGCGCGGGGACCATCGGAGTAGGGGATGGTCTCGACGACCTTGAGCTCGCCCGTGTAGTAGTCGAACTGGGTCTTCACGTAGGTGAAGCCGTTGATGCGGGCGATGATCTGAGCGGCGTCCTTGCCCAGACCGTTGAGGATAACGCGCAGCGGCTTCTTGCGAGCCTTGTTGGCGTTCAGAGCCAGGCCGATAGCGCCCTCAGCGGCAGCGAAGGACTCGTGGCCAGCCAGGAAGGCGAAACACTCGGTGTCGTCGGAGAGCAGCATAGCGCCCAGGTTGCCGTGGCCCAGACCGACCTTGCGGTCCTCGGCGACGGAGCCGGGAACGGTGAAGGCCTGGATGCCCTCGCCGATGATGGCGGCAGCCTCAGAAGCGGTCTTGGCGCCACGCTTGACAGCGAGAGCGCAACCGAGGGTGTAGGCCCACTCGGCGTTCTGGAAGGCGATGGACTGGGTGTTGTTGACGATCTCACGCGGGTTGAAGCCCTTGTCGGTGCAGATCTGCAGAGCTTCCTCGAGGGAGGCGATGCCGTTGTCGGCGAGGCACTTGTTGATCTTGTCAGCGCGGCGCTCGTAACCTTCGAACGTAACAGTCATAGTTATTTCCCTCCCTTTCTACTCGTGAACCGGGAACACGCTGGCGACGGAGTGAGTCTCCTCGTCGGTGCGCGGGTCGATGTACTTGGCAGCGTTCTCCCACTGACCATAGTGGCCCATAGCGCCAGCGATGGCCTCCTCGGGGGTCTTGCCGGCCTTGACGGCGTCGGTGAACTTGCCGAGGTTCAGGAACTCGAACGCGATGATCTCGTTCTTGTCGTTGAGAGCCATGCGGGTGACGTAGCCCTGAGCGAGCTCGAGGTAACGAGCGCCCTTGGCCTTGGTGCCGAACATGGTGCCGACCTGAGAGCGAAGGCCCTTGCCGAGGTCGTCGAGGGAGGCGCCCACGGGCAGGCCGCCCTCGGAGAACGCGGTCTGGCTGCGGCCGTAAACGATCTGCAGGAAGATCTCGCGCATAGCAACGTTGATGGCGTCGCAGACGAGGTCGGTGTTGAGGGCCTCGAGGATGGTCTTACCGGGAAGGATCTCGGAAGCCATGGCGGCAGAGTGGGTCATGCCCGAGCAACCGATGGTCTCAACGAGGGCCTCCTCGATGATGCCGTCCTTGACGTTCAGCGTGAGCTTGCAGGCGCCCTGCTGAGGTGCGCACCAACCCACACCGTGCGTAAGACCGGAGATGTCGGAAATCTCCTTAGCCTGGACCCACTTGCCCTCCTCGGGGATGGGTGCGGGGCCGTGGTATGCACCCTTGGCAACGGGGCACATGTTCTCCACTTCCTGTGAGTACTGCATGCCTCTCCTCTCTATCGTGTTGGCGTCCCGTCTGGGGGTCGTGGCTGGCGATTGCCGGGCGACCCTTCGAAAGGGACATGACATGCAGCCCCTATAATACCGCGAAATGCACGGAATATTCGGCGAACGGCTCAGTTTTCGTAGCGAGAAGTCCGGAAGTTTTAATTGAAACGGTTTAACTATATGTTCTGTGGTCGCGAATTTCCGTAGAAGGGGTTCGTCTTGGGCAAGCTTTTGGTCAGCTCTTGTATGCGTTGCGGGGTCTGACCTGTTGCAACGGTGCCGTTCGCCGCCCGTTTACTGCCTTTGGCCGCGCGAGTGTATTGTTTTGCGTGAATGTTTTGATGGCACGCTTCAATCGTGCTGTATTGGATGGCAATCAGATCCCGGCGAAGGGAGCGCCATGCAGCGCGTTTGGAGAACGGTTACCGGCTTTTACCATGTCTGTGCCCGCGGTGTGGGCAAGCAGCTCATCTTTGAGGGCGATGAAGACCGGTGGGAGTTTTTGGAGCTGATGCGTGATTGCTGCCGCGAGGCGGGCGTGACGGTTGTAGCCTGGTGCCTTATGGGCAATCACGTGCATTTGGTGCTTGCAGATTACGAGGACGCGATGAGCGCGGCGATGCACCGGCTGCTTTTGACGTACGCGCGGCGGTTCAATAAACGCACGGGGCGCACGGGGCATCTGTTCCAGAACCGTTTTGACCGGCGCTCGCTCGATACCGACTGGCAGGTGATGGAGGCTATTCGCTCCGTACACGCCGATCCACAGGAGGCGGGCGTTGGCCTAATCGAGCGTTATCCCTGGAGCAGCTTTGCGGAGCATCTGCGCGCTTACGACAGTGATGCGGCAGATGCCACGAGGGGATTTTCCGATCCTTCTTGCATGCTTGAGCTTTTTGGTTCTGCCGAGGCCTTTGCTGCCTATTCGCTTTCGACGCCCGAGGGCGGCGAGCCAACGCTGGGCGATATGAAAGAGACGGAGTGGGAACGCCACGCCTTTGCCGACAAGTTGGCGAAGAGCCTCGGGGTTCCGCTCCGCGGGGTTAAAGCCGCACCGCCGGCGCGGCGCGATACCGTTATTGTTGGATTACACGATGCCGGTTTCACGGTGCGCCAGATTGAGCGCTATACCGGGATTGGCAAAAGTACCGTCTCTCGTATTGTGCGTGCCCGCGCGCGGACGGCGATGCGGACTGGCGGAAACGTGATGTAGGATCGCCTGTGCACCGCAGATGGGGTCGTCCATACGCCGCAACAAGCGTTCAAAAGCTTGGTGCGGTAACTGCACTTCTTAATATGCATAGAACAATCGCCATCTTGCATAAAATAAGGGCTCAGTCCGGGTTTGCCCGTGCCTACCCCCATCTGCGCCGTGCAAAAAACGGAGTTTTCAGCATCGCGGTACTGCCACTACCGTCGCAATTTTGCAACATACGGGCCCCGAAACTATTTATGTCTGCCGATGCACTCCCGAAGCTCATGTTTGCGCCCCTGAGACCACGATGCTTGTTCTAAAACGCACTATATATGCGCCTGGAGACGTTGATTAACGCTTTCGATGCGTATACACACAGCTTGGCGTGCTGAATACTCGCAAAAATGCACGCCGCTCCCTATGGGACCCGTCTGCAGCAGGCGCGAAGCGAATCGGAGCCCAGCTGGATGGGGCATGGGACGATGCTAGGCGTGCTCGTGGCCCTGCCGCAGGCCTTTGGTGCTGTGGAAAACGCCCGTGTTCGCGTCTGGCTGTGTGGTAAATGACAGACGGGGTGCCGGACGCGCGGACTTTGTGCGTTCGCGCTCATTAGAAAAAACAGAGCCGCCCGTATCGGGCGGCTCGGCAATCAAAAACCTTGGATTCGGGGCATACGCTACTGGTTTGCTTGCCCCTCGAGCATGCCGTCGAGGGTGCGCCAGGCGAGCTCGGCGCATTTGACGCGGGCGGGCATGTGCGAGATGTCCTGAAGCTGGGCGGCTTCGTCCAGGTCTTCCAAGTCCTCCTCGGAGAGCTTCTCGCCGCGGATCATGGCGAGGAAGAGTCCCGCCAAGCGACGTGCCTCCTCGACGGTCTCGCCGGTGATGAGGTCGGCCATGATGTCGGCACTGGCCTGGCTGATGGCGCAGCCGTGGCCGGTAAAGGAGGCCTCCTCGATCACGCCGTTCTCGACGCGCAACTGCAAGGTGAGCTCGTCTCCGCAGCTGGGGTTGATGCCGTCGTGCTCGTGCGTGGGAGCATCCATCTCGTACTTATAGTCGGGGTGCGAGTTGTGCTCCATAAATGTGGTGGAGGTGTAAAGGTTACCCATTGAACGTGCTCCAAACGTGATGCAGACCGGCGATGAACTTGTCGATGTCGGCCTTGTCGTTGTAGAAGGCCACGCTGGCGCGGCAGCAGGCAAGGTTCTCGACGCCCAGCCAGGTGAGCAGTGGCTGCGCGCAGTGGTGGCCGGCGCGGATGCAGACGCCGTCCATGTCCATGATGCTCGCGACGTCGTGCGGGTGGATGCCCTTGACGTTAAAGCTCACAACGCCGTGGTGGTTGTCCCAATAGATGGAGCCGATGATCTGGACAAAGTCGAGCTGCATGAGTTCGCCCATCAGATAGTGGACGAGTGCCTGCTCGCGGGTCTGGATGTTCTCGTAACCCACCGTGTTGACCAGGTAGTCGAGTGCCGCACCCGTGGCGAAGATGCCGGCGGCGTCCTGCGTACCCGCCTCGAACTTCTCGGGGACAGGAGCCCAGACGGCGTCCTGCTCGGTGACCGAATCGATCATCTCGCCGCCGGTGAGCATGGGCGGCATGGCGTTGAGCAGGTCCATCTTGCCCCACAGCACGCCGATGCCCATGGGGCCCATGGCCTTGTGCGCGCTAAAGGCAAAGAAGTCGGCGCCCAGGTCGGCCACATCGACCGGCATGTGCGGCAGCGACTGCGCACCGTCGACGACCAGGTAGCCGCCGTACTTGTGCACGAGCTTGCCGAGGTTCTTGACCGGGTTCTCGACGCCCAGCACGTTGGAGACCTGTCCCACGGCCAGGATTTTGGTCTTGGGACCCACCTTTGCAAGAACCTCCTCGGTGGTGAGCTGGCCGGTCTTGGTGGGGTAGAGGTAGACGAGCTTGGCGCCGGTCTCGCGGCAGACCTGCTGCCACGGAATCAGGTTCGAGTGGTGCTCCATGATGGTGATGACGACCTCGTCGCCCGGTTCGAGCACTGTGGGCGCAAAGCTCTTGGCGACCAGGTTGAGCGACTCGCTCGTGTTGCGGGTGAAGACGACCTCGTTGGCCTGTGGGGCGCCGATGAGGTCGGCGATCTGCTGGCGGACCTTCGCGATGGCGTCGGTGGCCTCGACGGACAGCGAGTACAGTCCGCGCAGGGGGTTGGCGTTCATGCGCTGGTAGAAGTCGAGCTCGGCGTCGAGCACACAGGCAGGGCGCTGCGCGGTGGCGGCGCTATCGAGGAAGGCGATCTCGGGGTGCTGCTGGAACAGCGGGAACTGGCCCTTGTAGGGGTTGGTCTCGATGTCCACGGTGGGCCAGCCGCGCGAAGCCTCGTCGCTGGCGTCGAGCTCCATGGGCTCGGGGGCAGTGCAGGTGTCGCATTTAACGTGCTCGGTGTCGATCATGCGAGCTCCTCTTCAAAGTTGTCGATCAGGTTGTTTCCCAGGCGGACGACGGCGGCGCGGGTGCGCTCGTCGGTGGCGGAAAGCGCGGCGTCCTCCAGCTTGGCGCGGATGAACAGGTCCTCGGCGGCGTTTTGGTCAAGGCCGCGGCAGGCGAGATAGAACAGCTGCTCGTCGCGGACGTGGCCGATGGTGGCGCCGTGGTTGCCGGCGACGTCGTCCTCGTCGCAGAGGATGACGGGAACGGTCTTGTTGTCGACGCCCTTGTTGGCCAGCAGCACGGTTTCGCGTTCGGTGCCGACGGCACCCTTGCAGCCGTGCACGAGGTCGATGGTGCCGCGGTAGACCTTCTTGGACGTGCCGGTCAGCACGCCGTTGGCGTCGATTTCGCACTCGGTCTTGCGACCGCGGTGGCGCAGCTCGTAGTTAAAGTCGCGCACCTGCTCGCGGGCGCCCAGGTAATCGGTATCGATCGTAACCTTGGCAGTGTCGCCCAGCAGGTCGCTGGCAAGGCCGGTGGCGCTGGCGCCGGCGCCCAGCACGGTATGCTGCACGTTGACGCGCGCGCCCTCGTCTAGGAACAGCCCGGTGTCGTCGAGCGCAATCCAGCTGTCGTCGAGCGTCTGCGTGCAGGTCACGTTGACGGTGGCGTACTCGTGGGCGCACACGCGTAGCACAGAGCCCACGACGCCCTCGCCCTCGGCGGGCGAGTCTAAGGCGATATGCAGGTCAAGCGTTGCCTGCGGGCGGGCGACGACGTCGATGGCGGCAATCGCAGCCGCCGCGTCGTCGCCGCTTACGCGCACGGTAACCGTGGCGTGCTGGTACGCAGGCATATCGATGACGATGCGCTTGGTAGCGTGCTCGGCCATGTAGGCGTATGCAGCCTCGCCCATGCCGGTTTCGAAGGCCTCGGCGGGGGAGAGCTCCTCTTCGAGCTTGATGGCGCCGACCTGGTAGACAGAGGTGGCGGGCACGTCGAGCTCGGTCTCGGGCGTGATACGGGCGCGGTCGGCGGCATCACCGGGGGCAGCGGTACGGCGCTCGGGGAAGCGCTCGGCCATGGCTTCCATGGCGGTGTCGAAGGCGTCGGCAGCACCGCGGAACTGCTCGTCCAAGCCCTCGACCTCGACGGCCTCGGCAGGAGCGACGGCAAGCTCGTCCGAAAGCTCAAGCTTAGTCTGGTTCATCTTGAGCCAACCCCAAGTGGCAGCCGGCATCGCATTGACCTGCTCAAGGGTGGTAGCAGCGGTGTTCGTGGTCTGTTTCATTATCCGATCGCTCCTTCCATCTCGAGCTTGATCAGGTTGTTCATCTCGACGGCGTACTCCAGCGGCAGCTCCTTGGAGACCGGGTTGGCAAAGCCGTTGACGATCATGGTGCGGGCCTCTTCCTCCGAGATGCCGCGGCTCATCAGGTAGAACACCTTGTCGTCGCCGATGCGTCCGATGGTGGCCTCGTGGCCGATATCGACGTTCTTGGCGCGGATGTCCATAGCGGGGATGGTGTCGGAGCGGCTCTGGTCATCGAGCATGAGCGACTGACAGCTCACGGTTGCCTTGGAGCCCTCGGCCTTGGGTGTCGCCACGATGGAGCTGCGGAAGGTCTGGATGCCGCCGCTCTTGGAGATGCCCTTGGTCTCGACGGTCGCCGAGGTCTCGGGCGCGTTGAGCACGACCTTGCAGCCGGTGTCGAGGTTCTGCCCGGCGCCGGCGAAGGTGATGCCGGTAAAGCTCGAGCGGGCGCGGCGGCCGTTGAGCACGCTCATGGGATAGAGGTAACCTACGTGGCTGCCGAAGGAGCCGCTGATCCATTCGATGTCGCCGTCCTCGTCCACGCGCGCACGCTTGGTGTTGAGGTTGTACATATTCTTGGACCAGTTCTCGATGGTCGAGTAGCGCAGGTGCGCACGCTTGCCCACAAAGAGCTCCACGGCGCCAGCGTGGAGGTTGGCCACGTTGTACTTGGGCGCGGAGCAACCCTCAATGAAGTGCAGGTCGGCATCGTCCTCGACGATGATGAGCGTGTGCTCAAACTGGCCGGCACCCTTGGCGTTGAGGCGGAAGTAGCTCTGCAGCGGGAAGTCGAGCTTGGTGCCCTTGGGCACGTAGACAAACGAGCCGCCCGACCATACGGCGCCGTGCAGGGCCGCAAACTTGTGGTCGGTGGGCGGGATGAGCGTCATGAACTTCTCGTGGATGAGCGGCTCCCACTGCGGATCGTGCAGGGCCTCCTCGATGCCGGAGTAGACGATACCCATCTTGGACGCCGTGTCCTGCATGTTGTGGTAGACCAGCTCGGAGTCGTACTGTGCGCCGACGCCCGCCAGATAGCTGCGCTCGGCCTCGGGGATGCCCAAGCGCTCAAAGGTGTTCTTGATGTCGTCGGGCACCGACTCCCAGTCGTGCTTTTGGTCGGTGTTGGGCTTGACGTAGGTGACGATGTTGTCCATGTCCAGGCCCTCGATGGAGGGGCCCCACGTCGGGTCGGGAAAACGGTTGAAGATCTCGAGGGACTTTAAGCGCAGGTCGAGCATCCACTGCGGCTCGTCCTTTTTGGCGCTGATCTCGCGCACGATGTCGGGCGTGATGCCGGCGTCGAGGCGCTCGAATCCCTCCTCGCCATAGGTGAAGTCGTAGAGGCTGCGGTCGATGTCCGCGACCTCGGTGCGGTTCTTGGTCATTGCGTCGCCCCTTTACGCCTGCTGCCCGGCAGCGGCGGCCTCGGCCTGGGCGCGCTGCTCGGCGGCCTCGCGCTCGAAGGTCTCAAAGCCGTTCTTGTCGATCCAGGGGATGAGCGAGGCGTCGTCCTCGCGCACGATGTGGCCCTTGACCATAACGTGGACACGGTCTACATCCAGGTGCTCCAGGATGCGCGTATTATGCGTGATGATGAGCATGGAACCGTCGCAGCTCTTGCGGTAGGCGTCCATGCCGTGGCTGACGGTGGAAAGCGCGTCGACGTCCAGGCCCGAGTCGGTCTCGTCGAGGATGGCGAGCTTGGGCTGCAGCAACAGGAGCTGGAGCATCTCGACCTTCTTCTTCTCGCCGCCCGAGAAGCCCACGCCTAGCTCGCGGTTGAGGTAGGCGGTATCCATGTTGAGCTCGGCCGCGAGCTCCTTGACGCGACGACGGAATTCCTTGCCCTTCATCTCCAGGCCGGGGCGGCCGGCGATGCTGGCGCGCAAAAAGCTCGACAGCGGCACGCCCGGGATCTCGACCGGGGCCTGGAAGCTCAGGAACAGGCCGGCGCGCGAGCGCTTGTCGGTGGTGAGCTCGGTGATGTCCTGGCCGTCAAAGACGATGCGGCCGTCGTTGACCGTGTAGACGGGGTCGCCCATGACCAGGTGGCCAAGGGTGGACTTGCCGGCGCCGTTGGGTCCCATCAGCACGTGGGTCTCGCCGGCGGCGACGTTGAGGTTGACGTTGTGGAGGATGGTCTTCTCGTCCACGGAGGCGGTCAGACCTTCGATGGAAAGCAGCGGATTTGCGCTCATGCTGTCCCTCTCTGTATATGGTGTACTCATGGGTGTGCGAAACCCTAGGAATCTTCTCGGAATAAAGTTACTATGGGTTCGGCGTTAGTCAAGGGAAAACCCGACTAATCCACTCGACTTTTCAAATTCTGGGACAAAATAACCTGTTGTGTTTGTCCCACTCACTTAAGATTTGGGACAAACAAACCTGGTTATGTTGTCCCAGATGCGATGGGAGGGTAGGTATGCTCATTTCTTCTAAGGGCCGCTATGCCCTCCGACTGATGATCTATATCGCAGCGCTTGGTGACGCCGAGGGCAAGATCGCCCTGCGCGAGGTCGCCGACCGCGAGCGTATCTCGCAAAAGTATCTGGAACAGCTTGTGCGTCCGCTTATGAAGGCAGGCCTGCTTAAGAGCGTGCGCGGCAAGGGTGGCGGCTACATGATGGCCAAGGACCCGGCCGAGGTGCGTGCTGGCGACATCCTGCGCGCCGTCGAGGGCAGCACGGCTCCGGTGGCGTGCGATGGTATCGACAACAGCTGCGCCCGCAGCGATCTCTGCTCGACCGTCAAATTCTGGCGTGGTCTGGACGACGTGATCGAAAAGTACGTCGACGGCGTGACGTTGGCCGACCTGGCCGCCGTCCCCGAGATCAACTTTGACATTAAGCTGTAGGGCTGCAAATGACATCTCTCGACAAGGTGTATAAGCAAATTGAAGTTTTTGCTCGGGAATGTGACGCCGAGAAGGTTGTGCTGTTTGGTTCCCGCGCTCGAGGTGACAACTTGCCTAAGAGCGATATTGACATCGCCGTAGCAGGTTGCCGGGATTTCGGCCGGTTGTCATATTTGATCGAGGAGCGTCTTGATACTCTTTTAGATGTAGATGTCGTCAATCTCGACGAGTCCTTATCGCGTCAATTGCTCGATGAAATTGCCAGGGATGGTGTGATTCTGTATGAAAAAATATGAGAACTTTGTCAGCGCCTTGGCGAATCTTGAAGATGCGCCCAATCAGGATCTCAACAATGATTTTGTTCAGAGTGGTTTGATTAATAAGTTCAATCTTCAATTTGAACTGAGCTGGAAGCTCCTTAAGCGTCTGCTCGAGTATGAGGGCGCCACGCTTGCCGCGTCGGGGTCTCCTCGTGCCATCTTGAAGGAGTCCTACCGATTCTACGACTTTATTGATGAGGCGGCCTGGCTAGATATGCTCAAAGACCGCAATACGAACGTCCATATCTATGACAACAAGCTCGCTCAAGATTTGATTCAGCGCATCTTGAACGTATATATTCCCGCTTTTTGTCAGTTGAGGGACGGGCTGATGGAGCGATACGGCGAGCTTCTGATGGCGCCCGACGACCAGTTTGTTTAATTCCTTAAGATTTCGCGGAGGGTTGTTGCCGTTTACCGAGGGGTTGTTGTGCAACAACGGGCGAGCTGCAATACTTATTTTTATCTTTGCAAACTGCACTTTAACTACACCAATGCAGGGAGGATCTTATGCAGCCCAAGCATTCTGCGATTGTCGCGGGCCTGACGCTGGCGCTTTCGTTTGGCGCCGTTTCCGCGCCGGCACCCGCCGCTGCCGAGGAGCCCACGCCGGGCGTTGCCTCGGATGCGACCGATATCGATAAGGGTCTCTATACCCAGCAGTCCTTTTCGGGCGTGCTGAGGTCGGTCCAGGGCGTTTCGTTTGTTAACGTGACTCCCGAGATGAAGTACTTCACCAAATATGAGAGTCACGGCAACTATAACCAGGGCTTTTCGTACGGTGACGGTTATAACGCGCTGGGTTATTACCAGTTCGACCGTCGTTGGTCGCTCATTCCGTTTATGAAGCAGGCCTACAACTACAACCCCGAAAAATACAGCATGCTCAAGGATGCGATTGATCGCGGCAGCGAGATTTCCAACATGAGCAATGCCATGTACGAGAACGGCCAGCTCACCGAGTTGGGCCGTATTGCGCAGGAGGCCTTCCAGGGCGCTTATAACATCGATCCTGTTGAGTTCTCAGCTCTTCAAGATGCCTATGCGTACAACTCGTACTATGCGGTGACCGAGGCGTGGCTCAAGAGTGGCCTGGGCATTGATATTTCGGGCCGTGCCGATTGCGTTAAGGGCATGGTGTGGAGCATCACCAACATGTGCGGCACCGGTGGCTGCAGGGACTTCTTCCGTTGGGCGAATCTCTCCAACGATATGTCCGACCGCGAGTTTGTGACGGCGCTTTCCAACAGTGTGGTCAATAACGTGGCGACCAAGTATTCGAGCCAGCCCCAGTATCATGAGGGCTGGAAGAACCGCTACCGCAATGAGCTGAAGGACTGCTTGGTTTATATCGCCGAGGACGAGGCCGCTGCGACGCCCGTGCAGCCCGAACCTACGCCGGCGCCCTCGCCGACGCCTGATTCGAATGACGACTCGAGCGACGATGCCAACGATGACAGGATGGATGCGCCCTCGACCGGTGCTGACGGTGATGGCTCTGCTGGTGGCACTACCAACAACGGCTCTACCTCGAACGGCTCCGTTTCGAACGGCTCTGCTGCGGGCGATTCGTCTTCAAGCTCTGCCGGCAATACGGACAGCGACGCTTCTGGTTCGACCGGCGCTGGCACCTCTAACTCATCCACCGGCTCGAGCGATTCGTCCGTTGGCACCGGCTCTAACAACGGCTCCGGCTCTGACGCAACCCCTGGTTCCGATGCTTCCAAGGATGACTCGAATAAGGCGCCGGACGTTCCCGTTGCTTCGCCGGACAAGAAGCCTTCTTTCTCCGAGCAGCTTGGCTCTACGCTGGGCTCTTCGCTGATGGCTGGCGTCAATAACGGCTCGACCCAGAACAAGGGCAACTCTGATCAGGTTTCCACGGAAAAGATCGAAGCCGCAAAGGGCGACTCCAAGGACAAGGCTTCCGAGAAGACCGAATCCGATAAGGGTTCTAGCTCTGAGGAGAAGAGCGACAAGTCCGAACAGAAGAAGGACGAGGATAAGAAGTCTGAATCTGAGGAGAAGGACAAGAGCAAGGCCGAGGGCGAAAAGAAACAGTCCGAAGACGACGACAAGAGCGGTGCTGACAACCAGGTCCAAGAGCAAAATGACTCCAAAACGGTGACCACCACGACCACGACGACTACAACTACCAAGTCCTCGGGCGGCAACATGCCCAAGACGGGCGATCTGATTGTGATGGCGAGCCTCGCCAGCGCGAGCTTGGCTACGCTGGGTGCCACGTCTATCGTAAGTGGTAAGCATAAGCTCGATCAGCAGAAGAAAACTTCTGGGGAGGACGGCTCGGAGGAGTAATCTTCCAGATCGTTTTCTATAAGAGTTTGGGACGGGGTCCGGTGCGGCGGCATCGGACCTCGTTTTTGTTGTGCAACGATTTGTTATGCCCCCTCGGGGGTCTGTTGCTACCGTTGCCCGAAACGTTTACATGTCGATAATGTTGCGCTCTACCCGCTCGTTACAATGGGCATCGTGCTGCGTTAGAGGGAGAGTTTACGATGTCTGAACAGGTGAATTATGGTGTTGCTCATGCGTTTGGCGCACGGTTGCTCAATCATGCGGATAACGCAGCTCTGCCGGTTGATGTGCACGACTTTTCCGATGCAATCAATCGGTGTTTACTCGTCGATAAGACTATGTTTATTGCCGATATATTGGACAGCGAAGCACCTGTTGCGCTTTGTTGTCGGCCCAAGGGTTTTGGCAAGAGCATGAATCTATCGATGCTCAAATGCTATTTGGAACGACCTGATCACCTGCGGTCGGATCGAAGCCCGTTCGTCGGCACCCAGATTTGGCAGGCGGGCGGCGGTCGCTATCGTGATGAGTACGTGTGTTATCCGGTCATCATGCTCGTCTTTTCAGCTGCCGCTGCGAGGCGCGACGCCGATGCTGCGGCGGCTATTCGCAGCACTGTCGCGCACGAGTGCGCCCGATTGCTGCCGCTGCTTGCCGCGCCTGATCTGTCAAGACGTGAGGTCCGTCTTGTCGAGAGGGCGGCGCGTGGGGTGGCCAGCGATAAGGAGATCGATGCGGCGCTCGGCGTGCTCATTAAACTGCTCCAGACAGCTTTCGATGAGCAGGTTGTTCTTCTGATAGACGACTACGACGTGGTATGTCCAAAGCGCTTGGACGCTAAGGACGACGGTAGCGTGGATTCCCTAGAGTCGCTCAGCCGAATGTTGTTCGACACCATTGCCGACGCCGGCGACTCGTTGCGATTGACGTGTCTGATGGGCGAGCGCCCCGGTCCCGCCGAGTTTGCGTTGTCCCAACGTGGGGTTTCCTATCGGTCGGCTACGCCGCTGTCGAGTTGGTGTGATCGATGGTTCGGTTTTTCGGACGATGAAGTCCAGGTGCTGTTGGATCGCATCGGTCGCAACGGCTGTCTGGATGACGCGCGTGAGTGGCTCGAGGGCTATCTGTTTGGTTGTTTTTATTGCTCGATCCCGGAGCGTGTGGTGGACTACGCATATCGCGGTTGCGTCGCGCCCGTTCGGGCAGATCTGTATGGTTACGCCGACCGTCTGAGCGCATGCGTCGGCGACTGGAATCTCATGCGCCTGTCCGCATTGTTCGATTTGCTTGAGCCGCATGGGTTTATTGAGGCGCCAGTGCATGTGCATGCCGAGGAGGCCGATGCTGCCAAGCCCGAAGATATCTGGACAGCGCTGTATCTGTCTGGATTTCTTACGACGGACATGACGGGGCATTCGGAGGACGGCGCGTGCCTTCGTTCCCTGCGTCTGCCTAGCAACGAAGTGCGTCAGGCGCTCCGTCTTGTAATTCTGGAATGGTTTGAGTGCGCCGTTGAGGACGTTGGAGTTATCGACTCGTTCCATGACGGGCTGTGTCGAGGAGACGAGGACACTGTAAAGCAAGCTTTGAGCTGTGCTATCGGCGATCTGGGCATCGATGTGGGCCAATCAGATATGCCGACAGCCTATCATCTGGCGCTTCAGGGGCTCTGCTTTGGACTGCCCGGCTATTGCAATCCCAGCTCCAAGCGAAGTGGCGTCTCGGATCGCTGGGATATCCAGGTGATTCCCACCGGTCGGGTGTTTGACGTGGCCGACACGCTCGGCATGCTCGATGAGCGACCGCTCATTACGGTCAACATGTTGTACGACCCTGGCGTCGATGCCCTGGGCCTGGAACTGTTGGCGGTTCAGGCGCTGCTCGACATAGAGCGCGACGGCATCGACGAAATCCGTGTGCCGCGACCCGGCGTGGGTCGCATGCGCTGGGGGTTTGGATTTGACGGGCAGCGTGTGTCCGTGGTGTGTCAACGACTGTAGCGGCGGACGAAAGCCCTTTACTACTCGGCGTCCTTCAGGGGCGGCATGGGCTTCCAGTTGGGATCCTTTACGATCTTGCGGGCGTCCTTCATGCCACGGCGCAGCGCCGGAATGCCGGTCTTAAAGCATTTGTCGACTGCTGCCAGACGAATGAATTCCTTGCAGAAGGTCGCGGCATTGCCCAGGCGGAACAGCATGGGGTGGTAGTCACCGTAGATCTGCATATAGCGAGCGAGGAAGCCTCGGTTGCGCATGATGTAGTAGCGGTTGGTGTCGCTCGTGGAGTTGAGCTGTCGTTTGCCGGCGATATCCCAGTTAGAGACGGCGCGGGCGCGCTTGAGCACCACGTCGGCGACCACGGCGGCAGGGAAGTGCTGGCTGGCTACGTAGCCGTAGCAGGCATCGTCGCCGTAGATAAAGAAGCGCGCGTCGGGCAGGCCAATCTTGTCGACCACACGGCGCGAGAACATGCCGCCCTCAAAGCACAGTTGGTTCATGGTGCGGTAGCCCTCGGGACCCAGATCCCACTTGGCGATGGGGTTAGGGATGCCGAGCGAAAGGATGAGCTGGTACTGCCAAAAGAAGGCGCCGCCGTCAAAGTCCAGGCGCGATCCCTGGATAACGTCGTAGCGGTCGGTCCACTTGGCAAGACGCTCGATGCCTTCGGGGATGACGAGCACGTCGTCGTCCATGACCCAGAACCACTGGGCGCCCAGGCCGTATGCGCATTTAGTGCCGGCGGAGAAGCCGCCCGCACCGCCGCCGTTTTCGAGCTGCGGGGCGTAGATGACACGGTCGGTGCCGCCCTGCGCGTCGGGCTGCTCGGTGTCGATGCCCCACAGGTTGGCCAGGCGCTCGTTGAATGCGGTGCACATGGCCTCGGTCTCGCGCGAATTCTCATTATCGACAATCACGATGCGCCAGGGCGTTGCCGTGAGCTCGGTCATAGAGTCGAACAGGTTGGCCAAGAGCTCCTGGCGCTTGTATGTAACGACGACGATGGCGAGCTTATCGATGGGAGCGGGAAGGGTTGAAGGCATGAACGAGAATATCCTTTCGCGTGGGCAGCGTATCGGCCCTGCGGAATAAACAATGTGTCCCATGGGACACGACTATTGTAAGCGTAGGCGGGCGCCCGCGGGTAATGTTCCGCTAATCACCAAGAACGTTTGCTACAAGCCTTGTCGACGTGCGGGCGTGGCGAGGTTGCACGCGCATATTGTGGTATTACATAGGTGCCGATTCCTGTGGACGCGATCTTTGTGTTTGGATGCCCTGTGAATAAAACTCGTTTAACCTCCTTTGCAGATAGCCTTCCCTTCAAGGTCATGTTTCTGTTTTTGGTTCTTCAGGTCGCATTTGTCCTGAGCAATACCGCGGCGAATTGCCTGCCGAGGCCCGTTATCGAGTCGCATGCGCAGGGTTCGGAGTCCTCGGCCCTGTTGTCTGACATGTATGTCTACGACCACCGTGTTGCAGCTGGCCCTGTTTGCTTTGATAACAATCGCTTTATCATTGAAGTCGCACGGCAAAAGGACCAAGGTTCTCCGTTTAAGACGATGGCTGTTGCCGAGATTGATGACGTTACGAAAGCCGGCGAGATTACGCATCAGCAGTACTACCGGTATTGGCATGGATGGCAGCTACTTACGAATGTCTGCCTGTTTATTGGCGGTATCGATGTTGTCATGGTGCCCGCGGCTGCCCTGGCGATTGCCGGCTCCGCTTGCGCTTACGTTGCCTTGCGGAAGCGGTTTTCAATGTCAGTGACGTTGGGTTTCCTTGCAATCCTGTTGTTCTCGACCAATCTGTTTTTCAATTATATCGGTGATCTACTGCTGTGCATCTCGTTCTTTGTGGCGCTCATCATGATGTCTTGCATGAGCCTTCGTTTGAGTTCTGCATCGAGTGAGCGTGCGTTCACGAGCCGCCTTGTCCTGTGGTCCATAGCGACCGGCGCGGCATTTTCGTTTTTGGACTTCCTTACGATTCCTGCCGCAGTTGTCGCCCTGCATTGCTTTTTCGCCTTCATTGCGCTCCCCGAGGGTGAGCGCCCCAAGCGCTGCGTCGTCACGATGCTGCAGGCGCTCTTTGGGTTTGGGCTTTCGTTTGTGTTTACCTGGGCGATGAAATGGGTTGTCGCGGCATTTGTGCTGGGCTGGGACGAGGTCTTTTCGAACGTTCTGGGCGAGATGCGCCTTTGGTCTGCGCACGGGGCGTCGTCACTGTTGCCCCAAGCTGACTGGCCTCAGATTTTGAAGGAGTTTTATTGCATGAGCCCGCAGCTGTTCGCCATCTGCTCAACAGCTGGTTATGCGATGATCTCGAACGTCGTTTGTCTTGTTTCGTTTGCTGTCGTATTGGCGGTTTGGATTGCCGTTCTCGTTTGCTCGGTACGGGGCGGAGCGCAAGACGGTCGTCGCTGCAAGGCGTTGATCCAGTCGCTGCTCATGGTATTGCCTCTGGCTGTTGTTCTGGGTTATTTCGTTGTTATGCATGACCATGCGATCGTCCATATTCCGGTATTTGGCTGCAAGAACTGGGCGATTATCTTTGCGATGTTATTTGCTTCGGGTGTTAGCGCGCTTCGTGGCCTGCAGGGTCAGAAGGACGTCTAGCTGTTCATATGGGCCTTGATGGCCTCGACTACGGCTCTGCGTACGATATCCATGAGGAGCAGGGCAAGCGCGAGGCAAAGGCTCATAAGGATTCCGAGCAAAATGGCGCCGGCTGGATGAGGCTCTCCCGTTTGGATGCCTGTCGCCATGGTGTAGATTGCTTTGTCAAAGATGGGTCGCCAGACATTGCAGGTAAACGACTGTACGGCGTAGAAAGCGAGCGTTCCTGCGGCGAGGGACATGATTGTCTTGTCTGCAGCTGAGACTTCGCGGCGCGGCTGATGGAGCGCTGCGGCGGCAACGGATGCGGCGGCCAAGATAAAGGATATGACGGAAGTGGACTTGTAGGAGAGCTTCCAGAGCGCGTCGTATTGGCTGTTTGCCGATAGCAGAAGCTCGAGCGCGATGGTGACGGCAACGAGTCCGATGAGTGCGATCTTGGATTTTTGAGCGCCGGATGCGTTGCCGTGGCATTCGAGGACAAAGCGCATTTCTCCGGCTGCAATAAACGCGACCAGGTAAGTAACGGCGCTCATGAGCTTGCGCCACAAAACGATGCCGGCCGCTTTGTTTGCCGTCGCCGCGATGTAGCAGTTGATTCCAAATGTTGTGAGCACGAGGAGTGCTACGACAAACGGGGCCCTTATGCTGCCGATTTGCTGTCGTAACAACGCAATAACCGGGACGAGTAATACAGATGCCGCGTAGACCCAGATAAACTCGATGCCCAGCGTAAGCCAGCCAATCTCGTGCAGCGAGATTTCGGGTAGGGGATAGACGTACATTGAAACAAACAGGCACGCGGTGCAATAAAAGAGCGTGGGTAAGACGATTTTCTTTAACCGTGTAAACGATTTATAAACGAGGCCCCGCGCGGATGACCCGTTTTGGAGGGGCGTGTACCGCCGAGGGAATAAGGAAGTATCCCGAGATCATAAAAAAGACCTCGTTGGCCCAGCAGCCCAGCAGGTTGATAAAGCCGAGCGCGCCGGAGTAAGGGAAGACAGCGAGCGGCGCATATTCCGGCACGCCGGTGCAGACGGCTTGGAAGGTCCATTGAAACGTGTGGAATATCGCAATCCCGGCGACCGCGGCCAAGCGCAGCGCCTCGATGGAGGTATTTCTGCTTGCTTTGCTGCCCATCAGACTATTTTCCAGCGCGTGCGTTGTACGAACCAAAGTGCGATGTGATCATTTTTAGAGTTTGCTTGGGCCCCTTGTTCCATACGTTATACAAGCCCTCTCCCACGAGGTCCTTGGCGTATGCGCAGTAGCTGATTTTAGGATTGGCAATGCCCATATACTCGGCATAGAGCCTTTTGGCCGCAGGGGTAACGCGAGGATTGGCAAATACCAGCTCTTGCGGCATGCGTTCGAACATCTTGTGGATGGCCCGCTCAATTTCGGGGTGACCGTCAATTCCTGTGTGCTCAATCATGATGCCCATATAGGTGAAGCCGCGTGTGATTTGCGGTGTCCAGACGGCGGGGTCGGTGACGTTGAGCCTCTCAAGAATATCGACCATGTCGTTCCAGCGATTAAACGGCATCAAGGGGTCACGCTTTGCCAGGGCGGCCGCCTTTTCGGGTGTTTCCTCGCGGTAGCAATAATACGGCTTGGGCCAGTAAGCGATGGCCTTTGCCTGGCAGAGCGTTTCGACGAGGAATGGATTGTCGGCCCAGCCCGCACCGGGGATTTCCTTAAACCAGATATTGTTTTGCATCAGGAAGTCGCGACGATAGATTGCCGTCCAAATGGACGGATGGTGGGCCAGCAGGTGTGGAGCGTCGTGAATGGTGAACGGTTGCCGAGGCGGTTTAATGCGACTGCGATATGCGCAATGTAGTTTGACCTCTTGGGGGGTATCGGGCTTGCGAATGATCCAATACGGGGTCTCAATAATATCGAGCTTGTTCGGATCGCCAAATTCGCGCTTGGCAAAGGCAAACATGTCGGAGTACATTCCGGGCTCGATCCAGTCATCGGGCTCGAGGATGGCAATCCAGTCGCCCTTTGCCTCGCGAATGCCCAGATTGCAGGTTGCGCCGTAACCCTGGTTTGCCTTATCAATCACTCGAACGCGTGAGTCGCGCGCAGCGAAACCTTGCATAATAGCGAGCGAGTTGTCGGTGGATCCGTCGTTAATGGCGAGGATTTCCAGTTCGATATTCTTTTCGTTTAATAAGCTGCCTATAGCCTGAGAAAGATACGGCTCGGCATTGTAAGTAGGCACGATTACGGTCAGCATTTAAACACTTTCTCTAGGCGATTTGGAAGAATTATAGCCTATTACAACGCAACGATTTCAGTTGCATCCGCCATGAAGAAACTAAAACCGTTGCAAATGAGCGAAAGCAACTAAAATAGTTGCTATAATCGCCATGAGGAAAGGAAGCCTGATGAACAATAGATATTCGGCCCTCATGGTTGATATGAGACATTCGAGATGTCTTTCGGACAGTAGGAGGCAAAGCGCGCAGGAAGATCTTGCGAACGCTATGGACTGCACAAACGAGCTGTTTAAAACTGAGCTCGAAATGCCGCTTATGTTTAGTGCGGGCGATGAATTGCAGGGTCTATTTCGTAGTACGGCTGGCGCATTCTTGGCATACAGATTTATTAAGATACTCGTCCAGACGGTTGATCTTAGGGGCGGTATTGGAGTGGGAGAATGGAAAACTCGGATGCAGTCCGCATTGTCGACGGAACAAGACGGGTCAGCATACCATTGTGCGCGTAGAGCAATTGCTGAGTCTGAAAAGGATAAGTACAGCGATTTAAAGATCATTGATGTTTCGGGCGTTTCGCGCGAGAAGGAACTGTGCGCGGCGGGTTGTCTAGAAATAATTGATCGCAGAAACGAGTCGCAGCGTAATTACTGTGAGGTTGTTGAATTACTGCGACCGCTTATGCTGCATGATGACAGAGACGCGACTTTGAGCAAAAGGTATGCTGAGCTAATCGAGGCGCGTATAGGCAAAAAGTACGGCGCTAAAAGCAATCCGAGCGATTGCGCGCCAGTGGCGTTGGGCAGCTCTCTCAACCTCAACGTAGATAGCATCAGGGCTAGTCATGTAGGGCTTGCGGGACAAATGGGTGTTGCGATGGGGAAGACGAGGCAGGGGCTCGAGAAAAGCCTTAGGCTCGCGAACGTTGTAAGAGAAAGAGAGCTGGCTGCTTTCGCCGTTCATTTCCTTAATGAAATGGAGCCGTCATGAGGGTGTTCGGGTGTTTCCTTCTATTCCACATGCTGTTCGATTTTTATTTTCAGACGAATAAGATGGCAGATAAGAAGGATAGCAATAGAATTGCCCTTGGTCTGCACTGTTTAATTTACGCGGCCGGCGCCGCAGCAACAGTAGCTCTTCTGTTTGAGGCGAGTGTAGCCGCCACGGCTGCGTCCTTTGCAGTATTTGCTCTTTCACACTGGTTTATCGATGGCAGCCTGAGAAGAAAGATTGCAGGGCTTGATCTCTCACCGGTTGGTAGTTTTTTGATCGATCAGATGCTGCATATTGTACTTTTGTTTATGTTGAGCGTTCTATGTTGTCACCTCTGGGTCATGCGGCCAATTGCTTCGAATCTCTTGGGCAACCGTGGAGCTGAGCTCTCTTGGGTTTCGACATTGTGCTTTTGCGGACGCCCCTGCAGCATCGCTATTGCCAAGGTCCTCCAATTTCTCCGAAACCCTGGTACGGAGCAGTCGGCGTGCACATCAAATGCACATTCAGGCAAGTGGATTGGAATATTTGAAAGACTGATTGTCGCGGCGCTTTCTCTGCTGAACCAATATTCGGCTATTGCATTTATTTTTACTGCAAAAAGTATCGCGCGCTTTAAACAGCTGGAAAGTGACAAGGATTTCGCTGAGGTTTATTTGCTGGGTTCATTGGCGAGCGTGTTTCTAGCAATGGCTTCTGCGGTCTTATTTATGTACTTGTTTAATAGCGCTGGTTGCTGATGCTAATAAAAGCGTTAATAGGAGAAGGACTGAGAGGGGGCCCATGAATAATTCATCTGATGATTTCAGAAAAGAGCTTATTAACAAAATAAAGCCGTGCATTCATAACTTGACCATGCGGCCCGGTTTTTTTCGCGGTGAATATTGTGAATCCTATGATAGATTTGTTGCTGGAGAGGCGGTGTCGTTTCTCTACGTGCGTGATCCAGGGCCATTAAATAACATGTCAGACGCCGATTTTATCGACGTGTTTCTTCACGGGAACAATATTCGTAACTGTTTCTATTTTATTAGAAACTCTGAAAATCCAGTAGTACGAGAAGAGAATAAAGATCTGTATTTCGACAAAAGCCTAACGAAGAAGGAATTTCTTGACAGCATTTATGAGCAGCTGAAGCAAATGGAAGCTATTGACTGCTTCTCAAAGGATGAGATAGATGATCTTGTTTGTGCAATTGGGAACAGTTTGATTAACATTGAAAATCCTAGCGTCAAGGCAGTTTTTGGTAGCCGCAGGTTTTAGAAGTGCCCTACCTTTCTTTGCATAATTAAATGGCATCTTTTGTGCACTCCTCATTAGGGGCGTCCCTTAGAAGCCAATTTCTCTGTGCGATAATCTAAGCACTGTATATATCAAGTTGAGAGCTGGTGACATGCAATGAAAATCAATGTGAAAAACATCGGTAGAGTTGCTGAGGCTGATGTTGAAATTGATGGTATTGCCGTAGTCGCAGGAGAGAACGGAACGGGAAAAAGCACGGTCGGGAAAGCTCTCTATGCGGCGTTCAACAGTATGTCCGATTCTGAAAATAAAATCGATCGCATGAGGCGCTATAGCGTTGAGCGTGCTCTCAGAAAGGCTTATATAGGCGGTCCT
The DNA here is from genome assembly GCA_958372075.1 of uncultured Collinsella sp. GTDB lineage: Bacteria > Actinomycetota > Coriobacteriia > Coriobacteriales > Coriobacteriaceae > Collinsella. Next base: position 8,947 of record CATXMO010000018.1, on the reverse strand, counting down.
TTCGGTTCCACGCCTCGCCACAGGCGAAGTGCTGGAAGAATATCCGATTTTATCGATAGGGTTTTTTCGGGTAAGTACACGAGAGATGAACTAATTGATGAGATAAAGGACTATTACGGGAAGGAAATCTCTCGTGAAATTGAATCCGATTTCACGAATGGTGTGGCAGGAGTCGCAGATCAAATTATCGAGATCATGGATATTTCCGATGACGAAGCGTTCCGTGCAATTGCGACAAACAGATTCCGAAGCGAGTTCAACGGCCAGATAAATTCTGTTTTCGACGATGAATCCGGAAGAGTCGAGCTCCAGATAAAGGGCTCTTCTACGCTTTTCTCAATCGCAGGTGATGAGGTAACGGAGGTGTGCGACAGAAGAACCTTGCGATTCAGGGCGCATTATCTAGACGATCCGTTCCTGATTGACTCGCTCGCGGGCCCCTACGGCTCCGCTTTTCGTTCCAGAACTCTACTTGGGCATCAGGAGGAGCTTCGCCAAGACCTGATTAGGTCTACCATCCGCAACGATGACAAAGAGTCCTCGCTATTCGACGAAATTGCAATGGAACGGCACCTGAACGTCCTTATGGAGAAAGTCGTCTCCTTATGTCCGGGTCATTTCGAGAAGAGCGGCAGTCGCGATCACCTTATATATCTTGAAGGGGGTTTTGTTCGAGGGCTAGAGCCAGGCAACCTTTCTGCCGGCTTGAAGACGTTCGCTATCATGAAGGTGCTCTTGAAGTCTGGGGCGCTTGAAGCCGGAGGAACCATTATCCTCGATGAGCCTGAGATTCATCTTCATCCCGCATGGCAGCTTGCCTTTGCCGAGATAATCGTGCTGCTCCAGAAGGAGCTCGGAATGCATGTCTTGATGAGTACCCATAGTCCATATTTCTTGAATGCGATCGAAGTGTATTCTAAAAAGTACGGAATTGATGGATTGTGCTCATACTATCTTGCGGAAACCTGCGCCGATGGACGCTCTCGTTTGACCGACATAACCCGCTCAACGGAAGTGGCCTATGAGAAGTTAGCAGCTCCTTTTGATATTCTTGAGAGGGAGGAGTGCGGTCTTGAGTAGCGACTTGTGCATTTCCTGCCCGCATCCGAAGACTCCCGAGGTGCATGATGACGGTGATGAGTGTGTCCGTTGCAGAACCTGTATTCTAAAGGACTGCATGTCCTCAGTATCCAAAACATCTAAAGATGGGGAGTCTTCCCTAGTTGATGACGACTTCTCTATTGTTAATTTTGACTCCGTTACCGAGAGCTACTGCAAAAGAGTTAATAGGCGAATGGATCTTCCGCGCTCTGCTGATGCACTATATTGTGACCGGGAAACGTTATATCTAATTGAATTCAAAAACGGTAGTCTGACGAAGGGGCTGGGAAAGAGGCTTAATTCAAAGCTTGATGAAGAGCTCGGCATCAATCTTGGCCAGAGGGACGCTCTCGTTGAGAAATGCAAGGACAGCGTTTTGATCTGTTCGGATTTATGGGGAAAGAGAACAAGTTGGTTTCGCGAGCACTGCGTTTTTGTTTTGGTGTACAACGGAAACAAGAATGAGCCGACGAATCAGTCGGCGTCAAAGCTGATTTCCGACTCGATTAGGAAAAAGGCACGCTTTGGGCTTTCGGACAAATTAAAAGGATTTTGCGTGAAGGACGTCTTGACGCTAACAGAAAGTGAATTTTCTAGAACGCTCCTACCGGCTTGGCGAGGCGCAATGGAATCAAGAGAGGACATTTAGGATCAGATTGTGCAGTTTAGATAACGGGTGATGTAGCACCTGCCCCAAGCTGTGGTAGGTCGCGTCGGCCATCGGGATATGGCGTACGACCCTTGCGGTCGGGTCCCATCTACCGCACGCCTGTTGGACCCGGAAGAGGCCAACGCGCCAGTCGGGATGCGCCTGGGTGTTCCGCGGCGACATTCCCGAGTAGCGCCAAAGGCAGCGCTTCAGCCTCGAGCACAGGTCGTTCACTATCTCCATCCGCTCCAGGCGGACTGGGTCGTTGACGTTTGCCCCGTGCGCCTCACTCTCGACCCCGCCATCCTTGGCTAGCGTGCCGTGCGCCATATCCCGGGCGTTTCGGCGCACGTACGAACGCCCGCCCGGAGGGATTGTCATCAAACAAAGTTCCGGGTGGGCGCTTGGGTATGAATTTATCGTAACTTGTCGTTACTCCTCGGGCATCAATTAACGCAATTCTACCTTCCAAGTCAGCTTGGCAAAATACATAGTGACCCTTTCCGTTGTATCCTTTGTTAATTAATGCCTTGTATCCGAGAATCTCTTTGGTTTTTAACGCAAACGCTTGGCATGATCTTCTGAGAAGGTGCGCCGCTAATGTCAGATGATCTTCGCCGTCAATTTGAGACAGGTGACCTTCGTAGTCAATCTTTTCGAGGGTAGTGTCGAGAAAGTTGGTGCAGCGCCCGATCCGAAACGAGTCGGCCCGGCGTCCGGGAACCTGGAACACGGTTGATATCCTATGCCGCCTCGATCCTGTCCGCAAGCTCGAGGCCGGATTCGATCATCTTCCTGGCCTCCGCCTCCAGCCGCTCCCAGTCGACCGTCCCGTCGATTCCACGCGTGCGGCCCTCGTCGTAGAGCTCCCTCATCTTTGCCTCCGAGAAGTATCTGGACTCCTGCCATATCTCGTCCTGCTCGCACATGACCGCGCCCGCGAGCCGCACCAGCGAGCCCGTTGACGGGAACACCTGCACGACGCGCGACCTGCGCTTTATCTCTCGGTTGGTCCGCTCCTGGACATTGTTGGTGCGCAGGCGCTTCCAGTGGGTTGGCGGGAAGTCGAGGTAGGCCAGCGCGTCCGGCTCGGCCTCCTCGAGGATCGCCGCCGCCCTCGGGCAGCAGCTCTCTGCTCGTGGCAAAGACACTTCCCATGGTGCCTCACGAGTATGTTTCCTAAGAAACTGCAGGCCTACCTCGACTGGTACGTTCGCCTTTTGCGGGTCAACAGGGTCCACGAGAGGTTGGACCCGACCACTAAAAGCGATGTACCATGTGCTGAGGTCCGTGAAAGCCTTTCGCAGCTTAGGGTGGATGGGGTACCATCTGCTATCCAAAGCGTTGAACAATAAAATATAATAGTACCGCTGCCATCGTTCCAAATAAGACTCGAGCTACAGGGTGGAATCTAAAGTACTTTACCGAGGGCAATATATTTTTAGAGACAAAAAATCCGATTAGCAGTACTTCAAGTGCGCTAAGCATATTAGTGAATAAATTGATTGAGGCATAATTGACGGTTGCGTCGTTTTTAACTAATCCCGCAACTGTGTTTAGCATAGATACTAAAATTGCCAGCACACTAATGATAATACTGAAAACGTTTGCGGATTCTTTGTTAGATTCACTCTTATGTTCTTCGTCAAATTGTCGAAGAGCCATTCTGCCTTGCAATGTCAGGAAAACGTTTGAGTGCTCATGTCGAATATAGCCAAGGGCCATTAAATCCTTCAGTGATTCAGTATGTTTTATCCTTTTCAATTCGCTATCTGTTAAGGGAGCACCGTTTGATTTGAGGAATGAGTACATAATTTCATCGGCTCCAAAGGGGATTGTGGTGTTTTTATCTTTCAATTTTGATTCGCTCCTTGCATATTCAGCGCTTGCATTGCTACTGCGTTACTTTTCTGACCTGATGACTGCATTTGCTCAAATTAATGTGATTTTTTAAATGCTTAAATTCTCCGAGTGGTTGTAGGTGCCGCCAAGATTCTTTCGATAATTGATTGAGCCAGTCTCGCTCTGTCCGATGCCCTAGCCCTTATTCTTGTCTTCAGTTCGTCGATCTCTTCCGACTTTGTCATTTCCAGATACCTCCTCTTTATCCGCTCGTGCTCAACGGTGCGCACGAACCTTGCTGTGACGAGCATGGGACCGAGTTTCCATCGATGAAGGTGCTGACGAACCTCACCCTTTGCCTGACCTTGTAGTTTATCCGGTCGATGCCGTTGTTGGCTCGGGCGGGGAGTCCGTGTAGGCGAGTGTGCCTGAATCGGAATCCGTTCTGCGCGGTGAGCTCGCGCATGCTTGACCGCTTCCTCATATGGTTCTCGTTGACCGGGCTGACAAGGCACGCCGACAGTCATAGGTGCGACGCGTTCGAGGTTCAGTTTCGGACGGAACCCACTAGAATGTGCGAGATGACCTAGGGGCACCTTGCGGCTGTACTGGGGTTACTGGAAGGGGCGGCAATATCGTTGGATTAACTTTCTTTAACTGAGACTTTTTTAATTGACACGCACATATAAATCTTTTCTGCATACTCGACTGCTTCTGCAGTCTCTGCGGCGCTCCGTCATTGATAAATCACCTGACAGAGAGGGGAATTCGATGTCATAGCTGGCGTCTTTATTGGAGGATAAGATTGCTTGATAGCTATATGTTTTCATCTCTGGTCATCTCAGACTATTAAAGATATTGTTGGCAGCTTTTATGATTTCCGGTACGTTCCAATCGGAATCATTTTTTGGTAGTTTATAGACATGACTTCTGCTTCGTGTGCGCATTCAGTTTTTTGCACTGGATAAAATCAACTGCATCTAATTTAGCTAGATTGGGAAGCGATATTGCATGGTGCTAAGCTTGACGCAGAAAGAAACATATCGGGAGACGCTGGCTAATCTCGTTGCCAAGCAAAACGATGGCGTTTCCATTGTTTCCGCAGGGAAGGAGCTGGAAGCTCTATCGACTTTTCTCGTCCCACGAATGCTTTACCGCTATCGTCCTCCAACTGAATACGCTTTTGCCGACCTAGAAAACGCAACTGTTACATTTTCTCATCCAAGGGTTTTCAGCGATCAGCGCGACTCGGTGCCGATCTATAACTGGAATGGTATAGATGAAATCGTAAGTTATCTCAATGATGATGAACAAGCGTTAGAGATAATTAATCAAATTGATTTTAGACGACTTGCGTTTGTTTTAGGGGCTCTGGGGGTTCCTTTAAATCGAGCAAGAATTGATGAGTTCGAGATGCTATCCGATGAGGGGAGAGTTAGCCTTTTTCGCTCGGCTGTTAAAAACTTGCGTTTATTTGTTGGAGGATTTATTGCTCCAGTCCATCAGAATAACTGCCGAAATTGTTGCCGCATTTTGTGCCTAACAGACAATCCTAGCGATTCAAATATGTGGAATGTTTATTCCGAAAACCAAGCGGGTTTCGTTCTTGCTTACGACAGAGAAGCTATTTGCAATTGCAATATTGCTAACGGAATGCGTACTGAGATATTGCCAATTTTATATGATGACAAACCATTTAATTGCGACCCCCAAATTGCTTGGACTGCTGCTAGGATGCTTGGTCTTAATGTGGGCAGCGACGACATGCTTAGTGATCTGCGGGCAATTTACAGAAAGGGCAGTGCGTTTGAGTGGGAGAACGAATTTCGTGGCTGTCTTGTACCAGAGCCAGATGAGCTTGAGATGAATTATGTACAACGCCCATGCAAGCCGTTGCGAGTTATTCTTGGGAGCAGGATGACTCAAGAGGATAGAGAGCGTTGCATTTTCGCGGCGAATAAACTGGATATTCCTGTAGATGAACAGTGATAGTTATCCGTTAATAGTGCCGTATAGTCATTTGTTTGTCAGCTGAATCGTGTACTAGTGGACTCCTGAGTTGGCGATTGCTATATCTACTGGGACATTTCGAAAGATAATTTGATGTAATTTACGTTAATGGGAGTTGTTTATCTAAGATTTTCTTATCAAATTGGGATTATTACTTGGTTCTTGGTGAGCCCGTGAGCACGTAATACTGAGCAGTTTAATCAAGCGGGTCGCTCCCCGGGGATTGGGGGCGCTGCTCTTGGCCAATGGTTTTACCGCGTGGTTACTCTGGCGTGCTCGAGCAGGAAGGATGAAGGAGATGATCCATGCCCCTGGACACAGCGAGTGCTTCTTGTTTTATGGGTTATTGTGTCCTTAACCGCTTATTTGATATCAACTGACACGCAGTCTAATTATGTTGGCTATTATCTTTATTTTGTCGTTATTAGGTGCCTTTGCGTTAAGACTGATGGAGATGATTCATATGGCATATCCTCCGAAACGTCCAAGTAGCCACATAATTGAAACAGCGGCATGCTCTTTCGTCACCTCCCTTATGCCTTCTGAAAGCTGGGTTGTTCGAGACTTAACAGAACGTGATTTTGGAATCGATAAAATTTTTGAGCGCTTTGAAAACGGATTCGCTACTGGTGAATTAATGGCAATTCAGGTGAAGGGAACAGATAAACCTCTCGAAGATAAACCTGAAATTCCATTTTCCATTGATACGAAGACGCTTTTATACGCTGAAATGTTTGCAATACCCTTTCTTTTAATCAGGTGCTCTTTGGCGGATGATGGAGCGTGCTATTTTGTTTGGTTGCAAGAGTATATTCGTGTTCGTTTGAATTTTGATAATTCGTCTTGGCGAAAGCAAGGGTCAAATACTATTTTGATTCCAGCTTCCAATAGATTGGGCGATACCTCTGCTGAAAGTCGGTTAATCCATATCTCTCGGTTTCCAAAAATGAAAGAGTCATGGCTTAAATATTATATAGATACATGTGATTTAGCGTATCAACTTCCAAATTTTATTGAGGAGGATACCATCACATTAGATTTCGCAATACAATATGTTTTGCCTGCTCTTGATAGCCTTAAGAAGGCTAATAACATGCTTGGTTTTATTTCTAACCACCTTGTGGCTACTAAATTGAGCCAAGCTATTGAGCTTGGAAAACGTATTTGCGACAAAGAGTTTGAAAGCGAATTAACTGAATCGTTTTTTAAATTCGTTTGCCTGTGTTCTGATGTGCGCAAATCTATAGATATGCTATCACTTAGATTCGACGTCGATCATATGAGGTTTTTATATGAGTTCGAAGGCGTAGCGGAGTATTAGCGATCTGTCTTTTGCTGTGGGCTGAATGTAATGCGGGATTTCTTGTTGAATACTTTAATCCACTGCTTATCTTCAAGAGATTGATTTCCGAACTCAGCCGAACACATTAAGCGAATAGTCCGTTCCCGCAGCTAGCCGAACGCCCCCGAGGTCCCATTCGGGCTCCCGGGGGCGGCATTTTCCCAGTTGAAGGAACGGTGGAGATGTGTTTCGATAGGTCCGGTGGCCATGCTCCGCCTGCCGCCCGGCATCTCTTCCCGCTGGCCGGAGTTCTTCTTGACGGGCGATCCGTGGCTTGGGGCAAACCTATCCTCCGAGAGCGAGTACTTCTCGCTTCGGCGCGAAACAATCCCAAGATCCGGCATAGTACGCTCAAGAGCCGCGAGGGCGGTGGAAGGTTTAGCCTCGTTATTGGTTTTTGGTGGTGTTATATCTGTTTGAATTTAATTCATAGGGTTGTAGCGCCTCAAAGCTGGTGGCTCTCCCTGATGGATGGTTTTTAATAAACCATATCTTTAGTGAATTCTAATGATATAAAGTTGTGGACTTATGGGAGTGGCGTATGGATGAGTTGAGTCGAGCGCATTATGATATGGAATCTATTGTTTCAAATATCGTGACTATTTTGGAAAACTGTAAAAGTATCGGAGATTCATTGGGGCTGCCGATGGATGCAGTAAGCATCGTGTTTGATGAAACGTTGGACGGCATTTCATTCTTTAAGGCCGTCAAAGCGGTGGCTTCAATCCCTGATCAGCTCTTTTTTAATAAGGTTGAACGCTTCCTTGTCGGACTGGATTCCGTCGATGACGAACAGCGTCGTTCGTTCTTTGCTAAGAACGAGAAGAAGTTGATCGAGAATTTTGAAACTACCTTGAATTTGATCAATAAAGTTGAAGACAGACGAAAGGTGGATTATCTAAGTAAGCTGTTCTCGGCCTTCATTGAGGAAAGCATAGGATACAACGAGTATTTGAGGCTTGCTGGTTTGGTTGCAAATACTCCTTCTACTGATTTGCAGGCGCTTTGCTCCTTAGATTTACGTGGTGACATACATCTCAATGATGTCGAGAAAGAATCTCTCGCGCAGAACGGCTGGCTGATATACGCCGGGCAAGAAGTTCTTGAATTTGATTCATTAAGCGAGAATGACCTTCAGAAATCTGATGATCAGCTATATAAGGCCAGCAAATCTGCTGTCAGTTTTGTGAACCTGATGCGCAGCAAGACTGATAAGGGTCCTATTTAGACCTCAATTTCCTTCAGGCCCGTGCGTAGCCTGCTTTAGAGGCTTGAGTTGTAGATAACACTTTTTGAGCCTTGCTCCGTGTGACAGCACGTAAAAGCTGTACTGTGTTTGGGCAGGTAAAAGTCCAAGACGATTAGATATCCGAGAGGATATCGAGCCCGCGCCTGGGACTTTGATTCCGGCGACAATTAGGTTTCCATGAGGATATCGCGGCTGACAGCCAACAGAAAACCGCCCTATACGCTCCTTCCGCGCGCCGCCTGCTCAAACGATTTGCGCCGAATTGCCTGTTGCTATGGCCTGTCCGTGCGTTTTGCTAGGCGGGCTTTCTTTTACCGCGGACACGGAGAGCATGCTTATAGGCAACGTTGCGTGCTGCGAGCCAGGCGTTTCGGGCGTTGGCTGGGTGTGGATCGATGCCGGTCGTCTGGAACTCAATGGTTATACGAATGAGGCCATTGGCGCCGAAGGTGACCTTGTGGCTAACCGTTCGGCGCACCATGGCTTGGCTCGCGTCCCCCCAATCTAGTAGACTCTAAACCGTTGCTAGATTAGGGGGATTTTCCATGAAGCGCTCCATGAAACGAGTTTCCGGGGCCGTCGTCGCGCTCGCGCTCGCGGCCGCCCTGGCCCTGTGCGGGCCCGCGGCTTACGGCGAGCCCGCCGCCCAGCCCGAGGCCCCACAGGCCGGCGGGGGCCAGGCGGAGCCCGCCCGGGCCGAGGAGGCCGCGCCCGTCTCGCTCTCGTACTCGGCCCACGTCTCCGATATCGGCTG
>CATXMO010000017.1:0-53188 GCA_958372075.1 uncultured Collinsella sp. | reverse complement strand
GCAATCGCAAGAAGATGATGGGGCGGAATGTCAATCCTGGTCTAACAGAGCCTTTCGTAATCCAATCAAAGGATGGGATAAATGATATCGAGCGGCTTATAGACGACTCTGATTTCTTTATCCTTCTTATGGGTAGTGAATACGGTCCCAAGAATAAGATTGGCGAATTTACCGGTAGTTGGACTGAATATGAGCTTGTGTACGCACTGGAACACGCTCGAAGCAACAACACTAAGATCATTATTATTGAGCTGCCAGAGCTAAAACGCATCTCGTCGTTGTCTTCTTCCGAAAAGGAGACTTTGAAGACTTCGGAAAAGAACCAGCTTGGTTTCTTGGATCGCTTTAATGGAAACACCATTTGCCAAGTTACAGATATCAGTTCTTTAAGATCGACGCTGTCTACCTTTATCGAGGGCAATAGGCGCGCAAATTCGGCATCTGGTTGGGTGCGAGCGTTGTCCGCACAGGGCTGTTTTGGTATTGAGTTTGGACGGACCTATCGTCAAGTTCATCTTTCGCCGAATGATGATACGTATATTCGAGTCGGGACCGCAGTTTTTAGCTGCAGTAAGCAGTCGGCTACGATGGTTCATGTCGATGGAGTCAACCATAAGGCGAGTCTTGACGCTAGCGGAAATATTATCCCTCGCAACGGAAGGAGCAAGACGGAATGGCAAGGCGAATACTCTTGCCAAGACGGAAGGCTGTGTGGTGTCTATGAGGCATATAGACGGGACAACGGAGCGTTTGGCGGTAAATCTGTGACTGCGGGACATCGTCGTGGCGTCCATGAATTTGCAATTTCCGATGGCTCGGAGGCGTTTATGGATGGAACATTTCAAGATGCTGTTGGCAGAAACAATATAAACATAGCCTGCAAGTCTGGCGAGATTTACTTCTTTGAGAGCGAGGATCTTATGAATCGTTTCCTCAAGCGCGAATGTCCTGAATTGTTTTGTACGTTGCCGGCGGAGGGGTAAAAATGGACTATCAAGCGATTATTGATGTTGTTAAGTCTGTCAAACCACTTTTCTTTGATAACGATCTGAGGTCTCAGTCCTCAATGAAGGGAGACGCTGACTTTGTTACGCAAGTCGATCTAAAGATTAGCTCGTATGTTAAGTCTGCACTTGCTGAGTTAACGCCTGAAATAGGTTTTATGAGCGAGGAGGAAGACCCTGGCGAGGTGAAGCCTACTCGTTGGATTCTTGATCCTGTTGACGGTACTACAAATCTTGTTTTTGATTATCGTGCAAGCACTATCTCGTTAGCACTTGTCCGTGATGAAAAGCCTGTTTTTGGCATTGTTTACAATCCCTATAGCGATGAATTATTTACTGCTCAAAAGGGCTTAGGGGCTTTTTTGAATGGTAACAAAATTCAAGCATCCGACCGTGAGCTTACTAATTGCCTTATTGAGTTTGGCGCTGGTTCAACGCATAAAGACGGCGCTCATGAGATTTTCGGTATCGCCGAAAAAGTATTTTGCGACTGCCTGGATTTGCGTCGCATGTGTTCTTCTGCGCTGGCAATCTGCTATATAGCCTGCGGAAGGTCTAATGGCTATTTCGAAAAAAGGCTGAAGCCTTGGGATTATGCCGCTGCCGCTCTTATCTTGGAAGAGGCGGGAGGGCTCTCTTCGGAGTGGAATGGACAGCCTCTTCAGTATAAATTTGCTTGCAGCTTTATCTGCGGGTCGCAGACGGCGTTTGAATATTTAAAGGGAGTTGTTTCTTAACTCTGACTAACTGATTGACGATGATCGCCATGGCGATTAATCGTACAAACTATTAGGCCGCGCTTTGAAAGAGGAGAGCGTTATATGAGTCTTCGTGATTATCACATTCTTATTAGTCATTCGTGGGATTACAGCGATGACTATAGGACGATAAAGAGCTGGCTTGATTCAGCCGGCTACTTTAAGTGGTCGGACTATTCCGTTCCTATCGAGAATCCGATTGACGCTGAGAGCAGAGCTGAGCTTAAGCAGAGGATCGCAAATCGGATTTCATGCTGTAGCTGCGTAATTGTTCTCTCTGGAATGTATGTCGCCTACAGCGAGTGGATCGACTTTGAGATCGAAACTGCTTTGAGGTACAACAAGCCGATTATTGGGGTTAGGCCATGGGGTCAGTTGCGTGTCCCTGATGAAGTGTCTTCCAATGCTGACATTATGGTTGGTTGGACAAGGGACGGTATTGTCGACGCTGTCCGCCAGTATGCACTCTAGGAGAACGATGTTTTTTAACAAGCGAAATTCAGACGCGAATTCCTCGAAGCCGTTGCCTGAAAAGCAGCAGCCGACTAGTCACCCTAATCCGCCAATCAGGGTAGTTCGTGGCAATACCGAAAAGAGGCCAGAGTTCCCTTGTCCCGGATCTCCCTGCCCTGGATCCCCTTCGCCTCGTCCGCAAAAGAAGGATTAAATGGGTAAACGCAGCCGAAAGCAAAAAGAGAGCGTGGCTCCGGGTTTCGATGCGGTTGACTATTCTGCTGAATATCTTTCATGGATGACCGAGTTGTCTTATCAGACAGAGCTGAGTCGCTGTGATTCGTATGAGCGTTTGTCTAACTGTTTGTTAAGCTGCGTTTCCATTATTTCCGTCGCTTTATTGACGGTGGCCCCGCTGTTATTTGAGAGATATAGCTACAACGACAACGGGGATGCCGCGTCTTTTTTTCTGCTGGCGAGCGGCTATGTTGTCGTTATGCTGCTTTTGGGCGCTTCATTTCTGCTGTCGTTGCTTAGTCAAGTCAGACTCAAGATGAGCGTTCTTGCGTCACCGATGGATTTGAATGATTTCGTTGCGGGCGAGATTGAACGTGGTGCGCCTTTTGCCTCTCCGATGGAAGTTGCCGAAGGTAAGGCAAGGGCGGTGCAGTCCCACTTTGAATCACTTAATCGCAAGAACGAGTACATGAGAAAGTGCCTAAAGGCATCGATGATTCTGCTGATTGTGGCTGTTTCGGTGTGCCTGTTCTTGGTTTGTCTGTTTTCTTTATTTGAGTTTTTATTGCCACCGTTTTGGAGTTGATGTAATGCAGGATCGCAAGGCGCTTGTTGTCGGTATTGATGAATATGCATCAACTCCGCTTTATGGCTGTGTTGCCGATGCTAAAGCGGTGGCGGAAGTATTAGAGAAGAACGGCGATGGCTCTCCCAATTTCTCCATTCATCTTGAGACAAATGTTGAGTCTCCTTTCGTATTGAAGCAGATGATCGAGGACTGCTTTTCCGGGGAGCCCGAGATTGCATTGCTGTATTTTGCGGGGCACGGTGGAAGATGCGATGCAACTAAAAGTGGTTTCATCTTATCGGGACGGGGCGATCCTGAGGGTCGGCTTTCTCTCGATGAAATCCTGGCAATAGCAAATAGCTCTAAGGCCAAGAATCGCGTAATTCTTCTCGATAGCTGTAATTCTGGATGTATGGGGGCTCCTGGCGTCCTGGGTGGGACTTCCTCAATGCTCGTTGAAGGTCTAACAATTCTGAGCGCATGCTGTTCTAACGAATGCGCGGAGGAGCTTAACGGGCGCGGGACATTCACATCGCTTCTTGTGGATGCGCTAAATGGCGGTGCAGCAGACGTGATGGGGCATGTTACTCCCGGTGGGGTCTACGCGTATATTGATAAGGCTCTCGGGCCATGGGATCAGCGGCCTGTGTTTAGGACTAATGTCAACTCGTTTATTTCGCTAAGAAAAGTCGTTTCGCAGGTTGCGGATAGTGTCTTGCGGCAGCTGCCGTCTTTGTTTGATGCGCCCGGTGCTCAGCTGTCCTTGGATCCGTCTTTTGAGCCCACCAATAGTCCCGATTGGGAAGAACATCAAATTGTTAAACCTTACGCGACCAAGGTTAATACGGCGAAGTTCAAGATCCTTCAGCAGTTGGAAGGTATAGGCCTTGTCCGTCCTGTGGGAGCCGAGCATATGTACTTTGCCGCTATGGAATCTAAGTCGTGCGAACTGACGGCTCTGGGCAAGCAGTATTGGCGCCTTGCCGATACGGGGAAGATTTAGGCGATTCGTCTCTAGGGACAGTTGTTAGAATAGGGATATTATTTTTCAACTAGCGTATCGATTGTTATTACGCATACATGGGCCTGGCTTGTTTAGTATTTGCCCGCATGAGCACCGCTGAATATTGCGAATCAGCACCGCGGCTATCGCGGATGAGCACCGCCGGCGTCGCCACGGGCACCGGCGGTGCACCCGTCTCAGACTACCGCACCTTTCCCGCCGTTGCCTGCCGCATGTTCACGTCGCCCATCTCGAGCCAGACGGCGTTGTGGACGATACGGTCCATGATCGCGTCCGCGTGCACGCCGCCGAGCCTCGGGTGCCAGTCCTTCTTTCTGAACTGCGTGCACAGGACGGTCGATGCCCTCCCGTAGCGCAGCTCGAAAAGCTCCAGCAGCATCCCCCTGAACAGCTCGTCCGGCCTCTCGAGCAGCCACTCGTCGATCACGAGCAGGCCGGACGCCCCGGTCTGTCGCTAAACGCGAAGCCTGTGTTAGCGCACATGCCCAAGCACGCTTTTGCGCGTCTTCAACAGGCTGTTCGACAATGCGTCGGTTTTCGTGATGCGGGGACCGAGCTGCCACGGCAGGGGGCTCGACACATACTCGGTGCAGGCCGTCCCCCAGGCGGTAAAGGTAGGGGGGTCCAGCCCGAGGGTATCTAGGAAAGCGGCAGGAAAGCTATAGATGCGGGCGTGTTGGCTAAAATGAGTCGGCCGGGATTGGACAATTTCAGCCGACTATATTTGGCTTAATTATTCCGACGCTAACAATTTAGTGTTACAAGGTAAATAACTGGACGATTGGAGTTCACAGCGATGCGAGCGGAAGAAGTAACTAAGTCGATTAAGAGCTACATGGAATGCGATGCCAATACTCTCCAAGCGTTAGTTCTATATGGCGAATGGGGTTCGGGCAAGACATATTATTGCGAGCACGTTCTTAAAGCCGCGCTAGATGAAATAGACATTAAAACATGCCGCGTTTCGCTATTCGGTGTTTCCGATTATGATGAAATTATAAGTAGGGTTTTGGCCTCTGTATTTCATTTTTGCGAAAACCCTGCAGATCGTTTTGATGCTGCTTTTAACGTTGTTAAGAATAATCTACTTTCGGCTGGCAGCTCATTGCTTAGCAAAAAACTTGCTGAGCTCGGAATTCAGGTGTCCATTAAACCCGACCTTCTGCTGTCTTTAATTGACATGAAGAAAGTCCTCGTAGTTTTTGACGACTGTGAGCGCAGTAGCTTTGCCCAAGATGATCGGTCTTTTCTTGGGTTTGTCAACAATATGGTCGAAAACCATGGCTGGCATGTGATGCTCGTTAGAAATGAGCAATTGTCATTCGAGAAAGACTGTTCTGTCGAAAAAGCTGTTGTGCGCCAAATTGCGTTCGAGCCAGATTCTCAGGAGCTATATAAGGTCGCAATTCAGCCCAAGATACAATTTCCCCAACAGATTGACTTTGACATTGAGAATGCGATTCTCGATGGAATTAAAGGGTCCATCATCAATGTGAGGGCTATAGCAAGATCGATTCCGGCAATAAATTGTGTTTTAGGAACATCAATTCTTGTTGATACATTATTCGATTCAAGCGGAAGAGCGCGGGCACTCTCATCATTTATCGGTTATGCGGTCCAGGCATCAGCAGGAAAAACTCCCAAGAAGCCCAACGCGTCGAAAATAGCCGTGAATATGATCGATGACTCTAAGGTTCTGGAATACGAAGACTATTTACTTATATCTAAGGCTCTGGCCCCCTTAACAAGAGGAGAAGACGTAAGCCCTACAATCGTTGAGGACTCTTTCACGGAGTTTGTTCTAGCTAAAAACCCTGATTCTGCAGCAGACCTCAAAGCCCAAGACATCGTTAACCAATGGCATACCATGAGCACAATGGAAGATGATCAAGTTGAATCGTTTGCGAACCAGCTTGAAGGCCTATTGTCTGATGGTCAGTATTCGCATAGATGGTTTCCCGAGATTGCTAAGATCTCACTTGATCTTAAAAACTTAGGATTCTGGGATGAGACTAATCTCGAGAAACTTCTTGACTCTTTAAAGCGTGCTGCCGGCTGTGATCCACAATGCAGCGCAAAAGCAGTGCGACAAGAAATTCCAATGTTCAATGGCTTTTATGGCAAAGAAGTTGGTCAGATATTGGATGTTCTCGCAACTAGCATTGAAAATGAGGAGTACGCCCAGGATTTAAATCTCGCCAGGTTCGAACTATCTAAAATCGACTCGAATACAGGTGTGTCGATTTCTTCATATCTTGAGGAAGCCGTGAAGTCCCAGCATCCAAGAAAGATTTTTGATTTGCCTGCTGAGTGCGTCGTCAAATCAATCTACGAAGGAACCGCTGGTTCTCAACAATCGCTCCAGTCATTTTTCCACTTATGCATGAAAAATTACCCAGATAACGAAAGCCTGGGCGGAGCCATCGAATGGCTGAAAGACATTGACGCCCAGTTGGACGAAGTCGAACCGAAATCACGAATGAGCCGATTGAGGACTAAGTGGATTCGAGGCGAAATTAAAGAAGCGATAGATGTGTTGAATGAAAAGTTGGGAAGTGCAGCAGCGGATTCCGATGGCGATATGATTAAGAGTAACTAGGGGAGTGGACGGAATGGCCCGTTCTTGATTCTTCTATCGGGCACAACCTAACTTGCTCATATTGGTTTACGCCAACCCTTGCTGGCCAACACCCACATTTGGCTAACGGTCAGATACTAAAATGGCACACTTCTTCATATGGTAATTTCAGGTACAGCAATTTCATAACATTAATAGTGAAATCATTTCGCTATTAGCTGATATTTGTGCTAAAGTACCAACCAAGGTAGTCGTGACCATAAGCGCTTGGCCACGAAGGTCTTTTCCCATTCCAGGGTGAGCGCAAGCTCGCCGCGGGCCGCTTTGGTGGCCTACCTTAACCCCCGCTCACCCGGTGCGCCCGCGCTGGGATGCGCGGGCGCACGAAGCTGGGCGGGTGTTACCGGAAGAACCTCTCCTTTCTTTGGGACGCTGCGATTGCGGCGAGAAAGGGGGTGTGCTGTATGGCACAGCATCTATCTGATTCCGGAAACAACCATGTTGCTTGCCGACCTCGAGTGAAGATTCGGGTTGAGAAGCGTAAGAAGGCTCGGATTGACTTCCGTGCGCTGATTAAGCTCCTAGAGCTTCTCGGCGTTTTGCTGGAAGTGCTTCACAAGCTCAAATGCTTGTTGAGTGGTTGGTAGTATTCCATGGTAACCCGCCCGGTATTTGATTATTTACTCCTTTTAGTCTGTAAGGAGATCAGGACATGCTGGGCAATACGCTTAAAAGGTTACGGGGCATATATGGCTACAATGCCAAAGAAATGAGCGAATTGCTCGGCATTTCGAGCAGCTATCTTTCCGAAATCGAAAACGGGAAGAAAAAAGTATCGATGGATCTGCTCGAACGCTATTCAGAACTTCTTGGTCTTCGAGTCTCAACGCTGATGCGCTTTTCAGAAGACTATGAGGACGCAGAGCTGAACAACGCAAGCCAAAAGTTCATCACGTCCTTGATGTCTAAAGTAATCGAGGCCTATAGCAATGACAAATAGAGGCTATGAAATTGATCAGAGTCCTCTATATATGCTAAGCAACAAGCGGAAACTCGCTGCGCTTCTCCAGATAGAGTCCACCAGTCTTTCTCATGCTAAGGACTGGATTAATTACACTGTTAGCGAAATTGAAAAAAGCTCCGGGGGATTCCGAACTATCTATAATCCCTGTGATGAATTAAAGCAAGTCCAGCGCCGAATCAAGATCTTACTGAGTAGAATTTCGATTCCAAACTGGGTATTCTCTGGACGCAAAGGTGTTTGCCATGTGGATAACGGCAAATTCCATGAGCACTCTGTTTATTTTATTCAGTCTGATTTGCATGCATTTTATGACTCATGTTCACGGGAGTGTGTTTATCGACTCTTCAAAGATAGATTTAAATGCAGCAGTGATGTATCCGCTATCCTTAGCGATCTAACAACCCTTACGCTAGCGGATGGTTCCACTGTAATTCCGACCGGAAGTCCATGCGCGCAGCTTGTTGCCTACTTTGCCTATCAAGACATGTTTGACGAATTACATGATCTCGCCTGCAATCATGGATGCAAATTCTCCCTATACGTTGACGATTTAACCTTCTCGTCCAAAACGCCAGTCAGTAACCCAGCTGTATTTAAAAAGAAGGTTCTTCAAATCGTAAAGCGATATGGGCACTCTCTATCTCTCAGTAAAACCGCATATCGTGGCGCGGATGAAACCAAAGTAGTTACAGGCGTTGCCATCACCAAAGAAGGTGTTTCGGCTATTCCGAATAAGCTAAGACACAAAATAGTAGAAGGAACGGCGCAGAGCTGCGCTGGCGATATAACAGCTGCATCATCTACGCTCGGGAGAATTAGCTCAGCGAGAATGATTGAGCCCCTCGCTTTTCCTGAAGCAGAACGACAAGTTTTACTAAGCTTGGAGAACTAGCAAAACAATGTAAATTGAGCGCATGCATAATCAAGTAGATATAAACGCCTCTTCCGTGGAGATCAGATGTCTGAGCCAATTGTCGTAAAGCTTGCTTACTCCAACAACATTAACTGCGCAGCTATTACCTTAAAACCCAATGCAACTACCGTACTGCATGGAATGAACGGCTCGGGAAAGAGTTCGGTGGCAAGAGCGATTCAACTATATTCGGGCAAAGACGGACAGACGTTAGAAGTGTTGAAGCCCTATGCCTCAGAATCTCTGCCATCTGTCGAAGGCTTGCCATCGGATTCAAATATCCTCGTGTTTAATGAAGACTACGTCGATAGCACGCTGTTTAAAGGCGACATGGAGCTAATCGAAAACGGATATAAGATCTTCGTCGATACTCCCGAATATCGTAAGGCGGCCAAAGCAACAGACGAATTGTTGGCGGAAGCCGTCAAAAGGTTGCGAGATGAGGGCAAGGTGGCCGACTTGCTCTCTACGGTTAATAACTTACTGTCCTGCTTCGGGAAGGTTTCTAAGCAGACTTATTCAAAGACAAGCCCAATTGCGAAAGGTATCGTATTAAACGGAAACCTTGTTGAGCACGTTTCCCCAAGGTTCGAGTCGTTCATTCCGCTAATCCAAGGAGACAAAGCCAAAGAATGGCTGCTGTGGCGTGGCAAGGGCGATAAATTCAGCTCCCGGGGTGCATGTCCGTACTGCGGTAAGACTCTCGAGCAGTCTGAGCTGGAAATATGCAATGAAATGCAGGCCGCATACGGCGGAAAGTATATTGATAGCTTCACAAAAACGATTCAGACTTTTGGGGAAGCCGATGTGCTTCTTAGCGAGAGCGCCCGAGTACAGGCTGATGAGATTTTGCATGGGAAGCTTGAAGAAGAGTCCAATCCTGAGAATGAAGCCTTTCTTTACAGCATCAAAGGGGATGCGGAGGGACTTAGGGCCAAACTTGAGAAAATTCAGCAGCTTAATTATTCGTCCCTGAAGGATGAAGAAAAAGGTGCTGACTATTTTGAAGGTCTAAAAATACATGTCGAGCGTCTTGAAAAGATGAATTCGCAATACGCCGTTGAGCGCATCAATAGTATCAATGCTGTCTTAGACGAGCTTTCATCAAAGATTAGAGACATCCAGATTGCCATCAGTCGCCAAAGCTGCGCATTGAGGAAATCTATCAAAGCGTCTATGGCCGAAATGAACGCTTTTCTGGAGTCCGCAGGATTTCCCTATGAAATATCGATTGCCTCGTCCGACGGAGCTCGCTGCACCGTTTCGCTGAAACCTCGCGGGCTCGAGATGAACGTCGAGAATCTAAAGTCACATCTGAGCTATGGTGAGCGTAATTCACTTGCAATTGCATTGTTTTCCGCTCAGGTTAAAAGTGAGAAGCCGAGTATCGTTGTGCTCGATGATCCGATTTCTTCTTTTGATCAAAATAAGAAATACGCGATTCTCCAAAGGATGTTGTCAAAAACCAAAGGCGTCTGCAACGGGATTACAACATTGCTGTTAACGCATGACTTCGAAACGCTCATTATGATCGGTATAGTCCATAAAGCTATTCTGTGCGATACGGCTTGCTTCTATGTGCGCAACGATGAAGGCAATCTATCCTTGGTTCCAATTGGGGACGATGATTTTGACAGCGTTGTACAGCGCTTTAAAGCAATCGTTGCGAGCGACGCATCCTTGCCTTATAGACTAGCGCTCGCTAGAAGAGCAGTCGAAATCGCATACGGAAAGTCGCCTGCCTGGCATGTACTGTCAAGTTTGATGCATTGTCGGGAAGTGGCGACACTGCATGAGCAAGAGCTTACTGACGAAGAGTGGCAAGAAGCCAGGGAGCAACTTGAAGAAATCGGTTTAAATGATTTTAGCTATCAGGGCTTATTAGCTCAGCTTGGAAATTCGGAGCTGCTGTCCGTTTATGATCAAGCGCCTTCGCCCGTTGAGAAAATCTGCGCGTTTAGATTGCTCGCTGACAACAATGCTGGTGAAATGAGCCAGGTCCGCAATCGTGCCCATGTCGATGAGACAGTGTTTGAATTTGCAAATGAATACTTCCACATCGAAAATCTCATGGCATATCAGTTTGATCCCGTTAAGTTCAATACGGTTCCGGCAGGGATTATCGAAACTTGCGACAAAGTGATTGCCGGGTTTAAGAGACAATGCGAGCAGCGGGCTGATGCTGACAATTAGCGGCATCTCCTTGGTGTCCCTCTTTTAATAAAGGCATTCCATTGGCACATTTTTGTGTCTGGTTCAAGGATTGATTTGGAAGATTGGTGGCACCGGATTGACGGACCCCGGGTTCTCGCTTAGAGTAATCGTTGTGATGAGGCCTTGCGACGGTACGTCCGGCTTGGTCCGTGGGAACCGCCGAAAGGCGGTTTTCGCGTTTAAGGGGTCCAATTGGATAAACCATTTAAATCTATTGATGAGCAGATTGCTATCCTTGAAAGCCGTGGACTCGAATGCGATAACAATACTCGTTTAGTGTTGGAACGCGAGGGATACTATCCGGTTGTTAACGGCTATAAGGATTTGTTTCTTGACCAGCGGGGAGATTCTTGCCACGAATTTTTCGTAAAAGGAACGATGTTCTCTGATATATATCGTTTATTCGAATTCGACCGCTCATTGCGTCTGCTCATGTTTGAGTATTTTAACAAGGCGGAAGCAGTCCTTAAAACCGTCTGTTCTTATCGTTTTGCAATGGCTCACAAAGATAGTCCGGAAGCATACCTGGATAGGGGATCCTACCGTTCTGATTCTGGCTATCGAAAAAAGATCGACACGCTTATCGGTGATTTCGATAAGGTGCTATGTAGGTCTCAAAAATGGAAAACTGATTATAAAAGGGATTACATTCGGCATTACGAGAACAATCATGACAATACGCCGGTATGGATTCTTATGAATTATTTGATGCTTGGTCAGGCATTCAAGTTCTACGAGTTTCAGCCAGAAAGCATGAGAAATTCCATTGCCAAGTCGTTTTCCGATCTCTATTCCGAGACGCATGAAGTCGATAAGCGCATCAGCCCCCGAAGGCTAAGGCTCGCATACGATCACATCAAAGATTTTCGAAACATCTGCGCGCATGACGAGCGTCTGTTCTGCGCGAGGGTGTCTCCGTCTCGTGATGTTAATCTAGTAGGGGTTTTAAGCGATCTTGAGCTAGTGCTGACTGAGGATGACTATAAGATGTTACGACGAAATATACTGCTTGATGCACTTAAGTTGAGCGACGAGCTCAGCAACGATGCCAGCGCAAAGGTGCTTTTCGCTATGGGTGTTAACGATTTATCGAGTGTGTTTCCTAAGGAAATATTGGGGTCGTAATCGACGCGTGCGATGAATTTACTCTACAAGTTGGATGCGCATGAGATTGCGCAGAGCGGGCGGGACGTTGCCCATTGGTGGCGTCCCGCCCACGCTTCGTTGGCTATACGTGATGCGGCAGCTCCAGCATGAGGCCGTCTCGCGCTTCTTCGAGACTCGCCTGGCCTGCCTATGCGTTTTGCTGGGCGGGCCTTCTTATGCTGTGGGTGCGGATGGCCTTACCATCGCGGGGCAGACCTACGACGAGCCGGGTGTCTCGGGCCCCGGCTGGGCGGCGCACGCGTTGTTGCTGCTAGCGGCGGATCGGGCGAGGACTGCCGCTTCTTTGGCGTGTACGCCTCCGATGGCCGGTTTGTCGTGGATGCCCATTGGGTGGATGCGACCGGCGCCAGCGCGGGCGTTGCCTGCAAGAGCGGCTCGCTTACGTCTGCACTGTTTGTGTCGCCGACGGGCGGGGCCTTTGGTAGCTCCAGCGTGATTGACGTCAGTGGGGTCGTTGCTCAGCATGTGGTAATTGAACCCACAGGCGCCCAGCCGCCGGCGGGGAAGACCCAGCCCGGTATCGATGAGCCCACCGGTGGCAATCCCGCGGGGGATACAAAGCCCGGTAGCGAAGAAAAGCCCGGTGATGAGACCAAGCCCAGTGAAACCCGCCCCCCACGCCTGATTCGTCGCCCAAGTCGGACGCCAAGCCCGCGCCCGCGTCTATCAAGACGCCTGCGACCAAGACCACCAAAAAGACCAAGCCCGCAACAACGCAAGCCGCCGCGCTCCCTAAGACCGGCCACGGTGACTGGGCGGTTGCGTGCCTTGCCCTCGTCTTCCTAGGTATTTTGTTGGTCACCATAAAAGTTCGGGCACTTCGCGGGGGCCTTATTTGCCAATGTAGTTTCTGCCGCTTCTTTCCCACATTTTTCTGAGTTAATAATGCAGATTGCTTGAACTCGGCTTGGGGCTTGCCCTGTATTTGAATTTGACTAAACTTAACCTATAAGTTAACCACATTTGGTTTTATCTGAGGCGGAGGGGGTGGCCTTTGGTTAGTGACTATGAACTTGTCGAATATGCTGATCCCGAGGGACGACCTTTTTGGGAACTAACCACCTCTCCTGAGAACTCTCAATTTCAGAAGATGATGTCTGATCCTAAAACGAAGTTTACCGCCCGTAAAATGATCAATCAGATTTCAAAAATCTATGATTACGGGCTAAAGGATGTCACTGGAACGTCAAAGCTTCGATGTATCGAGCCTAAGATTGGACTATACGAACTCAAGGGTTTTGATGGGGTTAATCGAGAAATGGTCTACGCGATTTGCCAAGGCGTGGACAAGATTGTTTTGCTTTTTTGGTTTAAGGGCCATCAAGGCTCGGGAAATATTTCCAAAGAAATTAAACGCGCAAAACAGTTGGCCCCGATAGCAAAGCAGCTTTTGGAGTCATAGCGTCGGCTTTTTTGCCCGCTTACGAAACGGAGACTTGTAATGGTTAAGGTCGATTTATCAGACTTTTACGCGCAAACGGAAACGAGCGAAACCCGTGCCTATGAGCACGCACTAGATATTGAGTTTATTGTTCATCGCGAGATGCAGCGCTCGGGCTTGAGTAAAAGTGAGCTGGCAAAGCGTATGGGCGTGAGTCTTCAGTCGCTTTCGAAATTGTTGAATTCTCAGCCCAACATGACGCTGAAAACAATCGCAAAGTTTGAGCTTGCGTTGGGTATCAAAATCATTCCTCAGGTCATTTCCAGTTATTCGAATGAGGCGCCGTTTTCTTCGTCTAATAATTCTGTCCGAGAACAATGGTCTTCATTTAACAGCGACTGCTCGGCGAAACGATTGAACTTTGAGATGATTCCGGGAGGTTTGGCTGCATGAGCAAGGATTTCATTGCGCCTATTCAGGTTGTTCATTTGTTTGTTGTCGACTCAACTTTTCATATCGAGAATGAGCCCTCCCAGAATATGGATTTAAAAGTTGACGTTAGCTATCAGGACGTCCATCTATTGAGGAACAAGGCGGGCGAGCGTGCAGACTTAAAGCTGTATGTGTGTGGCAGTCTGATTGATAGGGACGATGCAAAGGAAAAAATGCGCGCTGATGTGACGGTTGCTATTTCGGTGTCAACAAAAATGCCGTTCGACATTTCAGACGATGAAGCGCGCCGTTATCTTCTCTCTAATGCGATTTCCATGGCGTATGGTCACGCTAAGAGCTATCTGATGGTCGTTACTGGACTTTCGCCCATGGGGGCTTTGACGCTGCCGGCAATTCTTCCTTCGGAATTGGCAGCGGACAGCGATGCATCTTTCCAAAGTGAGTAAGTTGTTCTCGAGTTGGATTTTGCCTGCCGCTGTGTGCAAATGTAACGGGGTGCCGAATCGGCAGTCTGACTGATTCGGCATTTATATTTCGAAGTTTCTAGTTGAAGCCCTGCGATGCCCGTGCTGCGACAGCTAAATTGACCGTGACGTCCCGTCTTGCGACACGCATGTAGCTCCGCACGGGTATCATGGTGAAAGCGATTTCAACGACAGGGGTGCTCGTGGTAAAGATGAAAGATGTGGCCGAGCTGGCGGGCGTTTCGAGCGCCGCCGTCTCGCGCTACCTCAATGGTGGGTATATCTCGGCGGACAAGGCCGAGCGCATTAAGCAGGCGATTGAGCTGACCGGATACGTGCGATCCAGCCAGGCTCGCGCGCTGCGAACCGGTTCCACCAAGCTCATCGGCGTCATCGTGCCTAAGATTAATTCCGAGTCGGTGAGCCGCATTACGGCGGGCATCGGGCAGGTGCTTGGCCGCCGCGGCTACCAGATGCTTCTTGCCAATACCGATAACGTCCCCGATCGCGAGCTCGAATACCTCGATTTATTCCAAAACCATCCGGTCGATGGCATTGTGCTGGTGGCAACTATGATTACCGGCGAGCATCGCCGGGCGATTGAGTCGTGCCGTGTGCCCATTGTGTTGATCGGCCAACATGTCGAGGGCGCGGCGTGCGTCTATCACGACGATTACGAGGCCGCTTTCGAGCTGGGTCAGGCACTCGCGAAGCGTGCTGAGGGCAAGATCGCCTACATCGGAGTTACCGAGGAAGACCGCGCCGCCGGTTATGACCGTCGTCGTGGTTTTGAGGCCGGCTTGCGCGCCGCGGGCGTGGCACTTGATCCGAGCCTGATTTGCCAGGGGTCCTTTACGCTCGACTCGGGCTATCGCGCTGCACGCGAACTGCTCTCCGTCGATCCCGATGTTTCGTTTATCGCGTGCGCGACCGATACTATGGCGGCCGGCGCCCTGCGCGCTCTTGACGAGGTTCGCGGCATGGGCGAGGGTGTGCGTCGCGTGAGCGGTTTTGGCGACAACGCATTTTTGCGCGCGCTGACGGACGGCATTCCCACCGTGCATTACGGCTACCTGACCAGCGGCGTCGAGGCGACTAATATGTTGCTCAATACGCTCGATGGCGTGGAGGGGGAGAGCGGTTTAAAGACGCTCAAGCTCGGCCATCAGCTGATGAATGTCTAGGCTTACGTGATCTACCGCGCGCTCAACATTTAGGCGTTCAGTCGCCTATCGGCGCTATACTGCAGCCGTTGCCCACGATGCGGGGAACACCCGCATCGTGGGTTTTTGTTTTGAAGGGACGGTACCGCATGGGCGTACAGCAGCTAGAAGAGGCCTGGGCTTTGAGGACCGGCGCGCGTGAAGCGCGGTTGCTCGCGGCCTCGCATGTGCCAGCAGCGTTGTCGCAATTGGGGATTGTGCGCCCTGGTGACCGCCTGGTTGCGTTTGCCGATGACTTTGCCGATGCGTTTGCGCGCGGCTTTGATGCCTGCGACGTGGCTATGGTGGGCGAGCCGTCGGTTGCGGCGTTTGCTGTTGCATCCGAGGGCTTTGATGTTTCGTTTGAGGTCGAGGGGCCTCACCTGTGGTGGTTCGTCAACTCTATTGGCGGGTTTGGTCTGCGTGTGCCCGACCTTCGCGCTCTGGGCCGCGCGGCTCGTGAGTCGCATGCGTTGCTCGTGGTTGATAACACTGTGTCGGGCGTCTTTGGGTGCAACCCGTTGCGTCTGGGCGCCGTGCTTTCGCTCGAGGCGCTCGACCGCGTGTGTGCCGGCGTTGCGCCGCGCAAGCTCGTCGCCGCTTCGGTGGCGCGCTCGCAGCTTAAGCGCCATCGCGTGGATGCCGCTGCAGAGTGCGCGCACGCGTTGTTTGCGGGCTGCGGTGCGCCCGCGCTTGACCTGTCTGCCGAGGAGACCGACGTGCTAGAACGCGGGCTGGACTCGCTCGATACCCGCATGCAGGCGCACTTCGATCGCGCCCGTGCTCTGGCCGAGTATCTGGCTGCTAACGAGATGGTGTGTAACGTTCGCTATCCTGGGCTGGGTTCGCATCCCGATCATGCGGTTGCAACGGGAATCCTCGAGCACGGCTTTGGCCCGGCAGTTGAGTTTGACCTTATCGTGCGAAGTGCGGGTGAGCTGTTCGACACATTGCCGGGGGAGTTCCGCACGTCGCCCGCCGGCGGCGCAACGACACGCCTTTCGGCCCCACGCGGCAAGCAGGGGGGAACCATCCGCCTCTTCGCCGGCACCGACGACCCCCTAACCGTAGCCGCCGCCCTAGACAACGCCCTCCGCAACTAGCTATTTTGGGGCTTGTCTCGGGGTAGTCTTTTTGGGATGGGCTTTTTTAGCTACTTTGGGACTGGGCCGTGGGGGACTGCGCCACGAAAACGGCCTATCTACTACGTTTAACCCTTAGGGGTCGACCATACCTGCCTTTTTTGAAAACTGGCAAGCTGTCTACCAGCGGTTTTGTTTTCACGAAATCTGGTGTGGTAGAGGGTGTTCAACTAAACGTAGTAGATAGGCCCATTTTATGGCGCGCGTCTTAATTCGTTCGTGCGGCGAATCAATAATCAGACCAAATAGACTACTTTGCGTTGATGCTGGCGATGAGGGCGTCGGCTTTGGTGGCGATGACGTTGTTGATGTCGGTCTGCAGCTCCTCGTAGACCGCTATGGCTCGCTCGCCGGCGGGGGTAAGCGTGGATCCGCGGGCGCCGTCGCGCTCGATGAGCTTGCAGCCCAGCTGTCCTTCGGCCTCGTTCACAATGCGCCAGGCCTTGGAATACGCCATACCCATGCTCTTGGCGGCACGGTTGAGCGAGTGTTCGTGGGCAATACCCTGCAGCAGCAAGACGCAGCCGTGACCGAACACGCCCGGCAGGTCTTTGTCGCACGCTTGAATGACCAACTTTGCCGTCGTCTTGTACTTCATACGCTCCACGTCTCCCCGCTAAAGTGTTTGCTGGGCAAACGCAAAGCCTGCGTCAAACCCTCGTGTGCTCTTCTTAAATCATGCATTGTAGCAGTCAAAGTGCGTTAAGATACTTCCCAGTATTGGGCGCCCAAGGTTGGGCTGGGTCCTACGAGGCCTGCAGCCGACCGGTCGCATGGAAAAAGGAGAAACATGGCTACGTTCTTTCCCGGTGAGTCCCACACGTTTTCGGAGTATCTGCTGGTCCCTGGCTATTCGTCCTCGCAGTGCATCCCCAACAACGTCTCTCTTAAGACGCCGCTAACCCGCTTTAAGCGCGGTGAGAAGCCGGCAATCACCCTGAACATCCCCATGGTTTCCGCCATCATGCAGTCCGTCTCGGGCGTCGACATGGGTGTCGCGCTCGCTACCGAGGGCGGCCTGTCCTTCATCTACGGTTCTCAGACCCCCGAGTCCGAGGCCGCCATGGTCAAGGCCGTCAAGGATCACAAGGCCGGCTTTGTTCAGTCCGATTCCACGCTGACCCCCGACATGACCATGGAACAGGTCATCGAGCTCAAGGAGAAGACCGGTCACTCCACCATGCCGGTCACCGACGATGGCACCCCCAAGGGCAAGCTCCTGGGCATCGTCACCAGCCGTGACTATCGCCCCAGCCGCGATGACCACCAGAAGAAGGTCTCCGAGTTCATGACCCCGCGTGAGCAGCTTATCGTGGGCGACAAGAACATCAGCCTCAAGGTTGCCAACGACGTCATCTGGGACAACAAGCTCAACGCTCTGCCCATCGTTGACGACAACGATCACCTCATGGGCATCGTCTTCCGCAAGGATTACGACAGCCACAAGACCAACCCCAACGAGCTGCTCGACGGCGATAAGCGCTACATGGTCGGCGCCGGTATCAACACCCGCGACTATGCCGAGCGCGTGCCGCTGCTCATCGAGGCGGGCGCCGATGTCTTGTGCATCGACTCTTCCGAGGGCTTCAGCGAGTGGCAGAAGCGCACCATCGAGTGGATCCGCGCCAACTACGGCGAGGACGTCAAGGTCGGTGCCGGTAACGTCGTCGACGCCGAGGGCTTCCGCTTCCTGGCCGACTGCGGTGCCGACTTCATCAAGGTCGGTATCGGCGGCGGTTCCATCTGCATTACCCGCGAGACTAAGGGCATTGGCCGTGGCCAGGCCACCGCGCTGATCGACGTCTGCCGCGCTCGCGACGAGTACTACGAGGAGACCGGCGTCTACGTGCCCGTGTGCTCCGACGGCGGTATCGTCTACGACTACCACATGACGCTCGCCCTTGCCATGGGTGCCGACTTTATGATGCTGGGTCGCTACTTCGCCCGCTTTGACGAGAGCCCGACCGAGCGCGTCAACGTCAACGGCCAGTACATGAAGGAGTACTGGGGCGAGGGCTCTGCGCGTGCCCGCAACTGGCAGCGCTACGACCTGGGCGGCGCCGCGAAGCTCAGCTTCGTCGAGGGCGTTGACTCCTACGTTCCCTACGCCGGTTCCCTCAAGGACGGCGTGGGCGGCACGCTCTACAAGGTCAAGTCCACGATGTGCAACTGCGGTGCCCTCTCGATCCCCGAGCTCCAGGAAAAGGCACGCCTGACCCTGGTCAGCTCCACCTCCATCGTCGAAGGCGGAGCCCACGACGTTGTCGTGAAAGACTCCCAGCAGTCTGTGTCTTATCGATAAGCGGCTTTCCCAGGCACCGCATCTTGCCGTTCAAACCGTCGCTTGCGTACCTAAGTACGCGGCGCTCCTCTTTCACGGCAACCTGCGGCACCTGGAAAACCCGTTGTTTCTAGAACGGGTTGCACATAAAGGTTGAGTTTCAACCACGTTATTTAGATAAAGCGAGATGCCTGCAAGTCGCAGGCATCTCGCTTGTTGTATTTGCTATCATCATGCGAGTTAACGATGTGGCGGGGCGTTCTTACCTTTGCTCGCTGCAAGTTCCGCACGCAAAGAAGAGCACTAAATGTGCTCTTCGTCTTGCGCAGGACTGTCCGCAGCAGCGAGTAAAGGTAAGAACGCCCCGCCCCAACCCAGCTAACAAAGGAGCTGATATGTGCGATTGCACAGATCATAAGGATGAGATCCCTGCCTACGACGCGCAGGCCATTGAGTCCAAGTGGATGAAGGCCTGGGAGGACTCCAACCTCTTTGCCGTCGACACCGACGCCAGCAAGCCCAAGAAGTACGTGCTCGAGATGTTCCCGTATCCGTCGGGCGACCTGCACATGGGCCACGCGCGCAACTATACCATCGGCGATGCCATGGCCCGTCAGGCCCGCATGCGCGGCTACGATGTGCTGCACCCCATCGGCTTTGACGCCTTTGGCCTGCCTGCCGAGAACGCCGCCATCAAGCACAACACGCAGGCTGCCGCCTGGACGTATAAGAACATGGACCAGGCTCTCGCCACGATGAAGCGCATGGGCTTCTCCTACGATCTGGATCGCATGGTCAAGACCTGCAGCCCCGATTATTACCGTTGGGGTCAGTGGATCTTTGAGAAGTTGTGGGAAAAGGGCCTGGTTTACCGCAAGAAGAACCCGGTCAACTGGTGCCCCACCTGCAAGACCGTTCTGGCCAACGAACAGGTCACCGAGGGCAAGTGCTGGCGCTGCGGCACCGAGCCCGAGAAGCGCGACCTGGAGCAGTGGTACTTCAAGATTACCGAGTACTCTCAGGAGCTGCTCGATGACCTGGAGAAGCTCCCCGGCTGGCCCGAGCGCGTCAAGCAGATGCAGGCCAACTGGATCGGTCGTTCCGAGGGCGCCGAGGTCGACTTTACCCTGTGCGACCAGGATGGCGAGCCCATCGAGGGCGACGAGGGTAAGATCACCGTCTTCACCACGCGAGCCGACACGCTCTTCGGTGTCTCCTTCTTTGTCCTGGCTCCCGAGTACGCGCGTCTGCACGAGCTCGTCGAGGGTACGGAGTACGAGGAGGCCGTGACCAAGATCGTCGAGGACTCCAAGCATATCTCCGCCGTCGAACGTGCCCAGGGCACCCTCGAGAAGCACGGTGCCTTTACCGGCCGCTACGTGGTGAACCCGGTCAACGGCGAGAAGGTCCCCGTGTGGGTTGCCGACTACGTTGTGGCCGACTACGGCACCGGCGCCGTCATGGCCGTTCCCTGCGGCGACCAGCGCGATTTTGAGTTCGCACGCAAGTATGATTTGCCGATCGTGCCGATCATCCTGGACGATGACGACCGCGCAGCCGTCGAGGCCAGCGGCGAGACCATCGATACCTTCCATGCCGAGACCGTCGACTGGGATTGCGCCCACGCTGCCGAGGGCACGCTCGTCCAGTCCGGCAAGTACACCGGCATGCGCGGCGGCAAGCACTCCGAGGGCGAGGCTGCGATCGTGGCCGACCTCGAGGCCATGGGCTGCGGTCGTCGCAAGGTCGAGTTCCGTCTGCGCGATTGGCTCATTTCCCGTCAGCGCTATTGGGGCAACCCCATCCCAGCCATCCACTGCGAGCACTGCGGCATCGTCCCCGTACCCGAGGACCAGCTGCCGGTGACGCTGCCCGAGAACCTGGACCTGGGCGCCGGCGAGACCCTCGCCGAGTGCAAGGAGTTCTACGAGACCACCTGCCCGGTCTGCGGCCGCCCGGCCAAGCGCGAGACCGATACCATGGACACCTTCACCTGCTCCAGCTGGTATTACCTGCGCTATACCGACCCGCACAACACCGAGCTGCCTTTCTCCCGCGAGGCCGCCGACCGTTGGATGCCCGTCGATAACTACATCGGCGGCATCGAGCACGCCATTCTGCATCTGCTCTACAGCCGCTTCTTTACCAAGGCGCTGCGCGACCTGGGTCTGCTGAGCGTGGACGAGCCCTTCACCAACCTGCTGTGCCAGGGCATGGTCAAGGACGAGAACGGCGACACCATGTCCAAGTCAAAGGGCAATGTCGTGCCCCCGAGCTCGGTCATCGAGCCCTACGGCGCCGACACCATGCGTTTGGCGATCCTGTTTATCGCCCCGCCCGAGAAGGACTTCGACTGGGATCCCAAGGCTGTTGAGGGCGCCAACCGCTTCATCAAGCGCGCCTGGCGTATCGTGTGGCAGCTCGTCCAGTCCGGCGACGCCAGCGTGGCCTTCGACAAGTCCACGCTCGACGAGGTTGCGATGAAGCTCTATCGCGAGCGTCACCGCACCATCGCCAAGTGCACCGAGGACTTCGACCGCGGCCAGTTCAACACCGCCATCTCGGCCGTCATGGAGCTCGTTAACGCGGCGAGCGCCTACCTCAACGCCACTGAGGGCACTGACCGCGACAAGGCGCTGTGCTACGGCGTGGCCAAGGATATCGTGAGCGTCCTTGCCCCCATCTGCCCGTTCTGGGCCGACGAGCTGTGGCACGAGGCTCTCGGCTGCGAGGGCAACGCCTACACCGCCGCCTGGCCCGAGTTCGACCTGGCCGAGTCCATCGAGGACACGGTGCAGATCGTCGTCCAGGTGCTCGGCAAGGTCCGCGGCCGCATTGACGTGGCCCGCGATGCCTCCAACGAGGAGATGCAGGCTGCCGCCGAGGCCGCCGTCGCCAAGTGGCTCGAGGGCAAGACGATCGTCAAGGCCATCTGCGTGCCCGGCAAGCTGGTCAACCTGGTGGTCAAATAGGCTCTGCGTGTAAAGCTGACATGCAATAAACGAGGGACGGTCCGGTTGGGTCGTCCCTCGTTTTGTTTTGCCTGCCCAAAGCGCCCGCGGTCAATTGTTCTATTCTTGTGGAGAACCTGTGCGCACGCTGACCTGCAGATTCGTACTGTGCTTGCGCGTTTCCGCAGCTATTGGTATAGTTTGCTTGCAAATGAAGTTGTATTGAAAGAAGTGGGGTTTCGGCCCCGCTTCTTTTTTGTATGGATGGAGGTGCCGCAATGGTCAAGACCAAGACCGAGCAGGCGATCATCGACGCGCTCGAGGCCGTCGCTCCCCAGCACGATGTCGACATCGTCGACGTCGAGCTCGTGGGCGCCACCAAGGCCCCCTGCGTGCGCGTGCGTATCGAGGGTGCTGAGGGTCAGAGCCTGTCGCTCAACGACGTCACGGCCAGCACCAAATGGGTCGGCGATGTAATCGAGGAGCTCGACCCCATCTCTTCGAGCTATACGCTCGAGGTGTCGAGCCCGGGCATGGCGCGCCCGCTGCGCCGTCCGCGCGACTTTGCCCGCTTTGTGGGCGAGAATTGTGAGCTCACCTCCACCGCCACCGAGGGCCGTCGCAAGTACGCCGGCAAGATTGCCGCTGCGACCGAGACCGACGTGACCCTCGAGCTCGAGGACGGCGAGTCCGTCACCCTCGATTTCTCTGATGTTAAAAAGTGCAAGTTGAAGCCCACCTACGACTTCAAGCCCGCGAAGGAAGGAAAGTAAGATGGCAGCATCCGACATGATGTCCGCCCTGATGGAGCTTTGCCAGGAGAAGCACATCGACCAGCTCTACCTGATCGACCGCCTGGAGCAGTCGCTCGCCAAGAGCTATGCCGAGATCCTGCATCTTGAGTGGGGCGCCAAGGTGACCATCGACCGCACCACCGGCAAGATCTACGTCTACCGCCTGGAGCCGATCGACGAATCCATGGACGAGGAGGGCAACTTCACCGAGTTCGAGGAGATCGACGTCACCCCCAAGAACACGAGCCGCATCGCTGCCCAGCACGCCAAGGCCGAGATCAACGCCATCGTGCGCAACTCCGCCCGCGAGCAGATCTACGAGGAGTTCTCCGGCCGCATCGGTGACCTCATCAGCGGTACCGTGCTGCAATCCACGCCCGACTTCACGATCGTCAAGATTCGCGAGGGCGTCGAGGCCGAGCTTCCGCACTTCGATCAGCGCCGTTACGAGAACGAGCGCAACGAGCGTCCGATGGGCGAGCGCTACCTGCACAACCAGCACATCAAGGCCGTGATCATCGACGTTCGCGACCCCAACTCCAACCTGCAGCCGGTTCGTGGCGAGCACAGCCGTCCGCCGATTGTCATCTCCCGTACCCACCCCGAGCTCATGCGTCGTCTGTTTGAGCAGGAGGTGCCCGAGATCTATGAGGGCACCGTCCAGATCAAGTCGATCGCCCGCGAGCCCGGCCAGCGTTCCAAGGTCGCCGTCCACTCCCTCGACGACCGTCTGGATCCCGTGGGCGCCTGCGTCGGCCCCAAGGGCAGCCGTGTTCGCGCTGTCGTGGGCGAGCTCCGTGGCGAGCGCGTCGACGTCATCCTGTGGGATGCCGATCCTGCCGTCTACGTCGCCAACGCCCTGTCGCCCGCTAAGGTCACCCGCGTCCTCATCGACGAGGAGAAGGCCTACGCCGGCGTCATCGTGCCCGACGACCAGCTGTCCCTCGCCATCGGCAAGGAGGGCCAGAACGCCCGCCTCGCCGCGCGCCTGACCGGCTGGCACATTGACATCAAGTCCGAGACGCTTGCCGCCGACATCCTCAAGAACGTTCCCGTTCACGAGGAGCCCGCCGCCGACCTGATCGGTGACGAGGAGGACGAGGACGTCCGCCGCTGCGAGTACGTGTCCGAGGACGGCATCCAGTGCCGCAACCAGGCCCGTCCCGGCTCCCGTTTCTGCGGTGTCCACGACACCGACGCCTTCGATGATGCGGAGGACCTGATCTAGCGCGCGGTCGCGCCGGGTGGGTCCCGGCGCGTCTCCCACGCTCGTTCAGTCTCTAGGCACCCAAGGTGCCAGAAAGGGTAGGTGAAGTCATATGGCAAAAGTCCGTGTGTCCACCCTGGCCAAAGAGTTCGGCATGACCTCCAAGGAACTGATGGGTCATCTCGCCGATATGAAGATTCCTGCTAAGTCCGCTTCCTCCACCTTGGAGGACGCCTATGTCGCCATGGTCCGCAAGCAGCTCGCCTCGGTGATCGAGGCCCGCGCTCAGGAAGTCGAGGCCGCCAAGCAGGCCGAGGAGCAGGCAGCTGCCGCCGAGGAAGCCGCCCGCGCCGCCGAGGCCGAGCGCGAGCGCATCGCCGCCGAGAAGGCACGCGAGGAGGAGCGCCGCCAGTTTGCCGCAGCCCAGGCTGCCGAGGAGGCTGCCCGCGCCGAGGCCGAGGCCAAGAAGAAGGCCGAGCAGGAGCGCCTTGCCCGCGAGAAGGAGGAGGCTGCCCGCGAGGCCCAGCGCCGCGCCGTTCCCGCTTCCGACTCCGGTTCGCGCTTCCGTTCGCTGCTCGACCAGATCGCCGCACAGGAGACCGTGCTCAAGGAGAAGAAGGACGCCGAGGACAAGGCCAAGGCCGAGCGCGCCGCCGAGCGCGGTAACCGTCGTGGCGGCAACAACGACCGCCGCGGTGGCCGTCGCAACGATCGTAACGCCTCCGACAGCAACTCCGAGCGCAACGCCTCCGAGAGCCGTCCGCACAGCCATCGCACCAACGCCAGCAACAACGTCGCTGCTGGCATGGACTTCCCCAACCCTGATAAGCAGGGCAAGGGCAAGAAGCGCAAGGGCGGTCACAACAACGAAGAGGACCACTACAGCCGTATGGCTCGCGAGGCCGAGGAGTACAGCCGCGAGAAGGTGCTCGAGGAGGCCCGTGCCGCCGTCGAGGAGGCCTCTCGCGAGTCCACCGGTCGCCGCAAGAAGCGCAAGGAGAAGCGCGAGCGCGAGGCTGCCAAGGCTCAGGAGGAGCGCAAGATAGAGGAGGCGCTGGCCCAGGGCGTGAACCCCGAGGAGCTCGACGCCATCAAGGTCTCCCAGGGCGTTACCGTCCAGGAACTCGCCGAGGCACTTGACGTTCCGGCCAACGACATCATCAAGCGCCTGTTCCTGTTGGGCACGCCGCTCACCATGACACAGTCCATGTCTGACGACCTCGTCGAGCTCGTTGCCGACGACCTGGGCCGCCAGATCAAGATCATCACCCCCGAAGAGGAGAACACCTTCTCGTTCTACGACGATCCCGCCGACCTTAAGCCGCGTGCCCCGGTCGTCACCGTCATGGGCCACGTCGACCACGGCAAGACTTCGCTGCTCGACGCCATCCGTCACACCGGCGTCGCTGCCGGCGAGGCAGGCGGCATTACCCAGGCAATCGGTGCTTCGCAGGTTATGATCAACGACCGCAAGATCACCTTCATCGATACCCCGGGCCATGCCACCTTTACGGCCATGCGTGCCCGCGGCGCCAAGGTGACCGACATCGTCATTCTGATCGTGGCTGCCGACGACGGCGTCATGCCCCAGACCATCGAGTCGATCAACCACGCCAAGGCCGCCGGTGTTCCCATTGTCGTCGCCGTCAACAAGATCGATAAGCCGGGTGCCAACCCCGACCGCGTGCGCCAGGAGCTCACCGAGTACGGCATCATCCCCGAGGAGTGGGGCGGACAGAACATGTTCGTCAATATCTCGGCCAAGCAGAAGATCGGTATCGACGACCTGCTCGAGACCGTCCTACTCCAGGCCGACGTGCTCGAGCTCAAGGCCAACCCCGATACGTTCGCTTCGGGCAACGTCCTCGAGGCTAAGCTCGACAAGGGCCGCGGCTCGGTTGCCACGGTGCTCGTGACCCGCGGTACTCTGCACGTGGGCGATACGCTGGTCGCCGGCCTTACCTACGGCCGCGTCCGCGCCATGCTCGACCCCAAGGGCAACGCCGTCACCGAGGCCGGTCCCTCCGACGCCGTCGAGATCCTGGGCCTGCAGTCCGTCCCCAACGCCGGCGATGAGTTCCGCGTGTTCGAGGACGAGCGCGAGGCTCGCGCCCTGGCCGACGAGCGTTCGCTCAAGGCCCGCATCGAGGAGCAGAGCCGCGTGAAGCATGTGACGCTCGAGAACCTCTTTGAGACCATCGCCGACGCCGAGGTCAAGGAACTCAACCTGATCATCAAGGCCGACGTCCAGGGTTCTATCGAGGCCCTTCAG
Organism: uncultured Collinsella sp.; assembly: GCA_958372075.1. Lineage (GTDB taxonomy): Bacteria > Actinomycetota > Coriobacteriia > Coriobacteriales > Coriobacteriaceae > Collinsella. The sequence continues at coordinate 27,101 of CATXMO010000017.1, read as the reverse complement.
GACTCCCTCGACAAGATGGACCAGTCCGAGGTGCGCATCAACACGATCCACTCCGCCGTTGGCGCCATCAACGAGACCGACGTCGTTCTGGCCGACGCCTCCAACGCCATCATCATCGGCTTTGGCGTCCGTCCCGACGGCAAGGCCCGCTCCGCCGCCGAGCGCGAGGGCGTCGAGATCCGTTGCTACGACGTCATCTACAAGTGCCTCGAGGACCTCGACGCAGCCCGTATTGGCATGCTCAAGCCCACCGAGGTCGAGGTTTCCACGGGCACCGCGACCGTTCTGGACACCTTCAAGGTGCCCAAGGTCGGTATCGCCGCCGGTGTCCGCGTCGAAGAGGGCGAGATCGCCGCGACCGATTCCGTGCGCCTGGTGCGCGACGGTATCGTGGTCTTCAACGGTAAAATCGCCTCGATGCGCCACTACAAGGACGAGGCCAAGAGCCTTAAGAGCGGCTCCGAGGGCGGTATTGGCCTGGAGAACTTCCAGGACATCAAGCCTGGCGACACCATTGAGGGCTACCGCATCGATCAGGTTGCCCGTACCGAGTAGGGGGTAGCGCTATGAAGCAAACGCAGGCAACCCGCCGTTTGGGCGAGCAGCTTCGCGAGAAGCTCGGTTATATCCTGCTCTTTGAGGTTTCCGATCCGCGTCTCGACCTGGTCACCCTGACCGCGGTCGAGGTCGCGGTGGACCGTTCGTTCGCGCGCGTGTACGTGTCGTGCGACGCGAGCCGCTACGACGAGGTCATGGAGGCGCTCGCCAGCGCCAAGGGCCGCATCCGTAGCCTGTTGGCCCGCTCGCTCGATTGGCGCGTCACGCCCGAGCTCGATTTTCGCATCGATCGCTCGACCGATGAGGCCGAGCGCATCACGCGTGCGCTGGAAAACGTTCCCGCCACGCTTGCGATCGAAAAGGACGAGGACGGCTATCCAATTGCGGATGCCGCCCAGGAGGCAGCTTTAGATGAGTAATTCCGCCGACCTCGCATCGTGCGAGTCTGCAGATATTCAGCGACGCATCCTCGAGCTCATCGAGGATGCGTCCTCCATTGCGATTTCGGGACATACGTCTCCCGATGGCGACGCCCTGGGCTCCGTGCTGGGTCTGGGCCTCTCGCTTAGGAAGTTTTTTCCCAACAAGGACATTGCCCTGCTGCTGGCAGACGATGACCCGGTTCCGCGCATCTACCGCTTTATGGAGGGTGCCGACCGTCTGGTGCCGGCATCTGCGTATACTGGCAATCCGGACCTGTTCATTTCGGTGGACGTGCCGGTCGTCGAGCGTCTGAACAACTCCGCCGAGGTGCTCCGCCGCTCGTCGCATGTGGTGTGCTTCGATCACCATCCGGCGCGCGAGGAATTTGCCGAGCTGAGCCTGAGGTGCGTCGACGCCGCGGCCTGCGCCATGATCATCGACCGCTTTTTGGACAATTGCGGCATTGTGGCTCGCGATGGTGTCGCGACCTGCCTGCTGTGCGGCCTGGTGACCGATACCGGTCGTTTTCAGTATCAAAACGCCGATGCCGCCGCGTTCCATGCAGCCTCGCGTCTGGTTGCCCACGGTGCCGATCCGGCGCGTGTGGCACTCGAGGTCTACCAGAGCATGCGCGTTGAGTTTTTGCACCTCAAGTCCATCGTTATGGGCCGCATCAAGACGGTGGCCCACGGGCGCGTCGCGTATAGTTACGCGTACCAGAGTGACCTTGAGGCTTGCGGTGTCACCTCGGATGAGTGCGACGGCCTGGTCGATGTGGTTCGCTCGGTGATGGGCGTCGAGGTCTGCCTGTTCCTGAAGGGCATTGAGGGCGATAGCAAGGTGCGCGGCAACCTGCGCTCCAAGGGCGACCTCAACGTGTCCGAGATCGCTGCTGCTTTTGGCGGAGGCGGACATCCCGCTGCCGCCGGTTTCTCCAACAACGGAACGATTCTCGAGACGCTCACCGTGGCACTTCCCATGCTGGCCGAGCTGGTAGGGGAGGATCCCGCTTCAGTGACCGTCGAGCTTTAACTTTTTGGATGGTACATGGCTCGTCGTACGCCTTCTCAACTGAATATGCTGCTCGCCGTCGATAAGCCGGTGGGCTGCACGTCCCACGATGTGGTCTCGCAATGTCGGCGCGCCCTCCATGAGCGTCGCGTCGGCCATGCCGGCACGCTCGACCCCATGGCATCGGGTGTCATGGTGGTGGGTGTTGGCCAGGCTACTCGTTTGCTGGGCATGCTAACCCTCGATACCAAAAGCTATGTCGCCGACATCTCGTTTGGCGCCGAGACCAATACCGATGATGCGGAGGGCGAGGCGGTCCGCACGGTGGCTATTGCCAACGAGCTGCGCGATCCTGCCTATGCCCGTGAGCGCTTGGCGGCTATGCTGGGTCCGCAGATGCAGGTGCCGCCGGCGTTTTCGGCTATCTCGGTCAATGGCGTTCGCGCCTACAAGTCTGCTCGCGAGGGCAATGCGGTGGACCTACCTCCGCGTCCCGTCGAGGTCTATGCCGCCGACCTGATCGCCGTGGGAGGCGAAGGTGATACGTGTGTGTGGACCGTGGCGTTCTCGGTGAGCAAGGGTACCTATATCCGTGCGCTCGCTCGCGATTTGGGCCGCGCCTGCGAGAGCGCCGCGCACATTTCCGCGCTGCGCCGCACGGCCTCCGGTGTTGTTTCCATTGGCGCTTGTCATGCGGTCGAGGAGCTTTCTCCCGAGTCCGCGGCTGGCTTTGCCCTGGATCCCATTGCGGCCCTGGGCGCCACGCGTGTTGACTTGCCGGGCAATCTTGCCGACGACCTGCTCTGCGGCCGACGCATTCCCGTTGAGCGTGCGCTTGCCGATTTCGATACCGCGAAGGCGCCGTTTGCGTTGGTGCTCGATGGGGGACTCAAGGCGCTCGCCCGCATCGAGGGTGGCCGCTTTGTCATGGAGCACGTGTTTCCGCAGGCCATCGGCGGTGTTCGATGATGTTGTCCGCTCACGAGCTCGCGCGTATTTTTTTCGCGGGCGAGTCGGACGAGGCTCACATCGTTACTGCCGATGCGTTTGATAAGTGTGAGCACCTGGGTGCTGCCTCGATCGCCATTGGCGTGTTCGATGGCGTGCACCGTGGACACCAGGAGCTCATTGCGGCGCTTGTCCGTGACGCCCGTGCCCATGGCTGTAAGGCGGTCGTGGTCACTTTCGATCCCGATCCGGACGTTGTGGTGAGTCCTTCGCCCGCTCAAAAATTGATGACGACGTCCGACCGTCTACATGCCTTGGCTCAGACCGGGGTCGATGCGGTGGTGGCCGTTCCCTTTACGCCTGAGGTTGCGGCACTCGACCATGTCGGTTTTCTCGCACTGCTGTCACGCGTGGTCGACATTCGTTCGATTCGCGTTGGCAGCGACTTTAGGCTGGGTCGTGGCGGTGCTTCTGGTGTTGACGAGATGCGCACCTGGGGTGCCAAGCGCGGCGTTGACGTATACGGGCACGACCTGCTTTGCGAGGGCGGTGAGGCCATTTGCGCCACCCGCATTCGTCATGAGCTGGGACAGGGCCATGTGGAGCTTGCTGCTGAGTTACTCGGCCGCCCGTATATGGTGCGCGGCGGTGTTATTCGCGGCCGTCACGAGGGTTCTGGCATGGGCTTTCCCACGGCAAACCTACATGTTCCCGACGGCATTCAGGTGCCTGCCGATGGCGTGTATGAGGGCCTGGTGCTGGTCAACGACATCGTGTGGCCCGCTGCCGTCAACGTCGGACTGCCGCCGACGTATGCCGACGATGCGGCTTCTGCGCATCTCGAGGCTAATTTAATTGGTTATACGGGCGACCTGTACGGCGCTTCCGTTTCGCTGGCGTTTACGCGCTGGCTGCGTCCGTCGCGCGTGTTCGATTCGCTGGATGAGTTGATCGCGACCGTCGAGGGTAATATCGAAGATATTCGTCACAACTTGGGCGAGCAGGGGGTGAGCGTCCGTGATTAGCGATGAGGAAAAAGACCAGGTACGCGCTGCGTCCGACTTAGTCGCCATCGTGCAGGAAACGGTTGAGCTCAAGCCCCGCGGTCATGAGTTTTGGGGTTGCTGCCCTTTTCATGGCGAAAAGACTCCGTCCTTCCACATTATTCCCGCCACGCAGGTGTGGCATTGCTTTGGCTGCGGCGAGGGTGGCGACGTCTTCACCTATATCATGAAGCGCGAGAACCTGAGCTTTCCCGAGTCAATCCGTTATTTGGCCGATCGCGCGGGTATTGAGCTGCACGACACCGGAGACCGCCGCGAGCGCGGTACCAAGCGTGCCCGCATCTACGATTTGTGCGCCGAGACCGCCCAGTTCTATCACACCATGCTTATGCGCGGTAAGGACGGCCGTCCGCGCGAGTACTTTGCCAGCCGCGGCATGGGTGGCGACGTCTGCCGCCGCTACTGCCTGGGCTTTGCACCGGGCCGCAGCGCGCTGGTGTCGCACCTGTCCCAGGCGGGTTTTACCCCGCAGGAGATGATCGATGCCAACGTTGCCGTGAGCCGCGGGCGCGGGCAGCTTGCCGACCGCTTCTACGACCGCGTGATGTTCCCCATCTTTGACGAGCAGGGTCACAACATTGCCTTTGGTGGTCGCATCATGGGTGACGGCCAACCCAAGTACCTCAATACCGCCGAGACGAGCGTGTTTCATAAAAAGCGAAACCTCTACGGCTTTAATTGGGCCAAGGAGTTTATCGTCGCGCAGGATACCGCCATCGTGGTGGAGGGCTATACCGACTGCATCGCCTGTTGGGAGGCGGGGATTAAAAACGTTGTCGCCACGCTGGGCACCGCGCTCACGGAGCATCACGTCAAGACGCTCACCCGCTTTGCTAAGCGCATCGTGTATATGTTTGACGGCGATGCCGCCGGTCAAAAGGCCGCTCGCCGTGCGATTCAGTTTATCGAGCAGGATTCGATGGACCTGCGCTGCGTGGTGCTGCCCGACGGCAACGACCCCATGGAGTTCATCACGGCGCATGGTGGACAGGAGCTTCAGGCGCGCATCGACGCTGCCGAGCCGCTCATGGACTTTGTCTACCGTTCGCTGCAGGAGTCGAGTGACATCACCACGCCGGGCGGTCGTGCCAAGGCGCTGGAAGATGCGCTGACGCTTATCTATCCGCTGCGCGATAGCTATATGATCGACACATACTTTATCCAGATTGCCGATCTGCTGGGCTTGGATCTGGAGACGGTTCGCGCGAGTTCGGGTCGCGTGTTTCGCGATGTCGCCAAGCGCGAAGATGCGGAACGACGTCGTGAGCAGAACTATGAACGCCAGCGGGCGCAAGCCGAGCGCTCTGGTAGCGCGGGCGGTCGGACGTCTGGTTCGCAGGGGGCATCTCGCGGTGCTTGGGCATCGGGCGCGACGCCGCCGGTGTCCGCGCCGGTCGAGGAGGAGCCGTACGACCATGTCCCGCTCGATGCCTACGGCGCCGCGCCCGTGGAGCTCGTCGACGATCTGCCGCCGATCGATGTGCCTGATGATATGGGTGCTGTGCCTGTGACTGATAGTTCGGGCGCTCCGGCTGCGGCGGCGCCGATGGTTCTTACTGATCTTGAGCGCAAGTCCTTGGCAGGGGAGCGCGAGCTGTTGACGATGCTCACGAGCTACCCCGACCTGTTCCGCACGTATGCCGACCGCATCTGCTCTATCGAGTGGGTTGACCCACGTCACGAGTCCATCGCATGGGCCGTTCTGGCAACGCCGCCGGGAACCGATCCTGCAGCCTGCATGGATGCGGCGCGCTCGGTGTGTCCCGAGGCGGCAACGCTTGTGAGTGCCGGGCGCATCTCGGCGACGAGCAAGCACCCCACCGAGACGAACATCGTGTTTATGCTTGATACGCTCGAGCTCTACACCATCAAGCGCCGCATGCGTGCCGCACAGGCCAAGCTGCGCCAGGACCGTTCGCTCGATGATGAAGCCCGTCGCGCGCTGACCGTGCAGGCCGCGCAGGATTCGCAGCGTCAACGCGAGCTGCAAAAGTCGATCGGCGGCGTGGCGGACCCGTTCCGTTTGATCGGTCTGGAGGCCGCAGGCACCGAACAGGCCTAGATGTTGTGGTCAACCAGCGTATTCTCGCCTATATCCAGTCCTCTTTTTGGGTATAGACGTCTATGTGTGTGCTAAAGTATTGAGTCCTGTGGACTATGAAGGGAGAATCTGTGCCAAAAAAGACTGAGAGCACGGGTACTGGGCTGGAATCCTACGTTGCAAAGCTCATGGGCAACGGCTCAAACAGGACTTCGGTAACCGAGGACGAGATTCAGGTCGCCCTGAAGGATATCGATGTTTCTGACGAGCAGCTCACCGCGGTGTATTCCGCGCTGCGCAACAGCGGCATCCAGATTATCTCCGCGAGCGGTAACGACGACGCCCCCATGGACGTCGACGATGACGATAACGATACCGATACCGATACCGACGATTTCGATGACGACGACGAGCACGATTCCGGCTCGCTCGACGATCACGAGCTCAAGATGGCCCGTCAGGCCGATGCCGAGATGGGTTCTTCCAAGAGCAAGAAGAAGCGCACCGTGCGCACGTCCCGTTCACGCTCCCGCGTGCGTGGCATCGATGCCTCCACGGTGATGCTGACCGGCGATCCGGTTCGTATGTACCTCAAAGAGATCGGCAAGGTCGACCTGCTGACCGCCTCCGAAGAGGTCGATCTGGCCATGAAGATCGAGGCCGGTCTTGAGGCCACCGAGAAACTCGAGGCCGCCGATGCCGGTGAGCTCGAGCTCACGCGTGCCGAGATGCGTCGTCTTACGCGCATTGAGAACGTCGGCCTCGAAGCTAAGCAGGCACTCATCAGCGCAAACCTGCGTCTGGTCGTCTCCATCGCCAAGCGTTATGTCGGCCGCGGCATGCTGTTCCTTGACCTGATCCAGGAGGGTAACCTCGGTCTGATTCGCGCCGTCGAGAAGTTCGACTACCAGAAGGGCTTCAAGTTCTCCACGTACGCCACGTGGTGGATCCGTCAGGCCATTACGCGCGCTATCGCCGACCAGGCCCGTACCATCCGTATTCCCGTGCATATGGTCGAGACTATCAACAAGCTCGTCCGCGTGCAGCGCCAGCTCCTTCAGGACCTGGGTCGCGACCCGACCCCCGAGGAGATCGGTGCCGAGATGGACATGAGCGCCGACCGCGTCCGCGAGATCCAGAAGATCTCGCAGGAGCCCGTGTCGCTTGAGACCCCCATCGGCGAGGAAGAGGATTCCCAGCTGGGCGACTTTATCGAGGACTCCCAGGCTATCGTTCCGCCCGATGCCGCCAGCTTCTCCATGCTGCAGGAGCAGCTCACTCAGGTGCTCGACTCGCTTGCCGATCGTGAGCGCAAGGTTATCGAGCTGCGCTTTGGCCTTGTCGACGGGCATCCCCGCACGCTCGAGGAAGTCGGCCGCGAGTTTGGCGTCACGCGCGAGCGTATCCGCCAGATCGAGTCCAAGACCTTGGCCAAGCTCCGCCACCCGAGTCGCAGCAGCAAGCTCAAAGACTATATCGAAAGCTAGTCAAGCAAGAAGCGCCCTCAAGCACATCCGCTTGGGGGCGCTTTCATGTGGTCATTGGGGACGTCCTCAATGACTAGGTCGGAAAAAATCTCAAAAAAGTTCTTGCCCTAAGCTGATTCGTCCGTATAATAAACTTCGTTGCTTGAGAGCATGCACCTATTCCTCGGTAGCTCAATGGTAGAGCACGCGGCTGTTAACCGCGCTGTTGTAGGTTCGAGTCCTACCCGGGGAGCCAGAATTTCTCAGCCCATTCCGCTGGGCTTTTAAATTCCTCGGTAGCTCAATGGTAGAGCACGCGGCTGTTAACCGCGCTGTTGTAGGTTCGAGTCCTACCCGGGGAGCCAGGTTGTAGAACCCGTCGCTTATGCGGCGGGTTTTTTCATGCCGCGACCACTTGACTCAAACGTTGCCATATCAACATTTCGTGTCGAGGATGTAATCCCGCGACCCATCACCTCAACATGGCGCGGTCGTTGTAGAATATTGCAATGATTGCTCCCACGACATGGTGCCGTGAGCACCAGATAAGGAGATTCTTGTGTCTGAGACCATTAACGGCAGCCTGAGCGTCTCGAACGACGTTATTGCCGATATTGCCGGTTATGCCGCGATGACGTGCTATGGCGTCGTCGGTATGGCTGAGCAGCTCCAAGGCGCCGAGAGCGTGCGCCTGCTTGCCGGTCAGCGCCTCCGCAAGGGCGTGCTTGTCTCCGCCGACGAGAACGGCCTTACGGTCGATCTTCACGTCGTGCTCGAGAACGGCGTCAACATGAAGTCCGTCTGCCACAATCTTTCGAGCTCCGTTGCCTTCACCCTGCAGGAAATCGCTCAGATCGACCCCGCCAGCCTTAAGATCGGCATCCATATCGACGCGCTCAAGAGCCGTCTGAACTAGCATCCGAAAACGGAGATTCAAATACCCATGATTGCAAAGACCATTCGCACCTGTTTTCCGATCGCTGCGGCTGCCGTTTCCGACAAGGCCGAGGAGATCAACAAGCTCAACGTCTTCCCCGTACCCGATGGCGATACCGGCACCAACATGTCGCTCACGCTCGCCTCGGTGACCAAGGAGCTCTCCGCCCTTCCTGCCGACGCCGACATGGAGGCCATCGCCGGTGCCATCACCCATGGCTCCCTGATGGGTGCCCGTGGCAACTCCGGCGTCATCACCTCGCAGATTCTGCGTGGTGTGGCCGAGGGCCTTGTCTCTGCCGATGAGCCCATCACTTCCGCCAACATCGCCTATGCGTTCCGCCGAGCCGTCAAGGTTGCCTTCCAGGCAGTGCGTAAGCCCATCGAGGGTACGATCCTCACGGTGCTGCGCGACGTCTCGACCAAGGCAGACGAGTGCGAGAAGAAGAAGTTCTCGGCCGAGGACGCGCTCGACGCCATCGTCGTCGAGGCCTATCAGTCCGTCGCCCGTACGCCCGACCTGCTGCCCGTTCTGAAGGAGAACGGCGTGGTCGACTCCGGCGCCTTTGGATTTGCCATCTTCCTTGAGAACTTTGTTGCCGCCGCGCTTGGTCGCAGCACCGTTGTCGAGGATTTCTCCGCCACGTTTGACTCCGCTGGCTCTGCCCGCGACGCGGCCCTCGACCGCGTTGAGATCGAGGCCAACGACGACTGGGAGGGCTCGGAGTTCCGTTACTGCAATGAGTTCCTGTTTAAGGCAGACGCCCCGTTTGACGAGGACGAGTGCCTTAAGTTCCTGGGCTCCATGGGCGACTGCGAGCTACTCGTGGGCGCTTACCCCGATTACAAGATTCACGTGCACTCCAACACCCCCAACCTGGTGCTCGAGCATATGCTGCAGCTTGGTCAGATTTACGAGGTCTTTATCCACAACATGGAGATGGAGGCCCACGACCGTACCGCCAAGATCCACGAGGACCAGGAAAAGGCCGCCGAGCCCGCCAAGGCGCTGGGCTTTGTCGCCGTTGCCGCCGGTTCCGGCGAGGCAGACATCCTCAAGTCCCTCGGCGTCGACGTGATCGTGTCGGGTGGTCAGACCATGAACCCCTCGACTGCAGACTTGCTGGGCGCCGTTGACCAGGTCAACGCGACCTCGGTCATCATCCTGCCCAACAACGGCAACATCCGCATGGCTGCCGAGGCCGCTGCCTCAGCCTGCACCGACAAGAAGGTAGCCGTCGTTCCCACCAAGACCGTCCCGCAGGCCTTCTCCGCGCTGTTCGCGGTCCTGCCCGATTCCGAGCTCGAGGATGCCGTCGCCGCTATGGTCGACGCCATCAGCGAGGTTCGCGATGGCGAGGTCACCCGTGCCGTGCGCGATTCCAGCGCCTCCGACGGCTCGCCGATTCACTCCGGTGACGTCATGGGTATCATCGCCGGCTCCATCGACGTGGTCGGCTCCGACGTGAAGCAGGTCACGCTCGATTGCATCAACCGTATGCAGGAGGAAGAGGAGGGCGACGCGCTGACGATTCTGGCCGGCGAGGAACTGTCCGATGAGGCCTTCCAGGAGATCGTAGACGCCATTGAGGAGGCTCAGCCCGATTTGGAGATCGACGCCCATCGTGGCGAGCAGCCGCTCTATCCCGTGATCTTCTCGATCGAGTAGGCTCTGCCCATGTCCGAGCTGTGCTCCGTGCCGCGCGTCTCGGAGCGCTTTGCCCAGAGCAATGCGCTCGACGAAGATATCGCGCGACTCAAATATGTTTCAGGTAAACGTGAGGAGGCCCTTCGCCGTCTGGGAATTCGGACGGTGGGGGACCTCCTTCTCCATATCCCTCATCGTTACCTCGACTTTACTCGTTCGTGGTCCATCGAGATGGCGCCCATCGGTACCGTGTGCACTATCATCGCCACGGTCGACCGTATCGTTCAAAAGAAGCCGCGTCCGCGCATGCAGGTGACCGAGGTCTCACTCGTTGATGAGACGGGCGTGCTGCAGGTCGCCTTTTTCCGTCAGCCTTGGATTGCCCAGCAGCTTAAGCAGGGCGACCGCCTGGCCGTGATGGGCAAGGTTGAGTTTGCCTACGGTTTTAAGCAGATGGCCTCGCCGCACTTTGAAAAGCTCGATGAGGGGCGTGCTGCGGGCACCATTTTGCCGGTCCATTATGTGAGTGACGGCGTGAGCCAGGCATGGATGCGCCGCATCGTAAGTGGCGCGCTCGAGGTCGTCGGCAATCCCTTCGACCCGATTCCCGCACGCTTGCGCGTTAAACGTCGCCTGATGAGCAATGCCCGTGCGCTTCGATCGATCCACTTTCCTTCGAGCATGGCTGAGCGCGATATCGCGCGCGCACGGCTTGCCTACGAGGAGTGCCTCTACCTGCAGCTGGCGCTGCGCCTGCGCAACGACGGCGGCCTGGTCGATGTGGTGCCCTATGCCCACGCCGCGGGCGAGCACCTGGCCGCGCTTAAGCAGGCCCTGCCGTTTTCGCTGAGCGACGAGCAGGAGGCCGCGTTCCAAGATATCCTGCGCGATATGTGCGATGGCGGGCGCGTGATGAACCGCCTGCTGCTGGGCGATGTCGGTACCGGCAAGACCGCTGTTGCCGCCTGCGCGCTGGCTGTGGCTGCCGATAGCGGCACGCAGGCCTGCGTTATGGCGCCCACGGGCGTGCTGGCGCGTCAATATGCCGATAAGACCGGCCCCTTGCTTTCGCAGGCTGGCATGACCTGGGCGCTCCTGACGGGCGCCACGCCGGCGGCCGAGCGCGAGCGGATCCATGCGCAGCTGGAATCGGGCGAGCTCGATGTCCTCTTTGGCACCCACGCGGTGCTTTCGGATAACGTTGCGTTCAAGCATCTGTCGCTCGTGGTCATCGATGAGCAGCACCGGTTTGGCGTCGGCCAACGCAACGCCCTGCGTGCGAAGGGCCCTGGTGCCGATCTGCTCGTTATGACGGCAACGCCCATCCCACGTACGCTGGCACTTTCGGTCTACGGCGATCTGGACACGAGCATCATCCGCCATCGGCCCGTCCCTGGCGCTGGCGTGACGACACGCGTGCTTACCGAGTCGAGCCGCGACCTTGCCTATGGCGCCATCCGCGAGGCGCATGAAAAGGGTCAGCAGGCCTACGTGATTTGCCCGCTCGTGGAGCCGAGCGACTCGGCCGATGAGCTGGAGGACGTGCCCGGTATCGCCCGCGACGGCGAGGGCCGCGTGACGGTCCCCGTGCCGCTGCACGATACGGCGACCGAGCTCGATCGCCTGCGTCTGGCGTTGCCGGGTCTTGCCATCGAGCGCCTTCACGGCCGCATGCCAGCGGGGGAGAAGGACCAGGTTATCGATGCCTTCAAGCGCGGCGAGATCGATGTGCTCGTCTCGACCACGGTGGTCGAGGTGGGCGTCGACGTGCCCAACGCCACCGTTATGGTCATCGAGAACGGCGAGCGCTTTGGTTTGGCAGCCTTGCACCAGCTGCGCGGCCGCGTAGGCCGCGGCAGCGTGTCGGGTATGTGCCTGGTCATGACGCACTCCAAGGGCAACGGAGGCGCGTCGGCGGCACAAGACCGCCTCCAGTCGCTCGAGAAGACCTCGGACGGCTTTACGCTCGCCCAGATGGACCTGCGTCTGCGCCACGAGGGCGAAATCCTGGGTTACCGTCAGCATGGCGGCGTGACCTTGCGTTTTGTTGACCTCGATGCCGACGAGGAATTGATCGAGTGGGCCCATTTGGACGCGGTCGAGCTCTTGCGGTATGCTTGCAACCTTGACTCCGTGGCGACGCGTCCCTTGCGCGATGTAGTCGCCATGCGGTATCGACACATCTTTAAGGAGGTCAGCGGAGGATGAGAATCATCGGCGGGGAATGGCGCGGTCGTAAGATCGAGGAGCCCCGTGGTCGCGATGTCACCCGCCCCACGACCGATCGCGTGCGCGAGGCGTGCGCATCTATGGTCATGTCGGCATTTGATTTCGATCTGGACGAGGTCCGCGTGCTGGATGCCTTTGGCGGCTCCGGCGCCTTAGGGTTAGAGATGCTCTCGCGTGGTGCCCGCTCGCTCACCACGTTCGAGATCGATCGCAACGCTGCTCGTCTGATTACCAAGAATATCGAGTCGCTGTGCCGCGACCGTGCGCGTTGGCGTGTGGTGGGCGGCGATGTGCTGGCGAGTGCCTCGCGCGGCCGCGTGCCGGGCGGTCCCTTTGACCTGGTCCTGCTCGACCCGCCCTATGCTTATGGCGCCGAGCCGGTCGAGGAGCTGCTGCAGAACCTAGCTCAGCAAGGCTTGCTGGCGCGAGGTGCCTACGCGCTCTTTGAGCACGCCGCGGCCGATGCGGGTGCGCACCCGGCAGGCTTTGAGATCGTGCGCGAGAAGCGTTACGGCATTACCTCGGTCGACTTGCTTCGTTGGGTTGGCGACGGCGAGGATGATGGCAACGATAGCGACGCACCCACGGAGGACGCCCATGAATGACACCATCAACCGCGTGATTGTCCCGGGCACCTTCGATCCCATCACGTTTGGCCATATCGACGTCATCCGCCGCGCCCGCCGCATCTTTCCCAGCGTGATCGTGGCCGTTGCCGAGTCGCAGGGCAAAAACGGCGTCGGCACCACGTTTATGCTCGATGAGCGCGTGGCGCTGGCCCGTGAAGCGCTCGGTGATATTGATGGCGTCGAGGTGCTTCCCTTCACCGGCCTCTTGGTCGATTTTGCCCGCGAACAGGGAGCAGGGGCTGTGGTCAAGGGCCTGCGTGCCATGACCGACTTTGAGTACGAGCTGCAACAGGCCGACCTCAACTACCGCCTGGATAACGAGCTGGAGTCCATCTTTGTCATGAGCGCGCCGCAGTACGGCTATATCTCGAGCTCGGTGGTTCGCCAGATTGCCTCGCTCGGTAGCGATGTCTCTAATTTTGTTCCGCCCAATGTGGTCAGGGCGCTCAAACATCGCTTTTCGTGACGTTTTTTAATGCCTGGTGGCATGTGGTAAACTTACACGATGATATGTTACCTATGAAAGGAGACCGGATGCCGGGCGAGAATTTTCCTGGCGACAGGATCGTGAGTCTTGTCGACGAGCTCGAGGGGCTCATCGAAGAGGCTAAGACGCCGTTCGGCAAGAATGCCCAGATGAAGGTTATCGACGCCGACGTCTTCTTTAACATCCTCGACGAGATCCGCATGAGCTATCCCGAGGAATGGCAGAAGTCCCGCCGTATTCTCAAGGAGCGCGAGGAGCTTATGGCCTCCGCCGCCGCTCAGGCTGATTCCATTATCGCCGATGCTCAGCAGCAGGCCCTCACCATTGCCGGTGAGCAGGAGATCGTCCGCTTAGCGCAGCAGCAGGCCGACGATATCCGCGACCGTGCCCAGCAGTATGAACGCGAGACGCGCTATGCCGCCGAGGACTACGCCGAGCAGGTCTTTACGCACCTCGAGGAAAACCTCAAGAGCCTGACCGGTACGGTGACCCGTTGCCGTCAGCAACTCAACGAGGGTGCCGCCCAGCAGAATGGTCAGTGGTAATGGCTGAGTTCCCGAGCGTTACCGTCGATCTTTCCGAGCAGCTCGAGTTTCCCGGAGACTCGTATCCGCTGACTGGCAAAGTCGATGTCGCCACCTATATGGTGGGCGAGAAGGAGTATCAGCTGCAGGACGGCATCGACTACGACGTGGTCTTTACCAATGCCGGCACCGGTGTTTTGCTTACGGGTATGGTCCGCGCTCACGCAACCGGTGAGTGCGACCGTTGCCTTGAGCCTGCTTCGTTTGATATTGCCGGTGAGATTGAGGAATTCTATCTCTTTAACGAGCCCGAGGACCCCGAGGCCTATGAAGACGGCTACGAGTTACTGGACGAGGATCGCATCGTCGATCTGGGTGAGCCCATCAATGACGCGGTCGTCATGGATACGCCGTTCGTTGTCCTGTGCAAGCCCGATTGTCGCGGCCTATGTCCCACGTGTGGCATCAATCTCAACGTCGAGCAATGCGATTGCGCCGCTCAAGCAGAGGCCGAATGGGCCGCTGCCACGGAAAATCCATTTGCTGCATTGAAGAATCTCAAGCTTGACGAGTAAAACTGTGGTAGTATCGCTACTTGCGCGTAATCGCCACACTGGATAGTTCATAAGGAAGGTCACTATGCCCGTACCTAAACAAAAGCAGGGTCGTATCCGCACTCACACCCGTCGTTCCGCCAACATGAAGATCTCGGCTGCGGCTCAGTCCACGTGCCCCCGTTGCGGTGCTGTCAAGCTTCCGCACCACGTGTGCTCCAGCTGCGGTTTCTACAAGGACCGCGAGGTTATCGTTACCGAGTAACTGTATTCTCTGGATGCGATGCCGTTCCAACTGGAACCACAATGGCCGGCTCAATGAGTCGGCCATTTTTGTATAAGGAGTATGTATATGAGTAACGTTCGCGTTTGTGTAGACGTTGTGGGTGGAGACGAGAAGCCACAGGTTGTCCTCGACGGTATTGAGGCTGCACTTGCCGCCGATCCCGATATTGAGGTCCTGGCTGCCGGTCCCGCCGAAATCGTCAATCCCTTTGCCGCGTCCCATGCGCGCGTCGAGGCCTTGGAGGCACCCGATGTTATCGCCATGGACGATGATCCCATTCGAGCCGTGATGACCAAGCGCAAGTCCTCGATCGTGCTTGCCTGCCGCGCTATTAAGAAGGGTAACGCGGACGCGTTCTTCTCTGCCGGCTCCACCGGCGCCATGACCGCTGCCGCCACCGCCTACGTGACGCCATTTAGGTATCAGGCCGAGGGCAAGAAGCAGCCGGTGCGTCCGTGCCTCACCAATGCACTGCCCAACCGCGCCGGCGGCCTGACGGTCCTGTGCGACATGGGCGCCAACCCCGATGTCGAGGTCGACGACATGGTGCGTTTTGCCCAGATGGGTAGCGCCTATGCGCGCGTCGTCTTGGGCATTGAGCGTCCTCGCGTCGGTCTGCTCGGCAACGGTACCGAGGATGAGAAGGGTTCTAACTTTACCAAGGCGTGCTTCCCTGCCATGAAGGCCGCCGTTCCCGGCTTTGTGGGCAACTGCGAGGGCACCGACCTGACCTCGGGTAACTTTGACGTCGTTGTTGCCGATGGCATGTCGGGAAACATTGCCCTTAAGGCAACCGAGGGCGCTGCCAAGTTTTTGCTGCAGGAGCTCAAGGGTGTCTTTATGGCTTCGCTCGGCACCAAGATTGCCGCACTGCTCATAAAAAAGCAGATGCGCGAGATCAAGGCAAAGCTCTCGGGCGATGCTAAGGGCGGCGCCATTCTGCTGGGCCTGCGTGGCGTGGTCCTGATCGGCCATGGTGCCACCTCGGTCGAGGCCGTCAAAAACGGTACGCTCGCCGCGGCGGAGGCCGTGCGCGCCGGGCTTGTCGAGAACGTCGCCAACTCTATGGACGGCATCGTTTTGTAAGAGCGAGTTGGGGCGCTGTTATGTGCCTCGCGGCCTTCGTCGTGGGGTAGAATCAAAACCGTGTCTTGGCGCTGCGCTTGCGGCGCCAGCGCGTTGATGTTCACACAATACGAGAGGAAGCGCTATGGACCGCTCCGAAATCTTCGATAAGATCGCCGAAATCGCCGCCGATGTGCTGGGTGTCGACGTTGCCGAGATTAGCGACGAGACCACCTTCGACGATCTCGATGCCGATTCGCTCGAGCGTCTGCAGCTGGTGACGGCCATCGAGGACGAGTTCGACCTCGAGATCGACGACGAGACCCTGCTGTCGCTCAATTCTGTCGCCGACGCCGTCGACGCGATCGAAAACGCCAAGGAGGCCTAGATCTTGGCATTGTCTGAACGGCTCGCGCGCGCCCAGGAAATACTGGGCCACGAGTTCAATAACAAGGTGCTGCTGCGCGCGGCGCTCACGCACCCCTCTGCCGTGGAAGGTCAGCCCGTCTCGGCGAGCTATGAGCGCCTTGAGTTTTTGGGCGATTCCATTTTGGGCGCCGTGGTTGCCCGCTCGCTTTTTGAGTCCTATCCGGAGTTTGACGAGGGCAAACTTACGCGTCTGAAGGTGTCGCTCGTCTCGGGTGCCACGCTGTCCGAGGTGTCCCATGAGCTGGGCATCGATGACATCATCATCTTTGGTGCCTCCGAGACCGGCACGGGCGCGCGCGGCCTGCATTCGGCGCTCGAGAACGTCTACGAGTCGCTCGTGGGCGCCCTGTACCTGGATGCCGGCTGGGACGTTGCGGCGGAGTTCATCCACCGCACGCTTAAGCCCCATTTGGCCTCCGAGCGCGCCGAGCATCCTGCGAACCCCAAGTCGTTTTTGCAGGAGTGCGTGCAGGCCGACGGCCACGAGCCTCCGGCGTACAAGCTCGTTGGCTCTGAGGGCCCGGCGCACGCACCGACCTTTACCGCCGTGGTGCTCATCGACGGTATCCGCCAGGGCCGCGGCACCGGTTCCTCCAAGAAGGAAGCAGAGGGAGCTGCCGCACTCGAGGCGCTCGACCGCATGGGTTATACCACCAACGGCGTGATTCTGAACAAGAAGCCTGTTTAAGCGAGGAACCGTGTATCTCAAGTCCCTCACGCTCAAAGGGTTCAAGTCGTTTGCCGACCGCGCCCATATGACGTTTGAGCCGGGCCTAACCGTCATCGTCGGTCCCAACGGCTCGGGAAAATCGAACATCTCCGACTCGATTCTGTGGGTCCTGGGTGAGCAGAGCGCCAAGCAGCTGCGCGGCCAGGCCATGGAAGATGTCATCTTCTCGGGCTCGTCGGCGCGTAAACCGGTGGGTGTGGCCGAGGTCACGCTGGTGCTCGACAACTCGGACCATATGCTTCCCGTCGACTTTGACGAGGTGGCTATCACCCGCCGCATGTATCGCTCGGGCGAGAGCGAGTACCTCATCAACTCGAGCCCGTGCCGCCTGATGGACATCCAGGACATCCTGCACGATTCGGGACTGGGCAAGGATACGCATTCCATCATCAGCCAGGGCAAGCTCGATGCCATTTTGCAGAGCCGCCCCGAGGAACGCCGCGCCCTCATCGAGGAGGCCGCCGGCATCTCCAAGCACAAACGTCGCAAGGAGCGTGCGCTCAAAAAGATCAAGTCGATGGACGAGCACCTGACGCGTGCCCGCGACATCAACAAGGAAATCGCCCGTCAGCTGCGCCCGCTGGAGCGTCAGGTCGATCGCGCGCGCAAGTACAAAGAGCTGTCCTCGCGCGCGAACGAGCTTACGCAGATGCTGGCCGTCGACGAGCTGCGTTCGCTGCAATCGCAGTGGAACGACCTGGAGAGCCGCTCTAAGGAGGGCGCCGCCGAGCTGGAGCTCGCGCAGTACCGCCTGGGTGAGAAAGAGCGCGAGCTCGAGAAGCTCCAGGTCATGCTCGAAGAAAAGGGCCTGTTTGTGGGCGACTTGGGCGAGCAGCGCCGTCATATGCAAGATGTGGTCGGTCGCATTAACTCCGACATGCGTCTGCTCGAGGAAAAGGGCCATAACATGGTGTCGCGCCTGTCCGACATGCGCGGTCAGATCTCGGGATCCGAGCATCAGCGCCGTCGCGTGGTCGAGGAGCTCGAGGACGCACGCGCCCAGCTCGAGGAAGTGACCGGCGCGCATATGCAGGCCCAGGAGGACGTCGACGCCACTGGTCCTGCCGCCGCCGAGTTTCACGAGCGCCGCATGGCACTTGATGCACAGATTTCGCAGCTTACGCGCGAGCAGCGCGATGTGCAGCGCGTTGCCGATAATGCTGCGCTCGAGCTCGCCAAGGTAAAGGATTCGCTTTCCAATGCCGAGGTCGAGGACAACATGTATGCCTCGCGCCTGGAGCAGATCGATGAGCAGCTCGAGGAGGTCACGGCATCGCTTGATAGCCGCCGCAACCGTGCTGAGGAGCTTGAGAGCGCCCTTGAGGCGGCTCGTCAGGCCCAGAGGGATGCGCGCGAGGCCACCGAGACGGCACGCGCTGCCCTCAAGGACCTGCGTGCCCGCGAGGGCGAGGCACGCAACAAGCTGTTCGAGGTGCGCTCGGAGCTCGCGAGCCAAAAGAAGCTTGATGCCCGCATGGCCGACAGCTCGCCGCTTGTAAGCCGTCTGGTGGGCGCGCTGGGCGACGATGTCTCGGGCCGTCTGGGCGATGTGCTCGAGGCACCGCGTGAGCTTGAGGGCCTGGTTGAGCAACTGCTCGCCGGCGATATCGATGCCCTGTTGTTCGATAACGCTGCTGCACTTGAGCGTGCCGGTCGCGCTGCCCTGGACCAGAAGAAGGCCTCGGGCGAGGCGCTGCTGGTGGCGCGCAGCGTGAGCGGCTCTGCGGCCGCCGAGAGCGCTGCCGGTTCGCGTCTGGTCGATTGCCTGTCCGTGCGCGCCGGTTATGGTCCGGTTGTCGAGGCACTGCTCGGCGGCTATTACGTGGTCGATGACTTGGCTGCCGCACTGGCCGCGCCCGTCGTTGACGGTGTGACCTACGTGACGCCCGATGGCGCCCGCGTGAGCTGTGGTGGCCTGGTTCGCGTGGGGCTCGATGCTGGCGAGGCGTCGGGTGCCCTGGAGCGCAAGCGTCGTATTCGCGAGTTGGAGGGCTTGGAGCCCGATCTGGCTGCCGTGTTTGAGCATGTTTCGGACCAGGTTGTCGAAGCCAATGCGGCCGTCGAGGAGGCGCGTGCCGCCGAGGGCGATGCCGCCGGCGAGATCGCCCGTCTTGAGGGTGAGCGCCGCTCGCTGCTCTCCGAGATCGGCCGCCTGGAACAGAGCGCCAACAACGCCGAGGTCGAGCGCGTGCGTATCTCCAAGCGCCGCGAGCAGGCTGCCGAGGCCGTTCGTGCCGCGCGCCCGCGCGTTGAGGAGCTTACCCGTTCGCGCGACGAGGCCCGCGCGCAGGCGAGCGACTTGGGTCTCCAGATTGCCGAAGCCAACGACGAGCTCGATCGCGTCCGACACGATGACTCCGAGGCCGCCGGTAAGCTCGCCGACGCTAAGGTGCGCCTGGCTCAGACGAGCGAGCGCCTGCGTTCGCTGAAGGGCCGCGTGCCCGATCTGGAGCACCGCCTGGAAGGTATCGACCGCCGTATCCGCGGAACACGTCAGGCCTCGCGCTCGCTCGAGCTGTTGCGCCTGCGCGTCGATCCCATGCACGAGCGCTATTCGGCCCTGCTGGAGCGCGCGTCGGATTGGGCCGCGCGCCTGCGTGACCAAGCCTCTCTGGAGGAGGCGGATTCGGCCTCGCTCAAGAAGACCATCGAGGACGCCAAGGCCGAGGTCGCCCGCGCCAAGGAGCGGGTCGATGCCGCCACAGCGACGCAAAACGAGTTCAAGGTTGCACGCGGCAAGCTCGAGGTGCAGGTAGAGGCAGCCATCAAGGCCATTACCGCTGATGGCACCACGGTGCTCGAGGAGGCGCTCATGCTGCCGGCGCCCACCGATCGCGACGCCGCCGAGCGCGAGCTCAACCAACTCGTGCGCCAGATCAACAACCTGGGCCCCGTGAACCAAGTCGCCATGGAGGAGTACGAGCAGCTCAAGCGCCGCGCCGATTACATCGAGGAGCAACTTGCCGATCTGGAGAGTGCGCGCAAGGCGCTCACCAAGATCACCGTGGCCATCGACCGCAAGATGCGCAAGGCGTTCCTGGTGACCTTCGAGAAGGTCGACGCGAATTTCCGCGAGATCTTCGCTATGCTCTTCCCGGGCGGTCAGGCTCACCTTGAGATGACCGATCCCGAGCATCCGGCCGAGACGGGCATTGAGGTCGTGGCGCAGCCGCGCGGCAAGCGCATCACCAAGATGATGCTCATGTCGGGTGGCGAGAAGAGCCTGACGGCGCTCGCCCTGCTCTTTGCCGTATACCGTACGCGTACGGTGCCGTTCTATGTGCTGGACGAGGTCGAGGCCGCGCTCGACGACGCCAACCTGTCCAAGCTCATCGGCGCCCTCGATGTGCTGCGTTCCGATACGCAGCTCTTGGTCATTTCGCATCAGCGCCGTACTATGGAGGATGCTGACGTTCTCTACGGCGTTTCGATGCAGGCCGACGGCGTCAGTCGCGTCGTCTCGCAAAAACTCGATCGCGAAACCGGAAAGGTCGTGAATGCATAATGGGATTCTTTGACGCACTCTCGCGCGGACTTGAGCGCAGCCGCGAGGCCCTCAACGAGGTCTTCTACTTTGGCGGTGAGGTCGACGAGGATTTTTGGGAGGATCTTGAGGACACCCTCGTCATGGGTGACATGGGTGCCGAGGTCGCCATTCAGGTCTCCGATGATCTGCGTGACGCCGCCGCCAAGAAGAACCTCAAGACCGCCCCGCAGCTTCGCCGCGCCCTGGCCGAGCAGCTCGAGGGCCATTTTGTGCCTGTTGAGCGCGACCCGTTTTCCGATACGCCGAGCTGCGTGCTGTTTGTCGGCATCAACGGTGCCGGCAAGACCACCACGGTCGGCAAGATTGCGAGCGCCATGGCCGCCCGCGGCAAGAGCGTCGTGATCGGCTCTGCCGATACGTTCCGCGCCGCTGCCATCGAACAGCTCGATGTGTGGGGTCAGCGTGCCGGCGTACCGGTTATCAAGCGTGACCGCGGTTCCGATCCGGCGAGCGTGTGTTATGACGTACTCGACGAGGCCGATAAGCGCGGCAGCGACCTAGTGCTCATCGATACCGCCGGTCGTCTGCACACGAGCCCCGAGCTCATGCGCGAGCTCGCCAAGGTGGTCAATGTGACCCGCAAGCGCGCCGCCAATATGGCCGCCGGTCCCATGCCGGTCTCGGTCGTGCTTGTGATCGATGCCGCCACTGGTCAGAACGGTCTGAACCAGGCGCTCGAGTTTAACGAGGCGTTGGGCCTGGACGGCATTATCATGACTAAGCTCGATGGCACGGCTAAGGGCGGTATCGCCATGGCCGTGGCCGAGAAGCTCAAGCTCCCGATCCTGCGCATCGGCGTGGGCGAGCAGGTCGATGACCTGCAGGAGTTTAACGCCAAAGATTTCTGCCGCGCCCTGGTGGGCGAGTCCAACTAAGGAGTGACTAGTGTTTGATTCTCTGAGCGATCGCCTCAACGACACATTTGACCGCCTGCGCGGCAAGGGTAAGCTGACCGAGGCCGATATCACTTCGGCCATGCGCGATATTCGCATGGCGCTGCTCGAGGCCGACGTTAACTTTAAGGTCGTCAAGGAGTTCGTTGCCAAGACCAAGGAACGCTGCATGACCGCCGAGGTCATGGAGTCGTTGTCGCCGGCGCAAAACGTCGTCAAGATCGTGCTCGACGAGCTCACCGAGATGCTCGGCTCAACCGAGAGCAAGCTCGTCTTTAGCAACCGCATTCCCAATGTCATCATGCTCGTGGGCCTGCAGGGCTCCGGTAAGACCACGGCTGCCGTAAAGCTTGCCTACCTGCTCAAGAAGCAGGGCCGTTCGCCGCTGCTCGCCGCGTGCGACGTCTACCGTCCCGCCGCTGCCGACCAGCTGGCCACGCTCGGCGGAGAGATCGGCGTACCGGTCTTCCGCGGCGACGGTGCACACCCGGTCGACATCGCCAAGGGCGCCATCCAGGAGGCCGTCGACCACCTGCGCGATGTGGTCATCGTCGATACCGCCGGTCGTCTGCAGATCGACGAGCAGATGATGCAGGAGGCCGTCGACATCAAGAAGGCCGTCAAGCCCGATCAGGTGCTGATGGTCGTCGATGCCATGACCGGTCAGGATATCGTCAACGTCGTCTCGACCTTTGCCGAGCGCACCGACTTTGATGGCGTGATCATCTCCAAGCTCGACGGCGATGCCCGTGGCGGCGGCGCACTTTCCGTGCGCCAGGTGACCGGTAAGCCCATCAAGTTCGTGAGCATGGGCGAGAAGCCCGATTCGCTTGAGCCGTTCTATCCCGATCGTATGGCCAAACGCATTCTGGGCATGGGCGATGTCGTTGGTATTATCGAGAAGGCCCAGGAGGCTGCCGATGCCGAGCAGCTCGAGGCTGCCGAGCGTATGCTGCGCGAGGGCTTCACCATGAACGATATGCTCGACCAGATGAAGGCTGTCAAGAAGATGGGCGGCATGAAGGGTATCCTGGGCATGCTCCCCGGTGGTCAGCGTGCACTCAATCAGATGGGCGGCAACCTGGACGAGGGCATCTTCGATAAGAACGAGGCCATCATCATGTCGATGACCAAGGAGGAGCGCCTGCGTCCCTCCATCATCAACGGCCAGCGCCGCGCCCGCATTGCCAAGGGAGCCGGCGTAACCCCCACCGAGGTCAACAGCCTTATGAAGCAGTGGGGCGAGATGAATAAGATGATGGGCCGCATGCGCACGATGGCCAATCAGGCACAGGCCGGCGGCAAAAAGGGCAGGAAGGGTAAGAAGGGCAAGAAGATGCGCGTGCCCAATATCCCCGGCCTGGACGCTATGGGCCTGGGCGGCATGGGCGGCCTGGGTACGGGCGGTCCCAAGTCCGATATGGAGCTGCTGCGTCAGATGGAAGCGCAGATGCGTAATAAGAAATAGGGCTGTAATTCCAGCTTGATATGGCAAAGACCACCCGGAAGCTACCGGGTGGCCTTTGTGGTTGGCCTTGACCGTGGGGTTGCGCTCAGCGTCGCGCCCCGAGCTCGCGGTGCCGTGCCGTTAGTGGCAGCCGCAGCCCTCGTGGCCCTTATCTGGCATAGGCCAGAAAATGAGGGCTTATGTTTGGGCTGTGGGGCCGCGTGCGTCTGGGCTACAATGAATCTCGCTTGTAGGCGACTGACAGGAGGGTCAATGAGCAAGGCTGATCAACAGTTTGTAACCATGTGCCGCGATATTCTGGACCATGGAACCACCACCGAGGGCCAAAAGGTCCGTCCGGTGTGGGAGGATGGCACCCCTGCCTATACCATTAAAAACTTTGGTGTCACGGCACGCTACGACCTGCGTGAGGAGTTTCCCGCGCTTACCCTGCGTCGTACGGCCCTCAAATCTGCCATGGATGAGATTCTATGGATCTATCAAAAGAAGTCCAATAACGTGCATGACCTCAACAGCCATATTTGGGATGAGTGGGCCGGCGAGACCGGCTCCATCGGCAAGGCTTACGGCTACCAGATTGGGCAGAAGAGCCATTATCCCGAGGGTGACTTTGACCAGATGGACCGCGTGCTGTATGACCTGAAGCATACGCCGTACAGCCGCCGCATTATGACGAACACCTATGTGTTTAGCGACCTGTCCGAGATGCACCTGTATCCGTGCGCATACAGCGTGACCTATAACGTCACGCAGCGTCCGCAGGACGACAAGCCCACACTCAATATGATTCTCAACCAGCGCAGCCAGGACATTTTGGCCGCAAACAACTGGAACGTGTGCCAGTATGCCATCTTGCTGATGATGGTCGCGCAGTCCGTCGATATGATTCCCGGCGAGCTGCTGCATGTGATCGCCGATGCCCATATCTACGATCGTCATGTCGATATCGTCCGCGAGCTTATCGAGCGTCCGCAGTTTGCCGCGCCTAAGGTAACGCTTAACCCCGATGTGCACGATTTCTATGCGTTTACGACCGACGACCTGATCGTGGAGGGCTATGAGCACGGCCCGCAGGTCAAGAACATTCCCATTGCGGTGTAGGTGGCGCTCATGACGTGTAAGCTATCTGCCATCGTCGCCGTGTGTGATGACTGGGGTATTGGGTGCGAGGGCGACATGGTGGTGTCCAATCGTGCTGACATGCGCCATTTTGTGGCGTGCACCAAGGGGTGTCCGGTCATTATGGGGCGCAAGACCCTGCTGAGCTTTCCCGGCGGGCGTCCGCTCAAGAACCGTCGCAATATCGTGCTCACGCGCGACGATAACTTCGCACCCGAGGACGTTGACGTGGTGCATAGCATCGACGAAGCGCTCGCCGCGGTAGCCGATGAGCCCGTTGCGTGGGTGATCGGTGGCGGCGAGGTGTATCGGCAGTTTTTGCCGTACTGCGTGGAGGCTGAGGTCACGCATGACCACTGTGTCCATCCCGTGGACACGTATTTTCCCAATTTGGATGCCGACCCTGCGTGGGTAGTTGCGCGGCGCGACGGGGTTGCCACGATTGCCACCGGTGAGGGCGACGAGGGTGTCGATTATGAGTTCGTGACGTATCGTCGCATCGAGGCGTAAAACCGATTATCCCTTCGGTATTATCGGGATGAAATGAATTACGGGGCGGCGCATGGCGTTGCCCCGATATTTGTATAGGTGCTGCAAAGAAAGGTGCGGGCTGGCCACTATGACTGATGCCGTTGAGGTGCTGCGAATCGATTCGCTCGAGGACGAGCGGCTCGATGCCTATGTGCGACTGACCGAGCGCGAGCTGCGCTGCGTGCTGGAGCCGCAAAAGGGCATCTTTATCGCCGAGAGTGCCAAGGTCATAGAGCGTGCGGTGCGTGCCGGATACCAGCCGGTGAGCTTTCTTTTGGGTGAACGCTGGCTCGACCAGATGATGCCGCTGTTTGAGCAGCTTGTCGTGCGCGAGGGAGCGGGTCCGGTTCCGGTGTTCGTGGCCTCGATGGAGCTCATGGAGCAGCTGACAGGCTTTAACGTGACGCGCGGTGCGCTCGCGGCGTTTCGTCGCCCGCGTCAGATCCCGGTCGATGAGTTCTTGGATGGCGTCGTCGAGGCGGCGGGGGAGCGCCCGGTGCGCGTGTGCGTGCTCGAGGGCATTGTCGACCACACCAACGTCGGCGCGATTTTCCGTTCGGCGGCTGCACTGAACGTCGATGGCATTTTGGTGAGCCCCACGTGCTGTGACCCGCTGTACCGTCGTTCGGCCCGCGTGAGCATGGGCACGGTGTTCCAGGTGCCCTGGACGCGCATTGGCAGCGAGGTGCGCGTATGGCCGCATGATGGGCTGGCGGCGCTGCACGATGCTGGCTTTTCGTGTGCTGCCATGGCGTTGACGGATGATTCGGTGTCGTTGGACGATCCCGCGCTGCAGGAGATTGACCGCCTGGCGATCTTTATGGGCACCGAGGGTGCCGGCTTGGGCGCCAAGACCATTGCAGGCTGCGACCGCGCCGTGCGTATTCCGATGGCGCATGGGGTCGATTCGCTCAACGTGGCCGCGGCAAGCGCTGTCGCCTTTTGGCAGCTGTGCCCGCATGTGAGCAATGAGTACCACTACCAGCTAGGGCTGTATCACTAGCGGGGTGCTCTCGAGCTTTGTCGCTAGGGGTGGTTTTGCTGCCTTCGGTCGGTGTCAAGCTGCTAGCGGCTTTGCCGTTCAATTGATGTTTTGTTGTTTGACGTACGCTTGTGGGGAGGGCGTGTGGCTAAAAAATCTACGGCTATTGATGTAACGCAGGGTGTCATTTGGCAGCAGCTGCTGTCGCTGTGCGTTCCCATTTTCTTTAGTTCGTTCTTTCAGCAGGCATACACGCTAATCGGTACCTATATCGTCGGTCAGTTTGGCGGCAAGCTCGCGCTGGGTGGCATTCAGGCCACGATGGTGCTTACGGAGCTCTGCATTGGTTTTTGCGTCGGCGTGGGTGCTGGCTGTGCCGTTATTACCGGCCAGTATTTTGGCCAGCACGATGACGAGCGCCTGAGCCGATCGGTCCATACGGCCATGTCGCTCGCGCTGGTGGGCGGCATTGTCATTTCCATTCTCGGCTTGGTGTTTGTCGAGCCGATGCTCGTGTTGATGAATACACCGCATGAGCTGCTGGCAGAGGGTGCGGCGTATGGCCGTTGCTACTTTGCCGCCATGTTCGCGGCGCTGCTGCTCAATATGGGGACGGCGCTGTTGCGCGCCGTGGGCGACACGCGCGGCCCGGCGGTCATTATTGCCTCCGGCTGCTTCGTCAATGTGGTGCTTGATATCATTTTTGTTGCCGTGTTGCATATGGAGGCCTTGGGTTGTGGCATCGCAGTGGCACTAACCATTTGCTCCAATGCCACGATGATTGTGGTTCGCATGATGCGCGCTCCGGGTGCGTGGCGTCTTTCGCTCTTCAAGGTCGGTATTGACCCCGGTATCTGCAAGAGCATGCTTTCGTGCGGCTTGCCGCTGGGTGTTCAGTCTGCGGCATATTCGATCTCGAACGTGCTGATCCAGGTGTCAGTCAACTCGTTTGGAGCCGATGTCACGACTGCTTGGGGCCTTTCCAGCCGCCTGGACGGCATTATCTGGATGGTGACCGAGGCGCTCGGCGTGTCGATCACCACGTTCTCGGCGCAGAACTTTGGCGCGCGCAATTACGATCGCATGCGAAAGGGATACCACACGTCGCTCGTGCTTTCATTTGTGCTGATCGGCGGCCTGTCTGCCGTGCTGCTGGTGTTCTCGGGTCCGCTTTCGCGTTTGTTTATCGACGATGCCGCGATTTCGGCCCACACCACGACGATCATTCATTTCATTGCACCGTTCTACGCGATTTTCTCGATTATCGAAAACGCGTCCGGCTCCATCCGTGGCGCCGGCGTGAGCTTCCAGCCTATGATGCTCACGATTTTCGGCACGGTCGTGCTCCGCGTGGCCTGGGTGTTCGCGATTATGCCGCTCGACCCCTCGCTCGAGCATCTGCTGCTGGTTTATCCCGTAACTTGGGTGATCACCGCCACGATGTTCACCGTCTACCATCACAGCGGCAACTGGCTCGGCCGCGCCACTGCCTAGTCATTGGGGACGTTCTTAAACGACTAGTCGTTGGGGACG
>CATXMO010000016.1:0-53357 GCA_958372075.1 uncultured Collinsella sp. | reverse complement strand
CACCGTGGGGACACATGTATGTCAATCCTGGTCTAACAGAGCCTTAAAAAATCATTAGGTACTCAATGATTTTTTAATCCCCGTCCCAGAAAAATCATCGGAGTGGCTAAATAGCCTGAATTGATAAAGCGATTTAGCAAAAACATCGCATCTGACCTGCATTCTTCTTGTAGTGGTATCTTCATAAGGTAACCAACTTTACCTACCGTTTACCGCTAGTTTTAGCACGTTTACCAAACCGCGCACCCTCTGCTCAAGCCTGCCCAAAACCCGCCGTATAGTTCCCTCACGGCCCGCATCCGGCGGGTCGATTCGTTACCACGGTCGTGCGCGTAAGCGCATGGAAGGGGAAGTATCGTGAGCGATTGCAAGAGGGTTTACCGTTTTGGAACCGACGCCCAGGGCACCTGTGTCACCGAGGGCGACAAGTCCATGAACTTCGTGCTTGGCGGCAAAGGCGCAAACCTTGCCGAGATGAGCCGCATCGGCCTGCCGGTTCCCGGTGGCTTTACCATTACCTGCCAGACTTGTGTCGAGTACTCCGGTGCCGGCAACGTGTGGCCCGAGGGCGCACTCGATGAGATCGTTGCCGCTGAGGCCGACCTCGAGGCCCGTTGTGGCAAGAAGCTCGGCGACGCCTCCGACCCGCTGCTCGTGTCGGTTCGCTCGGGCGCTCCGTTCTCCATGCCCGGTATGATGGACACAGTCCTCAACCTGGGCCTCAATGACGATTCCGTTCAGGGCCTTATCGCCCAGACGCAAAACCCGCGTTTTGCCTGGGATAGCTACCGCCGCTTTATCCAGATGTTCTCCAACGTCGTCATGGGCGTCGACGCCGACCTGTTCGAGAACGCTCTGACCCAGGCACGCTTGGTCGCCGGCGTTCGCGTCGATTCCGAGCTTTCGGCCGAGGACCTGCAGGGGCTCGTCGAGACCTTCAAGGGGATCTTCTCCGACAACGTCGAGGCCGCCCTGTACCCCGAGCTCGAGGTCGCTGACGGCAAGCCCGTCTTCCCGCACGACCCGGAGCTCCAGCTGCGTCTTGCCATCCAGGCCGTCTTTGGCAGCTGGATGAACGAGCGCGCCTGCATCTACCGCAAGCAGCATGGTATCTCCGACGAACTCGGCACCGCCGTCAACGTTCAGGCCATGGCCTTTGGCAATAAGGGCGAGACCTCCGCGACCGGCGTCGCCTTCACGCGCAACCCGGCCGACGGCACCAAGGAGTTTTACGGCGACTTTCTGGTTAACGCCCAGGGCGAGGACGTCGTCGCCGGCATCCGCAATACCGAGCCCATCGCCGACCTCAAGACCACCCCGGGCCTCGAGTCTGCAGGTGAGGAGCTCGAGCGCGTGTTCCTGACCCTCGAGGATCATTATCGCGATATGTGCGATATCGAGTTCACCATCGAACAGGGCAAGCTCTGGATGCTCCAGACCCGCGTGGGCAAGCGTACCGCCACGGCCGCCCTGCGCATCGCCATCGAGATGGTCGAGGAGGGCCTGATCACGCGCGAGGAAGCCGTGGGGCGCATCGACCCCGCACAGCTCGATCAGCTCCTGCACCCGCAGTTCGATGCCTCCAAGAAGTATGAGGCACTTGCTACCGGCCTTAACGCCAGCCCCGGTGCCGCCGTGGGCGAGGTTGTGTTCTCGAGCGATGACGCCGTTGCGCGTTCCGCCGAGGGTCACAAGGTTATCCTGGTTCGCTGGGAGACCAACCCCGACGATCTGAAGGGCATGGTCGCTGCCGAGGGCATCCTCACCAGCCATGGTGGCAAGACGAGCCACGCAGCCGTTATCGCCCGCGGCATGGGTACACCCTGCGTCTGCGGTGTCGAGCGCTTCCACATCGACGCCGCCGAGAAGGTCGTGCACATCGATGGCAGCGACCGCGTACTGCACGAGGGCGATGTCATCTCCATCGACGGTACCCAGGGCATCGTCGTCGATGGCGCTGTCGATTTGGTCTCCGCTGAACTCACCGGCGATCTGGACACCATCCTGTCCTGGGCCGACGAGATTCGCCTGGACGAGACCTGTGGCCACGCCAACCATGTGCGCGTCAACGCCGACAACCCTGAGGATGCCGCACTCGCCCTCGAGTTTGGCGCCGAGGCCATCGGCCTGTGCCGCACCGAGCACATGTTCCTGGGCGATCGTAAGAACATCATCCAGAGCTTCATCCTGTCCGACGACGAGGCCGTGAAGCAGCAGGCCCTGGCCGACCTGCTCAAGGTCCAGACCGAGGACTTCCTAGCCATGTTCAAGACCATGTCCGGTCGCGATGTGGTCGTTCGCCTGCTTGATCCGCCGCTGCACGAGTTCCTGGATAATCCTCGCGAGCTCGAGGTCGCCATCACCAAGAAGGAAGCCGCTGGCGCCAGCGAGGAAGAGCTTGCCGCCCTGCGCACCCGCCTGCGTCGCATTGACAGCATGGTCGAGTCCAACCCCATGCTGGGCCTGCGCGGTGTGCGCCTGTCCGTCGTCTTTAGCGATCTGCCTCTCATGCAGGTTCGCGCCGTTGCCACGGCTGCTGCTCGCCTTATCAAGGAGGGCGTCGACCCACGCCCCGAGATCATGGTGCCGCTCGTCTCCATCACGGCCGAGCATGTCCAGACCCGCGAGGTCATCGAGCGCGTGATCGCCGAGGTTTCCGCCGAGGAGGGCGTCGAGCTCAACATTCCCGTGGGCACCATGCTCGAGCTGCCGCGCGCCTGCATGGTCGCCGACGAAATCGCCCATCACGCAGATTTCTTCTGCTTTGGCACCAACGACCTCACCCAGACGACCTTCGGCTTCTCCCGCGACGATGCCGAGGCCAAGTTCATTCCGCTGTACCTGCACAAGAAGATCCTGAAGGACAATCCCTTCGAGACCATCGACACGGCGGTGCTGGAGCTCGTGCGCTTGGCCGTCGAGAAGGGCCGCGCCACCAATCCCGGCATGCACTTTGGCGTGTGCGGTGAGCACGGCGGCGACCCCAAGTCCATCAAGGGCCTGTTTAACGTGGCCGACGTGGACTACGTGTCCTGCTCGCCCTACCGCGTGCCCCTCGCACGCCTGGCTGCCGCTCAGGCCAAGCTCGAGGCCAAGCGTTCCGCCTAACGTTTTGGGTGTAGACGCCTAGTGTAGCCCCCCTTCATGCCGCCCGTCTCATTCGTGAGGCGGGCGGTTATCATGTGCGGGTTTAGTCTTTTTGTCTGCGTAAAAAATTGTTCTTGCAGCAGAAACCCGCGCGTGTATACTCGAATACGTTTGTTCAACTACGTGCCGGCCAGGGTGGTACGGCACCTCTAGAAGAGTAAGGAATTGCACATGGATTACATCCGCGCAATCGAGCGTCAGCAGATCCGCGAGGACATTCCTCAGGTTCGCGTCGCCGACAACGTCAAGGTTCACTACCGCATTAAGGAAGGCGACCGCGAGCGCATCCAGGTCTTCCAGGGCGACGTCATCCGCATGGCCGGCGCCGGTGCCCGCGAGACCTTCACCGTCCGCAAGATGTCCTTCGGTGTCGGTGTTGAGCGTACCTTCCCGCTTCACAGCCCCAAGATCGCCAAGCTCGAGGTCGTCCGTCATGGTCGCGTCCGTCGCGCCAAGCTGTACTACCTCCGCGACAAGGTGGGCAAGGCTGCTCGCATCCCCGAGAAGCGCTAAGAAGATCGCAGCGTCTGTCCACTCGTTTGGACACAAGGGTCACCTTCGGGTGGCCCTTCTTTTTATTTGATTTGCATGCAAGGAGGGCCTGGTATGGCCAACATGACGAGCTCGGTTTCGGCATCGCAGGTTGCTGGTGAGTTGGCGAGCGCTACGTTTGAGGAGATTCCCGCCCTCGTGGAGCATTATCGCGAGGACCCGCGCCAGCAGGTGATCAAGGCTTGTGAACGCGCCCTCAAACGCCATGACAAAGAGCTTGCCGAGCGCGAGCGCGTCAATGACATGTACGAGCTTATGCATGAGCTCGGCGGTGATGGTATGGTCGTTGGTGTCGACGAGGTGGGCCGCGGATCGGTGGCCGGTCCTTTGACGGTATGCGCCGTCTGTCTTCCTATGGAGCCGCGCGTCTGGGGTATCAACGATTCCAAAAAGCTCACGCCCGCGCGCCGCGAGTTGCTCTCGGTGAAGATAGCCGAGGTGGCGACTGCCATCGGCTTTTGCCATATCGCGCCGAAGGATATCGATGAAATGGGCATGGTCCGTGCTATCCGTACTGCCGTTGCGGGCGCCGTGGCCGATACGGGACTTGAACCCGACTGCGTCCTCATGGATGGCAACCCCTTGGGCGCCGTTCCTAACGAGCGCGATGTGGTGAAGGGCGATGCCAAAATCGCCTGCATCGCCGCGGCGTCCATCATGGCCAAGGTCACGCGTGACGAGATGATGGTCGAGTACGACGCCGAGTATCCCGAGTACCATCTGGCCGAGTCGAAGGGCTATGCAAGCCCCGAGCATATCGAGGCCATTCGCAAACATGGGCTTTGTCCACTGCACCGCGTGAGCTTTTGCGGAAACTTTCTGCAGACTGAGCGCCTTTTCTAGGTCAATTGTGGAGACAGGGACCTCAGGGGTTTTATAAACCTGCTGGAAGCGGGCCGTATGCAACACCATTGCTGCGTACGGCCCGTTTTTTGACGGCATTTGGTCAGCTTTTGGTTTGCTTCCGGTACTTACCCGCATGAAAGGTGCCCTCATCATCGGGGCAATGCAGTGTGCGGGAAAGGAGACCCCATGAGTGCCGCAAGCAAAAAGAGCAAGACGCAGCAACTCAAGGAGCGTTGGGAAAACGGCGAGCTCGACTGTGGGGCGATGACGCCCGACTTTATCAAGGGACTCAGTCCCCGCGAGCTGGGCATGCTGGGCGAGCTGATCACCATCGACTACTTTAACGAGCGCGGCTACACCTTGCTGGAGCAGGGTTATCGTTGCACCGAGGGCGAGGCCGATCTGGTGCTGCTCGATGAGCTCGACGATGTCGTGGTGATGGCCGAGGTCAAAACCAGACGAGTTGCACTGGATTGCAGCACGCGGGTCTTTCCCGAGGAGGCCGTGGACGCCCAAAAGCAACGCCGCTACCGCCGCATCGCAAGTTGCTACCTCATGGAGCATTATCCGCTCAAGGCGATTCGCTTCGATGCCGTGGGCGTCACCATTCGTGGCGGGCATATCGCCGAGATCGAGCATCAGTACAACGCGTTCGATTGGCAGGTGTCGTGATGGCGTTCGAGACGTTTGCCGTTCACGCGGCCTGCATCCGCGGCGTCGAGGCGATTCACGTCACGGTCGAGGTCTCGCTTGCCGGTGGCGTTCCGGGCATCCAGATGCTCGGCATTCCGAGCATGGAGGTGATGGAGTCACGCGGTCGTATTCGCTGCGCGATGCGCTCCGCCGGGTTCGAGATCCCGCGCTCGGGCATTACGGTCAATCTGGCGCCTGGCGATATTCGCAAGACCGGTAGCGGCTTTGATCTGCCCATCGCCATCGCGGTATTGGCGGCCGATGGTCAGATTCCCCGCGACAACCTCGATCGTTGTCTTATCGCTGGTGAGCTTGGCTTGGACGGTACGGTGCTTCCTGTCAAGGGCGAGGTGGCGTTTCAGCTATTGGCGCGTGATATGGGGCTGTCCTTTATCGCCGGCAGGTCCGATCAGCATGTGCCGCTTGCGGGCGTGGATTGTGGATTCATCGATCATTTGTCTCAGCTTGCCCATGGCATGGGCGATGCCGCGCGGCACTACTTGGATTCTGAAGTGCTCGAGGCGACCTTTGAGCCCGAGCTCGACTATGCCGACGTACTGGGGCAGGAGGTCGCCAAGCGCGGCATGGCGCTTGCGGCGGCAGGAGAACTCGGCTTGCTCATGATCGGGTCCCCGGGATCGGGCAAGACGATGCTCGCGCGTCGTATGACCGGCATCCTGCCCGAGCTTTCCGTTGAGGATCAACAGGAGGCGCTGTGCATCCATTCGGTTTTGGGTGAGAACATTGATGGCTTGTTGGCAGGGCACCGGCCCTTCCGCAGTCCCCATCACAGTATTTCGACCGCAGGTCTTATCGGCGGTGGGCGCCCGGTGCACCCGGGTGAGATCAGCCTTGCTCATGGCGGCGTGCTATTTTTGGACGAGCTTGCTGAGTTTCCCACGGGTGTGCTGCAGACGCTGCGTCAGCCCATCGAACGCGGCTACGTCAGGATCGTACGCGTCGACGGGGCTTTTACCTTCCCGTCGCGCTTTCAGCTGCTGGCTGCGAGCAATCCCTGCCCCTGCGGCTTTTTGGGCGATCGTGAGGTACCGTGTCGCTGCTCGGCGGCGATGGTCGAGCGCTATCGGTCTAAACTGCGCGGTCCTTTGGCCGACCGTATCGACATGATGATCGATGTGACCCGTCCCGACCCTCAGGTGATTATCGAGGGCGCGGAGGGTATGTCGTCAGCTGAGTTACGTGACTACGTTGTGCGCGGTCGCGCTTTTCGCGCTTGGCGCGAATCCCGTATGGACGATGCTGATGCCGAGGCCGAGGATGACGAGACACGGTCCATTGACGGCGTCGTTTCGACCTTTGAGCTCGATGATGCGGCGGAGAAGTGTGTGCTCGGCCTGTCGAAGCGCACGCATCTCACGGGCCGCGGCATCGTGCGCCTGGTGCGTATCGCGCGTACCATCGCCGACGTCGCCGAGAGCGAGCAAGTGACGCAGGACCACGTGCTCGAGGCGGCGATGTACCAGGGAAGGAGGGACCAATGATGGCCGAGGGGACCTTCGAGCTGCATCCAGGTGACGCGTTGTATCCCGAGACCGTTTTGGAGCTTTCTGATGTACCCCAGACACTCTATGTGCGCGGCAACCCCGAGGTGCTTTCGACGCCCGCGCTCTCCATCATCGGCGCGCGCAAGGCCTCTCCGTATGGTCTTGCCGTGGCAGAGCTTGCGGCAAAGGTTGCGGTCGAGGCGGGCGTGACGGTAGTTTCGGGCGGCGCGGTCGGTTGTGACCAGGCCTCGGGTTGGGCTGCGGTCAATGCCGGCGGCAAACACGTCGTGGTGCTGGGGACGGGCGCCGACGTGGTCTACCCGCGTTCGAGCGCGGGGCTTATTACGCGCACGCTCGATACGGGTGGCGCGGTCGTGTCGATCTCTCCGTGGGGCATGGGTCCGCGCAAGTTTGCCTTTCCGCGCCGCAATCGCGTAATCGCGGCCCTGTCGCAAGCCCTCTTTGTATCCGAGGCGGGTATGCCTTCCGGGACGTTTTCTACAGCCGAGGCTGCTATGGATTTGGGGCGAGATCTTCTTGCCGTGCCAGGATCGATCCTATCGCCCGAGT
Source organism: uncultured Collinsella sp. (assembly GCA_958372075.1). Classification (GTDB taxonomy): domain Bacteria; phylum Actinomycetota; class Coriobacteriia; order Coriobacteriales; family Coriobacteriaceae; genus Collinsella. Next base: position 46,044 of record CATXMO010000016.1, on the reverse strand, counting down.
CGCGTGGCACGAATTACCTCATTGCGAACGGTGCCTGCTGCATCATCGACGAGGAATCTATCGAGATGGCTATTTCACGCATCTACGGCACCCTGCGCTACTCGCGCCCCGATGCTCCCGGCATTGCCGACCTGGATCAAACACAGCAGACCGTGATGCATGCGCTCATCGCCTCTCCGCTCAAGGTCGACGACATCGCGGCGCTCGTCTCGCTCGATGCCGTCGGCGTACTCAAACTCCTGGGTTCGCTTGAGCTCGAGGGTCTTATCGAGCGCATGATGGATGGAAGGTATGCGCCCTCCAAGTTTGCCCTTCACGCTCAGACACCCTTCGGTCACAATGGAAAACATGTCAATTAGAAAGGTGTTTGCAGATGCTGTTTGATCAGGTGACGGTTATCGGTGGCGGTCTGGCGGGTTCGGAGTGCGCGATTCAGCTGGCAGATCGCGGGTTCGCCGTAAGGCTGTGCGAGATGCGCCCCCAGGTTAGCTCCCCGGCCCACCATACCGATCACCTGGCAGAGCTCGTCTGTTCCAATTCGTTTAAGTCGACCCGTCCGGATTCCGCGGCTGGATTGCTGAAGGCCGAGCTTGAGCGCATGGGTTCAGTCCTGCTCGATTGCGCCCATCGCGCGGCTGTTCCCGCCGGTGGCGCCTTGGCGGTCGACCGCGTCAAGTTTTCCGAGTTTGTCGAGGCCGAGGTTGCCGCCCGTCCCAATATCGAGATCATTCACGGCGAGGTCACGCAGATTCCCGAAGGTCACGTGGTCATTGCCGCCGGCCCCTTGTGCTCGCCGGCGCTGAGCGAAGAGGTCATGAAGCTCGTCGGTGGCGACGCCCTTGCGTTCTTCGATGCCGCGGCGCCGATCGTCGATGCCTCCACGCTCGATATGGACGTGCTGTTCTCGCAGTCGCGCTACGAGGAGCAGGGGAGCGGCGACTATCTCAACGCTCCGCTCAACAAGGAGGAGTACGAGGCCTTTATCGAGGCGCTTACCACGGCAGACCGCGTGGTGCTCAAGGACTTTGAGGGCGGCGATCTGTTCCAGGCCTGCCAGCCTGCCGAGGAAGTTGCGCGCACCGGCAAGGACGCCATTCGCTTTGGCGCCATGAAGCCCGTCGGCCTCACCGACCCGCGAACCGGTCGTCGTCCCTGGGCGGCGATTCAGCTGCGTGCCGAGAATAAGGAGAAGACCGCCTATAACCTGGTGGGCTTCCAGACCAACTTGACCTTTGGCGAGCAGAAGCGCGTCTTCCATATGGTGCCGGGCCTGGAGAACGCTGAGTTCTTCCGCTACGGTGTCATGCACCGTAATACCTTTGTCGACGCCCCGCACGTGCTCGATGGCACCTTTGCCGTGCCTGGTACCGGCGTGCGCCTGGCCGGTCAGATCACCGGCACCGAGGGGTACATGGAAGCCGTGGCGACCGGTCTGCTCGCGGCGCTCAACACCTATGCCGAGGCTATCGGCGCCGCGGGCGTCGAGTTGCCCCGCGTGGGCGCCCTGGGCGCGCTCGTGGGCTATGCGACCGATCCTGCCACCGTGGGCTACCAGCCCATGCATGTCAACTTTGGCCTGGTGCCGCCGCTCGAGGACAGTAAGCGTCGCAGCAAGCGCGACCGCTACCAGGCGTATGCGGACCGTGCGCTCGAGGCTCTTGATGCCTATCTGGCCACTCGCCCCGATCTGTTTGGAGGCGACCGGTCATAGCCTTTGACCTGTACGATGCCGTCGACTCGTTTATCGCCTATATCGCACGTGTCGAGGGACTTTCTCCCAACACGGTGACGGCCTATGGCTCGAGGCTGGAGCGCTTTGCTGTCTGGTGCGAGCGCGAGGATATCGATGCCTTCGCTGCCGACGTGCGCACCATTCGTCGCTATCTTGCCGAGCTTTCGCGTGAACAGGTGGCTCCCCGAACGCTTGCGGCGCACCTTTCGGCTATCCGATCGCTCTATCGCTGGATGGCTGCCGAGGGGATTGTCGAGGGCGATGCAGTCTCGGCGATCGCATCGCCCAAGCTGCCGCGTGACCTGCCGGGCGTCCTTACGATCAAGCAGGTCGATGCGCTGCTCAAGACGCCTGATACCTCAACACCCGCGGGACTGCGCGATGCGGCGATGCTCGAGCTGCTCTATGCCTCGGGCGCCCGTATCTCAGAGCTCGCAGCACTCAATGTGGAGTCCATTGCGTGGTCCGAACGCACGCTGCGCCTGTGGGGCAAGGGGAGCAAAGAACGTATCGTCCCCCTGTATCGTCGTGCGCTCGAGGCGACGCGTCTCTATATTGAGGAGGGGAGGCCGAAGTTGCTCGCTCAGGCAAAGCGTCGTGACCCCGCTACCGGGCCGCATCCGCTGCTTATATCGGCGCGCGGTAATCGCATGAGTGCAGCCATGCTCAGGCGGCGGTTCCATACGCTGGCGACGCTCGCCGGCATTCCGGCCGACATCGCCCCGCATGCGATGCGCCATACCTTTGCGACCGACTTGCTCGAGGGCGGCGCGGACCTGCGCTCGGTTCAAGAGCTGCTGGGTCATGCGAGCCTGTCCACGACGCAGATCTACACGCATCTCACACCCGATCGGCTTAAGCGGGCTGTGGCTCAAGCCCATCCCCGCGGCGAATAGTGGCTGGGACGTCCCGCGCCGCGCTCAGGTGTGTGGTTTTGATTGCGGGTTGGCAGGAAGATGCATTCCTGCTATCATTCATCGGGTTGCTTCACGGCAACAGGTTTTTATCACGCACGCGCGGCTACTTCATACCGTGGTGCCCGGGCTTTGGTAGCACATGTCCGGGTTGGTTTTGGAGGATGACCCCGCGCGGAGGCAAACCACAGGAGGTTTAACATGGCTACCAAGATTAATATCCGCACCCTGCTCGAGGCCGGCTGCCACTTCGGTCACCAGACCCGTCGCTGGAACCCCAAGATGAAGCCGTTCATCTTCGGTGAGCGCAACGGCATCTACATCCTCGACCTCAAGCAGACCATCCTCGACGCCGATCAGGCCTACACCTTCGTCAAGAACGTCGCCAAGGGCGGCAATGTGCTGTTCGTCGGCACCAAGAAGCAGGCTCAGGAGGCCGTCAAGAACGCTGCTGAGCGCGCCAACATGCCTTACATCAACCAGCGTTGGCTCGGCGGCATGCTGACCAACTTCGTCACCATCCGCTCCCGCATCAACCGCATGGAGGAGCTCGAGGCCATGGTCGAGGACGGCCGCATGGCAGTGCTCCCCAAGAAGGAGCAGGCTGTTCTCGGCAAGGAGCTCACCAAGCTCCAGACCAACCTCGGTGGTGCCCGCGACATGAAGGGTCTGCCCCAGGCTCTCTTCGTCATCGACACCAAGCGCGAGGAGAACGCCATCAAGGAGGCTCAGCGCCTGAACATCCCCGTCGTCGCTCTGATCGACACCAACTCCGATCCCGACGAGGTCGAGTACGGCATCCCCTGCAACGATGACGCTATCTCTGCTGTCACCCTTATGTGCGAGCTCATGGCTGACGCCTGCCTCGCTGGCTCCGGCAAGGAGCAGGTCTCCGAGGCCGAGATGGCCGCTGAGCCCAAGGCCGAGTAAATCAGTCTTAGTTAATTCTTTTTCATCTCTTTGAAAGGAACCACAATGGCCCAGATTACCGCCGCTATGGTCAAGCAGCTCCGCGAGATGACCGACTCCCCGATGATGGAGTGCAAGAAGGCTCTCGTCGAGGCTGACGGCGACATGGACGCCGCTGTCGACGTTCTGCGTAAGAACGGCCTTGCCAAGGCTGCCAAGAAGGCTGGCCGTGAGACCAACGAGGGCGCTGTCGCCGCGTTCGTCTCCGAGGATGTCAAGACCGGCGCTCTGCTCGAGCTCTCCTGCGAGACCGACTTCGTTGGCTCCAACGCCAAGTTCACTGGCTTTGCTTCCAAGGTCGCTGAGGTTGTCGCTACCACCGAGCCTGCTGACGTCGACGCTCTGCTCGAGAAGCCGATGGGCGAGGAGACCGTTTCCTCCGAGCTCACCGAGATGATTCACATCATGGGCGAGAACATGAAGATCTCCCGCTTCGCTGCCCGCAAGGCCGAGAACGGCGCGCTCGCTTCTTACATCCACATGGGTGGTAAGATCGGCGTCCTCGTCGAGTTCGCCTTCGAGAAGGCCGAGACCGCTCAGGCTGAGTCCTTCAAGACCTTCGCTCACGACGTTGCCCTTCAGGTTGCCGCCGTCGCACCGATCTGCGCCACCCGCGATCAGGTTCCGGCCGAGACCGTCGAGCACGAGAAGCAGATCTACATGGCCCAGGCTGCCGAGTCCGGCAAGCCCGAGGCTATCCAGGAGAAGATGGCTGTTGGTCGTCTGGAGAAGTTCTACAAGCAGTCCGTGCTCACCGAGCAGGAGTTCATCAAGGACAGCTCCCTCACCATCAAGAAGTACGCTGAGCAGGTCTCCAAGGAGCTCGGCGACACCATTACCGTCGTTGCCTTTGACCGTCTGGTCCGTGGCGAGTAAATAAGCTCTTGTAGCTGGTAATGAGCAGGCTGTGGGTTTTACTCACAGCCTGCTTTTTCATGGCTCTTATCAGAGCCTTTGATATCATATTGAGAGTCTAATTAAAGGAGGATCGCTTTGTCCGACATCCGATATAAACGCGTGCTTCTTAAGCTTTCCGGCGAAGCACTGATGGGCGACGGCCAATATGGCATTGACCCCAAGGTTACCGACCATCTTGCCAAGCAGGTCAAGGAGCTGCTCGCCGTTGGCCATGAGGTCGGCGTCGTTGTCGGCGGCGGCAATATTTTCCGTGGCATGGCCGGCGCTGCCGGTGGCATGGAGCGTGCTCAGGCCGACTACATGGGCATGCTGGCAACCGTTATGAACGCGCTCGCCCTGCAGGATGCCTTCGAGCATAACGATGTTCCCTGCCGCGTGATGAGCGCTATCCAGATGAACGAGATCTGCGAGCCCTATATTCGTCGTCGTGCTATCAACCACCTGTCCAAGGGTAATGTCGTTATCTTCGCCGCCGGCTCGGGCAATCCGTACTTTACGACTGACACCGCCGCGGCTCTTCGTGCGTGCGAGATCGGCGCCGAGATTCTGATTAAGGCCACCAAGGTTGACGGCATCTACGACAAGGATCCCGTCAAGTGCGCCGATGCCGTCCGTTTTGACAAGATTACCTATCACGAGGTTCTCGTCCGCGGTCTGCAGGTTATGGATTCCACGGCTACGGCACTGTGCCAGGATAACCGTATGCCGATTTTGGTCCTCAACATCGATGGCGAGGACACCGTCAAGCGCGCGCTCGCGGGTGAGCCCGTCGGCACGCTCGTCTATCAGGAGGATTAAGCATGGCAGAGAACATCACCGCCCATATGGACAAGTCGCTCGAGTCCCTCAAGCATAACTTCTCCAAGGTCCGTACCGGTCGTGCCAACGCCAACATTCTGTCCGACATCACCGTCGATTATTACGGTGTCCCCACGCCGGTCACGCAGGTTGCCGCCGTCAAGACCCCCGAGGCTCACATGCTGCTCATCGAGCCGTGGGATAAGGCGCTCATCAATGCTATCGTCAAGGCCATCGGCGCTTCCGATCTGGGTATTACCCCCAACTCCGATGGCACCGTCGTTCGTCTTCCGTTCCCGGCTCCCACTGAGGAGCGCCGTCGCGAGCTCGTCAAGGAGTGCCGCGAGTACGCCGAGCAGGCCAAGGTGTCTATCCGTAACATCCGTCGCGACTTCAACAACAAGCTCGAGCGCGATGAGGAGCTCACCGAGGACGACGTACGTCGCGAGCAGGCCAAGGTCCAGAAGCATACCGATGAGTATGTCGCCAAGGTCGAGGAGCTTCTGAAGGAAAAAGAAGCCGAGGTCATGGAGATCTAAGGTGCAATACGACGAGCATAAACTGGTCGAGTACTTTGCCGACGCCCCTGCGGGCGTCGGTTTTTCCGACCTTGACCTCAATAACATTCCGCACCATATCTCGTGCATCATGGACGGCAACGGTCGTTGGGCCACGTCGCGCGGTCTTGCACGCACCGAGGGCCACAAGGCGGGTATCGTCTCGCTGCGCGAGATCATTACCGCCTGCGTGCGCCTGGGCGTCGACGTGCTTTCGGCCTATGCATTTTCGACTGAAAACTGGAATCGACCGCAGCACGAAGTCAACGTTCTGATGCACCTGTTTGCCAAGACGTTTATCGACGAGCTGCCGCTTCTGAAGCGCGAAAATGTGCGCGTAGTCTTTTTGGGTGACATTTCCGCGCTGCCCAAGAAGACTCGCGACGTTTTTGAGCGCGGTCTTGCCGAGTGCGCCGATCACACCGGTATGACGCTGGCGCTTGCCGTCAACTACGGCGCGCGTGCCGAGATTACCCGCGCTGTCCGTCAGATCGCATCCGACGCTGCCGCCGGTAAGATCGATCCTGCCGCAATTGATGACGACATGGTGGCTTCCCACCTCTATACCGCCGGTCTTCCCGATCCCGAACTTGTGATTCGCACCTCTGGTGAGCTGCGCCTTTCGAACTATCTGCTGTGGCAGGTGGCTTATTCCGAATTCTACGTCACCGATACCTATTGGCCCGACTTTGATCGTTGGGGCCTTGTCGACGCCATTTTGGCCTATCAGGGCCGTGACCGTAGGTTTGGTGGACTGAGCAAGACCGAGGAGGCTTAATCGTGTCCGATCGTCCCAAGGCATCTGCTCCCAAGACGCCAGTTTCCGCGGCGCCTGCGCGCAAGGCTGCCACTGCGGGAGCGCCTGCAGCGAAGAGCGGCACCGGTTCGTGGCTGGCGGGCTTTATTACCCGTGCCGCCGCCGGTATCGTCTACGCCGTTGTCTTTATCCTGTGCCTGGTTTTGGGTATCGTGCCCACGGCCATCTTTGTTTCTGTCATGAGCGGTCTGTGCTGCTATGAGTTTTTCCGTATGACAAGGCTCGATGGCAAGATGGCTAACGAGCGCATGGGTATCGCTGCCGCCGTACTCTTTCCGCTGTCGGCGTTGGGCGATTCGATGTTGCTGAATGCCCTGCTTTTTGCCTTGATGCTCGCGGTGGGCATTTGGTATGTCTGGTCGCCGCGTACCCGCATCTCTGATGTGGCCGTGACGCTCATGGGTCCCATCTACACTGGCTTTATGCTGTCGGCTATCGTGCTGCTGCGCGATGCCGTGCCCGGTTTTGCCGGCGCCCTGCTTTCAGTGGGCGTTTGCGCGTCCCTTTGGGTCTCCGATTCGTTTGCCTACATCGTGGGCAGCCGTATCGGCAAGCACAAGATGGTTCCCAAGATCTCTCCCAAAAAGAGCTGGGAGGGGTTTGCCGGCGGCATCTTGGGCTCGGTTTTGATTTGGCTCATCCTGTGGGCGACGCACTTCTACAAGCTCAGCCTGCCCTATGCGCTGCTGTGCGGCGTGGTCGTGTCCATTCTGGGCGTTATCGGCGACCTTATCGAGTCGCGCATCAAGCGCGGTGTGGGCGTCAAAGATTCCGGCAACCTTATCCCGGGCCATGGCGGCATGCTCGACCGTAGCGATTCGCTTATCTTTGGCTGCATTACCGCGCAGCTGCTTTTGATGATCGGAGGCGTGCTGTAATGTCATTCCAGACGACGTATGGCCCCGATGGACGCCTTCGTGTTGCCATCCTGGGTTGTACGGGCTCTATCGGCACCCAGGCGCTCGATGTGTGCCGCCAGCATGCCGATCGCCTGCAGGTGACGGCGCTGTCCGTTAACTCCAGTACCTCCGAGCTCGTTGCCGCTGCCCGCGAGTTCTCGGTTCCGGCGGTTGCCGTGGCCGATGTCGCTCATGGCGATGACGCCGTGCTGCAGGAGTTGCCCGAGGGAACGAAGCTCGGCGTTGGCGCGCAGGCGGTTTGCGAGCTCGCACGTCGCGACGATGTCGACTGCGTGCTCGTCGCTATTGTGGGCGCCGCCGGTCTCGAGGCGAGCCATGCGGCCTTGATCTCGAATAAGCGCCTTGCCCTTGCCAACAAGGAGTCCCTCGTCGTCGGTGGCGACTTGCTTATGCCGTTGGCGCAACCGGGCCAGCTTATTCCGGTCGACTCTGAGCATTCCGCCATCTACCAGTGCTATCTGGGGGAGAACCCGCGCGAGGCTCATTGTATTTGGCTCACCTGCTCGGGCGGTCCGTTCTTTGGCCGCACGCGTGACGAGCTCGATCGCGTGACGCGTGCCGATGCCCTCGCACATCCCACGTGGGCCATGGGTGCCAAGATCACCATCGACTCCGCCACCCTCATGAACAAGGGCCTGGAGCGCATTGAGGCCATGCATCTGTTTAACTGCGACCTCGATTTCATTAACGTGGTCGTGCAGCGTCAGTCCAAGATTCACTCTATGGTCGAGTTCGCCGACGGCTCCGTGATGGCGCATCTCGGTGCATCCGACATGCGTATTCCCATCCAGTTCGCGTTCTCGTATCCCGAGCGTTGGGATACTCCGGCGCCTCGTATCGATTTCCGCGAGCTGGGGCAGCTCACGTTTGATGCTGCCGACATGGATACCTTCCGCTGTCTGGCACTGGCCGAGCGTGCCGGCAAGACGGGTGGCACCATGCCGTGCGTGCTCAATGCCGCCAACGAGGTCGCCGTCGATGCCTTCCTGCACGATGGCTGCAGCTTTACCGATATCGATCGCATTGTGGAATCCTGCATGGACGCCCACGATATGCAGGTGGTCGATTCGTTTGAGCAGCTTCGCGACATCGATGCGTGGGCGCGTGAAAAGGCTGCGCAGGTGCTCGCCGCAACCCGTTCCTAACCCATAAGGATTGCTTTTTCGTTTTATGGATACTGTTCTGAGCGTTCTCTCATCGGTCTTTTGGGGCCTGCTGATGCTTTCCGTCCTCGTGTTTTTGCACGAGGGCGGCCACTTTTTGGCGGCGCGCGCCTGCGGCGTCCGTGTGACCGAGTTCTTTTTGGGTCTGCCGTGCCGCTTTGACATCCATTACACGTCGCGTCGCATTGGAACCAAGTTTGGCGTGACCCCGCTGCTGCTGGGTGGCTACGCTGCCATCTGCGGTATGGATCCGACCGATGTTTCGTGCGCCGACCGCGTGCTCGCGGCTATCTATCGTCATGGTCGCGTGACCGTGGCCGACCTTGCTGTCGAGCTCGAGCTTTCCGAGGAGGATGTGCTCGAGGCATGCGCCCTGTTGCTTGGCTGGGGCTCCATCGCGCCCTGGTATGAGGAAGGGGAGAAGCCCTCGCCGAGCTACTATCCCACCAAATATCAGACGTTGCCGCGAGACAAGGCAGGCTATACCACCTTTGATGGTCGCCGTTTCGATCGCGAACATGCGACTGCCGAGGGCGATGTGTGGGAACTGCCGTGCGGCGAGGCCGAGTTCCTTGCGCAAGAGCGCTCGCACACCTATCTTGGCCAAGGCTTTCTCAAGCGCGCCTTTATGCTGCTCGCGGGCATTATCGTCAATATCTTGACGGGTTTTTTGCTCCTTATGAGCATCTATTCCATTGCGGGTGTCACCGTGCCGATGGATACCAATGTGATTGGCCAGGTTGACGAAGGCTCGATTGCCGCCAAGGCGGGTATCGAGGGCGGTGACGCGATCCTTTCGGTTGACGGAGTATCGTGCTCTACCTGGATGGATGTTTACGATGCCATCGGCAAGGCTGCCGGTAAGGACGATATCGCCATTGAGTACGAGCGTGACGGCAAGCAGCATTCGACCACGGTTGCGCTCAAAGAGGACGATCGCCTAGGTGTGTATGCCTCTACGCAGGTGGTCCGTTTAGACCCCATCACGTCGGCTCGCCTGTCGTTCTCCTATGTTGTGCAGACAGCGGAGGGCGTGATGCGCCTGCTCCAGCCGCAGCATACGATGGAGATTCTCGATCAGTCCTCTTCGATCGTGGGTATTAGCGTTATGTCCTCACAGGCTGCTGCTGCCGGCCCTGCCACGTTCCTTTCGTTTGCCGCCCTCATTTCATTCTCGCTTGGCTTTATGAACCTGCTGCCCATCCCGCCACTCGATGGCGGCAAGCTAGTCATCGAGATCATTCAGAAGATTGCGGGCCGCGAGCTTCCGCTCAAGGTCCAGACGATTGTGAGCTATGTGGGCATCGCGCTCTTTGCGCTCCTGTTTGTCTATATGCTTCGTTCCGACATCCTTCGATTTATTTTGTAGGGGAGTGTTTGGATTGTCTTTATCCCATCCTTTGCCTCGCGAGCTGACGCGCCCCGTGCATGTGGGCGGCGTGCAGATCGGTGGCGGCGCGCCGGTGGTGGTCCAATCTATGACCTGCACCGATACCGCTGATGCCCAGGCAACGCTTGCGCAAGTGTGCGCGTTGGCGCAGGCTGGCTGCGATATCGTGCGCGTGAGCGTGCCCTCCGAGGCCGCGCTTGAGGGCTTCCGCACCATCTGTGCCGAGTCTCCGGTGCCCATTGTCGCCGATATCCACTTTAACCATAAGCTCGCCATTGGTGCCGTTGAGGCCGGTGCCGCCAAGCTGCGCATCAATCCCGGCAATATCGGCGATTGGGCCAAGGTTGACGCGGTGATCGATGCTGCGGGTGCCGCGGGCTGTGCGATTCGCATTGGCGTGAACGCGGGCTCGCTTGAGCAAGATATTGCCGAGCGCGACGACCTCACGCAGCCCGAAAAGCTCGTGATGTCGAGCGAGCGCTTCGTCAAGCACTTTGAGGATCGCGGCTTTACGAACATTGTGCTTTCGGCCAAGGCCCATAGCGTGCAAACGACGCTCGATACCTATCGAGCCCTGTCACGTGAGATTCCCCACGTTCCGCTTCACCTGGGCGTGACGGAGGCGGGGACCAAGCTTCAGGGCACCATCAAGAGCTCTGTAGGCTTGGGTATCTTGCTTTCCGAAGGCATCGGCGACACCATGCGTGTGTCGCTCACGGCCGATCCGGTTGAGGAGCCGCCGGTCGCCTGGGGAATTCTACAGTCGCTGGGCCTGCGTCGCCGTGGTCCCGAGATTGTCTCGTGCCCCACGTGCGCCCGCTGCCAGGTTAACCTCATTCCCATCGCCGAGGAGGTCACCGAGCGGCTTAAGAACTATTCCGCGCCGCTTTCGATTGCCGTCATGGGATGTGCCGTTAATGGCCCCGGTGAGGCTTCTGATGCCGACCTGGGCGTTGCTTGCGGACGTGGTCAGGCCTTGCTCTTTTCGCATGGCCAGATCATTGGTAAAGTAGCTGAGGACCAAATTGTCGACGCGCTTATGGCAGAGGTCGACAAGCTTATTGAGGAGAAATAAATGACCCGAGCAATGTATATGTCTAAGCTCTATGCGCCGACGCTTAAAGAGGATCCGGCCGACGCTGAGCTCGCCAGCCACCGCCTGCTGCTCCGTGCCGGCATGATCCGCAAGGAGGCCGCCGGTCTGTATTCCTACCTGCCGCTCGCATGGCGCTCGATTCGCAAGATTGAGAACATCGTGCGCGACGAGATGGACGCCGCCGGCGCCCAGGAGCTTATGATGCCCATTATGGTCGACGCCGAGTTGTGGCGTGAGTCCGGCCGTATCGATGCCTATGGCAAGGAGCTTGTGCGCTTTGACGACCGTCATGGTCGCGAGTTCGTGCTGGGCCCCACGCACGAGGAGACCGTCACGGCCCTGGTGCGCAACGAGCTGCGCTCCTATAAGCAGCTGCCAGTGAACCTCTATCACATCCAGGATAAGTTCCGCGACGAGTTCCGTCCCCGTTTTGGCCTGATGCGCGGTCGCGAGTTCATCATGAAGGATGCCTACAGCTTCTCCGCCACGCAGGAGAGCTTGCAGGAGGAGTATGACAAGATGAAGCAGGCCTACGCTAACATTTGCGAGCGCTGCTACATCAAGGCCTTGCCCGTCGTTGCCGACTCCGGCGAGATCGGTGGCGATACCTCCGTCGAGTACATGGCTTTGGCCGACGCCGGCGAGGCTTCTCTCGTCTATTGCGATGACTGCGGTTTTGCCGCCGATGATGAGGCTGCAAGCACCAAGGTCGTCGTGACTGAGGGTCCCGGTGACGGTACGCTTACCAAGGTCGAGACTCCGGGCATGGGCACCATTGAGGCCGTTGCTAAGTTCTTTGGGTTCCCCGAGAACGGCACGCGCAAGTCCCTGGCGCTCATCGATGCCGAGGGCAAGCCTGTCGTGGCCATCGTCCCGGGCGATCATGAGCTCAACGACTGCAAGGCCGAGCATGTCTTTGGCAAGGGTTATCGCATGATGACGGACGAGGAGCTTCAGACCTACGGTCTGCACAAGGGCTTTATCGGACCGGTTAACTTGCCCGAGGGCATCCGTCTGGTGTGCGACGAGAGCCTGCGCGAGTCCAAGCAGTGGGCCTGCGGTGCCAACGAGGTCGATTATCACTTTACCGGTGCCTGCCCCGAGCGCGACTTTACCGTCGATGAGTGGGCAGATCTGGTCACCGTCGTTGCCGGCGATCCCTGCCCGCACTGCGGCAAGCCGCTCTCTGCTGCCCGCGGCATCGAGGTCTCTCAGGTGTTCCAGCTGGGCACCAAGTACTCCGAGGCCATGGGTGCCACCTTTATGGACGAGGACGGCAAGGAGAAGCCGCTTATCATGGGTTGCTACGGCGTGGGCGTGTCCCGCTCGCTTGCTGCCGTCGTGGAGCAGCACAACGACGAGCACGGTATCGTCTGGCCGGTTTCCGTTGCCCCGTACGAGGTCGCTGTGATTCCGCTCGATCCCAAGAAGGAGGAGTGCGCAACCGTCTGCGACCAAATCGTCGAGGGCTTGTGCGCCGAGGGTATCGAGGTCGTCGTCGACGACCGTGACGAGCGTCCCGGCTTTAAGTTTGCCGATAACGACCTTATGGGATTCCCGTATCAGGTGGTGCTTGGCAAGCGTGGCCTTAAGAATGGCACCGTTGAGCTCAAGGACCGTGCCACGGGCGAGCGCGAGGACGTGGCGATTGACGAGGTCGTCGCCAAGGTTGCCGAGCTTGTTAAGGCGGCCCGCCGTTAATCGACGTTTCTGCTATTAGATGTAATTGCGGGACTGCTCCGTATCTCTCTTAGGAAGAGATGCGGAGCAGTCTATTTTGATGCGTGAATAAACTCGATGGGTAAAGGAAAACCCCACAGCCCATATGAGCTGCGGGGTTTTCTTGTGCCTCCGATGCGAAATAAATCGCTCAGATATTACTGATAATCGACGACGTCGATCCAGTTCTTCAGGAACTCATCGTTCACGTTGCGCTTACGAGCGAGCTCGGAAGCGGCGACGATGCTCGTCCACTGACGCACGACCTGCATGGGCATGTCGGCGCGGTCGCAGTAGAGCTCCAGGTAGGCCTCGGCCTGATCCTTGCTGTTGAGGGCGAAGAGCAGGTAGGTGGTGGCAACGTCGGCAGCAGGGGAGCCCTGGGTGGCGTGTGCCCAGTCGCACACATAGAGCTGGCCGTCGTCGCCGACGATGACGTTGGAGGGGTTGAAGTCGCCGTGGCAGACCTTGAACTCCTTGGTCATGCCGTCCAGACGCTCCTGAAGGTTGTAGCGCGTGGTGGCATTGAGCTGATCAAGGCTGTCGATCATGCGGGCGAACTTGTCGCGCTGACGGTTGAGCAGCGGGGAGGTGTAGCCGTGGATCTCGATTTGGAGGTCGACGAACATCTCGAGATACTCACCAAAGCGCTGGGGCTCGGCAGTCATCTTCTCGGCAAGGGTGGTGCCCGGAACCTTCTCGGTCACGAGCGCCCAGCCGTTGGCGTTCTCGAGCTGGGAAACCTCGAGAGCCTTGGGGCTGCGGATGCCGCACTCATTGATGCGGGCAAGATTCAAAGCCTCGTTGAACACGTCGGAGACAGGCTTGGTCTCGTTAAAGACCTTGACAATCTTGTCGCCCAGGTCGTAAACGACCTTGTTGCCACGGCGGACGAGCTCGGTCTTGGAATCGGGTAGCAGCATGGTTGCATCCTTTCAACGATGCGATAGAAGCGACGGCGGGGGTGTGTGAAACACCCGTGCACCCCCGCCGTTAAAAACCGTGCTAAAACTAGCAGACGGCGTAGTCCTGAGGCTCGCGGCCGTAGTAGGCGTCCAGGTAGAGCTCCTTGATCTCGCTCATGAGCGGGTAGCGCGGGTTAGCGCCGGTGCACTGGTCGTTGAATGCCTGCTCGGTCATCTCGTCGAGGGTGTCGAGGAAGTACTGCTCGTCAACACCGTAGTCGGCGATGGTCTTCTTGACACCGATGAAGTCCTTGAGCTCCTCGAGCTTCGTGATGAAGTTCTCGAAGACCTCCTTGTCGTCCTTGCCCTCGATGCCGCAGTACTTGGCCATCTCGGCGTAGTTGTGCAGCGCGTTGGGGTAAGGATACTGGGAGAACGTGCCCATCTTGACGGGAGCCTCGGCGGCGTTGTAGCGCATGACGCGGGTCAGGATGACGGCGTTGGCGAGGCCGTGGGGCAGGTGATGGAAGGCGCCGAGCTTGTGAGCCATGGAGTGGTTGAGGCCCAGGAAGGCGTTGGCGAAGGCCATGCCGGCCATGCAGGAGGCGTTGTGCATCTCCTCGCGGGCGTGCGGGTCCTTGGCGCCGTTCGTGAAGCTGGAGGGCAGGTTCTCGAAGACGAGCTTAGCAGCGCGCTCGGAGAGGCCCTTGGTGTAGTCGGAAGCCATGATGGAGACGTAGGACTCGATGGCGTGGGTCATGACGTCGATGCCGGAGGCAGCGGTCAGGCCGCGCGGGGCGGTCATGCAGTTGTCGGCGTCGACGATAGCCATGTTGGGGAGCAGCGCGTAGTCGGCGAGCGGCCACTTGATGCCGGTCTCCTTGTCGGTGATGATGGCGAACGGCGTGCACTCGGAGCCGGTACCCGAAGAGGTCGGGACGGCGACGAAGTAGGCCTTCTTGCCCATCTCGGGGAAAGTGAAGATACGCTTGCGGATGTCCATGAAGTCCATGGCCATGTCCTCAAACTTGCACTCGGGGTGCTCGTACATCATCCACATGATCTTGCCGGCGTCCATAGCGGAGCCACCGCCGACGGCGATGATGACGTCCGGCTCAAAGAGAGCCATCTGCTTGGCGCCGCGACGTGCGCACTGCAGCGACGGATCGGGCTCGACGTCGTAGAAGCAGTCGTGGGCGATGCCCATCTCGTCGAGCTTGGCCTCGATGGCGCGGGTGTTGCCATTCTTGAAGAGGAACTGGTCGGTGACGATGAAGGCGCGCTTCTTGCCCATGACGGTACCGAGCTCGTCGAGGGCGACGGGCGTGGAACCCTTCTTGAAGTAGACCTTCTCGGGAGCGCGGAACCACAGCATGTTCTCACGGCGCTCGGCCACAGTCTTAACGTTGATCAAGTGCTTCACCCCAACGTTCTCGGAGACGGAGTTGCCGCCCCAGGAGCCGCAGCCCAGGGTCAGAGACGGCTTCATGCCAAAGTTGTACAGGTCACCGATGCCGCCGTGCGAAGACGGGGTGTTGATGACGATACGGCAGGCCTTCATGACGTGCTCGAACAGGCTGATCTTCTCGGCCTGGGCGGGGTGCACGTACAGAGAGGCGGTGTGGCCCGGGCCACCGGCGAGCACCAGGTGCTCGGCCTTGTCGACGGCCTCCTGGAAGTCCTTGGCGTGGTACATGGCCAGGACCGGGGAGAGCTTCTCGTGGGAGAACTCCTCCTTGGCGGGGTCGGTGGAGGTGACCTCGGCGATCAGGATCTTGGTCTTGGCGGGAACCTCGATGCCGGCGAGCTCGGCGATCTTGGCGGCAGCCATGCCGGGGATGCGGTGATCGAGGGCGCCGTTCTTGAACATGGCGGCACGCAGGGCCTCCATCTCGGCACCCTGCTTGACGAAGTAGCAGCCACGCTTCTGGAACTCGGCCTTGACCTGGTCATAGATGGTGTCGATGACGGTCACGGACTGCTCGGAAGCGCAGATCATGCCGTTGTCGAAGGTCTTTGAGTGGATGATGGAGTTGACGGCGAGCAGCACGTCGGCGGTGTCGTCGATGACGACCGGGGTGTTACCGGCGCCGACGCCCAGGGCGGGCTTGCCCGAGGAGTAGGCGGCCTTGACCATGCCCGGGCCACCGGTGGCGAGGATGATGTCGACGTCGCGCATGACCATGTTGGTCAGCTCGATGGAGGGGACATCGACCCAGCCGATGATGCCCTCGGGGGCGCCGGCCTTGACGGCGGCGTCAAGCACGAGCTTGGCGGCGGCGATGGTGCACTTGGCGGCTGCCGGGTGCGGGGAGATGATGATGCCGTTGCGGGTCTTCAGGCTGATCAGCGTCTTGAAGATCGCAGTGGAGGTGGGGTTGGTCGTCGGGATGACGGCGCCCACGATGCCGATGGGCTCGGCGATCTTGGTGATGCCGTAGGCCTCGTCGCGCTCCAGGACACCACAGGTCTTGGTGTTCTTGTAAGCGTTGTAGATGTACTCTGCGGCGTAGTGGTTCTTGATGACCTTGTCCTCAAGAACGCCGCGGCCGGTCTCCTCGATGGCCATCTTCGCCAACGGGATACGAGCCTTGTTGGCGGCCATGGCGGCCTCATAGAAGATCTTGTCGACCTGCTCCTGCGTGTACGTAGCAAAAAGCGCCTGGGCCTCTCGCATCTGAGCGAGCTTAGCCTCAAGCGCCTCTACGTTGTCCACAATTGCGGGAGTAGTGTTTTCCGGTGACTTTTTCACCATTTGTGTCTCCTTGCGATCGGAGATTTACCCTACGTCTTGCATGATAGCAAGAAATTATTCGGCGAACGGTAAGATTCCCGTAAAAGGCACACTAAAACGCTTTAACAAACTGAAGCGTTTTAACTAAAACTATCTGCCAGTGCATCGTCCCGCTCATTGGGGACAGACTTACATGAGTGGTTTCACTCATTTGGGACAGACATCGATTTGCGATTTTGTCGTTTTGGGCCTGTTTTTGTTGCTGATTGGATATAAATAGGTCACAGGCTCAGCATTTCGCGTTCCTTCTCTCCTTTTAGGTGTTGCCTGTACGGCTTTGAAAGGAGAGACCATGCCCCGATGCGCCCGCGAAATTTCGCTCACCGGCTATTACCACGTCTTTGACCGCGGTAACTCCAAACAGATCATTTTTGAAGATGATTCCGACCGCTATCGTTTCCTATCGGACATATCGGACAGGTTTGCGTGCCATGACGTGGCGGTGTTGGCCTGGTGTCTTATGGACAACCACTTCCATTTGATGGTTGATGACCCATATGACAACCTTTCAAAGGCAATGCAGTGCGCGCTGACGGCGTTTGCCAAGTATTTCAATGGGAAAACGGGAAGAACGGGCCATCTGTTTGACAATCGCTATTCGCGGGTCGCGGTTGAGTCGGACACGCAGGCAGTGCAGCTGCTCGACTATATTCATCTCAATCCCGTGAAGGGTGCGCTTGACTCGCTCGAGGCGTACCGCTGGTCAAGCTATAAGGCGTATCAGCTGGGCTATGATCCCTTTGACATCTGTGATGCGGCCCCTATGCTTGATGTTGTCGGAGGCTCCCGTCGCTATTGCGAGCATCTCAAGAAAGTTGCCGGGCGCATCTGGTCAGTGGAGGTTCTTCCGCGCTGGCGGATCCCCGATGAGGAGGCCCTTTTCGTTGCGCGCGAAGTCCTGACGAGCATAGATCCTGCGTTGCTCAAGGCCCTGCCACGCCCCGAACGCGATGCCTGCCTGCTGAGGCTCAGGCGGGCACATCTCACGGTCAAGCAAATTGCCCGTATCACCGGTATCGGCGCCACAAGCGTGACCAAGGCTACTGCAGGCTGGAAGGATGCAGCGTGAGATAGGGGCCGGAGCCGATCGGGACGCCGCATGCGTGCGTCATGTCTGTCCCCAATGCGTGAAAACACTCATCTAAGTGTGTCCCCAATGAGTGCAAAAAGGCGCCCTCCGTGGGGGAGGACGCCTTTGGTAAGTTCTATATGAACGCGAGGTCTTTGACCCGGAGAGTCCGAGGTACTTGTTGGTAAGACCTTATTTAGGAGCGCGCAACCTTGCCAGACTTAAGGCAGGTGGAGCAAACGTTCATCTTGCGACGGTGACCATCGACGACGACGTAGACGCGCTGGATGTTGGGGCGGAACTTACGGTTGGTGACGCGGTGAGAGTGGCTGATGGAGCGACCGGCAACGGGGTGCTTACCGCAAACTTCGCAAACTTTGGACATAACTGACCCTCCTTGGGCGACAAACGAACATGTCGCGTTAACAAACAAGCCTGAACTATAGCACAGAAGTCGCTCCCTGTGCGCAATCTACACAGAGATATTCCTCTTTTGGCGATAGTGCCCACGCTACGGCCCTGGACGTAGATCCGATTTGCGTGCAGCAGAGGGGATTATGCCAGCTCGTGCGTGTGTTTTCAAGCTCGTCCCACAAATATATATAGGTTTATGGAGCGCCTGCGCACGTTTACGGATTGCTCTGTATTTATGCTCGCAATTAAGCTCGAGGTTGGCTACACTATCCCTTGGCCATTAAAGGGGTACGAGATACCCACATGGAATTACATAGCTGCCAAAGAGCAGCCTTTCCTGTGGGTGTCTGGTCCGCTTAAGCGGTCGGGCATCTATTTTTTTGACTGTGTCAGCAGTCAAGACATGTGAGGAAGGAGATCGATGGGCACGACTTCCCCCAAGGCGGTCATCATGGACGAGACCGCCGTCAATCGAGCGATGACCCGCATTGCGCACGAGATTCTCGAGCGCAACGAGGGCTGTGAAGACCTCGCTCTGGTCGGCATCGTCACGCGCGGCGACCTTCTGGCAAAGAAGCTCGCCGAGGAGATCAAGGAGATCGAGGGCGTCGACGTTCCGCTCGGTAGCCTCGACATCAGCTTCTACCGCGATGACTACGCTACCAATTTTGCTCCCGCGATCCACGCTACCAACATTCCCTTCAGCGTCGACGGCAAGCGCGTCGTGCTGGTGGACGACATCCTGTATACGGGCCGTACTATCCGCGCCGCTCTGGATGCTGTCATGGACCTGGGCCGTCCGAGCCGCATCGAGCTGGCAGTTCTCGTTGACCGCGGTCACCGTGAGCTCCCCATCTCGCCGGACTTTGTCGGCAAGAACGTTCCCTCGTCGCATGAGGAGAACGTGCACCTATATATGAAGGAAGTAGACGGCCGCACCGCTGTCGAGATTAACGACGTCGCGCCGGGTTCCCATGTGGGCTCCGCGCCGCTGGGAGGTGAGTAGTACCGTGGCGTTCAACCATAAGCACCTGATCGACATTACCGAGTACTCCGAAGAGGACATCAAGCTCATCCTCGAGACCGCCAAGGCGTTCTCCGAGGTCAACGAGCGTGCGATCAAGAAGGTCCCCACGCTCAAGGGCAAGACCATCGTCAACATGTTCAACGAGCCCTCGACGCGCACCCGCAGCTCCTTCGAACTCGCCGAGAAGCGTCTTTCGGCCGACAGCCTCAACTTTGGCGGCTCCTCGACCTCCACGGTCAAGGGTGAGAGCCTCGTCGACACCGTCGAGACCCTCAACGCCTACAAGATCGACTGCATCGTCGTGCGCGATAAGCACGCCGGTGCTCCCTACATCGTCACGCAGAACTCGCCCGCGAGCGTTATCTGCGCCGGCGACGGCAAGCACAACCATCCCACGCAGGCCCTGCTCGACCTGTACACCATCTGGGAGCACAAGGGTGACTTCCACGGTCTGAAGGTCGCCGTCGTCGGCGATATCGCGCACTCCCGCGTCTGCGGCTCGCTGATCCCTGCCCTTAAGATTATGGGCTGCGAGACCTACGCCGTCGCCCCCGGCACGCTGCTGCCGCCGGCGCCCGAGGTTCTGGGCTGCGACCACGTGACGAGCGACCTCGATTCCGTCCTGCCCGAGCTGGACGTCGTCTATATGCTGCGCGTGCAGCAGGAGCGCCTCGAGGGTGCCCCGTTCCCGACCATTCGCGAGTACCACAAGCTCTTCGGTCTGACCAAGGACCGCGAGAAGCTCATGAAGCCCGACGCGATCATCTGTCACCCGGGCCCCATCAACCGCGGCGTCGAGTTCGACTCCTATATGGCCGACCACCCGCAACGCTCCGTCATCCTGGAGCAGGTCTACGCCGGTATCTGCGTGCGTATGGCTATCCTGTATCTGCTGCTTGGAGGTGCCGATAATGGCCTTGCTTCTTAAGAATGCCCACGTCGTCGACCCGTCCGTCGAGCTTGACGGTGTCGTTGACGTCCTGATTGACGGCGATAAGATCGCCGAGGTCGGCGAGAATCTCGCCGTCGAGGGAGCCGAGGTCCGCGACCTTTCCGGCAAGTACCTCGTCCCCGGCCTGGTGGATATGCACGTTCACCTTCGCGAGCCTGGCTACGAGGTCAAAGAGGACATCGAGAGCGGCACCCGCGCTGCTGCCAAGGGCGGCTTCACCGGCGTGTGCGCCATGCCCAACACCGACCCCGTTACCGATAACGGAACCGTCGTTGAGTTCGTCAAGTCCCGCGCTGCCGAGGTCGGCCACTGCCGCGTCTATCCTTCTGGTGCTATGACTCGCGGCCTTAAGGGCGAGGCTATGTCCGAGATGGGCGATATGGTCGCCCACGGCGCCGTCGCCTTCACCGATGACGGTCGCGGCGTGCAGGGTGCGGGCATGCTCCGTCGCTGCATGGACTACGGCAAGATGTTCGGCAAGGTCTTTATGAGCCACTGCCAGGACGAGGATCTGGTCGGTCACGGCCAGATCAACGAGGGCAAGGTCTCGACCCGTCTGGCCCTCGAGGGTTGGCCGGCCGCCGGCGAGGAGCTTCAGATTGCCCGCGACATCGAGATTGCCAAGCTGACCGGTGCCAAGCTGCACATCCAGCACATCTCCACCGCTCATGGCCTGGAGCTCGTGCGTGCCGGTAAGGCTGCCGGTGTCCAGGTGACCTGCGAGGCCACCCCGCACCACATGTTCCTGACCGAGAACGACCTGGACGAGACCTACAACACCTCGCTCAAGGTCAATCCGCCGCTGCGCACCGACGAGGATGCCGAGGCCATCCGTCAGGGTGTTATCGACGGTACCGTCGACGCTATCGTTACCGACCACGCTCCCCACACCCCGTGGGAGAAGGCCCGCGAGTTCGAGCTCGCGCCCTTTGGAATGATTGGCCTCGAGACTTCGCTGTCGCTCGTGCTCACTGAGCTGGTCAACACGGGCAAGATGAGCGTGAGCCGCATGGTCGAGCTCATGGCCATCAAGCCGCGTGAGATTCTGGGCCTCGATCAGGTTCAGGTCAAGGCGGGCTCTGTCGCCGACCTGACCGTGTTCGACCCCTCCGCAACCTGGACGGTTGGCGAGGACGGTTACGAGTCGCGCGCCGAGAACTCCGGTTTTGCCGGCCGCACGCTCACCGGTCGTGCCACCGATGTATTTGTCGGTGGCAAGCAGACGCTCGCCGACGGCTGCATCTGCTAGCATAGCCTTATCGCTTTTGTGCGCGGCGCCCTTGCGGTGCCGCGCTTTCTGTTCGTTTAGACCATGCAACCGCATGGGGGATTGGAGCGTCTATGCCCACACCTTCCACTGCACGCATGCACGACTTCGAGGTCGTCTCGAACCGGGAGATCGCCGACGGCATCTTCTCGCTCGTCATCTCGGCCCCCAAGCTTGCAAGTGCGCTCAAGCCCGGTCAGTTTGTGAACATCGCCGTCCCCGGCGATGCGTCTTCTCTGCTTCGTGTGCCCTTGAGTTTCTACCGCGCCGACGCCGAGGCCGGCACCGTCGAGCTGTGGTACGCCGCCGTGGGCGACGATACCCGCCGTTTGTCCCAGATGGGCCCTGGCTCCACCTCTAACCTGTTGGGCCCCGGTGGCCGTGGCTGGATGGTACCCGAGGGCACCAGGAAGGCACTGCTCGTCGCCGGTGG
This sequence comes from uncultured Collinsella sp., assembly GCA_958372075.1. Taxonomy (GTDB): domain Bacteria; phylum Actinomycetota; class Coriobacteriia; order Coriobacteriales; family Coriobacteriaceae; genus Collinsella. Next base: position 24,190 of record CATXMO010000016.1, on the reverse strand, counting down.
CATCGGCGTTCCGCCTGTGCTGTGTCTTGCCGGCATGCTTGCCGAGCAGGGTGTTGATGTGGACGTGTGCCTGGGCTTTGGCACCGCTTCCAAAGTCGTGGGTGTCGATGAGTTCCGTGCGCTGGGCGCCACGGTTAACGTGTGCACCGACGACGGTTCGCTCGGCACGCACGGTTTTTGCACCGATCCTGCCGCCGAGCTGCTTGGCGAGGGCGGCTACGACTACGTGGCCAGCTGCGGTCCCGCCGTCATGATGAAGAAGGTCGCCGCCGCAGCCGCCGAGGCCGGTGCGTACTGCGAGGTGTCGCTCGAGCGCATGATGAGCTGTGGCTTTGGCGCCTGCAACACCTGCAATGTCGAGACGGTCGACGGTATGAAGGGCGCCTGTATGTGCGGCCCTGTGTTCGATGCTTCCAAGGTGGTGGTCTTCTAGTGGGTACCGTGAACATGGCCGTCGATTTCGGCGGCGTCAAGATGCAGAACCCCATCAACACCGCAGCCGGTACCTTTGGCTACGGTTGGCAGTTCCAGAACTTCTTTGATGTTTCCCAGCTGGGCGCCATCACCACCAAGGGTTGCGCTGCCGAGCCCTGGCCCGGCAATCCCGCGCCTCGCATGGCCGAGATCCCGGGCGGCATGATCAACTCCGTGGGCCTTCAGAACCCCGGCGTGGCCGCCTTTGCCCGTGAGTCCGGTCCTTGGCTCGAACAGCTGTCCAAGGACGGCTGCCAGGTCATCTGTCAGGTTGCCGGCCACTCCGTTGACGAGTTTGTCCGCGCACTCGAGATGTATGTCGAGCTGTGCCCCTGGGCTGCTGGCTACGAGATCAACGTGAGCTGCCCCAACATCGCCGCCGGCGGTGCCGCCATGGGCTCCACGCCCGAGGGCGCCTCTTCCGTCATGGCCGCCTGCCGCAAGGTGACTGATAAGCCGCTGTTCGTGAAGATGGCGCCGGTCAACGTCGCTGAGATCGCCAAGGCCCTCGAGGCTGCCGGCGCCGACGGCCTTTCGGTCATCAACTCCATCCAGGGCATGGCCATCGACGTCCATACCCGCAAGTCCCGCGTGGCCAAGCCCAAGGGCGGCCTTTCGGGCCCGCTGTGCCACCACATCGCCGTGCGCATGGTCTGGGAGGTTGCCCAGGCCGTCGATATCCCCATCAACGGTGTCGGCGGTGTCATGACTGGCGAGGATGCGGCTGAGTTTATCCTGGCCGGCGCCACCTGCGTGTCGGTCGGCATGGCCAACTTCGTCGATCCGTGTGCTTCGCTTAAGATCGCGCATGAGCTCGAGGCCTGGGCCGAGTCCCAGGGCGTAAAGGACATCAACGAGCTGGTGGGTGCTTTCGAATGCTAGAGAATGATGCCCGCGACCGTGTTATCGTCGCCCTCGACTGCGACCGTGAGCGCGCGCTCGAGCTCGCCCACGAGCTTTCGGGCCATGCCACCTGGCTCAAGGTCGGCATGACGCTCTATTACGCTGAGGGTCCCCAGATCGTCAAGACCTTTAAGGACCTTGGCTTTAAGGTCTTCCTCGACCTTAAGTTCCATGACATTCCGCATCAGGTGCGCGGCGCTGCCCGCTCGGCCTCGCTTGCCGGTGCCGACCTGCTTTCGGTCCACGGCCTGGGCTCGGGTGCTATGCTCGCTGCCTGCCGCGAGGGTGCCGAGGAGGCGCGTGAGGACCGCGCAAAGCTCGTCGCCATCACCGTGCTCACGAGCATGAATCAGGATGCCTTGAGCGAGATCGGCGTCGAGTCTCCCGTGGCCGAGGAGGCCGCCCGCTTGGCAAAGCTTGCTCAGGCCAACGGCATCGATGGCATCGTGTGCTCACCGATGGAGGCTCACGACATGCGTGAGCTGCTGGGTCCCGACGCGCTGATCGTGACCCCGGGCGTGCGTCCGGTGGGTGCCGCTCTTGGTGACCAGTCCCGCGTGGCGACGCCTTCCCAGGCTATCGAGCGTGGCGCAAGCCACATTGTGGTGGGCCGTCCCATCACCGGCGCCGACGATCCGGTTGCCGCCTTTGACGCTATTGTCGCTGAGCTGGTCGAAAACGTCTCCTAAAAGATTCCCCTAAGTCACCACTTTTGGGTCTCATTAGCACAAAATAGCCCCTGTGCCTGCGTAAACTTTCCCATCCTTTGTGTGGAATCGCAGGTCAGGGGCTTAACTTTGGGCGCAGTATATTGCACTTTTTGCGGGTATCGTCTAACCTATGGAGCCGCGATTGGGCATTTTGTACGTTCTACGTGCTAAAATGCCAATTATTGAATCAGATATAACCCAACTATTTGGAGGTACGAATGGCACTCCCTCAGCTTACCGATGAGCAGCGCAAGCAGGCTCTTGAGAAGGCTGCTGCCGCACGTCACGCCCGCGCTGAGCTTCGCGAGCAGATCAAGAAGGGCGAGAAGTCCCTCGAGTCTGTGCTCAACTCCGATGACCCCATCGCTTCCCGCATGAAGGTTTCCACCCTCATCGAGTCTCTCCCTGGTTATGGCAAGGCCAAGGCCGCCAAGATCATGGAGGAGCTCGGTATCTCCGCTACCCGTCGCGTCCAGGGCCTCGGCGTCCGTCAGCGCGAGCAGCTCCTCGAGCAGCTGACCAAATAAGTGAGCGCTCAGGATTCCAAGCTCTTTGTGATTTCTGGACCGTCAGGCGCAGGCAAGGGTACGCTCGTCACTCGTGTGCGCGAGCGCCGCTCGAACCTGGGCCTGACGGTTTCGGCTACCACGCGAGCACCACGCAAAGGTGAGGTCGACGGCGTCAACTACTTTTTTCTGACGCGCGAGGAGTTCGACCGCCGCGTGGCAAACGGTGAGTTTGTTGAGTGGGCCGAGGTCCACGGTAACTGCTACGGCACGTTGGTGAGCGAGGTCACATCCAAGCTCGCCTCTGGCGCATCTCTGATTTTGGAGATCGATGTCCAGGGCGCCCTGCAGGTGAAGGAGCGCTTCCCCGAGGCCGTGCTGATCTTTATCAAGCCGCCTTCGCTTGAGGTACTCCGCGAGCGTCTAGTCGGTCGCGGTACCGAGACGCCCGAGACGATTGAGCTGCGTATGGCAAACGCCGCCGATGAGCTTGCCCTTGCCGACCGCTACGACGACGTCGTGGTTAATGACGATCTCGACCGCGCGACCGATGAGCTCGTTCGCGTTCTCGATATGCATGAAAGGATCTGAGGTCCGTGTCCGTTGTAAAGCCTTGCATTGACGATCTTCTGGAGAAGACCGATCACAACCGCTTCCTGCTCGCTTCGCTTGCCTCCAAGCGCGCCTGCGACATCAATAGCATGCTGCGTGGCCAGCACAACCGCGTGCTTGCCGTCCAGGATGTCGATGACATCACCATCGGACTTTCCGGTGCCGATACCATCTCGATGGCTATGGACGAGATTGTCGACGGCGACATCTCTTACGACGAGGCCCGTTACGAGAAGGCGCTCGGCCACAAGGTTGCTGAAGCCTAAATGGCGGCTCGCGTCTGCCTAGTCCACTATCACGAGGTTGGGCTGAAGGGCAAGAACCGCGCACATTTTGAGCATATCCTCATGGATAACATCAAGGCGGCCTTGGCCGCCTTTTCCGTGAACGCCGTGTCTCGAATTTCCGGTTATATCCTCGTGACCTTTAACGAGCATCAGGCCGACGAGGCGGCGCGTGTCATCCGCACCGTCCCCGGCGTTGCCCGTGTGTCTTTGGCGTATCACACCAACCGCGACCCGCAGGAGTACTGCGCCGCCGCTGTGAAGGCGCTGCGCGAGTTTGGTTCCTTCGATTCGTTTAAGGTGCACGCCAAGCGCTCCAATACTGACTATGAGCTCACCTCGATCGATATCAATCGACAGGTTGGCGAGGTGCTGTGTGAGGCGTTTCCCGATAAAAAGGTCCAGATGCACGACCCCGACGCGATGGTGCACGTTCTGGTGGTTCAGGGTAGTGTCTACGTGTATGCGCGCTCCGAGCGCGGCGTTGGCGGCCTTCCGGTGGGTTCTGCCGGCAAGGTCGTGACGCTTCTGTCGTCGGGTATCGATTCTCCGGTGGCGACCTGGATGCTCGCGCGTCGCGGCGCGGTGTGCGTGCCGGTGCATTTCTCCGGTCGTCCGCAGACGCCCGACACGAGTGAATACCTGGTGCAGGACATCATCCGTGCGCTTGAGCCGGGTGTCCAGATCGGCCGCCTGTACGTGGTGCCGTTTGGCGACTGCCAGCGTGAGATTTCGGTCACCTGTCCCAGCAACCTGCGCGTGATCATGTATCGCCGCATTATGTATTCGGTTGCTGAGCGCATTGCACACATCGAGGGTGCCAGGGCCATCGTTACGGGCGAATCGCTTGGGCAGGTTGCCTCCCAAACGCTTGAGAACATCATGGCCGTCAACGAAGCCGTGAAGATTCCCGTGTTCCGTCCTCTCATCGGTTCGGACAAACAGGAGATCATCGCACGCGCCGAGGAGATCGGTACGTTCGATATCTCGACTGAGGCCGCTCCCGACTGCTGCACGCTGTTTATGCCACGCCGTCCCGAGACGCACGCTAAACTCGATGCCGTGCATGAGGCCTGGGAACTGTTTGATCACGAGGAGATGATTGAGCGTCTGCTCAAGCAGACCGAGTACATCGACTTCGAGAGCAACACGTACAAGGCCCCTAAGACCTTAAAACGCAAACATTCTGAGCTTGCTCCGCGTGAGATTTACCAAGATCACGAGTAAATATGTGCATAGACCGACGATGCGCCTGCATCGTCGGTCTTTTGCTATCTGGGCATTTTGCGGCTAAGTGTTCATTTGCTGACGTGTGCCTGAATAAATGGACATTATTTCGTAAGGTTTTGGTCAGCTTTTGGTTTGACCGCGAAAACCGGTGTGGACGTGCGGAAGCTGCGGCGTTCGTTTCCTGACACGATGGTGTTGGGAGGTTTTGCTATGGCGCAGCGCGAACAACACGAACGAGTCAAAAAGATGGACCGCTGGGCGGGCAAACTGCTCGGTCATAAGGCAGTGGTGATGGCGATACTGGTCGTCATTGCGATGGCGAGTGGACTGGCAATGGCGAACTTTGGCGGCGGTGCCGGCGGTGTGTCGTTTGAGCGCACTGATGGTTCGGGCACGTTAGTGGAGCCGGGATCCGGCGATGCTTCGAGTGGAAAGACATCTGAAGGCTCTTCGCCTAAGGCGTCTGCCGCGGCAGAGGTCTATGTCGATGTTGATGGCGCCGTGGTGTCACCCGGTGTATATCGCCTCAAAGACGGGGCGCGGGTGGCTCAGGCGATTGATGCCGCCGGCGGGCTGGCGCCCGAAGCAGACGTTACGGGGCTTAATCGTGCATCCAAGGTCACTGATGGACAAAAAATTCACGTTCCAACGGTAGGGGAGCAGCAGGTGTCCATTGCGGAAGCCGGTGTTGATGGTGGGACTTCCGCATCATCAGGCGTCGGTGGCGCAACAGGCCTAGTAAACATTAATACGGCAAGCTCGGCAGAGCTGCAGACGCTCTCGGGAATCGGTCCCTCAATGGCACAGTCGATTATCGATGAGCGGACAAAGAACGGTGCTTTTGCTTCGGTTGACGATCTGATGCGCGTGTCGGGAATCGGCGAGAAGAAGCTTGCCAAAATCAAAGATTGCATCTGCGTATGAGTGCGACCGAGCGAGAGCACGTGATGCCTCCGCGGCCCCTGATTCCGTGGACGATGGCCATTTGTGCCGGCTTGTGTGCGAGCTGCGGATTGGTGCTTAACATGGCAGCCGATTTGCTGCTGGGAGAGCAGCCAGCGCCCGTCACATTGCTTATAGCCATTCCCATTGCGGCTGCGGTATTCGTTGTGCTGGCTCAATCTTGTGCGCGGCTTGCCCCTTGGAAGCGGTGGCTGTATGCCGTGTCCGTCGGTCTCATAGCGGGTGCGGTCGTTTCGGCGTGGTGGGCCGTGGGTGCGCTCAACGCCTCGAAGGCGCTCGACGGTCGAGCGGCAAGCGGCCTCGAGTTTGTCGTGCAGTGTGACCCATCCATAAATGACGACGTGTATTCCTATACCTGCGAGGCGCGCTCGGACGGTAAGAACTTGGCAACGGTTCGCCTATCGTGTGACCGTGAGTTCAAGGTCGGGGCGCACGTGCGTGTTATCGGTCGCGTGTCACGTTTTGAGAACGATGCGTATGGACGATCGCGCGTGCTCCGAGGCGAGGTACGCAAGGTTAAAGCCGTTCGGATTGTGTCGGTCGATGAGGGTTCTCCGAGGCCGCTGCTTCGGCTGCGAAATGGGCTGCTTGCGTCCATCGCGCCTGCGACCGACCCGGCGCGTGCGCTCATAGCCGGTGTCGTCTGCGGTCGTTCGGCCGAGCTGCGCGCCCAGCCGGCGGGCGACTGGTTTTCGGTGACGGGAACGGCGCATTTTATCGCCGTCTCGGGCAGCCATTTGGCTATCGTGGGGTTTGTAATCGAGGGTGTATTGCAAAAGACTCGGTGCTCACGTGGTCTTCAGCGGGCGATATTGGCGATAACGCTTGTGGGCTACGCTGCCTTTACGGGCGCGTCTCCCTCGGCCGTGCGCGCGTGCTGCATGGTGTTCGTGACGCTTGTCGTAAACGGCGCGGGGCGTCGTCGGCACGGCCTTTCGGCACTCTTCGTAACCATGTCCATCTTTGTGCTACTGCGGCCGACGGTGCTGTTCGAGATGGGCTTTCAGCTTTCATGCGCCAGCGTCTTAGCCATTCTGTGCTTTTGTCCCTATGCGACCTACGCTTTGGGTGAGCTAGGTGTGCCATCGGGCGTTGCCAGCGTGCTTTCCGTCACGCTGTGCTCGCAACTGGCGACACTTCCCATCACCATTCCTGCCTTCGGTACATTCTCGCTCATTGCTCCGTTGGCAAATGCGGTCATCGGTCCGGTGGTGAGCGTTCTGCTCGCTGTGTCGATCGTGCTGGCTCCCTTTTCGCTCGTGGGACCGTTGCGGACTTGGGCGCTCGTTGTGCCCATGATTGCCGCCCGTTGCGCGCTGTTCTTCGAGCAGCTGTTTGCCGCCGTGCCGGGTGCATACGTGAGCGTGCCGCCCGATAGCATGTGGATTTACCTAGTGCCGTGTTTTCTGGCGGTTCTGCTGGTCTGGTGGCCGCGTCCCCGTGCACGTCCTATGGCGGTGGGGCTTGCATGCCTGATGCTCTTGGCTGCGATTCCGTACGTCTATTGGGATCGATTCGCTCCGCCTTCGGTGACGGTGCTCGATGTGGGCCAGGCCGATGCGATTCTTATCCGCCAAGGCGGCGCAGTAGCTCTCGTCGACTGCGGGCTCGACGAGCGTGTGGTTGCGGCGTTGGTTCGAAATAACGTACACCATATCGATGCCGTTTTTGTGACGCATTGGGATGAGGACCACTGGGGTGGTTTGCCTGCCGTGCTCGAACAGTTTTCGGCCGGAACGATTGCCGTGGCGGCGGATGCGCTGGAGGATGCTCCTGCCGAGGTATTGAACCGACCTGGCGTGGAGTATCGGCAGGTGCGCCATGGGGATACGGTCGACATCGGCTCATTTTGCGCCCGCGTGATGTGGCCATTCGAGTTCGTGGATGGCGAGGGAAATGAGGACTCGCTTGTCCTGCTGCTCTCTTATGTTCAGGAAGGCAAGGGCCTGCGAATACTTCTCACCGGTGATGCCGAGCTCGACCAAGAGCGGGAATTCGTGCAGGAGGTGGGGGATATCGATGTCCTTAAACTTGGGCATCACGGCTCCAAGGTTTCAGTCGATGGCGAGTTGCTGGACGTCCTGAAGCCCGAGCTTTCCCTCGCAAGCGCCGGTGAGGGGAATCGATACGGCCATCCGTCCGATGCCTGCATCGATGCCGTTAAGGAAGCGGGTGGTGTGTTCGCGTGTACTATCGAACACGGCGACATTACCGTCACACCGACTGCGAATGGCTTTGCGATGCGATGCCAGCGACCGTGACGACGTCGTTGGCGTGTGGTGGGCCCCTGGGCTAGAATGGCACGGAACGAATACGAAGGCCTGCGGGAGGGGAGCGCAATGTCCGAAACCGGTTTGCTGCCGGCATATCTGATTGTCGGTACCGACGGAGTTAAGCGCGACCACGCCGTCTCGCGTATGAAAGCGCGTCTGGAAAAATCGGGTATGGTCGAGTTCAACCTCGACGAGCGAGACATGACCAAGGACCCCGATATCGAGTCCATTATCGGATCGCTTAACACCTTTCCCATGGGCAGCGAGTTTCGCCTGGTAATCCTTGACGGCTGCTCCAAGCTTGCCAAGGCGGTTTCCGAGCCGCTCGTCGAGTATCTGGCGAGTCCAAGTCCCACAACGGTCTGCCTTATTATCGCCGATTCGCTCGCCAAGAATACGCGCCTGTACAAGGCGATCGCCAAGATTGACAAGAAGGCCGTCATCGATTGCTCGGGCACCAAGCGCTGGGAGCTCCCACGCCGCGTGCAGCAGATGGCGACGCAACACGGCAAGTCCATCTCGGCGGCGGCCGCCGAGGAGCTCGTCTCGCGCTCGGGCGAGAACACCCGCATGCTCGATAACGACTTGGCTAAGCTTGCCCAGATGGTCGAGGCGCCCCAGATTGAGCTTGCCGACGTTGAGCGCTGGATTGTACGTACGGCCGAGGTTCAACCCTGGGACTTTCTCAATGCGGTCTCGGCCCGTGACATGCGACGCTCACTCGAGCTCTTCAATCTACTGCCCGCCAAGAGCTACGTGTGGACTTACACATTGCTGTGCGGCCGCATCCGCGAGCTTATCGTTGCCAAGGCGCTCGATGCGCGCGGACAGGGTCGTGAGCTGGCCGCAACACTTAAGCTCCAGTCCTGGCAGGTCAAGAATCACCTGACCTGGGCACGTCGCTTTTCGATGGCAGAGCTCGTTGCCGCGCTCGAGGGTGCGGTCGATGTGGAGCTCGCGCTCAAGGGTTCGGCCGATTCTCAGACGGCGCTTTTGCTCTGGATTACGAACATCTTGAGAAAATCGTGATGATACCTGCCTATTTGACAAATTCGTTCTATCCCTTTGAGAGGGAGCGTGCTATAGTAGGCGCTTGCATGACCTCACCGTGTCTCAGAGGTGTCATACATTTTTTGCAAGGAACTCGAAAGGAACTCCAGAAGTGGCAAACATCAAGTCTCAGAAGAAGCGTATCCGCACCAATGAGGCAGCTCGCATGCGTAACAAGGCTGTCAAGTCCGAGCTCAAGACGCTGACCAAGCACGTCCAGTCCGCCGTCGCCGAGGGCGACGCCGAGAAGGCCCAGGCTGCCCTCAAGACCGTCACCAAGCGTCTCGACATGGCTGCCGCCAAGCATGTTATCCACAAGAACCAGGCTTCCAACCGCAAGTCCGGTCTTGCCAAGCTCGTGAACAGCATCAACGCCTAAGTTGTAAATTTCACACCACACAGATTACGCGCATAAATGGAGCCTGTTTTATGGAACAGGCTCCATTTTTTGTACCGCTCGGGTAAGATAGTCCGCATGAATACTTCAATTGACATTTCCCACATCCGCAACTTCTCGATTGTTGCGCATATCGACCATGGCAAGTCCACGATCAGTGACCGCATCCTCGAGCTCACCCATACCGTCGACGAGCGTGACATGGAGTCGCAGCTGCTCGACACCATGGATATCGAGCGCGAGCGCGGCATCACGATCAAGTCTAATGCCGTTCGCGTTTCCTATGACGCCGACGATGGCGAGACGTATCAGTTCAACCTGATCGATACGCCGGGCCACGTGGACTTTACCTACGAGGTCTCGCGTTCGCTGGCCGCCTGCGAGGGCGCAGTGCTCGTCGTCGACGCCACGCAGGGCGTCGAGGCGCAGACCGTCTCCAACGCGACGCTCGCCATGAACGCCAACCTGGATATCGTGCCCGCCATCAACAAGATCGACCTGCCGTCGGCACACCCCGATGAGGTCAAGACCGAGATCGAGGATGACCTGGCGATTCCCGCCGACGATGCCGTATGCGTATCGGGCAAGACCGGCGAGGGCATCCACGATCTGCTGGAGTCCATCGTCTTTTTGATCTCACCGCCCAAGGGCGATGCAAACGCGCCGCTCAAGGCGCTCATCCTGGACTCGTATTTTGATGAGTACCGCGGCGTCGTCGCCACGGTCCGTGTCTTTGACGGCTCCATCAAGAAGGGCGATACCCTGCGCATGATGCAGGCCAAGGGCGATTTTTTGGTCGATGGCGTGGGTGTCAAGCGTCCCGCCGAGACGCCGGTCGACGCGCTGACCGTTGGCGAGGTGGGCTACGTGGTCACGGGCCTGAAGGACCCCGAGGCCGTGCGCGTGGGCGATACCCTCACGTGGGCCTCGAACCCCTGCCCCGAGCCGCTTCCGGGCTACCGCGAGGCCAAGCCCATGGTCTACACGGGCCTGTTCCCGATCGACAACAAGGACTACGAGAATCTGCGCGACGCCCTCGATAAGCTGCACGTCAACGACCCGTCGTTGGTGTGGGAGCCCGAGACCTCGGTGGCGCTCGGCTTTGGCTTCCGCGTGGGCTTCCTGGGCCTGCTGCACATGGAAGTCGTCAAGGAACGCCTGGAGCGCGAGTTCAACCTGGACCTCATTGCCACGAGTCCCTCGGTCGACTATCACGTCTACAAGACCGACGGCGAGATGATCGATGTCCGCAGTCCGCAGGACCTTCCCGAGGCCACGCGCATCGATCGTATCGAGGAACCCTACCTCAAGGCAAAGATCATCTGCCCGCCTGAGTACACGGGTGCCGTCATGCAGCTCGCCATTGAGCACCGCGGCGTCACAACCGATATGATCCACCTGACGAGCAAATCGGTCGAGATGCGCTTCGATATGCCGCTCGCCGAGCTCATCTTGGACTTCTTCGATCAGCTCAAGAGCCGCACCAAGGGCTATGCCTCGCTCGACTACGAGTTCAACGAGTACCGTCCCTCCGAGCTCGTGAAGCTCGATATTTTGCTTTCGGGCGACGAGGTGGACGCGCTTTCGTTTATTGTCCATAAGGACAAGGCATATGGCCTGGCCCGTGGCCTGTGCGACAAGCTCAAGGAAATCATCCCGCGTCAGCTGTTCGAGGTTCCCATCCAGGGTGCTATCGGCAACAAGATCATCGCCCGTTCCACCGTCAAGGCGCGTCGCAAGGACGTTCTTGCTAAGTGCTACGGCGGCGATATCTCGCGTAAGCGCAAGCTGCTCGAGAAGCAGAAAGAGGGCAAGAAGCGTATGAAGGCCATCGGATCGGTCGAGGTCCCGCAGGAGGCCTTTATGGCGATCCTCAAGGTGGACGAGTAGGTCCATGGCGCTTTCTGATTACAGCAAGCGGCTGCTGGGCGCCTATGCCGAGCAGCCGTTCCTTATGGCTCCCATGGCGGGCGTTACCGACCCCGCCTATCGCATCATGTGTCGCCGCCGTGGTGCCAACCTTGCCTACAGCGAGATGGTGAGCGTGGCAGGCCTTGCCTATGCCAGCAACAAAACGTGGCGCCTGGTGCTGCCGGCCGACGAGGAGCAGCAGATTTGCGTGCAGCTCTTTGGCTCCAAGCCCGATCAGTTTGCGAGCGCCGTCGCCGCCGTCGAGGAGCGCGTTGGCGATCGCCTGTCGCTGATCGATATCAACATGGCCTGCCCGGCTCGCAAGGTTGTCACCAAGGGCGAGGGTTCGGCGCTCATGCGCACGCCCGACCTGGCGGAGAAGATCGTCGAGGCCACGGTGGGCGCGGCGCATGTGCCCGTGACCGTCAAGATCCGCAAGGGCTTTTATGCCGAGGACCGTAATGCCGCGACGTTTGCCCAGATGCTTGAGGGCGCAGGGGCTGCCGCAGTCGCCGTGCATGGTCGTTGCGCCACGCAGCTCTACACGGGCCAGGCCGATTGGTCGGTCGTCGATGAGGTTGCCGACGCTGTCGAGATTCCCGTGATTGGTTCGGGCGATGTGTTCTCGGCCGAGGACGCTGCTGAGCATCTGCACGGCTCGGGTGCCAGCGCGGTGTTTATCGCGCGCGGCATCTACGGCAATCCGTGGGTGTTCGGCGATGCCCGAGCCCTTGCACTCGATGGCACGCCGGTTCCTTCTCGCTCCTCGGTCGAGCGCCTGGAGGCTCTGCGCGAGCACCTGACGTTGACGCACGAGCTTCTGCCGCTCATGTCGCGCGCCCGCACGTACGCAAGCTGGTACTTAAAAGGCATGCCCCATGCCGCCGCCTGGCGCGCTCAGGTGGTGCGTTGCTCTACGTACGAGGAGTTCATGTCGCTGGTCGATGATATCGAGCGCGATGTGGTGGCCTGCGAGGCCGCGCTTGCCGCCGGTGAGTCGGTGCCCGCTCATCCACTGGAGGCTTAAGGGTGGCCGTTACCGCGCTGTACGTGCATGTGCCGTTTTGCGCTCAAAAATGCCGCTATTGCGACTTTGACTCGCGCAGCTTTGCTCTGTGTGACTTGGATGCTGCGCTCGATTCCTATTTTGAGCAGCTGTATGCGCGCCTCGATTCCTTTGGCGACGCCGGGACGCTTGCGCAGGTCCGCACGGTCTATATTGGCGGCGGCACGCCGTCACTGGCTGGGGAGCGCCTGGTGAAACTTGCCCGTCGTATCTCCATGTGGTGCAAGCCCGTTGAATTTACTTGCGAAGCCAATCCTGAGTCGCTGACCGCCGAGCTCGCCACCGCGCTTGCCGAGGCGGGTGTCACGCGCATCTCTCTGGGCGTGCAAACCCTCGACAATACCGAGCTGGTTGCTATTGGCCGCATTCACGATGCTAATCGGGCACTTGCGGCTATCGCGACGGTGAAGGACGCTGGCCTCGATGTGTCGTGCGACCTGATGTGCGGCCTTCCCGGGCAGACGGCCGCAAGCTGGCGGAGCACGCTCGATGGCGTGTTGGCGGCGGCGCCTCATCATGTGTCGGTCTACCCGCTCACGCTCGAGGAGGGCACGCCACTCTATCGCATGGCGTGCCGTGACGAGTCGCTCGAGCCTGACGAGGATTTTCAGGCTTCGTGCATGGACGCGGCGCGTGAGCGCCTGGGTGCGGCCGGCTATCATCCATATGAGGTGGCAAGCTACGCGCTCGACGGCCATGAGTGCGCCCATAACATTGCCTACTGGACCGGACGGGGCTACCTGGGCCTGGGTCGTTCTGCCGCGGGCATGCTCGACGACGAGGATTTCGACCGTCTTGCAGGTTTGTTCCCCGGCGTGTCTTCTCGAGGCGATGCGTACCGCGTGCGTCTGGTGCAACGTGACGATGACGCGACGGCGTTCGAGGCCGAATATCTGTCGCAGCGCGAGGCTGTCGCCGAAGACTTGATGCTCGCCTGTCGCATGACGCGCGGTGTTGCGTCCGACCTGTTGGCTCGTGCAGCTTGCGTCATCCCAACGGGCGAGCTGGCAGCTGCCTGCGATCGCGCGCTCGAATTGGGTCTTGCCACTTGGGTGCCCGAGACGCTCTGGGGTCATGAGGGACCCTTCACTTCGGCAGATGTCGTCGCGGGTCATGTTCGAGCTCGTCTGGCGCCGACCCATCTGGGCTGGCTCGATGGAAATGTTCTGTTCGAGCTGTTTTGGGATCTAGCTTAGGCCGCTCGGGTAGAATTACCGGAATATATACGCTGCTGTGAGCAGGAGGTTGCCGCGCATGGCGACGATGAACGAAAAAGATTACTACGAGATTCTGGGTGTCTCCAAGGACGCCACCTCGCGTGATATTCAAAAGGCCTTCCAGCAAAAGGCCCGTAAGCTCCATCCGGACGTCAATAAAGAGCCGGATGCCGAGGAAAAGTTTAAAGAGGTTTCCGAGGCCTACGCCGTGCTTTCGGATGAGCAAAAACGTGCGCGCTACGACGCCATGCGTTCTGGCAATCCCTTTGCCGGTGCTCCTACGGCTTCGCCCTATGGTGGCGGCTACGCCGGCAGCACGGGCTATGGCAATCCCTTTGAGGGCGGCTTTCCCTTTGGTGGCGCCTGGGGCCAGCAGCGTCGCGGCCAGGCTGCCTACAATCCCGAGAACGGCGCCAACGTGGTCGTCGATATCAAACTCGACGCCAAGGAGGCCAGGGGCGGTGCCCGCAAGACCGTCCGCTACACGCGCTTCGATACCTGTAGCAACTGCGGCGGCTCGGGCTCCGTTTCGTCTGAGCATGCCCATACCTGCCCGAGCTGCGGTGGCCGCGGCCACATCGACGTTGACCTGTCCTTCCTGTTTGGTGCGGGCACGTTCCAGTCGGTCTGCCCCGAGTGCGGCGGTTCCGGTAAGGTCGTGGCCGACCCCTGCCCCGATTGCGGTGGCAGCGGGCGAACCCGTGTGACCTCCGAGCAGACGATTGAGTTTCCTGCCGGCACGCACGATGGCGACGAGGTCCGCATTAGCGGCATGGGCCATGCTGGCACTAACGGTGCCGCGGGCGGCGACCTGGTCGGCCGCGCCCATGTTGAGGCCGAGCGCTTGGAAGGCAAAGCTCGTACTGGCTTTTACCTGATGGGCATTGTGGCGCCGTTTTTGGTGCTGTCGGCCATCTCGGGCGTGTTCTCGGCCTTTGCCGTGATGTGCTTTATTCCGTTTACCATGGGCCTGTTCATGGTGCTTTCGGACGGTGTGCTTCATCGCAGCCTGCTGTGGTGGAAGCGCGGTGCGATGCAGTTTGCCAACGGTTTTGCCAACGGCTTCATGTTCGCGCTCGTGTCGGTTTGGTTCGCGAGCTGCTCGCAACGGGCCATGCTTTCGCCGTATCAAATGCAATAACATCAAACCCTTTGTTTGCGGTCGGCCCAGCTTGGGTATAGGACGCACTGTGACAATAATGAAAGTCGGAAGGATTCGGTCGTGTCGGAAAATAGGGATTACTACGAGGTGCTTGGCGTCGACAGGGATGCCGACGCGCGGACGATTAAGCGTGCGTTTTTAAAGAAGGCCCGTACCGTACATCCGGATGTTTCGGACGATCCCGAGGCCGAGGCCAAGTTCAAGGAGCTCAACGAGGCCTATTCCGTTCTTTCCGATGAGCAGAAGCGTGCTAACTACGACCGTTACGGCACCGCGGACGGCCCCGGTGGCTCTGGTTATGTCGACATCAACGATATCTTTGGTGGCATGGGCATGGACGACCTGTTCTCGTCGTTTTTTGGCGGCGGTGCCGGCGGTGGCGCCCGCAGCCGTCGTGAGCGTCGTCGCGGACGTGACATGGCCATCTCGCTTTCGGTGACGCTCGAGGAGGCGGCGCTCGGCTGCAAAAAGACGATCAGCTATGATCGCCTTGCTCCTTGCGAGGACTGCAACGGTACCGGTAGGGCCGAGGGTGCACAGGAAAAGCAGTGCGGCCGCTGCCACGGTACGGGCTACGTCACGACGGTTCAGCGATCGTTTTTGGGCCAGGTTCAGTCTTCCTCGCCTTGCCCCGACTGCCATGGCGAGGGCACGGTTATCGACCATCCCTGCGAGACCTGCGACGGTCAGGGCCGCACGCCTTCGCACGAAAAGATCGACATCGATATTCCCGCCGGCGTTTCGACCGGTCGCCAGCTGCGTGTGAGCGGCTTTGGTGAGGCCGGTCTTCGCGGCGAGCCTTCGGGCGACCTGATTGTCAACGTGCGCGTTGCCGACCATGAGCGCTTTAAGCGCAACGGTGACGACCTGTACCTGGTGAGCGATATCTCGATTGCGCAGGCTGCGCTCGGCTGCGAGATCGAGGTCGAGGGCATTATGCCCGACGAGGTCGTTAAGGTGACGGTTCCCGCCGGCGCCCAGTACGGCGACACCGTGAGCGTCAATAATTACGGCATGCCGCGCATTGGCGGTGGCGGTTCGCGTGGCCGCCTGATCGTGCAACTGCGCGTGGTCGTTCCCACCAATCTTTCCAATAAGCAACGCGAGCTGCTCCGTGCTTTTGCCGATGAGATGGGCGATGACGTCGCTTCCGGTAAGAAGTCGGTGACCGACCGTATCAAGAGTGCCCTCGACGATATCCTCGATTAAGGAGCCCGCGTGCTCGCACCCCATATTTCCGTCGTCAACCTCGGCTGCCGTGTCAACCGGGTTGAGTCTGACCGTATCACTGCCGATCTTATGCGCTTGGGCTTTGCTATGGTAGAGCCCCAGAATGCCGATCTGATCGTCATTAACACCTGTGCCGTTACGGGCGAGGCCGAGGCCAAGACCCGTAAGGCCGTCCGTCATGCGCTGGCCCATCCAAACGAGCCTTATGTGCTCGTGACCGGTTGCGTGGTCAATTTGCATCCCGAGGAGCTGTTGGAGCTTTCGGATCGCGTGATCGCCGAGCCGTCCAAGATCGATGTCGCCGAACGTGTCTGCGAGGTGCTGGGCGTTGAGTCCGATAGCGTTCCCGCCTGCAGCGATGGCGAGGTGGTCGATGCGCTCGGTCGCTCTCGCCTGGGCGTGAAGATCCAGGACGGCTGCAACCATCGCTGCACCTATTGCATTGTGTGGAAGGCGCGCGGCCCCGAGCGCTCCGTGCCCGTCGAGTCCGTGCTTGAGCAAGTTCGCGAGGCCCGGGAGGCCGGCGTGCCCGAGGTGGTGCTGACCGGTGTGAACCTGGGTGCCTACGATGGCAAGAGCGCGACCGACGAGCATGTCGAAATCGATGAGCTGCTCGAGGCCATCATGGAGCGCACGACTATTGCGCATGTGCGCATTTCCTCGGTCGAGCCCATGGATATCTCTGAGCGCCTGCTTAAGGTTATGGCGCGCTATCCGCAGCGTATCGCCCCGTTTTTGCACCTGCCCGTGCAGTCCGGCTGTACGGCGACCCTTCATCGCATGGGTCGTCCCTATAGTGCGGAGGCCTTTGAGGACACGGTGCGTATGATTCGCGCCAACTTGCCCCAGGCGTCTCTTTCGTGCGATGTCATCGTCGGTTTTCCTGGTGAGACGGACGAGGAGTTCGAGGAGTCGCTGGCGCTGTGCCGCCGTGTGGGTTTCTCGCGTATGCACGTGTTCCGCTATAGCAAGCGTCCCGGTACCCTTGCTGCCGACATGCCCGACCAGGTGCCGCCCGAGGTTATGGCCGAGCGCAGCCGCCGTATGCGAGACACGGCGCAGGAGCTCGCTATTGCCGATGCTCGTCGTCGCGTGGGCACTGTCGAGCGTGCCGTGCTCGAGTATGGTGACAGCCTGACGCTCGGTTCGTTCCATCATGCCCGTCTTGACGATACCTGTGGACTTACAGCCCCGTGCCTGCTCGATGTTGCTATCATCGGAGTCGATGATTCCGGCTTGGTCCATGCGCGCAGGGAGGTCCATGGAAGCCTCGAAGATTAGACTTACCGTTCCCGAGGGAGTTGATCCCTCGCGTGTTTTGGGCGCCGGCGACGGCGTCCTTCGTGCGCTCGAGAGCTTGGTTCGCGCTCACGTGGTCGCCCGTGGCGATAGCATCTCCGTGAGCGGCGACCCGGACGAGGTCGAGCTCGTGGCTCGCTTTTTCGAACATGCTTTTTGCGAGGCGGCGGCCGGTCGTACCCTGTCTGCTGACGACGTCTCGCGTTGCCTGGCCGTCTTGCGCGACGGCGAGCATGAGGCCACATCGCTTCGCGATGACGTGCTGCTTTCATACCGCGGTCGTGTCATTCGTCCCAAGACGCTTGGGCAAAAGCGCTATGTGGATGCCATCCGCTCGCATACCATCACGTTTGGCCTGGGTCCAGCCGGTACCGGTAAGACTTATCTGGCCATGGCGCTCGCCGTTGCCGCGCTCAAGCGCCACGAGGTGGGCCGTCTGATCTTGACGCGTCCGGTTGTCGAGGCGGGGGAGAACCTGGGCTTTTTGCCCGGCACCCTCGAGGAAAAGATCGATCCGTACATGCGTCCGCTCTACGACGCCCTTTTTGACATGATGGATCGCGAGCGCACCGATGAGCTTATGGAGCGCGGCGTGATCGAGATCGCCCCGCTTGCCTATATGCGCGGTCGTACGCTGAGCGATGCTTTCGTGGTGCTCGACGAGGCGCAAAATACCACGCCCGAGCAGATGAAGATGTTCCTGACACGCCTTGGATTCAACTCCAAGTTCGTGATTACCGGCGACCTCAGCCAGCGCGACCTGGTGGGTCGTCGTGGTGGCTTGGCGGATGTCGAGAAGATTTTGGGCCGTGTCGACGATGTGGCGTTTGCACACCTGGAGCGCGCCGATGTGGTGCGCCATGCCTTGGTGGGGCGTATTGTCGAGGCATACGATGCTTATGATGATGTGCGCGAGCAGCGCTCGCGCGACCGAAAGGAGTCCCGTTGAGTGTATTGATCAGCAACGATGCCGAGCTCGATACGCTGCTCGACGCGCAGGAGGTGGAGCACATCTGCGAGGTTGTGCTTGCCGCCGAGGGCGTTGAACGTGAAGTCGAGATTTCCCTTTCGTATGTCGACGAGGACGAGATGCACGAGCTCAACCACGAGTGGCGTGGCATCGACCGCACCACCGATGTGCTCTCGTTTGAATGCGACTCGGCCTTTGACGAGGATATTCCCGCCGACGAGACGCTCGAGCTCGGCGATATCATCTTGGCCCCGCAGGTTATTGCCCGTCAGGCCCCCGGTTTTGGCAATAGCCCTGCTGACGAGTGCCGTCTGATGCTCGTACACGGAATGCTGCACCTGCTGGGCTATGACCACATCGAGGACGACGAGGCCGAGGTCATGGAGGCCCGCGAGGACGCCATCCTGCGCGATCTGGCGCTCGAGCGCGGCGAGGACCCCAAGCTGGTCCACGTCGGTCCCATCACCAATCATGCCCACGACTAGGAGCCGTTTATGATTCCCGGATCGAACAAGGACCATCCGTCCTTCTTAAAGTCGTTTTCTTACGCCATGGAGGGCTTCGTCACCGCCGTCAAGACCGAGCGTAATATCAAGGTCATGCTCGCGGCTGGCGTGTGTACCGTCATTGCCGGCTGCATCGTCGGCCTCGACATTGCCGAGTGGGCCACGGTTATCATCTGCTGCGGCCTGGTGATTCACGGCGAGCTGTGCAATACCGCTATGGAGGCGATCGTCGACCTGGCGACCCAGGAGCTTCATCCGCTGGCCAAGCGTGCGAAGGACATCGCCGCCGCCTCTGTATACGTTCTTTCCATCACCGCCGCGATTGTGGGCGTGCTGGTATTTGCCCACGCGCTCGGCTTTATTTAGAAAGGGATTCCCATGTCCGACAATATGCAGCCTACCGATGAGATTTTGGACGACGAGTCCCTGGACGAGGCTGAAGGTGCCGATTCGTTTGACGAGGCCGAGGAGTTCGACCCGTTTGAGGGCATGAGCGATGAGGAGCTCGACGCCCTGTGCGACGAGGGCGACAGCCTCGCGGGCTTTGGTGACGTGGAGCCCGGTTTCCGCAGCGGCTTTGTGGCCCTGGTCGGACGCCCCAACGCCGGCAAGTCCACGCTGCTTAATGCCTGCTATGGCAAAAAGGTCGCCATCACCTCGCCGGTGGCACAGACGACCCGCCGTCGCATGCGCGCCGTCGTCAACCGTCCCGGCTACCAGCTGGTCTTTGTCGATACCCCGGGTATTCATAAGCCCAAGGACGGTCTGGGATCCGAGCTCAACAAGAGTGCGTTGTTCGAGCTGAACGATGTCGATGTTGTCGCGTTTTTGATTGATGCCACTAAACCGATTGGCAGGGGAGACGCCTGGGTTGCCGAGCGTGTCAAGAATGCCCGTTCCAAGAAGGTCCTGGTGCTCACCAAGGCCGATGAAGCCGACCCCGCACAGGTCATGGAGCAGCTTAAGGCCGCCCACGAGCTTATGGAATATGACGACGAGATCGTGACGTCGTCGGTCAAGAACTTTAACGTCGATGCCTTCATCGAGACCGTTGCGCACTTTTTGCCCGAGGGTCCGCGTTGGTTCCCCGAGGACATGGGTACCGACGCTTCCGATGAGACGCTCGTTGCCGAGTTTGTGCGCGAGAAGGTTTTGCGCCGCACCCGCGATGAGATCCCGCACTCCGTGGGCGTGATTTGCGATGCGCTTGAGCAGACCAAGAAGGTGCTGCGCGTGCACGCCACCATTTACGTCGAGCGCGAGGGCCAAAAGGGCATCATCATCGGCAAGGGCGGCGAGATGATCAAACATATCGGCATCGACGCCCGTCGCGACCTTGAGCGCATCTTTGGCACCCAGGTCTTTTTGGAGCTGGACGTGAAGGTCAAGGCCGGCTGGCGTGACGACGAGGCCCAGATTCGCCGCTTTGGCTATAACGCCGAGGATTAGGGACACGCGGCGCGAATGGCAGGTTCTCGTACATATCGCACGAAGGTGCTCGTCCTCGATAAGACCAAGCTCAAAGAGACGGACCTGATCCTGACGATGCTTGACGAGCGGGGTCGGCAGGTTCGTGCCGTGGCAAAGGGCGCGCGCAAACCCGGTGGACGCCTGGCTGCGCGCTGCGAGCTGTTCTGTACCGTCGATATGTTGCTCGCGCATGGACGCTCGCTCGACGTTGTTTCTCAGGCCGAGCTTTTGGAAGCGCCGGTTGGCGCCGCGCCCGATTACGAGACGACCTGCGCCGCAAGCGCGATCGCCGAGGTCGCGCGGGTGTGCTCGTTCGAGGACGCCGAGGACCCGTTTACCTTTGCCATCACGCAGCGGGCGCTCACACTTGTCGGCAGCGGGCTCGACGCGGCACATATGGACCTGCTCGTGGCGGCCTTTGTCTTTAAATTGCTGTCGCACGTTGGCTACCGACCCGATTTTTCGGCATGCGTGCTGTGCGGAGACCCGATGCTGTCGTATTTTTCGCCCCAGGCGGGCGGCCTCATGTGCGGGTCGTGCGCGTCGAGCGTGCCCGGTGCCGAGCTGGTGTCGACCGGTGAGGTCGCATGGCTGCGCGCCCTCATGTCCATGACCTTCGATGCGCTTATGGCCGAGAGGGTCGACCCCCATACCGCTGCCTTTTTGCTGGGGCTTTCGCACGTGTGGGCTGCGACGCACACTGATCAACGTCTCCGTGCGATGGAATTCATGTTGGGTCGGTGATGATGCGCAGGCGCGGGCTGCTTGTGGTAACATACCGACCTGTTGGTACCTCGACCTTGGATGCTCGCTCCACCGGCGGCTTCCCAGTCCGAGGCGAATAGCGTCGCCCGCGGGCGACAAGAAACGAAAGGTGAAACAATGACTGTTTCCAAAGAGCGCAAGGCGGAGCTGACTGCCCAGTTCGGTAACACCCCGGTCGACACCGGCAACCCCAAGGTTCAGGTCGCCATCCTGACCGAGCGCATCAAGGAGCTGACCGAGCACATGAAGTCCCACCAGAAGGACTTCCACACCCGTCGTGGTCTGCTCATGCTCGTCGGCCGTCGTCGTCGTCTTCTCTCCTACATCAAGAAGAACGACATCGTCGAGTATCGTGAGCTCATCAAGGCTCTGGGCATCCGCGACAACATCCAGTAGGATTTGTACATGCAAGGAGCGTCCTGCGCAGCGGGGCGCTCTTTTTGTGTAAGGGCGTGAACAATCACGCTCTGAAGCGTGGCGGGGGCAGGGGGCCCGCGTCACATGAGGAGCCTGCAGGCAAGGGGCCTGCGGGGTAAAGGAGAACAATGACACTCGTATCCAAGACCTTTGAGCTGTACGGCAAGACCTACACCTTTGAGTCGGGCGAGCTTGCCAAGCAGGCCACCGGCGCCTGCCTGGTCAAGCAGGGCGACACCACGATGCTCGACACCGTGGTCGTCTCCAAGGAGCGCAAGAACTACGACTTCTTCCCGCTGACCGTCGACTTCAACGAGAAGATGTACGCCGCCGGCCGCATCCCGGGTGGCTACCTCAAGCGTGAGGGCCGTCCCAGTGAGAAGGCCACGCTCACCGCGCGCATGATCGACCGTCCGATTCGCCCGAGCTTCCCGGACGGCTTCCGCAACGAGGTACACATCGTCGCCACCTCGCTCGTCGCCGACCAGGTCAACCCCTTTGACGTCATCAACGTCATGGGTGCTTCCCTGGCAATGACGCTCGGCGGCGTGCCCTTCGAGGGCCCGCTTGCCTGCGTGCGCATCGGCCGTAACGTGGAGACCGGCGAGTTTATCGTCAACCCCACCTATGAGGAGCGCGAGAACTCCGATCTGGATCTGGAGCTGGGTGGCTCCGCCGACTTCATCTCGATGGTCGAGGCCGGCGCCGAGGAGATCTCCGAGGACGACATGCTCGCCGCCATGAAGTTTGGCCAGGAGGCCCTTGCTGCCTTCTGCCAGGCTCAGGACGAGTTTGTCGCCGAGTGGGAGCAGGTCAACGGCGCCATCGTCAAGAAGGAGTACCCGCTCGACCAGCCCGTCGAGGGGGTCCAGGAGCGCATCTTCGCCCACTACGACGAGATGGCCGCCGCCCTTCGCGATGCCGACAAGCTCTCCCGTATCGGTAAGGTCGAGGCTCTGAAGGAGTCCATCCGTGCCGAGTTCACCGAGGAGGAGCAGGCCGCTTGGGAGCGCGAGATCCCCGTGGCGCTCAAGAAGCTCGAGAAGAAGGCTATGCGCACCATGGTCGTCGAGACCGGCGAGCGCGTCGACGGCCGTGCCGCCGATGAGATTCGCCCCATCATGGTGAAGGATAACTACCTGCCGCTCGTTCACGGCTCCGGTCTGTTCCAGCGTGGCCAGACCCAGGTGCTTTCCGTCCTGTCGCTCGGTATGCTCAACGAGGGTCAGCGTCTGGATACCATCGAGCCCACCGAGGGCAAGCGCTATATGCACCACTACAACTTCCCGCCGTTCTGCACCGGCGAGACTGGCCGCATGGGCAGCCCCAAGCGCCGCGAGATCGGCCACGGCAACCTGGCCGAGCGCGCCCTGCTCCCGGTGCTCCCCGACGAGAACGAGTTCCCCTACGCTATTCGCGTGGTCTCCGAGGTCATGGAGTCCAACGGCTCCTCTTCGATGGCTTCGACCTGCGGCTCCACGCTCGCCCTTATGGACGGCGGCGTGCCTATTAAGCGCCCGGTCTCCGGTATCGCCATGGGCCTGATCCAGGAGGAGGGCAAGACCGTGGTCCTGTCCGATATCCAGGGTCTCGAGGACTTCCTGGGCGACATGGACTTTAAGGTCACCGGCACCACCGAGGGCATCACCGCCCTGCAGATGGACAACAAGGCCACCGGTCTTACCTTCGACATCTTGGCCCGCGCCCTGCAGCAGGCCAAGGAGGGTCGCGCCTTCATCCTGCAGAAGATGCTCGATGTGATCCCCGAGCCGCGCCACACCACGCGCAGCACCGCTCCGCGCATCGTCTCCATCCAGGTTCCGACCGACAAGATCCGCGACGTTATCGGTTCTGGTGGTAAGGTCATCCGCGGCATCCAGGACGAGACCGGTGCCTCGGTCGACATCCAGGAGGACGGCACCGTCTTTGTCGGCGGCACCGGCGAGTCCGTCGACCAGGCTGTCGAGCGCATCAAGCTCATCATCAAGGTTCCCGAGCCGGGCGAGGAGTACACCGGTCGCGTTGTCTCCATCCAGCCCTTCGGTGCCTTCGTGAACCTTCTGCCCGGTAAGGACGGCCTGCTCCACATCTCCCGCGTCGCCAAGGGCCGCGTGGAGAAGGTCGAGGACGTCCTCAACGTGGGCGACGAGGTCAAGGTCGTCGTCATCGAGGTCGACGACCGTGGCAAGATCTCGCTCGATCGTCTTGACAAGCCTGAGGCCCCGGCTCGCGCCGAGGGTGCCTCCGAGGGCGACGGCGAGCACTTCCAGCGTCGTGAGCGTCCGCGTCGCGAGCGCTCCGAGCGCAGCGACCGTCCGCGCCGTCCCGGTGACAACGGAGGCCGCAAGCCCCGCCGCCACCACGACGCCGAGTAACAGCCGTACATAACCAGCACCGCAAGGGCGACTCCGGACAGGGGTCGCCCTTTTGCTTGCGCCCGGGAGGGCCGCATATGAAGTTTCCTGCTCTACAGTCCTGCGCAAGATGGAAAGCACATTAAGTGCTTTCCTTTGCGTGCGGAACTCGCGATAAACTTCATATGCGGCCCTCCCGGGCGCAAGCAAAAGGACTGGTTAGTGCCGCTCGCTATTTAGTTAGACAGTCTATTCAGTAGTCAGATTTCAGATCTGTAGATAGCCGCAGCAGCATCTTCCCAGATAAAACCGACCAAAATAAACCTGTCCCTTTTTGGCAGGTTTCCCGTGGGGCGGGCACTGATGAAGTTTATCGCGAGTTCCGCACGAACAGGAGGCCACTTAATGTGGCCTCCGTCGT
>CATXMO010000015.1:0-55896 GCA_958372075.1 uncultured Collinsella sp. | reverse complement strand
ACAAACCGTTGGGACAGGTCGGACGAGTCAGCAAAACCACCACAAAGGTGCCGGTCCCCTTCGTGGTGGTTTTTAGCGCAACGAGGTGTTCCCAGCCGACCATACGGGCGGCCTTGCGCTCACGCTGCTCGATGACAGCGCATCTTTAGACGCGAAGTGCGGAACCGGGTGCATATACGAGCCGCGTAGCGTTACGAATTCATGGGAATGACCGTATCGCCAATTTGTACGCTTGCAATCTTGTCTGTGTCACAAACTTGCGAGAACGGCCAGGTCTTGTGGACATCAGTGGTGCCGTTATCCAGTTTATTTGCGAAATAGCCGCTGTGGCTGGTTGCGTCCTCAACATGACCGTCTTTGAACGTCACGATGAGGGGTATGTTGCCAACGGCATCCATAGACTCCTCCATGTTTTGAGACATCTTGCCGCTGTTGTTGTCGTGTTCGATGGAACGATCTATGTTGTAGCGGACTGAAACGCCAACGCAGGATACGGTGGCCTCTTGAATCGTCGCCTTGGTGCCGTTAAAGTTGACCGATTTGGGCGCGGGAATCGTAACGGATGTATCTTCGTAATTCAGCTGGAACTTAAGATCCCATGGGCCCGTAAGTATTTTCTTATACTCGGGAAGCTCTTTGCCAGCACGTGGCACAACGAGAGAGTTGATATGCGTGCGGACGGTCCTGCCCATAAGGCCGGGTGATTCAACGCTGAACTGTGCAAAGTATTGAATGCTGGAGTCATTGGGGTTCTTGTCAATGAGCCATGATTGGCCTTGGCCGCCATGCTCGCCATCAACGTATACGTTTCCATCGACACTTCCGGCGATAGTTCCGTTCTCGCCCGGCTCGGAAAGCTTTTTCAGGGCAGCGGGATCGTCGAACGTAAGCGTATAGGCGATGGTAACCATATCCTTGTCGCCCATGATGGCGTCGGCGGTCACGGTGACTCCGTTGTTGGAGCAGCTAGCACCGACGGGCCGGCCAATACGGTCGATGATCTCGGTTTGAGAAGCAGGTCCGTCAAAGATGTCGGAAAGCATGTCAGAAGGAAGCGGCAGGACGCCTGTTGCCATAGCCGTGCCAGCGCCTCCAATGACGATAGCGAGGACTGCCGTTACAGCGGCAATGCGAGCGACTGTTCTTACGGGATGGCGGGCGATGCGCGGCTTGCGTCGCGTGCCATTAAAGTTGCTTTGAGCGGTCGCCGCATCGCTTGAGGCGACGGACTGAGCAATCGAGTTTGCCATGTGCTGCTTCGCATTATCGGTAAACGAAATGTGCTCCAGGGCGTGGCGATAGTCATTCGAATCCGTAGTCATTGTGGTCTCCTTTCAAGGAAAGCCGAAGTGACGCACGTCCGCGGCTAAGGTGCTGGGCGGTTGCAGCTGGCGTCGCGTGAACGGCGTCTGCGATTTCCCTGATGCTCATGCCTGCGTAGTAGTGCAAAAAGATGGCGATGCGCTGTGCTTGAGGCAGGGCCGTGACAGCGGAAAGAATGGCGCAGTCGCGTTGCGCGAATTCTTGCTCGGTATGTGTTACGGGTGCGCAGAAATCGGGGAGCGAATCGAGGTCGACAACCGGGTGATTCGCGTGCGTACGGCCGATATCGCGACATGCGTTCAGTGCGACTCGGATCACCCAAGCACGTTCGTGTTCGAGCGAGTCGAACGGTTGAGTGCGTTGGAGAATCTTGATCAGCGTGTCCTGGCAGATGTCTTGAGCGTCGTCAGCGGATCCAAGGGCCGAATAGCACAATCGAAGGATGAGGTCGGAATACGTGTCGACCAAGCGCTTTGCTTCCCGCTCGATCTGATCGGCATCGCATCGGAGCGTGCTATTGCGGTTACGGCGTGCAGGCATAGTGTCACCTCCAATTGGTCGTGGTGGATATAGGGAAGGCGTCTCGCGAGGTCCCTCTACATACAACACGGTCGAGACTGCATAAGTTGACAAAAAAAGACGGCACGTGAGCGCCGTCCTTACAAAACAATGAGTGTTCTCGTTAATTACACAAGCACCGTGATGGACAGGTCGGACGAGTCAGCAAAACCACCATAAAGGTGCCTATCCCCTTCGTGGTGGTTGTTGGCAGTTACCAGGGGGTTCTGGCGGTTGAAGACTCGATTGCTTCGTGGCGTTTGAGCTCGCGGCGCATGGTTTGCGAGTTGAGCCAAGCGGCCTTCCAACCGCGCGTGGGGTAGCGCGCCTCGTCAATTTCGATCTTGGTATAGCCGCAGGCGTTGACAATCTTCGTTCCGCATGGGTGTTGGCGCTCGCGTTGAAAGTTGGGGCCGTAGCTTTGGTGCACATGCCCGTGAATCATATAGTCGGGACCCCAAGACTCAAGAGCCGCATTAAAGCACTCGAATCCTCGATGCGGCAGGTCGTCCAGGTCGCCCATGCCTGCGACGGGTGCATGGGTAAGTAGAATATCGCATCCGTCTACCAGTGCGATTTTTCGCGATAGCTTGCGCATGCGTTTTGCCATCTCGCGCTCGGTATACATGTTCGCGCCGTCGCGGTAGCGCATGGAACCGCCCAGACCCGCAATGCGAATACCTCGGTACACATATACGCTGTCCTCAACACAAATGCACCCGCCCGGTGCATGGCGCGCGTAGCGGTCGTCGTGGTTGCCACGAACGTACACAAGCGGTTTGTTGATGACAGTGACCAAAAACTCAAGATAGTCCGGATCCAGGTCGCCTGCGGATAGAATCAGGTCAACGTCCTCAAAGCGCTCCTTGCGAAAACATTCCCACAGGCAGCGCTCCTCTACATCGGCAATGGCTAGGATATTCATAGGGCACGGACCTCCGGCTCGTTATCGAGCTGCGGAATCGAGCCTATAACGTTGTCAGCCAGCCAGTTCATCTCGACAATCTGCGTACTCGGCAGGGGAGGGAAGCCCTCAATCTGAACCACGCCGTCCTGGCTGTGGAGCTCGCCGCCAAATGGGTTGATGGAGCCCTCGACAATGCCGTTGCGAAGCAGCTGCACAAGTTTACGCGTCTGATAGGGTAGGCCCGGAGCGTAGCGAATATCGATGACGCCGGAGCTCATACCGTACCAGTAGTTGACGGCGCGCACCTGCTGGTCATCGGCGGTCTCGTCCCATGTGCCGTGCAGTTGGCTGCGTACGATGAGTTCGTAGTAACGGCCCCAGTTCCATACCGGCATAGCAATACCGGTAACTTCCTTGCCGTTTACCAGACGGTGAAGCCCGTAGGCGGTGGGGTCCTCGAGAGACTTGGACATATCGGCGCCGGTCATGACGCTCACGCCCTCGCGACACATGGCTTCGGCAAGACCGCCGGCGGGAACATCTCCCCAAGTGAGGATAATCTGCGCACGAGGGTCGAGCAGCGAGGCACCGATAGCGAAGGCGTTGATTTCGCTCAGCGCGCCCGAGGCGAAGACCGACGCATGGTAGCCAATACGGTGGTTGTCGGCCATGCTGGCGGCAAGGGCGCCCAGTAGGAACTTGGCCTCGTACATCTTTCCAAAGTACGAGCGGACGCTTTGGTGGGGAAGGCCGATTGAGCAGTTAAGGAACCGCACCTGGGGATACTCGACTGACGCCCTGAGCGTGTATTCCATGAGCCGGTGTGAGGTCGAGAAGATGACGTTCGCCCCGTGCTTTACGGCTGTCTCGACGGCGGCGTAGAACACGTCCGAATCGTGGCAGTCCTCGAACGCCTCGGTGCGCACGATGCCGCCAAAGTGCTCATCAAGATACCGGCGGCCCTGGTCGTGTAGGCTGTCCCAGCTCGACGTGGCACAGGGAAACTCGTGGATAAAGGCGATTCGCATGGGATTGGCAGTGGAGTAGACGGTCTTGCTCATAAAGAAGTTGAGCACGCCCGAGGTAGCTTTTGTCGGTGCGCCCTCTTTCTCGTTGGGCTGCGGCGCTTCGACAAGATCGACTTTGTCCTCGTCGCTTTTGCCGGCAATGACAAGCTCGCGCCAAATCTTGCACAGACGGTTGACGACGATATCCGTCGGCGTATCCAGCAGACGGTCCTGGTTGTAGACGTTGAGGTAGACGAGCATAGCATCGGCAGGCGTAATGTCCAAGTGGTCGCCGCCCGCGCGAAGATAGGCGCGCTTAAAGAGCAGGAAGGTGTGACGTAGGTAGTCGACCTTCTTTTGAGGCCATTTTTCGACAAGATCTTGGCCGAGCATTTTGGCAAGCATCTCGTAGCTGCCCTCGCGCGAAAACTCAATCTCGTACAGGGGGCATACGTACCAAAAGGCGCAAAACTCACCGTACAGGCGGCTCTCGACGGAATCCCACTTACCGGGGTACAGACGCGTCACCTTGGCCGAAACCGTCGGAGCGTCAAGGAATTTGAGGACGCTGACACGCTTGTTGCCCTCTTGGACGTAAAAGCGGTGCATGAACTCGGTGACGATGATGGGGTCGCGGTAGCCCTCGGAGATTTGGATATCGTAGAGGTTGGACCATTTGCGGGCGAATTCGGTATTCCAGGGGAGCAGCGGCATAAAGTTACACGAAAAGGCGGACTGGCGACCTTTGGTAACCGTGCCGACGACCATTTCGAGCGGAATGTCCCGCAGGCCGATGTTCTCGCGCTGCCCGCAGGGAAGCTGGGCGACCAAGCTGTCGAGGTCCGTAAGATATGGATGCTCGCTTTGGCTGATGGCGCGACGGCGTCCCTGTTCGCCGCGCTTGCGCGCTTGACGATAGGCCTCTTCCATGGTGTCTACTCCCTTAGTCGTTTAAACAACGATATGAACCATGGTACCACGATGCGAAACCACCACAAAGGTGCCTGTCCCCTTTGCGGTGGTTTTAGGCGATGATGGGGGCGATGGCGCGGATGCAGGCGTCGGCTGCCGTAAAGGTGGTGCTGTCGTCACTGACGATAAAGATGATCTTACCCTTAATGCCAAAGTCGCCGATCTCGCTAAAGAGCACGTAGGGTTCCTTGTCAAAGCCCGAGATGGGTGAAACGGCGACCTTGGTGGCACAGGCGAGCTCGTCTGCCAGCGCATCGAGCGAGTCCCACTTTGACGTGTCCTTCACCGCGACGGGAACGACAACGCGTCCAAAGGGCATGAGGTGCACGAGTGTGTTCTTGGAGATGTTGGAGTTGGGGACGATGATGGTCTGTCCGCAGGCGTCCTCGATGGTCGTGTGGCGCCAAGTGATGTCCTGGACCACGCCCGACACGCCGCCGACCTCGATATTGTCGCCGGGCTTGATGATGCCCATAAAGGTCACTTGCATGCCGCCGATAAGGTTTGATAGCGTGTCCTGAAAGCCGAGCGAGATGGCGATGCCGCCGACGCCAAGAGCGGCGACGAGCGCGTTTGCGTTAATGCCAAAGCAGTTGTCGAGGATAAAGCTGCCGCCGATCATCCAAATGACGGCACGCGCGATGTTGATGAAGATGCTCGATGCGGGAAGCGGGTTGTCGTCTCGGTTGAGTAGGTGGCGCAGGGTCTTGGATGCCACCTTGGCGGCGATGGCGGTGACTATTACCAAGATGACGGCCCAGATGATGTTGTGGACCCAGCGCTGCTCAAAGAAATGAAGAATCGGTTCAAACAATTCCATGTAGGGAAAACCTCCTAATGATCATTCAACCATGATACCCACCAAAAAGCCCGTCCGATCACATCGGACGGGCCGATAACTTGAGATGGGGTGGCCGCGGTGGCGTAAGCTGGGCCGCCGGCGAGCACGCCGGCAAGGAGTGCGGCGGTCAAGCAAGACGGGGAAGGAGTCTTCTCATGGCAGTTTCCTTAGTTCTTAACCAGTGGTTCCTGCTGACGCTGGATTATCGACATGATATGCGAAAACCGTCGCAAAGGTATCTGTTCCTTTGCGGCGGTTTTGACGTTTGCGCAGATAAAACCTGCCAAAATAAACCTGTCCCTTATTGGCAGGTTTTAGCTCAGCAGCATGCGGTCGTTGGCGAGCTCGCCGCCCGAGACCTCCTCGAACTTCTGCAGCAGGTCGGCGACGGTGAGCGACTTCTTCTCGTCGCCCGCCACGTCGTAGATAACGTGGCCCTCGTGCATCATGATCAGGCGATTGCCCAGACGGATGGCGTCATTCATGTTGTGCGTGACCATGAGCGTGGTCAGGTGGTTCTCGTCGACAATCTCCTCGGTCAGATTGAGCACCTTAGAGGCGGTCTTGGGGTCGAGTGCCGCGGTGTGCTCGTCGAGCAGCAGCAAGCGCGGCTTGGTGAGCGTGGCCATGAGCAGCGTGAGTGCCTGGCGCTGGCCACCCGAAAGCAGGCCGACCTTGGCGTTGAGGCGCGTGTCCAGGCCAAGGTCCAGGCGCTTGAGCAACTCAACGTACTCGTCCTTCTCGGCCTTGGTGACGCCCCACGAAAGGCCGCGACGCTGGCCGCGACGCTTGGCGAGGGCCAAGTTCTCGGCAATCTGCATGTCGGCTGCGGTGCCGCGCATGGGATCCTGGAACACGCGGCCCAGGTACTTGGCGCGCTGCGACTCGCTCAGGCGCGAGATGTCGGTGCCGTCGAGCTCGATAACGCCCGAATCGAGCGGATATACGCCGGCAATCATGTTGAGCAGCGTGGATTTGCCGGCGCCGTTGCCGCCGATCACAGTTACAAAGTCGCCGTCGTTGAGGGTAAGGTCGACGCCGGTGAGCGCGCGCTTCTCGGTGACGGTGCCCTTGTTAAAGGTCTTCTTGACGTGCGAGAGCTTAAGCATCTGCCTCATCTCCCTTCGTGTAGGAGCTGCGGAGCTTATAGCGCTCCCAAACCACGGGAACGCACAGGGCCACGGCGACGATCACGGCGGAGAGCAGCTTCATGTCGTTGGCGTCCATGCCCAGTTGCAGCACGATGGCGCGGATGAGGAAGTACACCACGGAGCCAAAGACGGCGGAGGCCAGACGGACGGAGAACTGCGTGAGACCGCCGGGCAGCAGGCGGCCGAGCACCTCGCCGATGACGATGGCGGCAAGACCGATAACGATGGCGCCGGTACCCATGCCAATGTCGGCATACTTCTGGCTCTGGCAGATGAGCGCACCCGAAAGGCCAATGAGGGCGTTGGAGAGCACGAGGGCGATCATTTTGGTGGAGTTGGTGTTGACGCCTAGGGCGCGAATCATGTACTCGTTGTTGCCGGTGGCACGCAGCGCCGAGCCGATCTCGGTGCCAAAGAACCAGTACAGGATGGCGACGATGGCCACGGCCAGCACAATGCCTAGGATAATGGCAACAGTGGACTGCGGCAGGCCCGTCATGTTGCTGACGGATGAGAAGATAGTGCCCTTGGCAAGGATGGGCGTGTTGGACTTGCCCATGATGCGCAGGTTGATGGACCACAGACTGATCTGCGTAAGGATTCCGGCGAGGATTGCGGGAATCTCAAAGACGGTGGTCAAGATGCCCGTGACGGCGCCCGCGATGGCGCCGGCGCACATGCCGGCCAGCACGGCGAGCAAGGGGTCGACGTTATTGTTGACGATGAGTACGGCGCAGACACAGCCGCCGAGGGCAAAGCTGCCGTCGCAGGTCATATCGGGGATGTCGAGCAGGCGGAACGTGATAAACACGCCAAGCACCATAATGCCCCAGAGGACGCCCTGCGAAACGGCGCCCTGCAATGCAATGAGCATGCTTCATACCTCCTAGGATAGGGTGGACACGCGATGTTCCATAATAGCGGTACCAATGCATAAAAGAGCTGCGGACGGATGTTTTGTCTCATCCGAAACAAGCAGGGCGAACGCCGGTCTTTAGCGTTCGCCCCAAGGACTCAGATATTGAATAACGCGGCTGTGGCGCGCGTGCGGGCCCTAGACGCGTTACCGCGCATGGCGCTACTCGTCCAGAGCGGAAAGGTCGATACCCAGAGCCTCGGCCATCTCGTCGTTCTTGACGACGACCAGGTCCTTGCTCGAGAGGTGCTTGATCGGCATATCCTCGGGCTTGGCCTCGCCCTTCAGGATCTTAACGGCCATCTCGCCCGCGGCGTAGCCCAGGTCCTTATAGTTGATGGAGAGGGTGAACAGGCCGCCGGCCATGCACATACCCTCCTCGCCGGTCACGAAGGGGAGCTTATTCTCCTTGCAGATCTGGCCGACCTGCGAAGCGCCCGCGGCGATGGTGTTGTCAGTGGGGGAGTACAGCGCGTCGACCTTGCCCACGGAGGACTCGACGACGGACTGAATCTCGTTGGAGCTCGAGACGGTGAAATCGGTGTACTCGAGGCCCAGCTTGTTGAGCTCCTTCTTGGCGGCTTTGATCTGGACGTCGGAGTTGGACTCGGCGGTGCAGTAGAGCAGGCCGACCTTTTTAACGTCGGGCAGGACCTTCTGCATCATCTCGAGCTGCTCGGCGACTGGGGTGAGGTCGGAAGCGCCCGTGACGTTGGTGCCGGGCTTGTCGTTGTCCTGGACCAGGCCGGAGGCGGCGTAGTCGGTGATGGCACAGCCCACGATGGGGATATCGGCCGTGGCGCCGGCGGCAGCCTGCGCGGCGGGCGTGGCGATGGCATAAATCAGGTTGACGTTGTCGCCCACAAACTTGTCGGCAATGGACTTACACGTGGACTGGTCGTTCTGGGCGTTCTTCTGGTCGATCTTGACCTTAAGGCCGCTCTCCTTGATGGCCTTGACAAAGCCGTCGTTGGCGGCATCGAGTGCGGAGTGCTCGGTGAGTTGCAGAACGCCGATGGTGTAGTCGGAACCGGCGGCAGCAGAGCCGGAACCAGAGTTGCCGCCGCATCCGGCGAGCGGGGCGAGCGCGAGCAGACCGGCGGAGACCAGAAGGCTCCTGCGGCTGATGGTGATGTCCTTCATATCATTACCCCCAGTATAAAAATGGCTGGAAACACTGCACTGGGACAAAGTGCAAGTGGAACTATAGTAGCGCTGATGTCCATTTTTACAACAGCCTGGCGGGTTTTTTAATACAGAATCGGATGGGCGGTACGGGTAGTCGAATGGGCGGCGGAGGGTCTTATGCGGCGGAGGAGGCATCGTCCTCGTCCAGGACGGCGAAGAGCTTCTTGCCGTCGAGGAGACGTGTGGTGACGTTTCTCATGCGGCCGATCTCAACGGTACGCAGCGTGTCGTCGGCGCCTCGCGCGTCATAGACCGTTCCCAGCAAATACGAGATGCCGTCTCGTTGCTTGATGGCAAAGGGCCGGAGTGTCATCCGCGCCACTTCGACCTCTCCGCGTGCCGTGACACTCGAAATATCAAAACTCACCGTGGTTCCGTGGTCGATGGCCTGCTCGATGAGCTCGCAGGCATCGATGCGCTTGACGGGCGTGCGTATGGCCTTGGTGGATTTGTCGCCTGCGCTTGGAGCAGGCTCGGGTGCATCGAGGTAGCCGCGAACGTCGGCACTCGCCATGGCGACCAGGTGCTGCGCCATGCTTTTTCGAATGGCGATGGGCGTAGAGCGGTTGCGCATGACCATGCCGTGGAGCCGGATGATCTCTTCGTCGGTGAGCGGACGGGTCAAGAGCCGATACCCCACGCCGCGCTTGTATTCAATTTCGTATCCGGCATGGCGAAGTGCGGAGATGGCGGTGTAGATGCTGCGCCGCGCCGCCGAGATGGGCATGCGGGCGGGGTCGTCGGGATGGGCGAGACGCCGGATCAACTCATCGGAAAGCATGGCCTTGTCCTCGCCGGTGTTTTCGCTTAATAATTGCAGGATGCGAACGGCGCGATAGGCTGCCATCGAGGCGGCGCCCCTCGTCGTGGTCTCGTAAGTTTCAACAGCGGTTTCGGTCATGGCGTCCACGTCCTTTCCGTTTTGGGTGGCGACGGTATGGAGCCTAGGGCGCGGGGCTTTCCCAGGGGTGCAGGACACTCCGGGCGGTCGGTAGCCGTCGGCAAGCGGCGGGTCGAGTTTTCAACAGCCCTGGTCAACTGACCAAAAACTTGCCAAAAGCTTGACGGATGTTGTTGAAAAAAGCGTCTCTCGACCGATGTCGAGAGACGCTTATGCGATGAGCGTTGGCGTGTGGCGACGCGAGCTAGCGTCCGACGATTAGAAGTCGGCGTTGCCCACGGTGCGCGGGTGCGGCAGGACGTCGCGGATGTTGCCCACGCCGGTCAGATACATGACCAAGCGCTCGAAGCCCAGACCGTAGCCGGCGTGCTTGCAGGAACCGTAGCGGCGCAGGTCAAGGTAGTACTTGTACTGCTCGGGATTCATGCCCAGGTCCTTGATGCGGGCCTCGAGCAGATCCAGGCGCTCCTCGCGCTGGGAGCCGCCGATAATCTCGCCGATACCGGGAACCAGGCAGTCGGCGGCGGCGACGGTCTTGCCGTCCTCGTTCATGCGCATGTAGAACGCCTTGATCTCAGCCGGGTAGTCGGTCACGAAGGTCGGGCGCTTAAAGTGCTCCTCGGTCAGGAAGCGCTCGTGCTCGGTCTGCAGGTCGATGCCCCAGCTGACGGGGTAATCAAACTGGTGGCCAGCAGCGACTGCCTGCTCCAGGATCTCGACGGCCTCGGTGTAGGTAACGCGGGCAAAGTCGGAGTTTGCCACGTGGTCCAGGCGCTCGATCAAGCCCTTGTCCACAAACTTGTTGAGCATGTTGAGCTCGTCGGGGCAGGTGGCCATAACGTCCTTAAGGACGTACTTGAGCATGGCCTCGGCGTTATCCATGTAGTCGTTAAGGTCGGCAAAGGCCATCTCGGGCTCGATCATCCAAAACTCGGCGGCGTGGCGCGTGGTGTTGGAGTTTTCGGCGCGGAAGGTGGGGCCAAAGGTGTACACGTCGCCAAAGGCCATGGCAAAGTTCTCGGCATTGAGCTGGCCGGATACGGTAAGGCTCGCGTGCTTTCCAAAGAAGTCCTGGCTCCAGTCAACCTCGCCGGACTCGGTGAGGGGCGGATTTTTGGGGTCGAGCGTGGTCACGCGGAACATCTCGCCGGCGCCCTCGCAGTCACTCGTGGTGATGATGGGGGTGTTGACGTAGACAAAGCCCTGCTCCTGGAAGAAGCGGTGGATGGCGGCAGCCGCGACAGAACGGATGCGGAACACGGCGCGGAACAGGTTGGTGCGCGGGCGCAGGTGCTGCTGGGTGCGCAGGAACTCGACGGTTGCGCGCTTCTTCTGCAGCGGGTAATCCGGGGCGCTGACGCCCTCGACCTCGATGGAGGTGGCAGAAAGCTCGAAGGGCTGGGGCGCATCGGGGGTCAGCTTGACGGTGCCGGTGCAAATGAGTGCGGCCGAGACGTTTTGATGGGCGATCTCGTCGTAGTTGTCGAGTGCCTCGCGGTTCATGACGACCTGCAGGTCGCGGAAGCAGCTGCCGTCGTTGAGCGTAACAAAGCCAAAGTTCTTCATGTCGCGGATGGACTTGACCCAGCCGGCGACGGTGACGGTCTGGCCGCCGAGCGACTCGGCATCGGCATAGAGCTGCGCGATTTTGGTGCGGTTCACGTATCCTCCCATAACGGTTGAATGATAGTTATCCATACAGTTCGATATTCTAGCAGCTCGGCTCATTTGGGCTATACAGATAAGGCATTGGCGGGATGGTTTTTCAAACGAAAAGCGCCCGCGGCCAAATGGTCGCGGGCGCTTGACGAGGTGCCTTTTGGCTGTGTGGCGCGGGGCCTGGCTACTTGGTCTTGGCAACCAGCAGCGGATCGCCAAGCTTGACGAGCGGATTGCCGCCGATAAGCGTGCCAGACTCGCCGACGTGGTCGATGCTCTTGAGGCGGTCGAGCTCAGAGATGATGACGGTCACGATGTCCTCGTGACCGGCGGCCTTGATGGCCTCGCGATCGAAGCTGATGAGCGGCTGGCCGGCCTTGACCGTGTCGCCCATCTCGACAAAGCGGGCAAAACCCTTGCCGTTCATTTCCACGGTGCCCAGGCCAACATGGATGAACACGCGAAGACCGTCCTCGGTAATCATGCCGATGGAGTGGTTGGTGACGGTGGTGGCGCCGATGCGACCGTTGGCGGGGGCGTAAATGGTGTCGGTAATGGGCTCGATGCCGTAGCCCTGGCCGAGCATGCCCGAGGCGATGGTCTCGTCGGGAACCTCACTCAGATTGACGAGCACGCCGTTGACGGGAGCGTAGATGACGCCTTCGCGGGTGGCGAAGCTTGCTGCGGGCGGAACGGACGCCTCGCCCGACGAAGTGAACGTGGACTTGAGCGAATCGAGCAGACCCATAGATGCCTCCAACGTATCAGGCGTGCATGTTGCACGCGTGTGGTTTGCCGGAAACGTTTCGTACGTGTTTCCCAGCACGGTCAGCGCTCCTATTTTACGCTGCTTAACGATGCCTCTGAACAGCGATTTTGTGATATATCAGTTGAAGGCCAACTTATTGCGGGGGTGTTTCTGCGCCGCGGGCTCAAGTGGGGTACGCTAAGGTGCGAAAAACGAGTGCGCACGAATCGCACGGAGGGAGCACCTATGATTATTGAGAACCATGCGCTGTGGGGCGAGGAGCCGACCGAGGATTATCCGGCGACGTTTACGTATCTGGGTGCCGAGCCGCTGCCCGACAAGCCCAATGGCCGCCGCCCCGCGGTGATCATCTGCGGCGGAGGCGGGTTTACGCATATCGCTCCGCACGAGCAGGACCCGGTGGCGTTTGCGTTTTTGGACCGCGGCTACCAGGCCTTTGTGCTCAACTATGTGACGAGCGCCACGGGCGACGTGAGCTTTCCGCACCCGCAGGCGGACCTCGCCAAGATGGTCGCTACCGTGCGCGCCAACGCCGACGAGTGGCATGTCGATCCCAAGCGCGTGTGCATCGTGGGTTTCTCGGCGGGCGGCATGATCTGTGCCTCGTTGGCAACGCAGTGGAAGACCGGATCCTTCGCGGGCCTTGCCGGGGCCCGTCCGGAGGATATTCGTCCCGACGCCGTGGTGCTGGGCTATCCGTTGCTCGACCTTGCCTATGTGCGCGATATGCAGACGCGCGACCCGCGCATCGACCTGCGCGTGCCCAAGACGGGTGGCAAGACGGGGCGCGATTTGCTCAACGACTATCTGTCGATGGTGACGGGCGGCGAGGCGACCGATGAGCACCTGGCCGACATTTGCCCTACCACGCACGTTTCGCGCCAGATGCCCCCGACCTTTGTGTGGGGCGTTTCGGACGACAAGACGGCGCCGGTCGCGCAGGTCTACCCGTTTGCGCAGCGCATGGCCGAGGAGGGTGTTGCATGCGAGATGCACGTCTTTGACCAAGGTGGCCACGGCCTTTCGCTCGGCAACGCCAATACCGCGGTCGACAACGAGGACAAGCAGGTTTCCGTCCGTCCCTGGATCCGCCTGGCCTTCCGCTTCCTGGAGCGCCACGGGTTTTAGTTACGGCGTTTTACCAAACGCCGTAACCACTTGACGCTGCAAGCCCGCCAGAGCGGCAATCTGCCTTTCAACTTCGGCGGCATGACCAGAAGGTCAATGCCGCCTCGTTTCAAGGCACCTTGCTCGCTTTGGCGGGTTTTCGCTTTCGGTGCCAAAACATCGACATTGCCCTGGCCGCCAAGGGTTGGGCCGGCACCGATCGTTATATTTCTACCAAACGGTGAACTGGGCGTTCTCCGTGTTCCAATGGACATCGCGAACGTAGTCTCGCACGGCCGCCGCATCCCGCGCTTCGAACAGCTCAAGAATGTGGGCATGTTCGGTATTGGCTATACCCAGCAGTTTGCACGCCGTCTCCTGATCGACGGTCTCGTAATCGCGTTTGATAAAGCAACGCTCGAGTTGCGAAATCATGTCGCGCAGACGGTCGTTGCCGCAGCGGTTGAAGTACGTAAGGTGAAAGTCCCGCTGAATGTCGTCGTACTTTCGGATAAGACCGCCTTGGATCGCGAGGTCCATGGATCCAACCAAGAACTTTAGCTGCATGATGTCCTCTTCGGTCAGGAGGGGGCAGGCAAGGTATGCCGCCTGCCCGTCAAGCGGCCCCATAATCTCAAAGACTTCGACGGCGTTTTGCTGATCGAATCCACGGACGCGGAACCCGCGGCGGGGGAGGTTGTCCAGATAGCCGTCGCTTGCCAGCTGGATGAGCGCCTCGCGAACCGGCGTGCGCGATACGCCCATGGCATCGCAGATCGCTTGCTCGCTCACACGGTCGCCGGCCGAAAGCTCGCCGGCGTCTATGCGACTCGAAATATAGTCGTATACATGATCCTTCAAGGGTCTTCTGAGTGTTTCCATGAGCTTATATACCTTAACTGTATATTTTCAAATTTAAATACGTTTTGTTTGAATAGGCTAATTGGATTATAGAACGACCAGCTAAATCGCGCTACCTGACCCTAGGAAGCAAAAAAACGTTCACCGAGAAATATCTACCGTTCAGGATTGTATACAATATACAAAACAGTAAAGACACCATAAGATAAAGCCATCGAAAGGAAGGCGGGCGCAAGGAAGTCCGCTCTTCGCTAAGAGATCCAAGGAGGATCATCATGACCAAGTTCAGCCACGTCATCATCCGTCGTCCCGGCAAGTCCCTGAGCAATGGCATCACGAGCGCCCCCGAGCTTGGTCAGCCCATCTACGAGCGCGCTATCGAGGAGCACTACGATTACGAGCACGCGCTCGAGCAGTGCGGCGTGGATGTCTCGGTGCTGCCCGCCCTCGAGCAGTATCCCGACAGCTGCTTCGTCGAAGATCCGGCCGTTATCACTCGCTGCGGCGCCATCATTACCAACCCCGGCGCCGATAGCCGCAACGGCGAGAAGGACGAAATCGAGCCGGTCGTCCGTCGCTTCTTTGACGACGAGCATGTCAAGCACATCGTTTCCCCCGGCACGCTCGACGGCGGCGACGTCATGATGGTCGGCGACCACTTCTACGTCGGTCGCTCTGCTCGCACCAACGAAGAGGGTATCCGCCAGTTCTGCGAGATTCTCGAGGGCTGGGGCCTCGAGGGCTCCGAGGTGCCTCTGGAGGAGGTCCTGCACCTCAAGACGGGCGTCAACTACATCGAGGACAACAACATGCTCGTCTCCGGTGAGTTCATCGATAAGCCCGACTTTGCCCAGTACAACAAGATCGTCGTGCCCGAGGACGAGGCTTACGGCGCCAACTGCATCTGGGTCAACGGTACGGTCATCGTTGCCGAGGGCTATCCGACCGTGCTCAAGGCCGTGCAGGATCTGGGCTACAAGACGCTCGTTGTCGACACCTCCGAGTATCGCAAGGTCGACGGAGGCCTCTCCTGCCTGTCACTGCGCTTCTAATGCGGCCGCTTTACTAGCTTAATGATCGCTTGACCGATGGCCCGGCACCCGATTCGGGACGTCCGGGCCATCTTCATACGGTCGCTTGACTGAGGGGGGTGCACATATATGGCCTCTAAAACTTGCAACGACGAGATAATCGACCCCAATGGTCTGGACCTCTTTCGTCTGACCATGATGGTTATCACTGCGAGCATTTGCGGCGGTATCTTCTCTCTTGCCGGCGATATGGCGGCGGGCGGAGCCAATACCGGCGCGGTTATTGTCTCGTGGGGAATTTGCTTTATTGGCGTCTTTGCGCTGATGATGGTGTTCAACGGTTTGTCTCAGGCTCGTCCCGACCTGACCGGCGGTATCTATGCATACGCCGCCGCCGGTTTTGGCGATTATGTTGGATTCAACTCCGCTTGGGGCTACTGGATCAGCGCATGCCTTTCCAACGTGAGCTTTGCACTTTTGCTGTTTAGCGCGCTTGGCTATTTCTTCCCTGCATTCGGCACGGGCAACAATCTGCTTTCCATCATCTGTGCCAGCGTGTTTCTGTGGTTCCTTACCGCTCTCGTGCTTCGTGGCGTTAAGGAAGCTGCGGGCATTAACACGATCGTCACCTTGGCGAAGTTGGTGCCGCTGGGACTCTTTGTGCTGAGCATTGTGCTCCTGGGTAAGTTCGACGTCGATATCTTTATGGACAACTTCTGGGGAGAGCCGGCTGGCCCTGGCTTTGGCGAGCAGGTTGTCTCGACCATGATCGCCCTTGTTTGGGTCTTCACGGGCATCGAGGGCGCTGTCGTCATCTCAGGTCGTGCAAAGTATGTACGCGACGTCGGTCGCTCGACGGCGCTTGGATTTGCAGCTGTGTTCACGCTGTATTTGATCATCTCGATGTTGTCGCTCGGCATTATGCCGCGTGAGGAAATGGCACAGCTCGCAACGCCCTCCATGGCGGGAATTCTCGAGTGCGCAATCGGTCCGGTTGGTGCTGCCATCGTAAACCTTGGCGTTATTCTCTCGCTGGTCGGCGCGATGCTGGGCTACGTCATCATTGCATCCGAGACGCCGTTTGAGGCGGCGCGTCAGGGCTCCTTCCCGCTGGCGTTTGCTAAGACGAACAAGCACGATGCCCCGGTGGTAACGGTTCTCGTAAGCTCCGGCATCACGCAGCTCTTCTTGATTGTTTCGTATGTGGCGGCGAGCACCTACCAGTTCTTCTATAGCTGCGCGGTCAACACGATTTTAGTTCCGTATGTCTGTTCGGCTGCCTATTACATGGTGATCGGCTGGAAGAACGAGCATCTGGACGGGCCGCATGCGCCAAGCGTTGGCAAGGCACGCTTCTTCGGTACGCTCGGTTTTATCTACACGTTGTTCCTGGTGTGGTCGACGGGTCTTCAGGGCGTCATGATCACGACGATCCTTTTTGCCCCAGCCATCCCCGTCTATATTCTGGGCGAGCGCGGCCGCGGCAAGCAGGTGCTTCCGCATCTGCACGACAAGCTGATCGCAGCAGTGGTCATTGTCGTGGCAGTTATCTCGCTGTATCTGCACTTTGCCGGCATTGCGCCGATTGTCTAAGGCTACGGCGAGCTTCGTTGCTTGGTAAGCCGGCGGGCATCGCGCATCGGTGCTGCTCGGCATTCCATAACTGATGTGGGTCTCTATTACGTGCCTTTGTGAGCGCCCACCAAGCCTGCGCAGGTGACATTTGTTGCCAGCGCGGGCTTTTGCAGTTGCGGTGGAATAGTTACTGTTTTTTCTGGTTAAAGCATCAAACAGGAACTATTCCACCGCAACTTGTTTTGATTCGCTGGGGGACGGAGGAAGCGACGATCCGGAATTCACCTGCACGGTCGTCGCTCCGCATCCCGTCCGTTGGCGCAAATGGTGCCAAATGTAATCTGTCCCCCTTGCACGCTTGTTCCCCTTACAGCAATCTGTTGATTGAACGTCATTGTGTGCTCGCGGTTTCTGGGCAAGCCGCCTCGCAGCAAAGTAGACAAGATTGCCATTTCAAAAAGCCTGCTCAGAGGAGGAGCCATGCTTGAGGGTACGTATGTGGTTTCGGCCCGGACGCCGGTGGGGAGTAGACGCGGCGAGGTGACGTTTTCACATGGGGTGAACGGCGCGCTTAGGGCAGTACTAAACGTCAGGGGTCTCAATATCGCTCTCTCGAGTGCCCGCGCTGAGGGCGATTTCTTTGAGCTCTCGGGTACTATCTCCCACGTCTTGATGGGCAAGGCGCCCTTTACATGCACGGGGTCGGTCGAGGGTGATCGACTCACCGCTACCGCGCGGTCGGGTTCCGTTTCGATCTCGCTGAGCGGTATGCGCAAAGAGCTTTCGGGGCGCACCGCATAAAGTTTGCGCAGGTAAACATCGGTATTTGACTTTATAAAATAGTTCAGAGCGCTATCATTTGTCGTTACGAGTTGGTTAGCCCCGGTAAACGGTTAACCGCGTCTAACGAAAGGATGAGCGTGTGAAGCTCGATGCACTCGAGATTGGAAAGGACGCCGTTGTCGCATCGGTGACATCCGACGATCAGGCGCTCCGACAGCATATTTTGGACATGGGCCTCACACCGGGTACCGAAGTCACCATGATGAAGTACGCCCCTATGGGCGACCCGCTCGAGATTCGTCTGCGTGGCTACGAACTGACGCTGCGCAAGGACGATGCCGCTCGCATCGAGCTCGTGGGTATTCACGACACCGATACGGGTCCGCGCGTTAACGCCGCAATCGGCACAACGGAGCACCCGGCACTCGGCGAGGGGGCGTATACGCCCCGTGCGGCAAAAACGGCCGTGCCCGAGGGCGCACCGCTGCACTTTGCCCTCGCCGGCAACCAAAACTGCGGTAAGACCACGCTGTTCAACCAGCTGACGG
The DNA here is from genome assembly GCA_958372075.1 of uncultured Collinsella sp. Classification (GTDB taxonomy): domain Bacteria; phylum Actinomycetota; class Coriobacteriia; order Coriobacteriales; family Coriobacteriaceae; genus Collinsella. Next base: position 37,799 of record CATXMO010000015.1, on the reverse strand, counting down.
GTTCTAACCAGCATGTCGGTAACTTTCCCGGCGTGACGGTCGACCGCAAGGACGGCACTATCCGTAACCACCCCGAGGCGAGCGTTACCGACTTGCCCGGTATTTACTCGTTGTCGCCGTACACGGGCGAAGAAATCGTCAGCCGCCAATTCATCTTGGACGAAGACCCCGACGCCATCATCGACATCATCGACGCCACCAACATCGAGCGTAACCTGTACCTGACGCTGCAGCTTATGGAGCTCGATCGTCCCATGGTCATCGCGCTCAACATGATGGACGAGGTGACGGCCAACGGCGGCGCCGTGGACGTCAACCTGCTCGAGAGCCTGTTGGGCGTGCCCGTTGTCCCCATTAGCGCTGCCCGCAACGAGGGTATCGGCGAGCTGGTGGATCATGCCTTGCACGTGGCGCGGTTCCGTGAGCGCCCCGGTCGCCTGGACTTCTGTGCGCCCGATGGTCCAGACGGCGGTGCACTGCATCGCTGCATCCACGGCATTGCCAACCTGATCGAGGACCATGCCGCGACGGCGCACATTCCCGTGCGTTTTGCGGCGACCAAGCTGGTTGAGGGCGACGAGCTGGTGACCGAGGCACTTCATCTGGATCGCAACGAGCTTGACGCCATCGAGCACATCATTACCCAGATGGAGGGCGAGGCCGGCACCGACCGTCTATCTGCGCTGGCCGACATGCGCTTCGGCTTTATCGGCGACGTGTGTGGGCGCTGCGTCGTCAAGCCGCACGAGAGCCGCGAGCACGTGCGTTCCGTCAAGATTGACCGCATCCTGACAGGTCGTTACACAGCCATTCCGGCGTTCCTGGTGATCATGGGCCTCGTTTTTTGGCTGACGTTTGGCGTGATCGGCGCGGCGTTGCAGGGACTTATGGAGGACGGCATCGCTGCCATCATCGCCTCGGCCGATGCGGGCCTCAAGGCGTTTGGAACCAACGACGTGGTGCGCTCGCTGGCTGTCGACGGCGTGCTTACGGGCGTGGGCAGCGTGCTGACCTTCCTGCCGATTATCGTCGTGCTCTTCTTGTTCCTTTCCATTCTGGAAGACTCCGGATACATGGCGCGCGTGGCCTTTGTCATGGATAAAGTGCTGCGTCGCTTTGGCCTTTCGGGCCGCAGCTTCGTGCCCATGCTCGTCGGTTTTGGCTGCACCGTGCCGGCTATCATGTCGACGCGCACGCTGCCGTCCGAGCACGACCGCAAGATGACGGTCATGCTCACGCCGTTTATGAGTTGCTCGGCCAAGCTGCCGGTTTACGGCTTGCTGTGCGGAGCATTTTTCCCGCAGGCGACGGTCCCCGCCATGGTCTCGCTCTATCTGATCGGTATCGTGGTCGGCTGCATCGCGGCTTTGGTGCTCAACCGCACGGCATTTAAGGGCGACCCGGTTCCGTTTATCATGGAGCTTCCCAATTACCGCCTGCCGAGCGTCAAGACGACGGTGATGCTGGCATGGGATAAGGCCAAGGACTTCATCACCAAGGCCTTTACCATTATCTTTGCCGCTACGGTGGTCATCTGGTTCCTGCAGACGTTCGATATCCGCTTTAACGTGGTCGCCGACCAGTCGCAAAGCCTGCTTGCGGGCCTCGGCAGCATCATCGCGCCGGTGTTGGCCCCGCTCGGTTTTGGCGACTGGCGCGCCTCGACGGCACTCGTCACGGGACTCATTGCCAAGGAGAGCGTCATCTCGACGCTCACGGTGCTTTTGGGCGCAACCTCTCCCGCGGCACTGTCAGCCATGTTTTCGCCGTTTACCGCTTACGTGTTCTTGGTCTTTACGCTGCTGTACCCGCCGTGCGTGGCGTCCATCGGCGCCGTCAAGAGCGAGCTGGGCGCGCGCTATGCCGTGGCCGTATTCGCGTTTCAGGTGACGGTCGCCTGGATCGTGGCGTTTGTCGTGCATTCGGCGGGCATATTGCTGGGGTTGGCTTAGCTATTTATTGACGGCGCAACCCCTGTGTATTGAGTTGATTGCGGCCCCGCATCTGTACTGACGGATGCGGGGCCGTTGCTATATAATCGCCCATCGCTCAAGACAATCGGAGAGGGTTCCTACATGACTCAGGCAAGACAAGATGGCATCTCGCTCAAGCAGTGGCTCCCGCTTATCGGGCTCGCCTGCTGTGCGTTCGTGTTCAACACGTCGGAGTTCATGCCCATCGGCCTTCTGACTGATATCGCCGCGTCGTTCTCGCTCACCGAGGCCCAGGCAGGCATCATGATCTCGGTCTATGCTTGGGGCGTCATGCTGCTGTCGCTGCCACTCATGGTGTTTGCCTCGCGCTTTGAGTTCAAGCGTATGCTGCTCGGCGTGCTCGCCGTGTTTTCTCTGGGTCAGTTCCTGTCCGCTGTGGCACCGACATATCCCATCCTGGTCTGTGCGCGCCTGGTGGTCGCTTGCGCACATGCCGTGTTCTGGTCGGTCGCCTCGATTATGGCCTCGCGCCTGGTCGACAGTCGCCACGGGGCGCTCGCCATTAGCATGATCGCCACGGGCTCGTCCATCGCGCAGATCTTTGGCCTGCCGATCGGCCGCGCCATCGGACTGGCCGTGGGCTGGCGCATGACATTCGCCGCGGTCGGGGCCCTCTCGGCTGTCGCGGTTGTCTACCAGGCCGCGGTGTTCCCGGCCATGCCGGCGGGCGAGCGCTTTACCGTCAAACAGCTGCCCGAGCTGCTCAAGAACCCGTTCCTGATTGCGCTCTACGCGGTCACGGTCTTTATGGCGACCGGCTATTATGCGGGTTACAGCTATATCGAGCCGTTCCTGGCGCAGGTCGCGCACGTCGACGCAAGCGCTATTACCATGACGCTGACGGCGTTTGGCTGCTCTGGTCTGCTCGGAAGCTGGCTGTTTGGCCGCCTGTTCGATGGGCATCGCTTCCCGTTCTTGGCTATCACGCTCTCCGGCGTGCCGGTGGCTCTGCTGCTCGTGGGTCCGGTCGCATCGTCGCTCGTAGCAGTGCTTGCCGTCTGCGCGCTATGGGGCTGCTGCTCCACGGCCTTTAACGTTGCGTTCCAGGCCGAGCTCATCAAGTACACGCCGGCGGATTCGTCGGCCGTCGCCATGTCGATCTTCTCGGGCCTGTTTAACCTCGGTATCGGCACGGGCACCGCAATCGGCGGCGCCGTGGTTTCGGGTCCCGGTATCGCTTGGATTGGCTTTGCGGGCGGGGCGATTACCGTCGTGGGCGTCATCCTTGCCATCACCGTACTGTTCCCAGCCATACGCCGCGCAAAGCCCGTCGCCTAATCACGTCCCCTCATCAGCTGCGGTGGAATAGCTCCTGTTTAAGGCCTCTGAAGGCCCAAGCAGGAATTATTTCACCGCAACTTATTTTGGGGGAGAGGATACAAGCCGGGCATACAATGGATATCGTTGTGTTGAGCTTACCGGGAGGTTGCTATGTGGGCATACGAGACGACGTTCTATCAGATCTATCCGCTGGGCTTTTGCGGAGCTCCGCGCGAGAATGCCGCGCCCGTTGCCGAGGATGAACTTTCCCAGGCTGCCATCCCCGCGCCCAACCCCGATGCGCCCATCATGAAGATCGCCCAATGGGCCGACTACCTGCAAGAGCTCGGCATCGGTGCTGTGCTCATTAACCCGCCGCTCGAGTCCGATAGCCATGGCTACGATACGCGCAGCCTGCGCCATATCGACCGCCGCCTGGGCGGGGATGCCGATTTTGCCGCCGTATGCGAGACGCTGCACGCCCATGGCATCCGTGTGGTGCTCGATGCGGTCTTCAACCACGTCGGCCGCGGCTTCTGGGCCTTCCGTGATGTGCAGGAGCGCAAGTGGGACTCGCCCTACAAGGATTGGTTCCACATCAGCTTTGACGGCGACTCGTGCTACGGCGACGGCTTTTGGTACGAGGGCTGGGAGGGCCATTTTGAGCTTGTGAAGCTCAACCTGCAAAATCCCGCCGTGGTCGATTACCTGCTCGAGTCCGTGCGCCGCTGGGCCGAAGTCTTTGGCGTCGACGGTCTGCGCCTGGACGTTGCCTATATGCTCGACCGCGACTTTATGCGCCGGCTACACTCCTTTACCCGTGAGCTCAAGCCCGACTTTGTGCTGATCGGCGAGACGCTCCACGGCGACTACAACCAGATCGTCAACGACGAGATGCTCGACTCCTGCACCAACTATGAGTGCTACAAGGGCCTGTATTCCAGCTTTAACTCGGTCAACATGTTCGAGATCGCACACTCGCTGCATCGCCAGTTTGGCGGTGACCCGTGGTGCATTTATCGCGGCAAGCATCTGCTGTCGTTTGTCGACAACCACGATGTGCCGCGCCTGGCAAGCATCCTCACCGACAAGTCGTGCCTGCGTCCCGCCTATGGCATGCTGTTTGGTATGCCGGGCATCCCGTGCGTCTACTATGGCAGCGAGTGGGGGATTCCTGGCGAAAAGGGCGGCCCCGATGGCGACTGGGCGCTGCGACCTGCGCTCGATGAGCCTGCGCCCAACGAGCTGACGGCGTTCATCACGCAGCTTGCGCACCTTCGCTCGGCCGACGACGCGGCGGCCCGTGCTCTCAACTACGGTGCCTATCGCAACGTGGTGATCCAGAACAAGCAGCTGCTGTTCGAGCGCGCCTGTGACGGCGCGACGGTGCTCGTGGCGGTGAACGCCGTGGGCGAGCCTTACACCTTTGGCGCCGGCGAGCTCAACGGGTCCTTTGTCGACCTGCTTGCCGATGGCGTGCCCACGGTCGAGCTGGCTGGCTCCCTTGAGCTTGCGCCCTACGAGGTGCGCTATCTGTTGAGGGCCTAGGCCATGGCTGCGTCCGACGAGGGCTATCAACATATTGAGCATGGGTTTGAACCCGTGTTTGACGAGCGCTCGCGCGTTTTGGTGCTGGGGTCGTTTCCCTCGGTGCTCTCGCGTGCCAATGCCTTCTACTATGGCAATCCGCAGAACCGCTTTTGGCGGGTCACGGCGGCGTGTCTCGGTGTGCCTGTGCCGCCCAACGAGGGCGACCCTTTGGCGGGCAGCGAGTCCGCGACGCTCGATGTCTCCATTGCCGCCAAGCGATCCATGCTGCTTAACGGCGGCGTAGCCCTGTGGGATGTGATCGAGAGTTGTGACATTAAGGGCTCGAGTGACGCGAGCATTCGCAACGTTGTACCGGCACATATCGGGCGCATTACCGATGCAGCTCCCATTGAGCAGGTGATATGCAACGGTGGTACGGCTGGCCGGCTCTACAAGCGCTATCTACAAGAACGCACCGGGCTGCCCGCCATCGTCCTGCCCTCGACAAGTCCTGCCAATGCGGCTTGGCGTCTTGAGCGCCTTGTCGAGCGCTGGCGCGAGGCAGTTGACTGGGCTGCTCTCTAATTTAGATATTTGATTGAGCATGGGCGCCGAGGCGTTTGATGATGGCGTGCCAGATCGGCGCGGGCAGCGCGGGCTCGACACGCACCATGCCGTCGGCGTTGACGCTACCGGCATCGCCGCCGCCGAGCAGCTGGGCGTGCTCAACTGAGCAGCCCATGCGCACAGCGCCCACAAGCTTATCCATCGCTTCCGAAAACGGTCGCCGCAAGAGTCCCATGCGCGGGGAGCGACGAAGCGCCGCAATGCCGCTGCCGGCGCAGATGGCAACGCCGCCACACCACAATTGGTCATGGCGCTCACATGCCTTGTGCAGGCGAACGGCGGCCCCACGCGCCTGCTCAGTGCCCTCTTGTGCGGCTCGAATCGCGGCATAGACGCGCGTTCCCGTACCGCCAAAGCGCTCAAGCGTCTGCTCGATAGCTGTCAACGTCTCATCGTCAGCCACATCTTCAATGGCCAGCACGATGCCATTGGCAACGCTGCCGGCGTCATTTGCCTTCAAGTCGACTGGGAGGGGGAGTGTAGTGCCGGAAAGCTGTGCATAGGCGGCGATGGCATCCTGCAGGTCCCAAAGCAAAAACTCAAGATCGGCGCTATTGGGAATGCTGATATACGCAATGGTTTGCAGCGTTTTTGGTACATCGCCGCGCGCGGTCGTCTCCATGCCATCTCCTTTCCGGCTCGTTTCCGTTTAGGTTACACCGTCTGGAGGCGCTGGGCGCGCTATCCTAGTGCAACCCTTACGAAAGGAACGCCATGCGTCTGCCCATGAATACCTCGCTTGCCACGCTCAAGCCCTCCGGCATCCGTCGGATTAACGCACTCGCCGCTCAGCACCCGGGATGCATCGCGCTTGCGCTTGGCGAGCCCGATTTTCCCACGCCCGATGTGATTAGTGCCGAGGTGACCGCCGCACTGGACCGCGGTGACACGCACTATCCGCCCAATAACGGTCGCCCCGCCCTGCGCGAGGCGTTATCTGCCTACATGGGGGACGCGGGCCTTATGTTTTCGGCCGACGAGGTCATCCTGACCGACGGCGCGACCGAGGCCCTGTCGGCAACATTCATGGCTATGCTCAACCCCGGCGACGAGGTCATTATCCCCACGCCGGCCTTTGGCCTTTACGAGAGCATCGTCGTGGCCAATCACGCCAAAGCGGTCTTTTTGGATACGGAGCCTGCGCAATTTCAGATTGACGAGGATGCGCTTCGCGCCTGTGTGACCCCGGCGACCAAGGCCGTCGTTATCTGCTCGCCCAACAATCCCACGGGCTGCATTCTCAACGCGGCATCGCTCGACGCCGTGGCGCACGTGGCAGAACAGGCGGGCATCTACGTGGTCTGCGACGACGTATACAACCGCCTGGTTTATGTGGATGGCTACGAGCGCTTTGCCCAGCGCCACCCGGAGCTGCGTGAGCAGACGGTCGTCATCGAGAGCTTCTCCAAGCCCTGGGCCATGACCGGCTGGCGCTTGGGCTGGCTCGCAGCGGCAGCCCCCGTCATCGCCGAGATTGCAAAGGCCCACCAATACCTAGTATCGAGCGCCGTCTCCTTCGAGATGGACGCCGCCCGCGTGGCGCTTACCGTGGACCCGTCGCCGATGCTCGAAGTCTACCGAGCCCGCCGCGAACGCGTGCTCGCAGCCTTAGACGCCATGGGCCTCGACGTAGTGGAACCGGCAGGTGCCTTCTACGCCTTCCCCAGCATTAAACAGTACGGCCTGACAAGCGAAGACTTCTGCATCAAAGCCATCAAAGAGGCAAACGTAGCCCTAGTCCCGGGCGACTGTTTCGGCACCGAAGGCCACATCCGCCTAAGCTACTGCGTTTCCGACAAAGACCTTGACGAAGGCCTAACCCGCCTGTCCACCTTCATTTCAACCTTATAGCCCAACGGGACGCAACGCATCAGCCCACCGACCCAAGCATTATGAGTGGGGGCGTCAGCCAACGAAAACCCGGGCTGCCCAAAGTCAACGCAGGCACGCGCCGCCGAAGGCCAGGTGCAAGGTTTTCGTAGATTCCGCACGAGCCGAAGGCCACTTAATGTGGCCTTCGTGCGAGCCCAGGACTTGACCGAGCGAAAACCTTGCACCTGGCCTTCGGCGGAGCGTGCCGGATGGTGGAATTGTGTGCAGCCCGGATTTCCGTTGACCGACGCCGGGGTCCCCGCCATAATACTTTCGGTTCACGCACGAATCCGCTGCCAGAGACAGCCGGTGCAAACGGGCATCGCCCGCGAGCTTAATGGGACATCCCGCCAGCCGAGGTGGTCGAGTAGATATGTCTTCTCGCCCCCGTCGCTCATGCAGCGCGGGGGCTTTCTTTTTGGACATGCCCCCGTCACGTCCTTGTGGCGGACCGTGCCCGGAAAGAATTCGAGGAGGTGTAATTTATGCCCCAGCAGTACAAAATCGACAAGGTTGCAGAGATCGAGTCCCGTATCGCCGAGAACGCCGGTCTGTTCGTCGTCAACTACAACGGTCTGACGGTTAAGCAGGCTCAGGAGCTGCGTCATCAGCTTCGCGAGTGCGGCGCCGAGATGAAGGTCTACAAGAACAACCTGGTCAAGATCGCTCTCAAGAACCAGGAGCAGCCCGAGCTCGACGAGATCCTCGCCGGCCCCGTCGCTTATGTGTTCTACGAGTCCGAGCCGGTCGAGGCCGCTAAGGCCCTTAAGGACTTCTCTGCTAAGTCCAAGGGCGTCCTTGAGATCAAGGGCGGTATCTCCGACGGCAAGGCCGTTTCCGCTGATGATGTTAAGGCTATCGCCGAGCTGCCCACCAAGGATCAGCTTCTCGGCCAGATCGCCGGTCTCATCTCTGGTTTCGCTCGCGACATCGCTGTCTGCGTCAACGGCGTTTCCTCTGGTCTCGCTCGTTCGATCCAGCAGGTCTCCGAGCAGAAGGCAGCCTAGTTGCTGTTTTCACCCGCGGCGGCAACGCCGCACCCCTGGCGCATTTGCGCCGTGTTTTAACTGATCTCCGTGCATCCGCACGGAAACCGAAAGGACTTAGAAATGGCTAAGCTTACCACCGATGAGATCATCGATGCTCTTAAGGAAATGACCCTTCTCGAGGCTTCCGAGCTCGTTAAGGCTATCGAGGACACCTTCGGCGTTTCCGCCGCTGCTCCTGCCGCTGTTGTCGCCGCTCCCGCTGCTGGCGCTGCTGAGGCCGAGGAGAAGACCGAGTTTGACGTCGTGCTCGAGGGCTTCGGCGACAACAAGATCCAGGTCATCAAGGCCGTCCGTGAGCTCACCAACCTTGGCCTGAAGGAGGCCAAGGAGGTCGTCGAGGGCGCTCCCAAGGCTGTTCTCGAGGGTGCCAAGAAGGAGGACGCCGAGGCTGCCAAGGAGAAGCTCGAGGCTGCTGGCGCTGCTGTCACCCTCAAGTAATCAGGCTTTCTCGCCAGATTCCTTTGCAGACGGGGTTCGCATTGCGAGCCCCGTCTTTTTTGTTTTTCGGTCCCTCGGCATCGGTTGCTCAAACTGCCATGTTCTGTGATTTGCGTCGTATCGGGTGCCCTGCCGTTGGGCAATAAAATTGCACCATTCGAGCAATAATTTGCGTTGACCTGCTGAAGAATTGTCTCTGCCTTGTAGCGACATATAGTTCCAGCGGTAAGATGCTTGGGTATCGCAATTTGGTCTGCGGCTGTGCGCCGCACGCATGGGGCGCTTTTGCGCCTGCGAAAGGATCTTTGAATAACATGAAGGCAATCATCCCCGCCGCCGGTCTTGGCACGCGTTTTCTGCCTGGCACCAAGTGCACGCCCAAAGAGATGCTGCCGGTGCTCGACAAGCCCGTCATCCAGTATGTCGTCGAGGAGGCACTCGACCCCGAGGAGGTCGACGACGCCATCATCGTTACCTCGCCCGGCAAGCCCGAGCTGCTGAACTACTTCCAGCCCGACCGTTCGCTCGAGAACCTGCTGCGCGAGCGCGGCAAGAACGCCTATGCCGATGCCGTCGCCCACGCTGGCGGTATGCCGGTCGACTTCCGTTATCAGTACGAGCCCAAGGGCCTCGGCCATGCTATTCGCTCTGCTGCCGACGCCGTGGCAGGGGAGAACTTCCTGGTTCTTCTGGGCGACTACGTTGTACCTAACCGCGACATCTGCGACAAGATGCTCGCCGTTTCCAAGGAGCACGGTGGCGCTTCGGTTATCGCCGTCGCTGCTTGCTCGCCCGAGGAAGTCAGCCGCTACGGTGTTATCGCCGGCGAGCGCGTCGGTTCGCTCGAGGGCGCCGAGGACGTTGCCGATGCCGAGCCGGGCGCTGTCTGGCGTATCGGCGGTCTGGTCGAGAAGCCCGCTCCCGAGGCTGCTCCGTCCAACCTGTACATCGTCGGTCGCTACCTGCTGAGCCCGCTGGTCATGGACCTGCTGGCAGATCAGCAGGCCGGCAAGGGCGGCGAGATCCAACTCACCGACGCCATGGCCCGTTCGCTCGACCGCGAGGCCATGTACGCCGTCGTCATCGACCCGCTGTCGGGCTACGACACCGGCACTCCCTCTGGCTGGATGGCCACCAACGCCCTCATGGCTGCAAGCGACCCCCGCTTTGCCGATGCCTTCTGGGACGCCATCGACGAGCGCGGCGGATTGATGCGCAAGTAAGCCTTCGGGCATCGACATTTACGGGCGTGGACCTCGGTTCGCGCCCGTTTTTTATAAGAGCTGCGATTGCCGGCCCCCTGTTCACAGAAAATATATGAACAGATGTTCGATACACATACATCTACCTGCATATTTTCTGCCGAAAAACTTTGCTACTCCAAAAACTCAATCGCGTCAAGGCTTTTCTTGCCCAACGGTCGGTACCTGATAAACTATTAGGTTGCGATAACTGGCGAAGCTATGCCTCGCCAACCCACCGAGCATTTCCGTGAAGGAGGAAAAACCTGGTGACCTACGCATACACTGCCACTGAGCGCAAGCGCGTCAGCTTCGGGAAAATCCCGGAGGCCATGGAGCTCCCCAACCTTATCTCTGTTCAAAGGGAATCCTTTGAGCGTTTTAAGGACGAGGGCCTTCGTGAGGCGTTCAAGGAATCCAGCCCCATCCAGAGCCAGAACCATGTTCTCGAGGTTACCTTCGGCGAGCATCAGTTCGGCGACCCCGCGCACACCGTCGAGGAGTGCCGCGAGAAGGATATGACCTATCAGGCTCCGCTTCTGACCGACGTTCGTCTCACCAACAAGGAGACCGGCGAGATCAAGGAGCAGCTCGTCTTTATGGGCGACTTCCCCATGATGACCGATCAGGGCACCTTCATCATCAACGGTACCGAGCGTATCGTCGTCTCGCAGCTCGTCCGCTCCCCGGGCGTGTACTACAGCTCCGAGATGGATTCGGGCAAGCAGATCTACAAGGCCCAGATCATCCCGTCCCGCGGTGCCTGGCTCGAGTTTGAGGTCGACAAGCGCGACCAGCTCATGGTCTCCATCGACCGTAAGCGCAAGCAGAGCGCCACGATGTTCCTGCGCGCCCTTGGCATCGCCGTCACCAACGACGACATCATCGAGCTGCTCGGCAACTCCGATGTGATCAAGCGCACCCTGGAGCGCGACACCGCCCTCACCCGCGAGGACGCCCTCATCGAGATCTACCGTCGCCTGCGCCCGGGCGAGCCTCCCACCGTGGACGCTTCCCGCAGCCTGCTCGAGGGCCTGCTCTTTAACCCGCAGCGCTACGATCTGGCCCGCGTCGGTCGTTACAAGGTCAACAAGAAGCTCAACCTCACCACCGAGGAAGAGGTCACGGTGCTCACCGACGAGGATATCGTCGCAACGCTGCGCTACCTGCTGTCCCTCGCTGCCGGCGAGCAGGGCTTCAAGGTCGACGACATCGACCACTTTGGCAACCGCCGTATCCGCACCGTTGGCGAGCTCGTCGCCAACCAGTTCCGTATCGGCATGAGCCGTATGGAGCGCGTCGTCCGTGAGCGCATGAGCTCCCAGGACATCGACGAGATCACCCCGCAGTCGCTCATCAACATCCGCCCGATCGTGGCCTCCATCAAGGAGTTCTTCGGTTCCTCGCAGCTCTCGCAGTTCATGGACCAGGCGAACCCCCTGACCGGTCTGACCCACAAGCGCCGTCTGTGCGCACTCGGCCCTGGTGGTCTTGCCGGCCACAAGTCCGGCTCCAGCCGCCGCACCAACGTGCCGACGGCCGTCCGCGACGTTCACAACTCGCACTACAGCCGCATGTGCCCGATCGAGACCCCCGAAGGCCCCAACATCGGCCTGATCGGCTCGCTCGCCCTCTACGCCCGCGTCAACGAGTACGGCTTCATCGAGGCCCCGTTCCGTCGCGTCGAGAACGGCGTTGCCACCGACCAGATCGACTGGATGACCGCTGACGAGGAAGAGAAGCACGTCATCGCGCCGGCCAACACGCCGCTCGATCCCAAGACCAACGAGTTCATCACGACCGATGCCGAGGGCAAGCTTGTCCGCCCGCACACCGTGATCGCCCGTACCCGCGACTTCGACGGCTCCTTCGGCGCTCCCGCCGACGTGCCCGTCGAGGACGTCGACTACATGGACGTCTCGCCGCGTCAGATGCTCTCCGTCGCAGCCACGCTGATTCCGTTCCTTGAGCACGACGACGCCAAGCGTACGCTGATGGGCGCTAACATGCAGCGTCAGGCCGTGCCGCTGGTTCACCCCGCCGCTCCCTATGTCGGTACCGGCATGGAGCGTCGCGCCGCTCTGGACTCCGGCGAGGTCACCCTGGCCAAGAATGCCGGCGAGGTCATCTTTGCCGACGCCGCCAAGATTATCGTCAAGCATGCCGGCGGCATGGACGAGTATCACCTGGCCAAGTACCAGCGCTCCAACCAGTCCACCTGCATCAACCACCGTCCGCTCGTGCGCGTCGGTGACACCGTTGAGCAGGGCGAGCCCCTGGCCGACGGTCCTTCGACCGATCATGGCGAGCTTGCACTGGGTCAGAACCTCACCGTGGCATACATGCCGTGGGAAGGCTTTAACTACGAGGACGGTATCGTCGTGTCCGAGCGCCTGGTGGCCGAGGACCTGCTGACGACCATCAACATCACCCGTCACGAGATCGACGCCCGCGACACCAAGCTCGGTCCCGAGGAGATCACCCGCGAGATCCCGAACCTCTCCGAGGACATGCTTGCCAACCTCGACGAGGACGGCATCATCCGCATCGGCGCCGAGGTCGGCCCTGGCGACATCCTGGTCGGCAAGGTCACACCTAAGGGCGAGAGCGCTCTGACCGCCGAGGAGCGCCTGCTGCGCGCCATCTTCGGTGCCAAGGCCCACGACGTCCGCGATACCTCCCTTAAGATGCCTCACGGCGCTTACGGCCGCGTCATCGATGTCGTCCGCTTTAGCCGCGAGAACGGCGACGACCTGGCCCCCGGCGTCAACGAGCAGGTGCGCGTCTACGTCGCCCAGCGTCGTAAGATCCAGCAGGGCGATAAGATCGCCGGCCGCCACGGCAACAAGGGTGTTATCTGTAACGTTCTGCCGGTCGAGGACATGCCCTACATGGCTGACGGTACCCCGATCGACGTTATCCTCAACCCGCTGGGCGTTCCTTCGCGTATGAACGTCGGCCAGCTGCTCGAGTGCCACCTTGGCTGGGCTGCTGCCTGCGGTTGGGATACCGAGCAGGCCGACTCCGACAAGTACGTCCCCGGTCCGTTCTTCACCGCCACGCCCGTCTTCGACGGCGCCAAGGAGGACGAGATCGCCGAGGTCATTCGTCGTGCCAACAAGAACATGCTCAACAAGGCCACCGCTGCCTTTGGCGATCACATGCGCCCCGAGTTCGTCACCCAGCTTGACGAGCGCGGCAAGACCCGTCTGTTCGACGGCCGTACCGGCGAGGAGTTCCGCGAGCCCATTACCGTGGGTACGTCCTACATCCTCAAGCTCGGCCACATGGTCGACGACAAGATCCACGCCCGTTCGACTGGCCCTTACAGCCTGGTTACCCAGCAGCCTCTGGGCGGCAAGGCCCAGTTCGGCGGCCAGCGCTTCGGCGAGATGGAAGTTTGGGCACTGTACGCTTACGGTGCTTCCAACGTCCTGCAGGAGATCCTGACCGTCAAGTCCGACGATACCGTGGGCCGCGTCAAGACCTACGAGTCCATCGTCAAGGGCGAGAACGTCCCGGTTCCGGGTATCCCTGAGTCCTTCAAGGTTCTCGTCAAGGAGATCCGCTCCCTCGCGCTGGACATCGAGCCCATGCACGATGCCGACGAGGACGCCTCCGCCCCTGTGACCGCCGAGGAGACCTCTGCTCTCGACGACCTGGCTGCGCTCGCCGGCGTTGACACCGACGTCGAGGCCGAGGATGCCGAGACCGCCGAGGCACCCGAGGCTGTCGCCGCCACGACCACTGATAAGGAGTAGTTGACTGTGGCAGATTTCGAAGCTACTGATTTTGACTCGGTAAAGATCTCCCTTGCCTCCGCCGACCAGATCCGTTCCTGGTCGCACGGTGAGGTCAAGAAGCCGGAGACCATCAATTACCGTACCCTCAAGCCCGAGAAGGACGGCCTGTTCTGCGAGAAGATCTTCGGTCCCGCCAAGGACTGGGAGTGCTCCTGCGGCAAGTACAAGGGCATCCGCTTTAAGGGCATCGTCTGCGAGCGCTGCGGCGTCGAGGTCACCTCGGCCAAGGTGCGTCGCGACCGCATGGGCCACATCGAGCTCGCCGCTCCCGTGTCCCACATCTGGTACTTCAAGAGCCCCACGAGCTTCCCGATGAGCCGTATGCTCGACATCAAGTCCAAGGACCTCGAGAAGGTTCTGTACTTTGCCAGCTACATCATCACCGAGGTTGACTACGAGGCTCGCGAGGCCGACGCTGACGACCTGCGCGAGGAGCTCGCCGCCGATCTGGAAGAGATCGATGCCGAGTGCGCCCGCCAGATCGAGTCCCTCAAGGAGCAGGGCGACCCCGAGAACTTTGACGAGTTCTCCGACGAGGAGCCGCTGACCCCCGAGGAGATCGCCTCTGGCATCGTCGACATCGAGGAAGAGTGCAAGGACGAGAAGCAGCTCCGCACGGACGCCTTCAACGCCTTCATGAAGCTCACCGAGCGCGACCTCATCTCCGATGAGCCGCTGTTCCGCGAGATGACCCGCTACTACTCCATGTACTTCAAGGGTGGCATGGGTGCCGAGGCCGTCCGCGACCTGCTCGCTGCCATCGACCTTCCTTCCGAGGCCGAGAAGCTCAAGGCCATCATTGCCGACGAGGATTCCCAGAAGCAGAAGCGCGAGAAGGCCGTCAAGCGCCTTGAGGTCGTTGACGCCTTCCTGAAGGGTGGCAACAGCCCCGCGAACATGATCCTGGACGTCATCCCGGTCATTCCGCCCGATCTGCGCCCGATGGTCCAGCTCGACGGCGGCCGCTTCGCCGCGTCCGACCTCAACGACCTGTATCGTCGCGTGATCAACCGTAACAACCGACTCAAGCGCCTGCTCGACCTGGACGCCCCTGCGATCATCGTGAACAACGAGAAGCGCATGCTCCAGGAGTCCGTGGACGCCCTGTTCGACAACGGCCGTCGTGGTCGCCCGGTCTCTGGCCGTGGCGGTCGCCCGCTCAAGTCGCTCGCCGAGGCCCTCAAGGGCAAGCAGGGCCGTTTCCGTCAGAACCTGCTGGGTAAGCGTGTCGACTACTCCGGCCGTTCGGTTATCGTTACCGACCCCAAGCTGCTGCTGCACCAGTGCGGTCTGCCCAAGACCATGGCGCTGGAGCTCTTCAAGCCCTTCGTCATGAAGCGCCTGGTCGAGCTTGGCAAGGTCGAGAACATCAAGGGCGCCAAGCGCGCTATCGACCGCGGTGCCACCTTTGTGTGGGATATCCTCGAAGAGGTCATCGACGGCCGCGTCGTGCTGCTCAACCGCGCACCGACCCTGCACCGTCTGTCCATCCAGGCCTTTGAGCCGGTTCTGGTCGAGGGCAAGGCTATCCACCTGCACCCGCTGGTCTGCTCGCCCTTCAACGCCGACTTCGACGGCGACCAGATGTCTGTCCACGTGCCGCTGTCCAGCCAGGCTCAGGCCGAGGCCCGCGTGCTCATGCTCTCTGCGAACAACCTGCGCTCGCCGGCATCCGGCAAGCCGGTCAACATCCCCTCGCAGGACATGATCATCGGTGTGTACTACCTCACCCAGGTCCGCGACGGTCTGCCGGGCGAGAACCACGTGTTCTCGAGCTTCGACGACGCGCTGCACGCCTATGACTGCCGCTCCGAGGTCGACATGCAGGCCAAGATTCAGGTCCGCGTGTCCGCCGAGAACGCCAACGTCATCAACGAGGACGGCACCCGTATCTTCCGCGTCAAGAATGGCAAGAACGAGTTTGTCGACTACGACGTCACCGGTAACAAGACCGCACGCTTCGAGACCTCTATCGGTCGCATCATCTTCAACCGCCAGTGCCTGCCCGAAGACTATGAGTTCATGAACTACAAGATGGTCAAGGGCGACGTGGCCAAGCTGGTTGCCGACTGCTGCGATCGTTACCCCGAGGCCAAGGTCGGTCCGATCCTCGACGCCATCAAGTACTCCGGCTTCCACTACGCTACCCGCGCCGGCCTCACCATCTCGGTGTGGGACGCTCTCATCCCTGCCGAGAAGCAGGAGCTGCTCGACCGCGCCCAGGCTAACGTCGACCAGATCAACGAGTACTTCGAGGAGGGCTTCATCAACGAGACGGAGCGCCACATCGAAGTCGTTAACGAGTGGACCGCTTGTACCGACAAGGTCGCAGCGCTCATGCTCGACTTGTTCGACGAGGAGAACCCGCTCTACATGATGGCCGACTCCGGCGCCCGTGGTTCTAAGACCCAGCTGCGTCAGCTCGGCGGCATGCGTGGCCTGATGGCAGACATGTCCGGCGAGACGATCGACCTTCCCATTAAGGCGAACTTCCGCGAGGGCCTGCTGCCGCTCGAGTACTTCATTTCGACCTACGGCGCCCGTAAGGGCCTGGTCGATACCGCATCCCACACCTCGGACTCTGGTTACCTGACCCGTCGTCTGGTCGACGTGGCCCAAGACGTCATCGTCCGTGAGGAGGACTGCGGTACGCACGAGGGCGTCACCTACAACCTCATCATCCCCGGCACCACCGACCTCAACACCGACCTCGTCGGCCGTTGCTTCATTGAGGACGTCGTGGCCCCCGATGGCACCGTGCTCTTTGAGCAGGACGGCTACATCGAGAAGGTCGCTGACATCCAGAAGATGGTCGATGCCGGCCTTAAGAAGGTCAAGCTTCGCGCGCTGCTCACCTGCCGCTCCAAGTACGGCGTGTGCCAGAAGTGCTACGGCTGGGATCTTTCCACCCGTCGTCCGGTCGCCATCGGTACCGCGGTCGGCATTATTGCCGCCCAGTCCATCGGCGAGCCCGGTACGCAGCTTACGATGCGTACCATTCACTCCGGCGGCGTCGCTGGCGTCGACGATATTACGCAGGGTCTGCCTACGGTCAGCCGTATGTTCGATATCGTCGGCAACGTCAACGAGAAGATCTTGGGTCGCGAGGCCGAGCTGGCTCCGTATTCCGGCCACCTCTCGATTAAGCCCGAGAAGTCCGAGTACGTGCTGACGCTCACCGACTCCGAGGACCACACCCGTGTCCTTGACGAGCGCCGCGTCCCCGCATCGGTGCGCTTTATGCCCGAGATCGAGGACGGCTGCGAGGTTCGCGCCGGCGACCAGATCACCAAGGGCTTCGTCAACTTCCGTAACCTGCGCAAGCTGACCGACATCGAGTCGACGATGCACACCTTCGTCGAGAGCGTCAAGGACGTCTACACCAGCCAAGGCGTCGACCTGAACGACAAGCACATCGAGGTGCTCGCACGTCAGATGCTGCGTCGCGTTCAGATCACCAACCCCGGCGACTCCAAGTACCTGCTTGGTCAGTACGTCGACCGCTACGAGTTCGCTGACGAGGTCGAGCGCGTTGCCCGTCTGGGCGGTCAGGCTCCCGTGGCCGAGCCCGTCATTCTGGGTACGCTCAAGGTCGCGTCCAACATCGACTCCTGGCTGTCGAGCGCTTCGTTCATCCGTACCGCCGGCGTCCTTACCGAGGCTGCTATTGAGGGCAAGGTCGACCACCTGCTCGACCTTAAGTCCAACGTCATCGTCGGTAAGAAGATCCCGGCTGGTACCGGCCTCAAGCCGTACGCCAACGCCAAGCTGACGTATCGCACGGCCGACGGCTACGTGGACATCGATGGTCCGGCTTCGCCCAACGCCAAGTCGCTGCCCGAGTGGGCTCCTGTGGAGCTCAAGGACCTGGACGAGCAGCTTCCGCAGCAGCTCGACTGGGCCGGCTACGACGAGTTCGGCGGTGCTGACGGTTCGTTCACCCGCAACGGCCACACCATCTCTGCTGAGAAGGCTCGCCTGTACCTGTTCGACGACCTGGGCGTGTCGCAGCGCTGGACCAACAAGTTCAGCGAGGTCGGCATCGAGACGGTCGGCGACCTGGTCGGCAAGTCCGAGGAGGATCTGCTGCGCATCGATGGCATCGGTGCCAAGGCGATCGAGGAGCTCCGTGACGGCCTGGAGGCCCACGACCTGCTCTACATCCTCGAGAACAACGACGACGTTGCCGACGAGGAAGACCTCTCGCAGCTGCTGCAGATGGTCTTTAGCCCCGACGGTCCGGACGACATCCTGCTGGGCACCTCCGCCACGCCGACGCATCACGCCGACGCCGACGAGGAGCTCCTGGGCGCCCCGATCGACGACAAGAAGGCTCCCGCCAACGGTGCCATCAACGAGGACATGGCTTCCCTCGACGAGCTACTCAACCAGCTCGTAGACACCGACGACGCCGAAGAGGCCAAGGACAACGACGAGGAGTAATTAGTTCCGCCGTTCTAACGAACGGCGGCGACCTCCGTCGCTGCGCGGCCCCCAGAGCTACAATCTGTCATTCAAAAGGCAGGGCATGACCAAAAGGTCAATGCCCTGCCTTTTTCATGCCACCTTGTACGCTCTGGGGGCCGCTCGCTTGCGTATGCTCAACTTGTTTCGTTCCGTTGATCACTTGCAAAAAAGGACAGGTTTATTTTGGTAGTTTTTCCTGCTTGAATTTGAAACATTCCGTTTGGTCAAAGCGTATCTATGGTGAGGGCCCCATCAAGAACCATCAGTGTCACCGGGAGGTGATTATGGAAGAACAAGCTTTTAGACAGGCGGTCGAGGATCACCGAGATGTCGTGTTCCGAATCGCCTTGACGTATCTGCGTGATCGCGCTGACGCCGACGATGTCGCTCAAGACGTCTTTCTTAAGTTGCTCAAAAGCGACGCGCAATTTGAAAACTGGGAGCATCTTCGTCGATGGCTTATCCGGGTCACGATCAATGAATGTAAATCTCTCTTTCGAAAGCCGTGGAGGCGCGTGGAGGATATTGAGAATCTGGCCGATTCGCTTTCGACGGCGCAGGAGGAGACCAAGGCGGTCCTGTCAGACGTTATGCGACTTCCGGAGCGATTCCGTATTCCTATCGTGCTCTATTACTATCTGGGCTTCTCGACTTCAGAAATTGCCGAGTTACTGCATGTGCCAGCCGCGACCGTTCGAACGCGTTTAGCTCGCGGCAGATCGAAGCTCAAGTTCATCCTAGAGGAGGGCGACCGTGAAATCCAACCAGATCAAGCAGGCCTTCGAGTCCGTCCAAGCCGATAGCGATCTTGCTGACCGTGTTCTTTATGCCGCTGCTGGCGAGCCGCTTCGCCGAAAGGGTCACGCGAAGCCTCTGTATGTTGCCGTAATCGGATGTCTTGCCGGAGTGCTGGCGACCGGAGGGGTCGCCTACGCTGTTGTCAATTCCAGTTATTTTGCCTCTGCCTGGGGAAACCATGGCAACGGAGAGTCCGTTACCTGGACAAATGGCGGCTCGTCGGGGACGAAATATACCTACACCAGAGAGTTTGGTGATGGTATCGCGCCCCAAAGCCTGGAGGGTGCAGTCCAGAAGGTCAATCTGTCCGTCGAGGGCAACGGCTATACGCTCGACATTCATGAGATGGCAATCGACGAGAACGGTTGCGGTGCTGTGACGTTTACATTGTCCAATCCGAATGGCGTTAACTACTACAAGCCGGCGGCAGAGCTTGGCGAACTTGTTCTCTATGGTGAAGAAGAAGGGGGCGTCAGTACACCCAGCATGAACTTCGGCGAGGAATGGGCTGATACACGCTGCACCATTGATAAAGACACATCAAGCGACGCGGTCATTAACGGCACGATGTACTTTGCATCTTGGAATCGCGATCGAGATTTACGACATGCGGTCACCTGGAATATCAGTTGGACGGAGGGCAAAGGTGAGGATGCGAAGGTGATCGAGGTATCGACGCCAGAGTTTAACGTCGGAGCGCACGTCGATACAAAAGAACTCCGCTCCGATGACTCGCCTCTCGAGATCAGTCCGTTTTCCATCCAGACGCACATCGATGATCTGGGCTATGAAGCAGTTGATCATAAACTGACCGTCACCTACAAGGATGGGTCAGAGCAGATTATCGAAGATGACGACGCAGGGGCGTACAATTTCTATGTTTCGATGGGACGCAATAGCGGAGAGAACATTTGGGTGCCAACGAAGTTGATTGATGTCGACCAAGTGGTTTCAGTAACGCTCGAAGGCACACGCTGCACTTCAACAGGGGGCGCCGAAACGTCGGAACCCTTTACCATCGTCTATTCGTAAGATTTGGGGCCGCTTTCTACTAGGGGAAGCGGCCTTCTTTGCGGTAAATGGGCGGTTAGACCGCACGATATTCGCCTGCATTCCTGAAGTATGCGGCAAAATCTTGATGGGT
Organism: uncultured Collinsella sp.; assembly: GCA_958372075.1. GTDB lineage: Bacteria > Actinomycetota > Coriobacteriia > Coriobacteriales > Coriobacteriaceae > Collinsella. The sequence continues at coordinate 17,576 of CATXMO010000015.1, read as the reverse complement.
CGACCACACCGTATATGCTCAAGCGCTCTACCTGCGGGTTTATTATCGCAAAACCCCGGTGCGCTCGGCGGGTCCAGAATTTGCCGCATACTTCCGAAAGCGCCGCCGATTTCCATGCGACAGGTGAGAGCAGATCACCGTTGGAGCGCGACGTTTCCCCAGATAAAACCGACCAAAATAAACCTGTCCCTTTTTGGCAGGTAACGTTGCCCCGACGAGCACGTCGGATCCCCGGCCCGGGCGGCACAGGGGTTAAGTTTGTCGCGAGTTCCGCACGAGCCGGGGGCCACTTAATGTGGCCTCCGTGCGAGCCAGGACTGTAGAGCAGCAAACTTAACCCCTGTGCCGCCCGGCCCGGGGATCCGCCCCCGCGCACAGGAGGGGATTCCTTTTGTGTAGGCTTTGCGGAAATGTGCCAATTTTGGGATACGCCCGGCGGCGTGGTCTGTTGACGGCACAGCTAACGGCACGTATCCTATCGAACTGCGTGTTTCGTAGGGGGATGCTGACCCCTCGATTCAAGCCGTTGCACTTTACAGAAAGCTGGAATCATTCGAGAAGGAGTACGCTTTGCCTACTATTAACCAGCTGGTTCGCCAGGGCCGTCGTTCCGTGCCCAAGAAGTCCAAGAACGCTGCTCTGCAGCACAACTCCCAGAAGCGCGGCGTGTGCACCCGCGTCTTCACCACGAGCCCCAAGAAGCCGAACTCGGCTCTTCGTAAGGTTGCCCGTGTTCGCCTCGTCAACGGCATCGAAGTTACTGCTTACATCCCGGGTGAGGGCCACAACCTGCAGGAGCACTCCATCGTGCTCGTCCGCGGCGGTCGTGTCCGTGACCTCCCTGGTGTCCGTTATCACGTCATCCGTGGCGCCTACGACGCTGCTCCGGTCCAGAACCGTATGCAGGCCCGTTCCAAGTACGGTGCTAAGCGCCCCAAGGCTAAATAAGCCAGATAACGTTTTGATACTTTCGCCGTGTGCCGCCTAAGCGCCGCACGGTAGACACTTAAGGAGATTTCACATGCCGCGTCGTGCAGCAGCTAATCGTCGTGAGGTTCAGCCTGACGCCGTTTACAACAACCGCCTGGTGACTCAGCTCATCAACAAGGTCCTTCTTGACGGCAAGAAGGCCACCGCTGAGCGCATCGTTTACACCGCTTTCGAGATCGTTGCCGAGAAGTCTGAGGGTGGCGACGCTCTCGCTACCTTCAAGAAGGCTATGGACAACGTCAAGCCCACGCTCGAGGTTAAGCCCAAGCGTGTCGGCGGCGCTACCTATCAGGTCCCGATGGAGGTCAACTCCCGTCGTTCCACCGCTCTGGGTATCCGCTGGATCGTCAACTTCTCCCGCGCTCGCAAGGAGAAGACCATGGCCGAGCGTCTCGCCAACGAGATCCTCGACGCCTCCAACGGCCTGGGCGCTTCCGTCAAGAAGCGTGAGGACGTCTTCAAGATGGCCGAGGCCAACCGCGCGTTCTCTCACTATCGTTGGTAAGTTAAGGTAAGGAACTAACATGGCTAAGCCTAAGTACAAGCTTTCCGATACCCGTAACATCGGCATCATGGCCCACATCGATGCCGGTAAGACCACCACGACCGAGCGTATTCTTTACTACACCGGTAAGACCCACAAGATCGGTGAGGTCCATGAGGGCGCTGCCACCATGGACTGGATGGTTCAGGAGCAGGAGCGCGGCGTAACCATTACCTCCGCTGCTACCACCTGCTTCTGGAACAAGGACGGCAAGGACTACCGCATCCAGATCATCGACACCCCGGGCCACGTTGACTTCACCGCCGAGGTCGAGCGCTGCCTGCGCGTCCTCGATGGCGCTGTCGCCGTCTTCGACGCCGTTGCCGGCGTTCAGCCCCAGTCTGAGACCGTTTGGCGTCAGGCTTCTACCTTCAACGTTCCCCGCATCGCCTTCATCAACAAGTATGACCGCGTGGGCGCTGACTTCTTCAACGCTATCGAGACCATGAAGGATCGTCTCGACGCTAACGCCGTGGCCGCTCAGGTCCCGATGGGCGCCGAGGACAACTTCTGGGGCGTCATCGACCTGGTCACCATGACTGCATGGGACTTCAAGGCCGACGAGAAGGGCATGACCTACCCCGAGCCGATGGACGAGATCCCGGCTGAGTTCGCCGACATCGCTGCCACCAAGCGCGAGGAGCTCCTCGACGCTGCTGCCAGCTTTGACGACGAGCTCATGGAGAAGATCCTTATGGAGGAGGACTTCACCGTCGAGGAGCTCAAGGCTGCTCTGCGTAAGGGCGTTCTGGCCAACGAGCTCAACCTCGTCTTCGTGGGCTCCGCCTACAAGAACAAGGGCGTCCAGGAGCTGCTCGACGCTGTCGTCGACTACCTGCCCAGCCCGCTCGACGTTGAGGCCGTCACCGGTACCGATCCGGACACCGGCGAGGAGATCCAGCGTCATCCTTCCTTCGACGAGCCCTTCTCCGGCCTGGTCTTCAAGATCATGACCGACCCGTTCGTCGGTAAGCTCACCTACGTCCGCGTTTACTCCGGCCGCGCCGAGTCCGGCTCCTACGTTGTCAACGCTTCCAACGGTCAGCGCGAGCGCCTCGGCCGAATCCTCGAGATGAACGCCGCCGAGCGTATCGACCGTGACGACGCTGCCGCCGGCGACATCGTCGCTTGCGTCGGATTCAAGAACTCCACCACCGGTGACACCCTGTGCGCCGAGGGCAAGGAGATCGTCCTCGAGAAGATCGAGTTCGCTAAGCCCGTTATCGACGTTGCCATCGAGCCCAAGACCAAGGCCGAGCAGGACAAGATGTCCCTGGCTCTGACCAAGCTCGCCGAGGAGGACCCGACCTTCCAGGTGTCCACCAACCACGAGACCGGCCAGACCATCATCGCCGGCATGGGCGAGCTGCACCTCGAGATCATCGTCGACCGTCTGCTCCGCGAGTTCAAGGTTGACGCTAACGTTGGTAAGCCCCAGGTTGCCTACCGCGAGACCGCTGGTCACGACGTCGAGAAGGCTGAGGGCAAGTTCGTCCGTCAGTCCGGTGGTCGCGGTCAGTACGGCCACGCCGTCATCAAGCTCGAGAAGATGGAGGAGGGCTTCGGCTACGAGTTCGTCAACGCTATCGTCGGCGGCGTCGTGCCCAAGGAGTACATCCCGTCCATCGACAAGGGCATCCAGGAGGCCCTGAACACCGGTGTTATCGCCGGCTTCCCGGTCCTCGACGTTAAGGTCACCCTGTTCGACGGTTCTTACCACGAGGTCGACTCCTCCGAGGCCGCCTTTAAGATCGCCGGTTCCATGGCTATCAAGGACGCCCTCAAGAAGTCCGACCCGCAGCTGCTCGAGCCGATCATGGCTGTCGAGGTCGAGACCCCCGAGCAGTACATGGGCGACGTTATGGGCAACCTCTCCGGTCGCCGCGGCAAGATCGAGGGCATGGAGGATCGCAAGAACAGCAAGCTCATCCGTGCCAAGGTGCCGCTGGGCGAGATGTTCGGTTACGCTACCGACCTTCGCTCCCAGACCCAGGGCCGTGCATCCTACACGATGCAGTTCGACTCTTATGAGCCCGCGCCCAAGTCCATCGTGGACGAGGTCATGAGCAAGAACGCCTAAGTTCGAGCTCCCTGTTACGTAATCCGCGAGAGCATCTCTCGCACTCTTTGGAGGTTTAAGTTGGCTACCCAGAAGATCCGCATTCGCCTCAAGGGCTATGATCACGAGGTCGTCGATCAGTCCGCGAAGCTCATCGTCGAGACCGCTCAGAAGACCGGCGCTCGCGTTTCCGGTCCTGTCCCCCTGCCCACCGAGCGCAACCTGTACACGGTTATCCGCTCGCCGCACGTGAACAAGGACTCCCGTGAGCAGTTCGAGATGCGCACCCACAAGCGCCTCATCGACATCCTCGACCCCACCTCGGGCACCGTTGATTCGCTTATGCGTCTCGACCTCCCCGCTGGCGTCGACATCGACATCAAGCTCTAAGCGATATCGCTCATAGCTTACAGGGCCCCGCTGCCGTTACGGTAGCGGGGCCCTTTTGTTTTGCATGATGGGTTTGGATCGCCGGGTAAGGCTGCCGAGCGGCTGGCTGTGGCGACCTACTCACTCAAGGGGCGCAATGACGCTTCCTCAAAATGGAAGGATCGCACGCCGTCCTCCGTTTCGATGCACGCACGACCAAAGCCATCGACCGTTTTAAAGATGCCTCGCGCCAGCTCGTCACCGGCAGGGGAGCGGGCGATAACGTGCTTTCCAATCCAATTGAGGTGAGCGACATATTCGCCGTGGACGGGCGCGAGCGGTCCGGTGTTTTCTTCCATGGCGTTGAGGCGTTCTGCCCAGGCATCTATAGCGTCTATAACTGCGTGATAGACCTCATCGAGGAGCATGTCGACAGCTGGAACGTTCTCGTTAAGGTTCGAGAGACCGATTGCCGGCAGGCCGCCATCGGGCACCTCTTGGGGCGCATAGTTCACATTGACACCAATGCCACAGACGGCGAAAGGTTTGCCTTCGTTATCGCGTGCGGCCTCGACCAGAATGCCGCCGAGTTTGCGTCCACGCGCGACCAGGTCGTTGGGCCATTTGAGGCCAATCTCGTTTGCAAGACCCTGTTTTTCGAGCGCCTCGAGCACCGCTAGGCCGCTGACGGCAGCAAGACCAGAGTACTTCGCAGGATTAACGCATGGACGCAGGACAATCGAAAGCAATAGGTTGCCGGCGGTTGAATCCCACTTGTGGCCGCGCCGGCCGCGTCCTGCTGTCTGAGCCCGGGCGGCAAGTCCTGTGCCGTGCGGCGCTCCCTGTTTTCCTGCTTCGAGCAGGTCATCGTTGGTCGATCCGGTTACGTCGACTATCGTTAATTTGGCATCCATAACGGCTGCTACCTCCTTAATGAATAAGTGAATAACGCAATGGTGTCGAGAGAGACACAATGTGAAGCCTTTGTCGCATTTGGACAATTTAATGTTAACACGTTAACAACGACTGAAATGCGCTATCCTCTCTTGGTCGATGTAAACACGTCAACAACTCAAAGGAGGTTAGTGATGGGTTTCACGATTCTTGGAACAGGCTCGGCGCTTCCTAAGCGCAGTGTTTCCAATGACGAGCTGTCCGAGTTCCTCGATACCTCGGATGAGTGGATTTTTACCCGCACAGGTATTAAGAGTCGCCACGTCTGCACCACCGAGTCACTTGACGACCTTGCCGTAGCGGCGAGCGAGCGGGCACTTCAGGTGTCCGGAATCGACGCGAGCCAGTTGGATCTGATCGTCTGCTCGACGACGACGGGTGACCACCTTGTTCCCGCCGAGGCGTGTGCCGTTGCTGAGCGACTGGGCGCGACGTGCCCTGCCTTCGATGTCTCGGCTGCCTGCGCCGGCTTCGTATTTGCGCTCGATGTTGCCGAGGGCTATATCGCCCGAGGACGAGCCAAGCATGTGCTTGTCGTTGCCGCCGAGCAGATGACGCGCGCGCTCGACTGGACCGACCGCGCCACCTGTGTGCTCTTTGGCGATGGGGCAGGCGCCGCGGTGATTGAGGCTGGGGGAGACAGCCCCCTTGCCGTTGAGCTTTCGACGGCGCCCGACGTCGAGACGTTGTGCGTTCCCGGTCTGGTCGGCACCTCGCCGTTTAAGGCCTCCGCAGATAGCGAGAGCGTGCTGTCCATGAATGGCCGCCGCGTGTTCAAGTTCGGCGTCAACGCGATTTGCGACACGGTCCATAAGCTTGCGAGCGATGCGGGCATTTCGGTCGAGGACATCGACCATTTTGTATTCCATCAGGCTAACGAACGAATCCTGAGTCAGGCGGTCAAGCGCCTCGGTGTGCCAGACAAGCGCGTGGTTCGAACGCTGCGCGAGACCGGCAACATTTCGAGCGCATGCATTCCGCTTGCCCTCGACCGGCTGGCAAACGCCGGTGCACTTCACACGGGCGACACCATCGCCCTCGTTGGATTTGGCGCCGGTCTGGATATAGGTGGCTATCTACTTCGTTGGAAGTAGTCGCACATAGGAAATAAAAACGCCCCTAGGGCACAAACAAAGGAGAACTACCATGGCAGATCAGAAGACCTTCGAGCGCGTTTGCGATGTTATCCGCGAGACCGCCGGTCTTGACGACGTCGAGATGAAGCCCGAGTCCACGCTCGAGGAGATTGGTCTCGACAGTCTGGGCACCGTCGAGATCCTCGTCGCCGTTGAGGACGAGTTTGGCATCCAGCTCGATACCGAGGAGAACCCCAAGACGGTCGGCGAGTTCGCCGATACGGTCGAGGCGGCATTGGAGAAGTAGAGATGCTCAAGACTCCTCTCTGCGATCTGATCGGCATCGAAAAGCCCGTGTTCCAGGGCGGTATGGCCTGGATCGCCGACGCCTCGCTGGCGTCCGCAGTGTCCGAGGCGGGCGGCTTAGGGATTATCGCGGCCATGAACGCCGACGCCAACTGGCTGCGCGACCAGATTCATGAGCTGCGCGCCAGGACGGATAAGCCCTTTGGCGTCAACGTCATGCTCATGAGCCCGTTTGCCGACGAGGTCGCGCGGGTCGTGATTGACGAACGGGTGCCGGTCGTCGTGACGGGTGCCGGCAATCCCACCAAGTACATGAAGGCGTGGAACGAGGCGGGCATCAAGGTCATCCCGGTCGTTGCCTCGGTGGCGCTGGCGCGTCTCGTGGCGCGTCGTGGAGCCACTGCCGTGGTTGCCGAGGGTACCGAATCAGGCGGCCATATTGGCGAGACCTCGACGATGGCACTGGTGCCACAGGTTGTCGATGCGGTCGATATTCCCGTGGTTGCGGCTGGCGGTATCGCCGATGGCCGCGGCGTGGCGGCCGCCTTTATGCTGGGCGCCGCCGGCGTGCAGGTGGGTACGCGCTTTCTGATCGCAGATGAGTGCACCGTATCGGAGCAGTACAAGGAGATGGTCCTGAAGGCCAACGACACCTCGACGCGTGCGACCGGCCGCTCGACGGGACACCCGGTGCGTGCCCTCAAGAGCCCCTTCACTAACGCCTACGCCAAGAGCGAGGCGGCGGGCGTAAGCGTCGAGGAGCTCGGGGCCATGGGCACGGGCGCCCTTCGCAAGGCCGCCAAGGACGGCAATTACGAAGAGGGCTCGTTTTTGTGTGGACAGATTGCCGGCATGGTCAACGAGCGCCAAAGTGCACGTGAAATCGTTGACGACCTGGTCGATGGCGCCGAGCACGTCCTGAAGGGTGCGTGCGCATGGGTGGCGTAGCGTTTCTGTTTGCCGGCCAGGGCGCCCAGCACCCCGCGATGGGCGTCGACCTGATCGAGGCATCGCCGGCGGCCGCCGAGGTGTTCGCCATTGTCGACGAGGTGCGCCCGGGGACCAGTGAGCAGTGCCGAAGCGCCTCCAAGGAGGAACTCTCGCAGACCGAGAACACGCAGCCGTGCGTGTTCGTTCACGATCTGGCAGCGGCTGTCGCCCTGCGTGAGCGCGGCGTGGTACCTGCCGCCTGTGCGGGTTTTTCGCTTGGCGAGGTCGCCGCGCTCACCTTTGCGGGGGCGTTCGATACGCGAGCGGGCTTTGAGCTCGTGTGCGAGCGCGCGGCGCTGATGGCCGCGGCTGCCGAGCGCCATCCGGGCGGCATGCGCGCCGTCATCAAGCTCGATGCGGCGCAAGTCGAGAACCTGGCAAAACAGGCCGGCGAGGACTGCTGGCCGGTCAACTACAACAGTCCGCAGCAGACGGTTGTTGCCGGAGCGCCCGAGGCGCTGCAGGAGCTCGACGTCCTAGTAAAAGAGGCTGGCGGCCGCGCTATGAAAGTCGCGGTGTCGGGCGCATTTCATAGCCCCTATATGGCCGAGGCGACTGAGGGGCTGGCGACGTATATCCAAGCCGGCCACGCGCCGTCACCGCTGCTGATTCCGGTCATGGCAAACATGACGGCGGCGCCCTATCCGGCGGACCCGCGAGCGGCATCGGATGTCTTGGCCAATCAGGTGAGTCATGCCGTTCGTTGGGTCGACACGCTGCATGCTCTGCAGAATCAGGGCATCGACACGTTTATTGAGGTCGGCCCTGGCAAAACGCTGTCGGGCCTGGCCAAGCGTACGCTGAGCGACGTTCGCGTGTATTCGTGCGAAACGGCCGAGCAGGTCGCAGCTATTGCCGACGAGCTCGCATAGTCCACAGGGCTGTAACCCGAAAGGAATGACATGGGCAACTTGAACAACGGCGCGCTCGAGCGCAACGACTCACGTCGTGTGGCACTGGTCACGGGCGGCTCGCGGGGTATCGGCCGCGCCTGCGCTGTCGGTCTGGCGGAGGACGGCTTTGATATCGCCGTCGTCTATGCCGGCAGCGTCGATGCGGCGCGCAAGACGTGCGAAGCCTGTGAGGCGGTTGGCGCCACGGCACGCGCATATCAATGCGACGTGGCCGATCCCGCTGCTGTCAACGCGTGCGTGGAAGCGGTCCTCAACGACTTTGGTTCCATTTGGGCGCTCGTCAACAACGCCGGCATCACCCGCGATGGCCTGCTCATGCGCATGGGCGATGACGCATTCGATCGCGTGCTCGATGTCAATCTCAAGGGAACATTCAATATGACGCGCGCGCTCACCAAGACCTTTATGCGCCAGCGCGGCGGTTGCGTCGTCAACATGAGCTCGGTCGTGGGCCTGATGGGCAATGCCGGACAAGCCAACTACGCTGCTTCCAAGGCGGGCGTGATAGGGCTTACCAAGGCGGTGGCGCGCGAGCTTGCGCCTCGTGGCGTACGAGCGAACGCGGTCGCTCCCGGGTTTGTCGAGACAGATATGACGGCAAAGCTCTCGGAGAAGGTGCGTACGGCAACCGAGGAACAGATTCCCCTTAAGCGCATGGCACGTCCCGAGGAAGTGGCCGGCGTGGTGCGCTTTCTGGCGAGCGATGCGGCTTCCTACATTACGGGCGAGGTTGTACGCGTCGACGGCGGAATGGCGATGTAGAAACCAGGGCCGAAGAACGGCTTGGATGAGGAGACCATGATGGAACAGAGAGTTGCAATCACCGGCATAGGTGCCGTATCGCCGCTCGGCAACACGGCGCTTGCCACTTGGGCGGCTATGTGCGCCGGCACGTGCGGTATCGGCCCGATTACGCACTTCGATACGGATGCGTTTGCTGTCAAGGTGGCGGCCGAGGTCAAGGGCTTTGACGGCAACGAGTACTTTGGTAAGCACGATGCCAAGCACCTCGACCCCTGCGTTCAGTTTGCGATGGCGGCTTCGGACGAGGCCATGCACGATGCGGGCCTTGATGTCGAAGGCGCCATCGATCGCGAGCGCCTGGGCGTCTACGTGGGTTCAGGCGTGGGCGGCATGCAGACACTCGTCGACAACGTCCACACGATTGCCGATCGAGGGCCTCGCCGTGCATCACCCTATATGATTGCGATGATGATCCCCAACATGGCTTCGGGCAACATCGCGATTCGCCATAAGGCAAAGGGCCCGACCCTACCCGTCGTGACTGCCTGCGCGACTTCTGCCCATGCGGTGGGTGAGGCGTTCCGCGCCATCAAGCACGGCTATGCCGACGCGATCCTCGCGGGCGGCGCCGAGGCCGCAATTATCCCCGATGCCGTTGCGGGCTTTACGTCCTGCCGTGCACTCACTACCAATCCCGATCCTGCGACGGCTTGTCGTCCGTTCGATGCGAATCGCGACGGCTTTGTGATGGGCGAGGGCGCCTGCGTGCTCGTGCTCGAGAGCATGGAACATGCGCAGGCGCGCGGTGTGCACATTTATGCCGAGGTCGTGGGCTACGGCAACACCGATGATGCCTATCACATCACGAGCCCCGATCCCGAGGCTGCCGGCATTGCCCGTGCGATATCGCTGGCGGTGGCCGAGGGCGACGTTAAGCCTTCCGAGGGCCTCTACATCAACGCTCACGGCACCTCGACTAAACTCAACGATTCGTCCGAGACGGCGGGCATTAAGCGTGCGCTCGGTGAGGACGCGGCGCGCGCGGCGCACGTCTCGTCGACCAAGTCGATGACCGGCCACATGATCGGTGCTACGGGTGCCATCGAGGTCATGGCCTGTGCCATGGCGCTCGAGCAGGGCGTGGTGCCCCCGACCATTAACTACCACACGCCCGATCCCGCCTGCGATCTTGACTACACGCCTAATCGAGCGGTTCGCGCCGACCTTACCTGGGCGCTTTCGACCAACCTGGGCTTTGGCGGGCACAACGCCGCCATTGCGCTGCGTAGATATACGAGGAGCTAGAGCATGGATTCCAAAAGACTTGCCGAGATAGCCGATGTTATGGAGGACCGCGGCCTCACGCGCGTACGTGTTGAGGAGCCCGATGGCACCGCGGTCGAGCTCGAGCGCGCGAGCGCCGCGCAGCCGGTTGCCGTGCCCATGCCCATGCCGAGCGCCATGGCCGCTCAAGTTGCAGCTCCCACAGTCGCGCCTGCCGCACCGGAACCTGCCGCGCAGGCACCTGCCGCCGCGTCGGAGCCTAAGGGCACCGAGGTGACTGCTCCCATGGTCGGCGTTTTCTATGCTGCCCCGGCGCCGGGCGACGAGCCGTTTGTGCACGTGGGCTCCAAGGTCAAAGCCGGCGAGACCCTCTGCATCATCGAGGCCATGAAGGTTCTCAACGAGGTGACGGCGGAGGCGGATGGCGAGGTGCTCGAGATCTGCGTGGCCGACGGCGACCTCGTGGAGTTTGGCAGCTGCCTCATGAGGATCGGATAGGTGATATCCATGAACAAAGAGGAGCTCAAGAAGCTGTTGCCGCATCGCGAGCCGATGCTTTTGCTCGACGAAGCCGAGCTGGTGGGCGACGAGGCCCACGGCAAGATCACGATTACGGGCGACGAGTACTTTTTGCAGGGGCATTTTCCGGGAAACCCGGTCGTTCCCGGCGTGATTCAGTGCGAGATGCTCGCCCAGAACTGCTGCGTACTGCTGATGGGCGATGAGGAGGCGCGCGGCGCGACGCCGTTCTACACGAGTCTGGACAAGGTGCGCTTTAAGCGTCCGGTGCGCCCGGGCGACACGGTGGATCTGGCGTGCTCCATCACGCGTGCGCGCGGGCCGTTCCGCTTTGCGACGGGTACTGCGAGCGTCAACGGTGAGGTGTGCTGCCGCGCCGATATGTCTTTTGCACTCATGCACGAAAGTTAAGGAAGGCTTCATGTTCGACAAAGTGCTCATCGCCAACCGCGGCGAAGTCGCGGTCCGTGTTATCCGCGCGTGCCGCGATATGGGCATCAAGACCGTCGCCGTATATTCCACGGCCGATGCGGACGCGCTACACGTGCAGCTTGCCGACGAGGCGTATTGCATCGGCGGCCCGCGTCTTGCCGAGAGCTACCTCAACGACGATGCTGTGCTCACCTGTGCCGTGAAGTCGGGGGCAAAGGCGATCCATCCTGGCTACGGTTTCTTTTCCGAGAAGGCGAGCTTCGTGCGCGACTGCGACAAGTACGGTCTGGCGTTTGTTGGTCCCTCGGCCGAGGTCATCGACAGCATGGGCGACAAGGATGCCGCACGTAGAACGGCTGCCGCGGCGGGCGTGCCCATCGTGCCGGGCTGCGATTTGCTCAAAAACCCCGAGGAGGCGACGGCCGAGGCCGAGCGCATTGGCTGCCCCGTGCTTATTAAGGCGCGTGCAGGTGGTGGCGGTCGCGGCATTCGCAAGGTCGAGCGCGTGGAAGATGCGGCAAAGGCGTTCATCGAGGCGCGTGCCGAGGGCGAGGCCGTTTTTGGCGACGGCGAGTGCTACATGGAGAAGTTCGTCGCGCCGGCGCACCACGTCGAGGTGCAGATTATGGCCGATAAGCAGGGCCATGTGTTTTCGCTCGGCGAGCGCGAGTGCTCGGTGCAGCGCCGCAACCAAAAGCTGATCGAGGAGAGTCCCGCGCCGTGCCTCGACGGACGCGATGATATTCGCGCGCGCATGCACAAGGCCGCGCGCGACCTGGCTCGTGCCGTTGGCTATGAGGGCGCCGGTACCATTGAGTTTTTGTACTCAGATGACGGTAATTTCTACTTTATGGAAATGAACACGCGCTTGCAGGTTGAGCATCCGGTCACGGAGTTTGTGACCGATACCGACTTGGTCAAGTGGCAGCTGCGCGTGGCTGCCGGCCAGCCTCTGCCCTTTGAGCAGGAGGACATGCCGGTGCGCAACCACGCCATGGAGTGCCGCATCAATGCCGAAACGCCGGACTTTCTGCCGTCATGCGGAACGGTCACCGCGTTGCGTGTGCCGGGTGGTCCGCGCGTGCGCTGGGATTCCGCCATGTTTACCGGAGCGAAAGTTCCGCCGTACTACGACTCCATGCTCGGCAAGCTCATCGTGTGCGCGCCCACGCGTGACGGTGCCATTCGCAAGATGCGCTCGGCCCTGGGCGAGCTCGTGATTGAGGGCGTGAGCGAAAATAGCGAGCTTCAGCTCGACGTGCTGGCAAACGACGAGTTCTTGTCGGGCATGTATCACACCGATCTGATGGGGCATCTCTATGCTGATGAATAGAAAAGCGAAGACGGTCAATGTCCTTGAGGGGCCGATAACCGAGTCGTGCGCCGAGTTCCCCGCGCGCCACGTGTTTGTCAAATGCCCGGAGTGCCGCCGTGTGATCGATGAGGCGCGCCTGCACGACAACCTCGAGGTCTGCCCTCGTTGCGGCAAACACTTTCGCGTGAGCGGTCGCGCGCGCATGCGCATGACGGTCGACGCGGGTACCTTTGAGGAATGGGATGCCAATCTGGCGTCGGAGGACTTCCTTTCGTTTCCCGGTTATGCCGACAAGCTTAAGAGCGCGGGCGAGCGTTCGGGCGAGCGCGATGCCGTTGTGTGCGGCAGGGGCAAAATCTGCGGCTGCGATACCGCGCTCTTCTTTATGGACGCCAACTTTATGATGGGCTCGATGGGTTCCGTGGTGGGCGAGAAGATCTGTCGCGCATTTGAGCGTGCGACCGAGTTGGGGCTGCCGGTTGTTGGCTTTACCGTATCGGGCGGCGCCCGCATGCAGGAGGGCGTGACCTCGCTTATGCAGATGGCCAAGATTTCTGCGGCGGTTAGACGCCACAGCGAGGCGGGCGGCCTGTATATCACGGTGCTCACTGATCCCACGACCGGAGGTGTAACCGCGAGCTTTGCCATGGAGGGCGACATTATCCTGGCCGAGCCCGATGCCCTGACGGCATTTGCCGGCCCGCGCGTGATCGAGCAGAATATGCACAAGCGTCTGCCTAAGGGATTCCAGCGCTCCGAGTTTTTGCTGGAGCACGGCTTTTGCGATGCCGTTGTTCCGCGTGGCGAGATTGCGCTCACGGTAGGCGAGCTGCTGGCGCTGCACGAAGGGCACGCGCCCGGCCTGGGGGCACCGCATGAGATCGTGCATACGGGTCGCCACGGCAAAAGGCTGGGACACTTGTTTAAGCGCTCGGCGGCACCAAAAACCGCGCTCGAGATTGTCAAGCAGACCCGCTCGGCAGATCGCGCCACGGCGGGTGAGATGATCTTGCTGGGGCTGGATGGATTTGTGGAGCTGCATGGCGACCGTTATTTTGGCGACGATGCTGCCGTGGTGGGCGGCATCGGCTGGAAAGACGGGCGACCCGTGACGGTTATCGCCATCGAGCGCGGTACCACGACCAAAGAGCGCATGCGTCGCAACTTTGGCATGGCGCATCCCGAGGGCTACCGCAAGGCACGTCGCCTGATGCACCAAGCCGAGAAATTTGGTCGGCCGGTTCTGTGCCTGGTTGATACTTCGGGCGCGTTTTGCGGCATCGGTGCCGAGGAGCGCGGCCAGGGCGAGGCGATTGCCCAGAATCTCATGGAGATGAGCGGCCTTAAGACGCCGATTGTCTCGGTGGTGACAGGCGAGGGCGGCTCTGGTGGCGCGTTGGCGCTGTCCGTGGCCGACCGCATCCTGATGCTCTCGAGCTCGGCCTATTCGGTCGTGAGCCCCGAGGCCTGTGCGTCGATCCTGTGGAAGGATACCGAGCGCGCGAATGAGGCCGCTGAGGCGCTTAAGCTCACGGCCCCCGATCTGTTGGCGCTCGGCATCATCGACGGCATCGTTGACGATAGGGGCCTGTCGCATGAGGAGATCGCCGGTGTCGTCATGTCCTCGGCATTTGATGCCTTCGATACGCTTGGGCAGCTCGACGACGCGACCCTCACAAACCTCCGCTACGAAAAGTACCGCGCAATCGGTCAGTACCGCACGATGTGACAAAGGGACAGTCCGCATGTCACATTGGGAAAGGCGTTCCATGTCACAAGTTTCTAACACCTCGTTTACAACGACGGTTTCATCAAACGCCATGGCCGTGGTGGACTATCTGTCCAAAAGCATGATATCGGCGTTGCCGTTTATTGTCTGCGCGGCGCTGTTCCGCACCGTTGCCGTCATTATGGGCGAAGGCATGCTTGGTCTATGGCCTGCCGATTCCGAAATCTATCGCCTGTTTTACAGCTGGCTGTATAACGCCGGCTACTACTTTTTGCCCATTTATCTTGGTTGGGCCGCTGCCCGCCAGCTCGGTTGCTCGGAGCAGCTGGGCATGATGCTGGGCGGCGTATTGATTGTGCCCGATCTGCTTAAGCTCGTTGATGCCGCATCGACGACGGGGGCATCGATGACTTTCGTGTATGGTCTACTTCCCGCGCCGGTCAACGATTACACGACGACTGTTATTCCGGTTCTCATCTCGGTGCCCGTGCTATGGCAGGTGGAGCGTTTCTTTAAGCGCACTATCCCTCAGGCTGTGGCGTTTTCTTTTGTACCGTTTGCAACCATGCTTGTCATGGTTCCGGTGTCGCTGTGTGTTACGGCGCCGGCAGGCAGCTATCTGGGCATGCTGTTGGGACAGCTTATGTTTATGCTTGGCAATTCCGGTGGCATCGTGTCGCTGCTCACGCTCATGGGGCTTGCCGCGGGCTGGGAGTTTCTTAAGATCGCGGGTGTCAGCAACGTTGTCCTATCGCTCGCCTATGCGCAGTTTATGAGTGTGGGAACGGATTCGTGCATCCTGATCGCCGCGACGATGGCAACGTTCGCCGTTTGGGGTATGCCCTTTGGCGCGTCGCTCCGCGTTGCGGATAAGGACGAGAAGGCGCTCATGCTGGGCTATTCAATCTCGGGTATTCTTGGCGGCGTAAGCGAGCCAGCGCTGTACGGATGCGGCTTTAAATATGGCAGGTGTCTGACGTGCATGGCCGTTGGCGGCGCCGTCGGAGGCCTTGTTGCGGCCGTAGGCCACGTTACGGCTTATACCATCGGTATGACGAATGTTCTTATGGTCATTGGCTTTGCCACGGGCGGCATCTCGAATCTGCTGTGGTGCTGCGCTGCCGGCGGCGCAGCATTTGCGGTGTCTGCGGCGCTGAGCTGCTGTTTTGGCGTGGTGCCGACAAAGATGCAGGCGGCAGAAGACGCAGCTGATTCGCTCGAAACAGTGGCGAGCGCTGCTGAAGCAAGCGCATAAATCTGTGCGACAAAAGGACGATTCCTTTGTCATATTCCAAGGCTGCGGCCCGTGTGGGCTGCGGCCTTTTTGTATCTGGAGGACAAAGTGGCTACACTACAATCCGTTTGAGCAATAGATATATAGGTAGTACCGTGGGGACTGATGAGGATGGTCGAGTGGATTGTTCGTCGTGCGCAGGGCGACCGTGCGCGCGTGGGAACGTTGACGGGCATAGTGTGTATTCTCGCCAATGTTGCGCTTTGCGCTGCGAAGGGTGCAATTGGCGTGCTGTCGGGATCGGTTTCGATTGTGGCGGACGCTATGAACAACCTGTCTGATGCCAGCTCGAACATCGTGAGCGTGCTTGGCTTTAAGCTGGCGGGCAAGCCGGCCGACCCCGAGCATCCTTACGGCCATGGCCGCTACGAGTATCTCTCGGGTCTGGTCGTGGCGGCGCTCGTGCTGCTGATCGGCCTTGAGCTTATCAAGTCCTCGGTTGAGCGCGTCATCCACCCCGAACCTGTCGAGTTCTCGCTTGCCCTGGTGGCAGTCCTTGCGCTTTCGATGGTCGTAAAGCTTTGGATGGCGGCCCTCAACCAAAAACTCGGCGATCGCATTGAGTCCGAGACGCTGCATGCGACCGCGCAGGATTCCAAGAACGATGTTCTAGCCACGGGCGCCGTGTTGGCGTGCGCGATTGTTTCGCAGGTGACGCATATCAATCTAGATGCATGGGTCGGCCTTGCCGTTGGCGCCTATATTGGCTGGAGCGGCTTTGAACTCATCCAGGATACGATGAGCCCGCTTTTGGGCCAGGCGCCCGATCCTAAGCTGGTCAAGCACATTCGAGACAAAATCATGAGCTACCCCGGCGTTTTGGGCGTTCACGATTTGATGGTTCACGACTACGGCCCAGGCAGAAAGTTCGCAAGCGCTCACGCCGAGATGGCAGCCGAGGCCAGCCCGCTGGAAAGTCACGACACGCTCGACAACATTGAACAGGCATTTAGGAACGAAGACGGCATGATTGTCACGCTCCATTACGACCCCATCGTGACCGACGACCCCAAGGTGGCGAGCATGCGCTTGCGCATTAACGCCATGGCACAGGAGATCGATAACCGCCTCTCGATTCATGACCTACGTTGTGTGCCGGGTCCTACGCACACCAATGTGATTTTTGATTGCGTGCGACCCTCGGATCTGGGCATGGGCGCCGATGAGCTCAAACGTGCATTGGCCCAGAAGGTCGAATCCGAATATCCCAAGTCGATTGCCAAGATAACGATTGATGAAGACTACGTAGGCCATACCCACGAGTAGGGCTGTGCTGGCAAAGCAATGTATACAGAAGGGGAGAACATGAAAAGGCTGTATCTGCTCCGCCATGGCCAGACGGAATTCAACGTCAAAAAGCTGGTCCAGGGCCGCTGTGATTCACCGTTGACCGACCTAGGCCGCAAACAAGCGGGGATGGCGGCCGCATGGCTCAAGGGCCACGACGTCGTCCCGGACAAAGTGGTCTCATCGCCCTTAGGCCGAGCTATGGACACGGCAAGTCTCGTCGCAACCGAACTCCTCGGCCCGGACGCCGCGGTCGAGCCCTGCGAAGGCATCATCGAGCGCAGCTACGGTACCTTCGAAGAAGGCCCTCACGACGTCCTGCCCACCGACGTCTGGGACCCCGGCGAGGACCTGGTTCCATTTGGCGGAGAAGGAAGCCATGCCCTGCAGGAGCGCATGGTAGGCACCCTCACCAATCTCATGGGCGCCGAGGGCATCGAAACCCTCCTAGCAGTAAGCCACGGCAGCGCCAGCCGCCAATTCATCAAGGCTGCAGCCCCAGAGGGCTTCGAACTCCCAGCAAAACTCCCCAACTGCGCCATCATGATCTTCGATTTTGACGAGGAAGATTTGCAAGGAAAGAGCGACAGGCTCCAATGCAAGTTCACTCTCCAGCAAATAGTGGACCCCCAACAAAGTAATTAGCTGAGCGAGCAGAGTTAAGCAGACATCAACGTGTCGTCTCCCGAGCTTGGCAGAGGGGCGGCGAAATATATTAAGTTTGTCGCGAGTTCCGCACGCAAAGGAAAGCACTTAATGTGCTTTCCGTC
>CATXMO010000014.1:0-58847 GCA_958372075.1 uncultured Collinsella sp. | reverse complement strand
TTGCGCCGTCGGCATCAACCTGATCCTGGAGTCGGTCACCAAGATCATCAAGCCCTCGCCCACCGCATATTCGGCGCTCTCCATGGCAGCCCTTATTCTGTCCATGCTCGTCAAGTTTTGGATGGCGGCGTTCAACCGCACGCTGGGCAACCGCATAGATTCCGAGACGCTTATCGCCACGGCGCAGGATTCCAAAAACGACGTCATTACCTCGTCCTCGGTCCTGGCCGCAGCGCTTATTTCGCAGACGACCGGCTTTGACCTCGACGGCTGGGCAGGCCTGGGCGTGGGCATCTTCATCTGCATCAGCGGCATGGGCCTGGTGCGCGACGCCATCAGCCCGCTGTTGGGGCAAGCGCCCGACCCCAAGCTCGTCCAGGCAATCCGCGACAAGATCATGTCGTATCCGCAGGTCCTAGGCACGCACGACCTGATGGTGCACGACTACGGCCCCGGCCGCCAATTTGCCAGTGCGCACGTGGAGATGCCCGGCGAGGGTGATGCGTTTGAGCACCACGAAATCTTGGACACCATCGAGCACGATATCAAACGGCAGATGGGCATCGGTATCACACTGCACTGCGACCCCATCGCCACCACCGGCGACGACCTGCGCGGCTGGGTCAAGCGCGGTGTCATGCAGATCGACCCCGCGCTCTCCATCCACGACTTGCATGAGCACGAGGGGTTCGTTTCGTTTGACCTGGTGCGTCCCGACGGCTTTGACATATCCGACGAGGAGCTGCTGGAGCTCGTCACGCGCATCGTGCACGAGCGCCGGCCCGATGCCTCGTGCGTCGTCACATTTGACTCGGGCTTTAGCTCACCCGAGCGTCCGGCCGAGCAGCTGTAATCGACAGCAAAACGGGACGCAGGACCGCCGACCAACGCGCCTATGCGCCCGGTCACGCGATCCTGCGTCCCGTTTTTGTTTGCACTGCTAAGGCTCTAGCCGCTCGACCGCTAGTTTCCCTGTGCGCCCGAAATGCCGTTTTGCAGGGCATTCCAGGCGTTCGTTGCCATATCGCCCAGGTTCTGTGCGGTATCGCCCAGCTCTTGGGCCTTGTCTCCCAACTCCTGCGCCTTGTTGCTCAGGTCCTCCAGCGTGTTGGAACTCGAGCTGTCCGTGGTGCCCTGGTCGCCGGACGCATTGCCCGACAAGCTGTCTTTGCGCGTGAGCTGAATCTCGAGGTTACCGTTGTCGTTATAGTAGGCAGACGTCACGACCCAGTTGGCGTCGACAACAGGCGTCGAGCCGTCATCGGTCAGAATCACGGCATTCGAAAGATCGGCCCCGCGCGACTTGAGGAGCTTCTTGGCGTTAGACCAGTACTGACCCGGGATATCGCTCAGGTCGACGGCGCCGGACTGGGTCGTCTCGGTCTGCCCTGCCGTGGTATCAGTCGTGGCGCCCCGCTTGTTGAGCATGCCCGACACGATGGCAAACACAACCGACAGGGCAAAGAAGATCGCCAGCACAATCAGGATTTTTTTGATCACGCTCGACGAACGCGAAGACTTCTTCTCCTCGTCCTCGCCATACTGAGGGATAGACTTGGGATACTCACGATACGGCTCGCGCGCATATCGGTCGCGCGACTCGTAGCGCGGCTGTGCCGTGCGCGGCATATATGTCGTCTGCTGAGGTTGCGGAATGGGGTTTTGCAGCAAGTCATCATAAGGGTTTGCCGCCGCGCTTCCGTAGGGACTCTGCGACGAGGCGCCATACGGGTCCTGCGCCGCGTTCCCGTAATTCACAACGCGCGTGGGATCGGCCGACGCCTGCGTCGTATCGGGGGCAGCGTAGCCGGGATTCGGCACGACGCGGGTCTCATCGGCGCCATTGCCCGTCCGCGGGGAGCCGTAGCCACCCATTACGGTCGTCTTATCCTGGTCCATGCAACGATTCCTTTCCGTCGCCCGTAAGCATCAAGTTATCCATGCATTCTACCCGCGCAAAAGCCTATGATGGGCAAAGCCCGCCGGTATCTACAAGACATGCGCGGCCGACGGTCACGAGCGAATCGAGGAACGTCATGGCAAAAAGCAAGCTCATCAAGGACACGACGCGTGCCGAGCGCGAGGAAATCATCAAGCTAGCACTCGCTGGCTGCGGCAACGGCAGCTGCGATAACTGTGGAAGCTGCAGCTTGGGAGCAGGCGATCCATATGGCACCTACCAGCCCTACATTGACGGCGAGATGGAAATCGCCGATATCAACATGATAGTCGCCGAGCGCAACGCCAAACTCTTCGGCCTCCAGCGCGGCTAATGATCCCTTCTTGGGCTGTGCACCAAAAAATGCGCCCATCTACTACGTTTAACCCAAGGGTGCCAACCATAGCCATATTTGTATTAACAAAACCGCAGGTAAACGTCTTGCCGCATTGTTAAAAAACGCTCCATGGTCGGTCCAACCCTGGCAAACGTAGTAGATGGGCGCTTTTCGTGGCGCGGCTGGCCCAGATAGCTTATTTCGGAGCCAATTTGCATCAAAAAGTCCCCGGTGGCGCTGCGTTTTGCGTCACCGGGGACTGTTCAATTTATCCCTCGCGGTCTACCTTACTCATTGGGTACGTACGTGGCCTTGGCTCGCTCGGGCGTTACATCCTGACCGCAGGAATAGTTCGAATCGAAGGCATGCGCAACCAAGTCGTGGGTATCCCATGCCATGCAGTCAAACTCACCAGTATCGAGGACGATGATGTAGCCCTTGCCGTCGTAGTAGAAATGATCCTCGGTGTAGTTATCGTCATCGTCGATGTTGTCCTCAGACACGGAGTCTATATCCGGCTTTGCCGTCTTAATTGCCTGCTTGGCCTCGCTCTTGAGGGTATCAAACGAAAGCCCGTGCTGCGCAAGCGAGTCCTCGAGCGAAACCTGCTCGCCCGTCTTGAGGTTGTAGTACGCCGACCTTGTCACTCGCTCCGATCGATACGGAGGTTGATAGCTATCGGTGTAGGTTCGCACGCAGGCAATATCGCCATCGATCGAGACGATCTCGGCGGTGTACATCATGGTCACGCGACTGTCCTCGTCGTCCATCGAGGCCTGTTTGCTCGCGTCGAGCGTATCCGCGACGAGCTGGACCATATCCTTGTTAAACTTGGCGACGCCCACGCCCTGCCCCTTCACCTGGGGATAGGTCCACGTAGCCGTGATCTGGCACGTGTCATCGGGGGACGGGTCCAGCGGGCCTTCGCCAACCGCTGCCGTAAAGTCGACATCCTGCGTGGCAGAGACGGCCTCGTAGCTCACCTGCGCATCGTCGCCGGCATCCTTCGACTTCAGCTGCTCCAGCGTCGTGGCGACCGTGCCAATGGTGCTGTTAACCGAGCTCTCGTCGGCATACAAGAAACCAAAACCGCCCAAAGAGGCAGAACCGACTTCATTCGGGGCAACAAGGTCGGTCATGGCTTTGAATGACTTGCCGTCGTAGCCAATGAATTTAACTTGGTATTCGTGAGCAGAAGGACCACTTTTGCCAGAGAGATCGCTTTGCTTAATTGCTGTCCCATGGTCATACCACTGCGAAAAACCAATCTTGCCCTCGTATTCATCAAGCCAGACAGACACACACGCCTCCTGATGAGATACGTTTACCTCTGGCGTGTAGACCTTCTCAATCTCGCCATTCTTATACGCCCAGACCTCAAGATGCGCAGCGGCTGCGTTATCCCCACGGTCCACCGGTTCATCGGAATACTCAATCAGCAGCTCATCTTGACCATCGCCATCAAAGTCAATGAGCTTGGCGTAAGCAAGACCCTGGGCTCCATACGCATATTCATCGAACCCGACAGCCTCGCCCTCGCCGTACTTCTTTTGGTACTCGAGAATCTTATCGGTGAACAGCTCATCTGCCGTCTTGACCGCCGCCTTGGCAGACGCCTTGGCCTCCTTCTTGGACTGCGTGAGCTCGACATTCTTGGGGGCGTCCGAACCTTCCTTGGTATAGTCGACCTTCATGGTGGTCGTGCTCTTCTTTTTGCCCTTGCCCGAGGTGATGGTCATCTGGTACTTCTGATCGGGCAGCTCACCAAAGTCCTCCATGGTAAAGCCGTCCTCGCCATCGACCTTAATGGTGCAGCTCTTACCCTTGCCGGACACCGGCGCCAGCTCGACGGTATAGCTCTTGAGCTTTTTACCCTTGCTGTTCTTGGGGAGAATCTTGGTCTCGCATGCGCAGACAACGTAGCCCTTGCCACCCGAAGTTACCTCGGAAGATGCGCCGATACGCGGCACGATCACGATAGCGGCGACAATGGCGACAACGGCAACACCGCCGATAACGGCAGCGACGATACGGCCCTTGTGCTTGGGTTTCTTTGGCTGCGGCGTCGGAACAAACGGTTGAGCGACCTCGGCTGACTTGGTCATAGATTCCTCATAACGAGACTGCACCTCCATATGAGCCGAGGCACCCTGAAGAGCGTGCCGTCCCGCAGGGTCGCCCACCGGCGCACCCCCTACCGGAAACGCCACAGGCTCCGCCTGGTCCTCAACTCCGTCCACGCGTGCTCCGCAGCTCGTGCAAAACATGGAGCCATCGGGTATCTGAGCTCCGCACTTGGTGCAATACATCGCATCTCCCGTCTCTTGTTGCAGCCGCAATGCGCCCGCGCAATTCTTCCAACTACACCGTACGGGAGAAATAGTGATTCTTGTTGCGCAACATTGTCGCCGTCCTAAAATGATCCTTCCGTCCCCTTGGGAACAAAAAGCCCCGCCGGGCCTTGGTGGCGCGGCGGGGCGGGCAAGCGGCTATGAGCAGCAGGCTTAGAACAGGCCGGTGATGTTGCCATCGTTGTCGACGTCGATGTTCTCGGCCGCGGGAACCTTGGGCAGGCCAGGCATGGTCAGAACGCTGCCGGTCAGCGCGACCACAAAGTGGGCACCGGCGGAAACCTTGAGCTCGCGCACGGTGATGCGGAAGCCCTCGGGAGCGCCCAGCGCCTTGGCGTTGTCGCTAAA
The DNA here is from genome assembly GCA_958372075.1 of uncultured Collinsella sp. Classification (GTDB taxonomy): domain Bacteria; phylum Actinomycetota; class Coriobacteriia; order Coriobacteriales; family Coriobacteriaceae; genus Collinsella. Next base: position 53,872 of record CATXMO010000014.1, on the reverse strand, counting down.
GCTGTACTGGGTCTTGGCAACGCACACCGGCAGGTTGCCAAAGCCGTTCTCGCGCAGCTCGGCGAGCTGGCGCTTGGCAGCCGGCGTAAAGTCGACGCCATCGGCGCGGTAGACCTTAGTGGCGACAGCCTCGAGGGCGTCGGCCACATCGGCACCGTCCTCGTAGGCAAACTTGAGCTCGCTCGGCTGCTCGATCAGGCGCATGACCTCATCGGCCAGGTCGAGCGCGCCCTCGCCGCCCTTGGCCCAGACCTCGGACAGTTTAACGTTGACGCCCAGCTTCTGACACTCGGACTCGATGAGCTCGAGCTCGGCCTCGGTGTCCGTCGGGAAGCGGTTGATGGCGACCACGCAGGGTAGACCGTAGACGTTCTGGATGTTGTCGACGTGGCGCAGCAGGTTGGGCATGCCGGCCTTGAGGGCCTCGAGGTTCTCGTCGTTGAGGTCGGCCTTGGCAACACCGCCGTTGTACTTAAGCGCGCGGGCAGTGGCGACGACCACGACAGCGCTGGGGCGAACGCCCGTCATGCGGCACTTGATGTCGAGGAACTTTTCGGCACCCAGGTCGGCACCAAAGCCGGCCTCGGTAATGGCGACATCGCCAAAACGCATAGCCATACGCGTGGCCATGATGGAGTTGCAGCCGTGGGCGATATTGGCGAAGGGACCGCCGTGGACAAACGCGGGCGTGCCCTCAAGTGTCTGAACCAGGTTGGGTTTGAGCGCGTCCTTGAGCAGGGCCGCCATGGCGCCCTGAGCCTTGAGGTCACGGGCGCGGACGGGCTCACCGGCAAAGCTGTAGCCGACAACGATCTCGCCCAGGCGCTCCTTAAGATCGTTGATGCTCGTGGACAGGCACAAAATCGCCATGACCTCGGAGGCAACGGTGATATCGAAGCCGTCCTCGCGCGGCACGCCCTGGGCCTTGCCGCCAATACCGTCGATGACATGGCGCAGCTGACGGTCGTTCATGTCGACAACGCGCTTCCAAGTGATGCGCTTAACGTCGATGCCGAGCTGGTTGCCCTGCTGAATATGGTTGTCGAGCATGGCTGCCAGCAGGTTATTGGCGGCACCAATAGCATGGAAGTCGCCGGTAAAGTGCAGGTTGATGTCCTCCATGGGGATGACCTGCGCCCAGCCGCCACCGGCGGCACCGCCCTTCACGCCAAACACGGGACCGAGCGAAGGCTCGCGCAGGGCCACGGCGCTCTTAATGCCGCGACGGCGCAGGCCATCGGCCAGACCGATGGTCGTGGTGGTCTTACCCTCGCCCGCAGGCGTGGGGTTGATAGCGGTCACGAGGACGAGCTTGGCCTGGTGATCAGTCGGCTCGTTGAGCAGTGAATAGTCGACCTTAGCCTTGTCGAAGCCGTACGGAATAAGGTGCTTAACGTCGACGCCGGCGTTCTTGGCCACCTCGGTAATAGGCAGCGGCGTGACAGAACGTGCGATTTCGATGTCAGTAGGCATGGGCGGTCCTTTCGTTACCGAATGAGAAAAAGACCAATTCAGCATAGCACGGGCGCGCAATAGTAAAACGCCCATAACCGATGAACGGCGATATGTTTACCCGATGCCCAGCGATAGCTCAACAGCCCGCCAAAACAAAGCGCCCTAAACGGTAGGTTCAATCCCCAGGTGCTCAAAGGTGCGAAGGGTTGCCTGACGGCCCTGCGGCGTACGAATCATCAACCCGCACTGCAGCAAATAGGGCTCATAGACATCCTCGAGCGTGCCCGGGTCCTCGCCCACCGCGCTGGCAAGGGTCGTAAGTCCCACGGCGCGACCGGAGAACGTCTTAGCGAGCGTCTCCAAAATGCGAATATCCATCCAGTCCAGACCGAGCTCATCGATCTCGAAGAACTCGAGCGCCTGGCGGCAGATATCGAGCTCTATAGGGCCGTTGCCACGCACCTGTGCGTAATCGCGCACGCGCTTGAGCAGGCGGTTGGCAAGACGTGGCGTGCCGCGCGAACGCGAGCCGATCTCGAGCGCGCTCGGATGGTCAATCGTCACGCCCAAGATAGTCGCCGAGCGCGTCACAATCTGCGCGAGTTCCTCGACCGTGTAGTAATCCAGGCGATATGAAATGCCAAAGCGGTCGCGCAACGGGCCGGTCAACATGCCTGAGCGGGTCGTTGCTGCTACCAGCGTAAACTTGGGGATATCCAGGCGAATCGAGCGCGCCGCCGGACCCTTGCCAATCACGATATCGAGGGCAAAGTCCTCCATCGCGGGGTACAGGACTTCCTCGACCGAACGGTTGAGGCGGTGGATCTCGTCGATAAACAGCACATCACCCGGCTGCAAGTTAGTAAGGATGGCCGCCAGGTCGCCCGTGCGCGCGATGGCGGGGCCACTCGTGGTCTTGATCTGAGCGCCCAGCTCGTTGGCGATAACCGTAGCCAGCGTGGTCTTGCCCAGACCCGGAGGGCCCGAGAAGATCACGTGGTCGAGCGTCTCGCCACGGCTCTGCGCCGCTTCGATCAACACGCGCAGGCTCTGCTTGATATGCTCCTGGCCGCAGTAATCGTCCAGGCGCTGGGGGCGCAAAGTGCGATCGACATCGAGGTCCTCGGCCGTCAGCTCCGAGCCCACCATGCGCTCGCCGTGCGCCATGGATGCCGCCGGCGAGTTGCCGGGCGTCGCCCACAGGTCCTGAGAGTCATCGGCTTCCCACATCACGCATCCATTCCGAGTCGCTTAAGCGCCGCGCCGAGCAAATCCTCGACACGCATATCCTGCCCATCATACCCGCTCAGGGCAACATCGGTCTCCTGCGGGCTAAAGCCCATGGAAAGGAGCGCCGCACGGGCGTCATCGATGGCTGAGGGAGCGGCAGCGGGCACGGGCATCGCAACCTGGCCGGGAATCACGTCGACCGGCACAAAGCCCTTGTCCTTGGCAAAGGTGCTCTTGAGCTCCAGGATCAGACGCTGAGCTGTCTTTTTGCCCACACCGGGCACCTTGGCCATGCCCTTGTCGTCCTCGGCCATCACCAGCGAGCACAATTGCCCCACGGTATAGGTGGAAAGCACGGCGAGCGCCAAGCGCGGGCCAACGCCCGAGACAGACACGAGCCGATCGAACATCGTGCGCTCATCCTTAGAGGAAAAACCGAAAAGTGTCATGGCGTCCTCGCGCACCTGCATACGCGTGTAGAGGCGGACCTCGCCGCCGGGCGTCGGCAACGTGGCCGCAGTGCTGCCCGAGATGCCGAGCTCAAAGCCAACGCCCGACACATCGACGACAGCAGAGCTCATCGTGGCCTCGACAAGCGTTCCGTGGAGCTGGGAGATCATCAGTATCCGGTTCCTCTCTGTTGATAGAACTCGCCGCCGGTAAGCGCCCGGGTACGGCTGAGGTTAACGTGGCAGATGGCGCAGGCCAGGGCATCGGCGGCATGGTCGGGATGCGGGTCGTGATCGAGCTGCGTGAGCGTGCGCACCATGTAGGCGACCTGCCGCTTATCTGCGGCACCGGTACCCACCACAGCCTGCTTGATCTGCATAGGCGTGTACTCGCCGATCTCGAGCGCGCACTCCGAAAGCGCCACGAGCGCGGCACCGCGGGCATGTGCCGTGGGGATTGCCGAGCGGACATTAGCGCCAAAGTAGATGCTCTCGATGGCAGCGGTATCGGGTCGATAACGCTCCACGACACCCTTGAGGTCGCGGGCGATATGCGACAGGCGCACCGCGAGCGGACTGCCTGCGCTGGTCTCGATGCAGCCATAGGCACGGCAGCGAACCTCGCCACGCCGCTCCTCGATAATCCCCCAACCCGTATGAGCCAAACCGGGGTCGATGCCCAAAATAACCAAGCCAACCTCCCCTCGTCTTTTACCAAGCGCAAGGCAAGGCCCCGCGCACTACTCACGAACGTCTGTTCTAGAATAACACAACGGGGTCAAGATGCTTAGTTGAAGTATCGGGGTTGAGAGCGAATCCCATCCCCAGTTTAGTTCTGCGAGAAGAATGGGAACTGTCGGGGATTAACCGGCGGATGCGGCATCGGGCCACCCTGAGGACCACCTTGCGGTCCGCCCTGGCCGCCCATCATCTTATCGATGGCGTCCTGAACCTCGCCCTCGAACTTTTTCATTCCCTCGTGTAAACGACGCTGACCGTCTTCAGAGCGCAACTCCTCCATTTGTTCGGGCGAAATACCCAGTAGCTCGCCCAGCACGCCCATCATCTCGTTTCGCACGCGCTCGCTCGTATCCTCGTCAGCAAAACGGCGCACCTCGGCGCGCGCCAGCGAATCGACCGTCATACGCTCCTTGCCGTTAAGCCCCAGGTCGGACCACGCGAGCATGTACGGCCAGGAGCGCTCGGCAAACGAACGGGACGAAACGATCGGCGCCGTCGGCAACATGCGGCGGGCAGCCTCACCCTGTCGAACGAGCATCAGCAGCAGCGAGCAGGCCTCAGGCTTGCCAGCGGCCATCGGGATGTCGTCGAAAGATCGATTGCGGTCCACGTGCGCCTCAAGCGCGCCATCGATCTCACCCGGCTCGAGCCCGCCGAGCAGCTGTGCCGCGCGGTCGAGCATATCGACCGGACCGTCGAGCGTCGAGAGCGCCTGCGCCAGCACTCGCTCCATACAATCTTCCACCGCGTTGAGCGTCACGAGCTCTTGGGGTACCACGGCAGACGTGCGATTGCGCACACGCGCCACAAACTCAAGCGTCGACAGGTACACATCGCCAAAGGGCGCGTAATCGCCCTGGTAGCCGCCGCAAAGCGCCGGCGCCGCCAGCGCGTACTCGGTTTTGGACAGCGGGCTCAGCGCCATCGCACCCAGCTCGAGCGCCGTGTCCTCCAGCATGAGGCCCAGCGTGCGCGAGCGCAGGCGCTCTGCATCGCCCGCCGACACGTCGCGATCGAGCACACGCGCCGCATCCGGTGCATCGCGCTCGACGGTGCGAATGTGCAGACGCTCGGCGATGGCGCGGACGGCGGCACAGCGGGCAGCCTCGGCCTCTTCCTGCGCCGGCGTAAAGATACGGTTGCGCCCCAGCACCAGGCCAATCACATTACGCGGGCCCAGAGCGTCGACGGCCAGCGCCGCCAGCAGGGACGACGGCAAGTCGCCCTCGAGTGCCACCACGGCGCGCGACGCACCGTGGGCCCGGGCGTTGTCGCGCACGGCGAGCACCAGTGCCTGCCACAGCCACTCCTCGGAACGGAACTCGGTCAGTTCGTGATCTTCCAGGGCATCGAGCATCACGCCGCGCTGAATCTCCTGAACCAGCAGGCTCTCCTCAAAACACGGCGCTTGGGCCACCACGCGACCGCAGTCGTCGAGCACAAACGAACCGCCGGTATACACCGACTCGTCATAGGCACCGACCGGCGCCATACAGGCAAACCACACGCTGCGCTTGGATGCGATCTTGCGGTAGGCGCCGCTGCGAACGGCGGCAATGGCGGCAGTCTCGCGGTCGGTCATGTCAAACGCATTGAATTGGAAATACGCAATGAGGTCAACACCGGTCGGCAACATCTCGAGTTCGCGGTCCAAGTCAAAAATCACGGCGATGCGCACGCCGTCCACGTCGAACACCGGCGGCGCCCAACGCGTGTCGTTGTTCTCGCCACGCTGCAGGGCAATGCTCGAACGCGCCGGCACCACATGACCGTCCTTGAGCATCATGTAGTCGAGCAGCGGCTGACCCTCAAACGAAACCGCCGCGGGCACGATGCAGATCATGTCAAGCTCCTGGATGCGCTCGGCGACACCAGTCAAGCCGGCAAGCACGTCGTGCTCAAAGTCGGCAGCGCCCACCAGGCCACCGGGCATGGCGCCCATAAAGAGCGGAGCCGGAACGCACAGCACGCGCGCCCCGCGCTCGTGGGCCAGACGAGCCTGGTCCTCGATGCGGCCGCAAATGCCCTCAATATCACCCAGGCGCATATCGATCTGTGCAAGCGCGAGCTTCATGGCTCAGCCCTTTCCGTCGTAAACCATCGAAATCGTAGTAAAAGCGCCGGCCGCATGATGCAGTCGGCGCTCGCATGTGCATATGCTAGCTATGATACCCCGAGCGGGGGCGCGCTCCTAGAACGTCGCGGACCACAGCCCGTGCAGGTTGCAGTAGGCATAGACGGTACCGGTCTTGGAACCGCCGGCAAAAAACGTCGCGGGCTTCATGCCGGGCTCAAGGTAATGGACCTCTAAGCGGCCCTCGGCCTCAAGGGCGATCCACTCAATATAGTGCTCGGGCAGGCTGGGGTGCTCGACCGAGCCAACGCGTGCGCGAATCACGTGACCGTCGCGCTCGGTCTCGACAACAGGCACGTGCTTCTCGTGCGCCGCGTCCTCAGTGTTTGCGGTCAGTTCCGTGCAACCGGCAGGGGTTGCAACGTCGTTGCCAAGGGCGGCAATGAGCTTACCGTCGGGGTCCTTAAAGAATTTCGCCATGATGTTCTCCTTTGCTGACGTGCCAATGTTCTTGATGGTTCTTATGCCCAAAGGCAGACAAACCATCCACGGCATTGCAAATGAACACATAACGGGCGGGGACGATGGGGCAGCGTGCGCTATCCGCCCTGGCGGCCCCACCCGAGCGGGTTAGCGCCCGTCGCCGCCCAGCAGCGCCAGAACATCTTCGCGGGTAAACAGCGCCGACGAGATGCCGTCGCCGCCGAGCACGCTGTTGACCAGGTCGCGCTTGGACTCCTGCATCTGCATAATGCGCTCCTCGATCGTGTCCTTGGCGATGAGCTTGTACACGGTCACGGTATGTTGCTGGCCAATACGGTGCGCGCGGTCGGTCGCCTGGTCCTGCGCTGCCACGTTCCACCACGGGTCGTAGTGGATGACCACGTCGGCCGCCGTCAGGTTAAGGCCCACGCCGCCCGCCTTGAGCGAAATCAAAAAGACCGGAACCTCGCCCGCTTGGAACTGCGCGACCATCTTGGCGCGGCTCTCCTTAGACGAAGCGCCCGTGAGCTTAAGGAAGGCGATGTCCTCCTTGGCCAAGCGCTTACCGATGATATCGAGCATACCCGTAAACTGGCTGAACAGCAAGATGCGATGACCACCGTCGAGCGCACCGTGCACGAGCTCCATACACGTATCGAGCTTGGCGCTCCCCGCCTTGTAATCCTCGTAGTGTAGACGCGGGTCGCAGCAGATCTGGCGCAGCTTGGTGAGCTCGGCGAGCACCTTGAGCTTGTCCTTCTTAAACTCCCCAGCCTCGCGGTGCTGCACCTGCTGGGCGATGCGGTCCTGGTTGGCCAGGTAGAGCTTGCGTTGCTCGCCGGTAAGCTGTGCCATCACCGTGTCTTCGATCTTTTCGGGCAGGTCGGCCACCACGTCTTCCTTAACGCGACGCAGCACAAACGGCGACACGAGCGCCTGCAGGCGAGCGGCGCTATCGCCCTCGGCATGCTCGACGGGGCTCTCAAAGCGCTTGGCAAACGACTCGCGCGTCCCCAAAAGGCCCGGCATCAAAAAGTCGAAGATGCTCCAGAGCTCGGACAGGCGGTTTTCGATGGGCGTGCCCGTCAGGGCAAAGCGCACGCCGGCAGGCAGGCGCTTGGCGGCGCGCGCCACCTGCGTGAGCGGATTTTTAATGTACTGGGCCTCATCGAGCACCACGCGGGCAAAATCCTGCTCGACGTACTCGTCGATATCGCGCCGCATAAGGTCATACGACGTCACGACCACGCTATGCTCGGCCACGCCGGCGATCTGCACGCGGCGTTGAGCCTTGGCGCCCACAATGGCGCACACATCGAGCGACGGGGCAAAGCGCTCCAGCTCGGCAGTCCAGTTGTACACGAGTGAGGCCGGGCATACCACGAGCGTGGGCTTGGTGTCCCCCGCCTCCACGCGCGCCAGAATATGCGCAATCATCTGGAGCGTTTTGCCCAGGCCCATGTCGTCGGCCAAGATGCCGCCAAGGCCCAGGTGTTCGAGCGAGCCGAGCCACTGGTATCCGTCGACCTGGTAGCCGCGCATCGTTGCCTTGAGCGATGCCGGCACCGTAAAGTCCATCTTGCCGAGCGTATCCAGGCGCTCGACGGTACGGCGGAACGCAGCGTCGCGATCGGCCTCGAGCGCCGGCGTGCGTGCGAGCATGCTGTCGACGAACAGGGTACTCGACGCGGGAAGCGACACGCCGTCGAGCAGGTCGACGGCATCGACACCCAGGTCCTCGGCAAGGCCAAACGCGGCGCGCGCCCCCTCGTCCAGGCGAATGATGTCGCCGGACGTAAGGCGCGCAAACGTTTGATGGCGCTTGTACGAATCGAGATAGACGGCAAGGTCCGCGGCCGAAAGCCCGCTCGCGCCCAGCTCGACATCGAGCAGATTGCTCTTAACGGTCGCACGAACCGAGAGCTTGGGCGCGGGGCGGACCGAGATCTGGCGCAGACGGTCGCTAAGCATGACCTCACCCAGCTCGGACAGGGCGGACAGGCCCTCGGTCAGCAGGCAGAACAAGCGGGCGTCATCGCGCTCCTCAAACGCCAGACCGCCCTCGTAGAAATCGAAGTACAGGGCCGCCGTATCCATAACGCGAAACTCCGCCACCTCGTCGCGGGGTGGCACACCGGGGCGCTGCTCTTCGAAGGGGCTGCCCGGAGCGCCCAGGCCAAAGAGATCCGCCGACCAGTCACCGTAGGTAACCGTAATCTTGCAGGTCACGAGCCCATCGTCGACGCCGATTGCCATGGCAAAGCTCGGCTCGGGCGCCACGGTATCGAGCGCAGCGGGCGCGGTAAGGTCGGTATAGTCGCGCAAAATGGGCAGCGCCATACGGCAGAACTCCCCCACCTGCTCGGCGGCGATATGGGCGGGCGTGCGGCACGGCAGCAAGCGCGACAAAAAAGGTGCGGCATGCTGAGCAAATGCAGCGTCGGTACGGCGCGCGCGGCGCGTGTCAACCAAGTAGGCGGCATCGCCCGACGCAAAGCAGTACATATCGGCGGGCAGGCGCAGGTCATAGCTACCACCAGCCGCCGGCGCGATTTTGGCGGCAAGCAGCGGTGGACGCTTAGCGGATGCCCCGTCCTCCCCTTGCGGAGACAGCTCAACCGCCACGTCGTAGGTGCGATGCGTCGTCATCCCCCGCGACCAGGCGGGCTCAAAGGAGATGGTCTGGCCGCGCAGCAGGTCCAGCACATATACGATGCTATGCTCGGACAGCGGCAACTGACGCTCGGCAACAAAACCGCTGCGGACAAAGTCGTACGACGCCGAACGCGAGCTTGTGATGTCATCGAGATAGGCAACTGTCGTCGCAACAAGGTTGAGCAGCTTTGCCGATGTTTCGTCAAAGGCCTCAGGTGAATGGACAAACGTGAGCTTCTTGCCATAGGAGAACGTGCCGCCGCGCACGTAGGCATCGGCCATGCCGTCGATGTCCTTGACCACGTAGGAGACCGATCCACAGCGAATGCGGAACTCGAGCGCCCAGCTAAAGCGGTCAGCGAACAGCGGATTGTAGTACGGCACCAACGAGGGCTCCAGCGCCGCTTTGGGGGCGTCGGGATCAACGGCACCGGCAAGCTTGCGGCGCATGCTCGCCAGCTCATCCATGCGCGCGTCCGAAAGATCGGAAAGCGCCGCCACAAGGCTCGGGCTCGTGGGGACGGGCGCCGGGAAGGGAAAGTTGGGGTTGACGGCCGGCGCGGCGGACGCGGCGCGCGCGGGCTGTTTCGGCTGCGCCGTAAACGTGCGAACCGGCGTGCGCAAACCTTCGACGGGCTCGGCGCCGCTGGCATCCAAATACGCCAGCGCCGTGGCAATAGCGTGCTTACACATACCGGGGTAACGATAGGCGGCGGGACAATCGCAGTCGTAGTCGATCACCTCGTGCTCGTCCATGTCGAGCGCCACGTGCGTCTTGTACAGGTCGCCGCGCGAGCCGCGCACCGAGCCCTCAACCGTCACGTTTTTGGAGAAGCGCGAGCCGCTGTCCTCGATCGACAGCACGGCGCCGTTGAGCATGAGCGAACGCCCCTTCATAAAGGTGCCGCTCAACGCCGCCTCTTTGCGAAGCGCCTGCACAAACGTCCCCTGCGCCATCACTTCCTCCAATCTCACCCGGGGTAGCTTAGATCACCGTCACGCGGCCCTGGTTACCCACAATGGCCTTGGCCTCGGCCAGCAGCGGAATCGAACGCGCGTTGACCTTGGCAGGTACCTCGGCACGCAGCACGCGCCCGTCCACCTGCTCGATAAAGATCTCCACGCGGTCGCCGCCCGGGTTAGCGGTGAGCACCGTGGCCAGGCGCGCCATATTGCCCTGGCTAAAGCGGCTGTTGGGCACCATGACCTCAAACACCTTGGGCTTGTTGTTCTCCTCGTTGAGCTCGAGCGGCACGATCTCCTGCGCGATGATCTGGTCGCCGCGGTCCGAGCGCTCGAGTTTGCCCTTAATGCGCACAAAGGCATCGGACAGCTGCGCGCCGGTCTCGGGATCGACCTCGCCGTACAGGTACCCCTCGGCCTCTTTATAGGTCTTGGGGAACACGACGACGGTGGCCTCGCCTTCCATGTCCTCGAGCTGCACGATGCCCATGGGGTCACCGTTTTTGGTCACGCGTTTGGACACGCTCGAGACCATGCCGGCCCACCACAGCGCCTTGCCCTCGGGAATCTCCTGGTTGATGGTGCCGCCCGTAGGATTCTGGACTTCGTAGCCGGTATCGATCTGCGAGAACGAGAAGTCGCGCGCCTTGGCTAGTGCATACTCAAACGGGCGCAGCGGGTGGTCCGAGACATAGATGCCCAGAACCTCCTTCTCCTGGCTCAGCTTAAGGTGGCGGTCCCACTCCTGACCATCCGGATCGGGCACGCTCACCTCAAAGCCCGAGCCCTCAACGTCGCCAAACATATCAAAGAACGACGTCTGACCGCTCGCGCGATCCTTCTGGCGCTTCACCGCGGCATCGATGATGTTCTCGGGGTTGTTCTTATCCACAAAGTGCATCATCTGGCGACGCGGATACCCCGTGGAGTCGAAGGCGCCTGCCTTGATGAGCGATTCGATCACGCGGCGGTTGGCCTGGCTCGAGTCCACGCGCTCGACAAAGTCGTGCAGCGTCTTAAACGGGCCGCCCGCCTCGCGCTCAGCGATAATCGCCTGCGCCACGCCGGTGCCCACGCCGCGGATGCCGGCCAGACCAAAGCGCACGCCCTCCTTGGTAGCCGTGAACTCGGTACCGGACTCGTTGACATCTGGCGACAGCACGGGGATGCCGTCGTGACGGCATGCCGAGACGTAGTGCACGATCTTGTCGGTCTTGCCCGTATAGGACGTCAGAACGGCCGCCATGTACTCGTGCGGATAGTGCGCCTTGAGCCACGCCGTCTGCATAACCAAGATGGCGTAGCCGGCGGAGTGCGACTTGTTGAAGGCGTAGGACGCGAACTCGAGAACATCGTCCCAAATCTTCTGGGCGACCTCGCGCGTATAGTTGTTCTTGATGGCGCCGTTCATCCAGTGGTCGTAGGTGGTCTCGTCGGAGCCATCCTCCCAGTGGAGCACCGTCGACGTGAGCAGCTTGATTTTCTTCTTAGCCACGGGCTTACGGATACGCGAGTCCGATTCGCCCTTGGAGAAGCCGCACATCTCGACGGAGATGAGCATAACCTGCTCCTGGTAGACCATGGTGCCGTAGGTTTCGCCCAGGATGTCGTCCAGGCGGTCGTCGTAGGAGACCGCCGGCTCCTTGCCGTTCATACGGTTGATGTAGGACGAAACCATGCCGGCGCCCAGCGGGCCCGGGCGGTACAGGGCGATCAATGCTACGACGTGCTTGTACTCGGTGGGCTTCATGTTCTTGATCGTGGCCGTCATGCCGGCGGACTCGACTTGGAAGACGCCGGCGGTGTGGCCGGAACCCATGAGCTTAAAGATCTCGGGATCGTCAAAGGGAATCTCTTCCTCTTTGATGTCGATGCCGAAGTTCTTTTTGATGTTTGCCTTGGCCTTGGAGATAACAGTCAGCGTGCGCAGGCCCAAGAAGTCCATCTTGAGCAAGCCCATGTCGGCAACGGTATGGCCCTCGTACTGGGTAATCTCGACGCCGCCCTTGGTGTCGAGCTTGGTGGGCACGTGCTCGTTGACGGGGTCGCGGCAGATCAGAACGGCGCACGCATGCACGCCCTCGCCACGGGTGAGGCCCTCGATTGAGAGCGCCGTGTCGATGATGCGGCGGGCGTCGTCGTCCTTTTTATATGCCTCGGCAAAATCGGGGTTAAACAGGTCCTCTTTGCCGGGTTGCTTTTCGAGCACCTGCTTGAGCTTGACCTTGGGGTCGCTCGAGACCATCTTGGACAGACGCTGGCCCATGTAGACCGGGTAGTCCAGGACGCGAGCGGCGTCGTTGATGGCCTGCTTGGCCTTAATGGTCGAGTAGGTGATGACGTGGGTGACCTTCTCGGGGCCGTAGAGCTGGCGAACGTGCTCCACGACCTCGAGGCGCCGCTCATCGTCGAAGTCCATATCGATATCGGGCATCTCGGTACGCTGCGGGGACAGGAACCTCTCGAACATCAGACCGTTCTCGAGCGGGTCGAACGCGGTGATGTTCATGGCGTAGGCGACGATAGCGCCGGCGGCCGAGCCACGGCCGGGGCCGACGCCGATGCCGTTGTCCTTGGCCCATTGCACGTACTCGGCAACAATCAAGAAGTAGGCGGCAAAGCCCTTGTCGCAGATGACTTTGTATTCGTACTCAAAGCGCTCTTTGATGTTGACGCCACCAATCTCGCGCGTGGCCCAGTCGTCGCCGTAGTGCTGGCGCAGGCCCTTCTCGCACTCGCGGCGGAACTGGCTCTCGTGCGTCTCGCCGGGATCGAGCAGCGGGAAGCGCGGCAGGATGATGGAGTCCCAGTCCAGCTCAACGTAGCACTTGTCGGCGATCTCGAGCGTGTTGTCGCAGGCTTCGGGGCAATACGGGAACATCGCCCGCATCTCCTCCTCGGTCTTCATATAGAACTCCGAGCCGGTCATGCGCATGCGGTTGGGGTCGTCGACCTTGGCGTTCATGCCGATGCACATAATGACGTCCTGTACGGGCGCGTCCTCGCGACGCAGGTAGTGGAAGTCGTTGGTGGCGATGACCTTGACACCCACCTGCTTGGCGATATCGATGAGCGTGCGGTCCATCTGCTCGTCGGTCAGGCCGTTGTCGGTGGTGATGCCGTGTTCCTGGATCTCGATGTAAAAGTCGCCGGGGTCAAAGGTGTCGCGGAAGGTCTCGGCCCACTTGATGGCGCCCTCCATGTCACCGCGGTCGATGTATTTGGGGATGATGCCCGCGATACAGGCGCTCGTGCAGATCATACCCTTGGCGTGGCGGCGCAGGTTGTCGAGCGTCACGCGCGGCTTATAGTAAAAGCCCTGCACGGCGGCCTCGGAAACCGTCTGCATCAGGTTGACGTAGCCTTCCTGGTCCTTGGCCAGAAGGATCATGTGGTAGAGCTCGGGCTTGTGGTCGCGGGCGAGCGTCTCGTCCGGCGTAAAGTAGACCTCGCAGCCAAAGATGGGCTTGATGACCAGGGGCGGCTTGAGCTCGTCGATGTTGCCCTTCTCGTCCCACATGGCCATGTCCTTAACGTACTGGGCATGCTCGCGCGGGTTTGCCTCGGGATCGGGCTCCACCAGCTCGTCGCGGCGGTCCTTTTCCAGGAAGGCCTTGTCGTGGCTCCAGGTTTTGTACTCGGGCGTGTTGTGGTTGACGGCGTCGCAGGCCAGCGCCAGGTCGGGTACGCCGTACATGTAGCCGTGGTCGGTAATGGCCACGGCGGGCATGCCCAGCTCAACGGCACGATTGACCATATCCTGGATACGGGTTGCGCCGTCGAGCATGGAGAAAACAGTGTGATTGTGCAGATGGACGAATGCCATGTGATGAGCTCCGATGCGGGTTCGTGTTCTGACTGAACGATTTTACCCCACGGCGCGGACAGCGCCCGAACCTAGCCAAACCCACACGGGCAGTCTTTTTGGGACGTGTCTTTTTTAGCTGCTTTGACCTGATTGCTTCATTCGTCGCAAAGGGGCCGGACCGCGACCCCATGTCGCGGTCCGGCCCCTGAGGAAAGCTCAGCTCAGGTCCTCGCCGTTTGAGGCAATTACCTTGCGATACCACTCGAACGATCTTTTCTTGCTGCGCCGACGTGTGCCGTGTCCTTCGTCATCGAGGTCGACATAAATGAAACCGTAGCGCTTGCGCATCTGGCCCGTTGCGACCGAAACCAGATCGATCGGTCCCCAGCACGTGTAGCCCAGGAGGTCCACCCCGTCGATTTCGACGGCGTCCTTCATAGCCTGGATGTGCTCGCGCAGGTAATCGATACGGTATCCATCATCCACAAAGCCGTTCTGATCCGGCTCATCCGGGGCTCCGAGACCGTTCTCCACGATAAAGAGCGGCTTTTCGTACCGGTCGTATATGTCGTTCATGGTGATGCGCAGCCCTGCGGGATCGATGAATCTGCCCCATGGCTCCATCTTGAGGTAAGGGTTGGGGGCACTCTTGAGTAGATTGGAGTCGAACTGCCCCTCGGTGTTTGCCTGCGCCACGCGCGTCGAGTAGTAAGAGAAGCCCACGAAGTCCACCGGATTCTGCGCAAGGACCTCCTCATCGCCCTCCGCCCAAGGAATCGCGAACCCTTGACGCTCATACTCCGTGAGCATGTAGCACGGATAGTGGCCGCGCACCTGCACGTCGGTGAACATGTAGTGCTTGCGATTCTCGTCCTGAGCCGTTTTAACGTCGGCAGGGTTGCAGGTAGCAGGATAGAAAATACCCGCATTGAGCATGCAGCCGATTTGCGCACCAGGGATGATCTCATGGCAGGCGCGCACCGCGCAAGCACTCGCCACGAGCACGTGATGCACCGCGTTATGAACGGAGACGTAGCGGTCCTCCCCCTCATCAAACACGATGCCTGCCGCCATGAAGCACGCAGAGGTCATGATGTTGATCTCGTTGAACGTGAGCCAAGAGCGCACTTGATTGCGGTAACGTGCGAACACAGTGCGAGCGAAGCGCTCAAACATGCCCACGAGAGCGCGGTTGCGCCAACCGCCGTATGCCGTAACAAGATGCATGGGCACGTCATAGTGGTTGAGCGTCACCACCGGCTCGATGCCCTGTTCGAGGCAGGTGCGAAACACATCCTCATAGAACGCGAGGCCCTGCTCGTTGGGTTCGGAGTCATCCCCGTTGGGGAATATACGGCTCCATGCGATGGAGAGGCGCAGAGCCTTGAAGCCCATCTCGCCGAAGAGCGCGATGTCCTCGCGGTAATGATGATAGAAATCGATGGCCTGTTGGGCCGGGTAGTAATGGTCGGACAGCGGCTCGAGCGGAACGTCGTCACCCCTGATGACGGCGAGACGGTCCCGCCCGTACGGCAGAAGATCCGCGTTGGCGAGCCCCCGCCCGCCCTCGTCCCAGGCACCCTCACACTGGTTGGCGGAAAGCGCGCCGCCCCAGAGGAAATCAGAACGCAATGGCATGGGAGTCCTCCTTATCTTGCTTTTAGTGCGAACGGGCACCACCATGCAGCGGTGCCCGTCCGGGTTCATGGGGCCCCAGTTCCGAGAAGAGACTCGTTGCGCTAAGGCACCCTTCTAGATGCAGCGCTTAAGCCTCAAGGGCCTCCTCGGCTTCCTTCTCGCCCGATTCGCGATTGTCGAAGCCAAAGACCATGCAGAGGGCGAATGTCACCGCAAAGCCAATCGCGCAGCTGATGGCGCCCGGAATGATGTCCTGGCTGAACTTGATGACGTTCATCCACGGGAAGCCGACTCCCGAGAAGACGAAGATGCGCGCGTTGAGCAGACCGCATGCAAGGCCGCCGGCCGCGCCGCCGATCATCGACCAAGCGAGCGCCTTCTTATCGCGCAAGAGGATGCCGTAAATGATGGGCTCGGATACGCGGCCGAGCGCATAGGTAGCGAAGGTAGTCCAACCGAGCTGACGGTTAGCCTTGCCCTTTGCACGGATGCCGTAGGCGAGCGCGACCGCAAGCGTCACGTAAACAACCACCGTCGTACCCGGAGTGCACACGGCGTCATAGCCCACCTCAAGCCAGCCGGGCATCATAGCGGTGAGAATCGGCACATGCATGCCGGTAGCGATCACGAGGTTCCACGTCGCACCGACCACCAGACCGCACAGCGGACCGGCGTTCGCGCCGAGCCAGATGATGATATCGGCGATGATGCCCATAATGAAGGAGACGGCGGGGCCGAAGACGCAGAGTGCAAGCGGCAGCATGATGAGCATGGTCCCCACTGGAATCACGAGGATGCGCAGCATGTCAGGGCAATGCTTCTTGATAAGCCCCTCTACGTAGGACTGAATCCACACGATAAGGATGATGGGAAGCACCGACTGTGTGTAATTCACCAGCGTCATGGGGATGCCGTAGACGTCGAACGGAGCGCCCTCCTCGACGATAGCGAGCATGCTCGGATGAATCATAATAGCAGCCGTCATGAGCGCGAGCACAGGACTCGTCTGGAACTTCTTGGCCGCCGCATAGGCACCGAAGATCGGCAGGAAGTAATATGCCGCGTCTCCCACCAAGGTGAAGAGCCGGTACATGCTGCCCTCCGCGGCTAGAAGGCCCGCGCCTTCCGGACCAAGCAAAATGGTGAACATGCGGAAGATACCCGCGATGCAGAACACGGGCAGAATGGGAGCGATAGAGCCGCTCACCGCATCGAGAATCAGATTGCCGATGCGCTTCGGAGCGAACCGCTCCTTCCAGGGAAGCCTCTCTGCTGCGTCCAGATCTTCATCAATCGCCGTCTGGACTTCAAAGCCGCCTTCCCTGCATACCGCGCCGTAGACCTTGTCGACGGTCGGCCCGATTACGAGCTGCACCTGGCCGCCAGCGTGCACCACGCTAATCACTTCGGGAATCGCATTGAGCTTGGCGTCATCTGCAAGCCCCTCGTCCTTAAGAACGAGGCGCAGACGCGTCATGCAATGCGTCGCGCTTGAAACATTCGCCTTGCCGCCCACCTCTTCGATGATTCTTTGGGCGAGTTTTTGATAGTTAGTCATCATTCCTCCTTTTACGCCACGAATCGTCGTGGCACGAGATGGTTCTCGTACTTTCGGAGGTCATGCCCTGCCCTAACACAGGTTACAATCCTTCTGGCCTGGGTTGTCAGCGTCCGGCTGTGCCGGATTCCGCCTTCGTACAGATACGGTTGACATGGAGCATGAAGTAAAGCTTCTCCTCGTCGGTGAGCTCCGTATGCCATTCCCGCTTCATATAGGTACAGATGTGGTCGATGCATTGCGCAAGCTCGGGAAACTCCTCGCGCGAATTCGCATAAAGCGGCAAATTGGCGCTGCTGAGGCTATCGTTACCCTTGATACGCTTGAACAGATACTGCACGTGTGTCGCAAACCGTGAGAACTCAAAAGACTCCCGATCGATGATGGTACGGAAATCGTACTCGACGATATCAGTGACATCGTTGAGCAGGCGCTCAAACGATTGGGCGCGATCGCTTGCCACAGTAACCTCTGCCCCAGTCTTTGCATTGACCAGATTCATGGCGATGCTTGCCACCTCTTCGCGCGGCAGCTCGACGCCCAACTCCTGCCGCACGCGCGCGGTAATGTAGCGGCCGATTTTGTATTCCAGCGGATAAAGCTGCTGCACATCATAGGTAAGGGGCATATCAAAACGAATGCCCTTCCTCTGCCGCGCAATCGCAAAGGCGATATGGTCGGCCATGATGAGCACGGCGTTGGGACTGAGTTCGTAAGGCAGCTCGTTCTCTACAATATCCATGATCTTTGCCGTAAACAGCACCACATCGGCAGGAAGATCCTGCATGATACGCTGCCCCTCGGCATCGATGCTATAGAACGTGCGCTCGATATGGTCCATCGCGAGCTCCCGGGGGAAGTCACCACCGAAGCCGACACCCTTGCCGAGCGCCACGACCTCGCGACCGCGACTATCTCGACAAATCACGGCGTTATTGTTGAGCTTTCTGATCGCCAGCATATCGATGCACCTCCTCTCTTGATGATAGGGCACTCATTCGGAGCTGAACAAAAAGGGCATGACCTCGGCAGAAAGCAGCACCCTACTTGCCTACGGTCATGCCCTAAAGTGACACCCGAATATATGTGCAATTGAATAACGAACGGAATCCGGATGGCCATGCTCCCCAAAGGGATAACAACCCATCACATGTATTTATAGGCCCACCCGAGATGAACGTCAAGTGTAAATTTGCGTAATCCGCACCCTTGATTGGCAACTTCATCCGCGTAATCCGCACCCCCGACTGATTCTGAGTTGCGGTGAAATAGTTCCTGCTGGAGCCAGCTGGGCCGTAAAACAGGAACTATTTCACCGCAAGTTATGGGGAGACTGGGCGTGCGGACGGCCCTGGTGAGCTAGAGGTTGTAGGTGACCACCTGGGACTCGGCGGGGTTGGAGGGATCGGACTGCTCCACGCGGACGAACTTGACCGTCACCGTCTTAAAGCCCGCCTTGTGCAGAACATCCGAATAGACGCGCGCCTGCATTTAAAGAAACAACGGCGGTAATTGCTATCGCGATTGCGCCAATAACACCGAGCGCTATCTGAATGGGATATAACCCCAACACATATCCAAATATGGAGAAAAACATTGCAGAAAAGAGAGCCCTTACCAGAGACGCGACGGAAAGGATCGTCGCGCGGAGATCGTCCGCTATCGCGTCTTGGATTAAGTTTTCCGAAGTGATGTACACCACTTCTGGGAGAAAACAAAGCACCATGCTAAGGCCAAACAAACACAGCGGATTTGAAGCGAACCACGGAAGAATCATGAAAAGACCGGCCTCGATTAGCATCGAGCCGAGCATGGTATTTCTTTTCCCGAAACGCGATGAGAAGAAATCTGCTGCAATGTAGGCCGTCGCATTTACTGCATAGGATGCACCGAAAAAGATTCCTATTATGGAGACGGGAGCATCAAATGCGTCGAATACCAACTGATTCAAGTTGTAATAACTCCCATAGAATCCATCGAGCATGCTTGTGCCGATTAGAAGAAGCAACACCGCAAAAGCGGATTCTCCAATGCTCCAGGTTTCGCGTCTGAAGATCTTGGCTACGTCAAACCTTTCCTCCCCAGAGTTTTTGGAATGGGTCGTTTCCATCCTCTCAATGGGATACAGAAGGAAAAGCTGCAGGAGATAGAAAACGGAAACGCATACGTAGAGGGCACTCCAAGATACTTGGGCAATGAATGATCCAAGTACGATTGCCACTCCCGTCGCGATTGATTGCGCGGCAAGCAGCCGAGCGTTGATGGTGAGGAAGCGCTCTCCTTGACCGGCATTTCGGGCAATTTCATATAAAAGTGCTTGTTCGGATCCCGATTGAAGGGAGTAGGCGAGTGCCTCGACAAGGGAAAGCGCGACGAGAAAGGGGCCTGAGAGCAACAGCATGCCAGCCGTATGGAAGAAAAGAAGCAGAACGCCCACTTGAATCGAGAACTTCTTTCCAAAGAAATCGCCTACCAGCCCTGTTGGCAGCTCGAGGACGACCGTTGCAATGTTGTACAGGGCTTGATAAAGCGCGATTTCCGTGACAGACATTCCTTTATCCGCAAGGAAAAGTAGAAACACTCCCCGATTTAAAACAAATCCCGCGAGAACGAAAAAGGCGGAATAGATGTGCAGTTGCGTAGCGGCATTCTTATTCATTTGGCACTTCCAACAACATTTTTTGTCGGGCTGTTCGCTACTGACTCAAAACCCGAAGCGTTCACGGTTTCCGATGAAGAGTCACCTTACCTTTTGCGGTATGGGCGCTTCTCGTACTTATAGCCGTTGAGCTTGTTGCGGCTGGGACACTTGCCCGTGGCGTTCTCGATATCCTGCATGATGGACCCCGCCAGAGCGTCAAAAAGCTCCTCCGGCGTCACCTCAAGCGTTTTGGTGAGCTGCATGATAGCTCCTTATTCGTTTGAACCGTTCGGGCTATTGTACCGTCCCAGACTCTCCCATGCGTTGCGGTGCTATTTGGACGATTGAGGGCTTTATTCCGGGGCGGCCGTGTGGGTTTGCCCAAAGTAGCTAAAAGAGCCCCGTCCAAAAAGACTGCGGTGGAATCGATAGGGATTCCACCGCAGGTTGTTGAGGGTTAGAGGTTGTAGGTGACCACCTGGGGCTCGCAGGGGTTGGCGGGATCGGCCTGCTCCACGCGGACGAACTTGACGGTCACGGCCTCAAAGCCCGCCTTGTGCAGAACATCAGCGTAAACGCGCGCCTGCAGGGCGTGCTTCTCCTGCAGCTGTTCCGGCGTCTCGTCCGGTGTGCCGCCCGTCTTGTAGTCGATGACCAGCGCGCGTGACGAATCCGCCGGGTTCGTCGTCAAAGCGTCGATGGCGCCCTCGGCATATGCACCGTAGCGAGCGATGTCCTCGTCCTCGCAGCCCAGCGAAAAGAACGGCACCTCGGCGCGAACGCACGGCCAGGCAAGCAGCTCGGCACGGACCGCCGACTTGAGCCAGCGGTCCAGGGCAACGTCGAAGCGCTCGCGCTGCTCCGGCGTCAGGCGCCACAGACGCGCCAGCGCATCGGCACGCGCGGCGGGCAGCTCATCGGCACCCATCTCGATCAGCCACTGGCAGGCGGCATGGAACGCCGAGCCCAGCGCCATGGGGTTGCCGGCGGGCTCAACGGCGGCCGCGCCTGCATCGGCCATCTCCGAGCCATCCGACTCCGCATCATCGCCGGCCTCGTCCATGGGCACGTGTGCCTCGGCGGCACGGTCCTCGGACTCGGCATGCAGCGCCGCGGCAATTGACGAGTAGCTGTACGAATCGCGCGCCGGATACGGACAGGTGCCCATGCGCACGCCCACCGCCTGGGGATACACGAGCTCAAACGCATCGGGCTCGGGGTCGGCAGGACCGGGAACAGCGGCGCGGGCATCCGCACCGGCACCCTCCGGCTCCGCATCGCCGCGGACAAGCCTGCCCTCGACATCCAGCGAAGCGTTGGCCTCAAACGCCTGCTCGCCAAAGGTAAAGTCCGCGAGCGAAATGAGCTCGTAGTCGCCCGGCTGGGAGTTGTCGAACACTAGGCGGTCGGCATCGAGCTGTGGCATGTCCAGAGCGTCGGTAGGCAGAATACGACGCAGCACGTCGTAGGTCAGATCGGTCTCGACGTCGAAGGTCGGCGCCGTCACCTTACCGCGGCTCACGCCGACATCCATCGCCAGAATGACCAGCTCGCGCGCTCGCGTCATGGCGACATAGAGCAAGCGAGCCCGCTCCTCGAGCGAAAGCTGCAGGTCGTCGTTGCGCAGGCGGGCAAATGCCTCGGCGGGAGAACCCGTCGCGCAGACATCCTCCATGAGCTCTGGCGGCAACCATAGCGACGTGCCCTTACCCTTAAACGCATGCTCAAACTGCTTTTTGACGTCATCGCCCTTTACGAACGTGCCGTCCGCGAGTTTAACGCCGTCGAAGCGTGCCGGCAGCGCCACGACCTGCGCTCCGCCCTCGACACGCCCCATCTGAGCCGCACCCGAGGACTTACGCACGCCAAAGCACTCCGCAACCGCTACGACCGGATACTCCAGACCCTTGGACGCATGCACGGTCATGATGCGCACCGCGCCGTCGCCCTCCTCGTTGAGCGCGCCCGGGGCCTCCTTGCCCGCCAAGAAGCGGTCGAAGGCGAGCGCGATGGAGCGCGGAGAATTGCCGAGCTCGACCTCTGCCTCGGCCACGGCGTCGAGCGCCTTGAGCACGTTGGCGGCGATGGCCTTGCCCTCGGGACCACGCTGCGCCAGACGCACGAACCAGCCGGAGGCATTGACCACGTCGCGCGCGATGGCGGCGAACGAATCGCGTCCCACGCGACGAAGCGCGTAGCGCAGCACCTCGCGGGCACGCGTCACGAGCGGCAAGTCTTGCAAACCCGGCACGTCGAAATCACTCATGATGCCCACGTCGATATTCCGGCGCGAGGTCTCCCCCGTCTCGCTATCGAGCTTGGTCGCCAGCGCCAGGAACTCCTGGGCGCCGAGCGCAAACATCGGCGAGGCGAGCAGTGGCATAAGGCCCTGCGCCGTATCGGCCGGATTGGCGAGTGCGCAGACCAGGGCACGCACCGTCTGCACCTCGGCTGCCTGGGCAAAGACCGAGCCGCCTGCGATCACGCAGTCGAGCCCCTGGTCGCGGAAGGCCTGCGCATAGACATCGGCGTTGGTCATGCGGCCCAGCAGCAGGACCATGCTGCCCTGGGGCTGGCCCGCTTTAACGAGTGCTTGAAATCGCTCCGCAATCGCACGAGCTTTCGCCTGCGTTCGCTCCTGGGTGCTGCCGCCGGCAACGAGCAGCGCCTGGCGGCGCGATGCCTTCGCCTTGAGCTTGTCCTCGCGTTCGTCGCTCGGTTCAAGATCCAAGAACCCCTGCATCAAACCACCGGTGTCGCCGTCAAAGACGCGCGCCACATAGCGCAGCACCTCATCGTGGCTGCGGAAGTTGCGTACAAGCTTGACGAGCTCGCCGGCGGGGGCATCGGACGTGGCGACCGTCTCGGACGCCGTCGTCGAGCCCACCTTGAGCTCCTGGCGACGGAACACCTCGACCTCGGCACCACGGAAGCGGTAGATCGACTGCTGCGCATCGCCTACGGTGCACAGTGCGCGCTCCCCCACACCCGTCAGGTAACGGATCAAATCGACCTGCATCTGGTCGGTATCCTGGAACTCATCGATCATGACCATCTTAAAGCGACCCTCATAGGCCGCTCGGATGGCGGGATAATCGCGCAGCGCCTCGTACGCCATGCGCAGCAGGTCGTTGTTATCAAGCGCGGACTGGTCAGCCTTGAGCGCGCGGTATTCCGCCTCCACAGCACGAGCAAGCCCCACCAGCGCATCGAGCGCCGGACCGCCGCAGGCAAGCACGATATTGATAAATGCATCGGCGGCCTCGGCCTTGAGCAGCTCCACCTGCTCCTTAGGAAACGCCTTGCTCGCCCGAGGCATGCTGCACGACATCATGAGTCGCGCCGCATCCTCCATGGTTTTGCCGCTCGCCTCAAACGCGTCGATGGCATCGAGTGCCACCTGCGCTTTCTCGGTCGCGGCCTTGCTCGCACCCAACGCCGCGCGATAGGCGTCGGCAAGCGCAGAGGTGTCGGCCTGGCCGCGCGCCACGCACACATCGTCCATGCCGCCCGGCAGCTGGCTCGATAGCTCCAGCAGGTCGCGCACCAGACCTTTGATGGTGGTACCGGCGCCAAACGGCCCGCCCTCGCCCGCCATGGGATACCAAGCGTAGAGGGCCTTAAGCGAGGCGGCGAGCTCAGGCGCGGCATCGGGCGCCGTCGCGCGCCCCAGCACATGCTCGACAGCCTGATCCATAAGCTCATCGGTATCGGTGAGCACCGTGAATTCGGGATCGATGCCCAGCTCCAGCGCGTGCGCGCGCAGGATACGCGAGCACATACCGTGAATGGTCGAAATCCAAGCGTCGTCGACGGTCAGGGCCTCTTCGTCCATACCCTCTTCGATAAGCGCGCGACGCACGCGGTCGCGAATCTCGGCCGCGGCATCTTTGGTAAAGGTAATGGCGAGCACCTGATCCAGATGCTCGACAAACGGACCGGATTCGGGCGAGAGCGCGTAGACGATGCGGCGCGTAAGGGTAAAGGTCTTACCCGAACCGGCGCCCGCCGAGACAAACAGCGGACGGTCGAGCGTTTTGACGATCTGCAGCTGTTGCGGCATCAAAGTCGAAAGATCCATGGTCTACACGTCCCTCCTTACAAACGTTCCTTCGTGGTTATACGAGCAGCGCGCATGCGCGGCCTGAGCCGACGTCGGGTCGACGGCGGCAACGTTGCCTGCCTCGAGCTCGCGTAGGCGCTCGGCGATGCCGGTCTCCACGCGATCGAGTAGCGCATCGAAGTCCATGCTGCCACCCTCGCCGGGGAAACCTTTCTTAAGGCCCGGGATGCGACCGTCGCCGCGCTCTTCCTCGAGCAGCTCGGTGCTCGCGGCGCCGCGCAACGCCGGCTTGCCGCCCTTGGTCGAAAAGTAGAGCGCCGCGCGGGTGTCCAAATCCAGCGCCCGACGCATGGCCTGGGCGTAGATGAGCGTCTGGGTATGTGGCGGCAACCAGCGCGGGTCGTCGATGGGCGCCGTGCCCGATTCCTCGTCGCGCACCGTGGGGTCGGCGAGCTTAAACTCCTCGACACCCGAACGATGCTTGTAGTCGATTACCACGGCGCGATTCTCGGCATCCACGTCAACGCGGTCGATGCGCCCACCGAGTGGCCAACCGGCATACTCGACCTGGAGCTCGTTGAACGCAAACTCCAGATAGCGCGGCGCGAAGGGCGCGAGCGCCTCGGACTCGTAGGCGAGCACGCCTTCCAACTGCGGCAGAATCTCGGCCACCTGACGCTCCTCCACCGGAGAGAGCGGCACCAGCGGGCCCTCGGTACCGCGCTTGCCGGCGTGCTCGGCCAGGGTCTCGGCAAAGACCTCGTGCAGCAGCTCCTTGGCGCGCGGCAGGTTCATGGGCGTCACGCGCTCCATGCCCTCCTGCGGAAGACGCGCATGCAAGTGCTCCAGCACGTCATGGACAAAGTTGCCTTTCTCCATGTTGCCAAAGCCCGCATCGATGGACTGAGGTTTGACGCGATACGAGACGAACCAGCATAACGGGCAGGTGGAATAGGCCTCGATCTGCGAGGCGGACGTCAGGCGCGGCACGAGTGGCGCGTCCTCGCCCTCGCCATCGCGACGACGCAGGACCAAATACGGCACGGCCTCGGCACTCAGATGCTGAGGGGCTTCACAGGTCACGCGCTCGCACTTGAGACCTTCGCCTGCCGCGGGATCGAAGTCCCTTACGATATCACCCTCACCCACGCACTTCGCCTTGTCGGCGCCAGCGGCCTTAGCGTCACCAGTGGCCTCGTCGGCGTCAGCGGCCTTAGCGTCGGCGGCGGCCTTAGCAGCTTCAGCGGCCTCGGTATGCGCCCGCAACTCGGTCCACACGGCAGCCGGATAGCACTCGCGCGCCTGGCGATCGTGCGTCACGCGCGCAAGCGCAACCGGGCCGCGTGCCGCCTGCATCGCGTGGCCAAAGCGCATGCGCAGCAAGGCCGCGGGCTCAAGCGTCACACCCTCGCGACCAAGGCTCGCCGCCAGCGTGGCCAGCGGCCCCTCCTCGTGTGAGAGCGGATAGCTGCCCAGATCGACATCGGCAAACAGCACGGCATCGTAGCTGCCGGGGCGCAGAGCCGCCGCATCGGCAAGCGAAGCAAAACGAACCTGAGCACGTGGCGCACGGTCAACCTCGTAGGTCTCGTAATCGTAGGCGGTGCCACGCTTGTCCACCCTGGTGCGAACGCCATCGAGCACGGGCACGGTCGCGGCCTGCGACACGTCGAGCGCGCGGGCGCCATTCATAAGGATGTCGATGACGTGGCGCAGCAGGGCCACCTCCGCCTGGCGACGGGCCTGGCCATCCAAGCTGCCCAGCGAACGATCGGGCAACGCCTCGGCAACGGCAAGCATGGCCTTGAGCGCCGTCACGGGCCTGTCGCGCCACAGCGCCTGGAACACGTCCGAAACCACACACGGCACGTTCTTAAACCAGTTCTCGTCGCTCGCCGCCTTGCGCGCCCCCCTCACCTGGCCTTGGACACTCTGCAGCAGGCTCTTAACGCCCGCGGTAGTCTTGCTACGCGAGAGACGCATATTCTTATCGAAGGTACGGGCATTGACGGCATCAGCGCCCGAAAGCGGGCTGTAAATCCAGTCGGTAAGCTCCGGCGCGGGCCACCACTCGGTCTTTGACGCCGCACCCTCATCGGCGGCCTTCATGCGCTCGATCAGGCCGGCAAGCGCCGCAAACTGCCTGCCCGCAATGGATTGGGAAAACGCCGTGAACTCAACTGTCTCGGCAGCGATATGACGAGCTGCCAGACGAGAGGCGAGCTCACCGAACAGCTGGGGTGCCCGAGCAGAAACAACGAGCACGCGCACGGGGTCGGCGGGCGTTGCAGTGGCTTTATCGGCCTTGGACTCCTTGTACGCTTTCACCAACTTATCGATGGCGTCCGCATAGACATGAGCACGGGCATGGGGGCCGGCGACCTCAATAAAGGCAGGCTGAGCGGCGGTCCCGCAAGCGGCATCAGACGCGACGGCGTCCTCCCCCAGCGGCGCGACCTCAAACAGCACACCGCGGGCATCAAATGCCACGGCAAGCTCCTCGCGCATCGCCGCCTGCTCGCGGGCAAGCAGCACGACGACCTCTCCCCCATTGTTCGCCACGGCAGACAGTAGCTCGAGCAGTGCGTACGTAAACGACGTGATACCGCGCACGCATACGGCGCGGGTGCACGCCGGCAGGCTATCGGCCAGGACACCGGCCATAATGTCGGCCGCCTCGCAGGGCTCGACCATATCTCGACGGTCCAAACCGTCCGCATATGCGCGCAAAAGCTCGAACACACGAGCCTCGGCATCGCTTTTTGGCTCAGGCTGGCAATTGTTGCCACGGCATCGCTCGGCACCCGCCCCCGCCACACCCGGCAGCACGTCGCGGGCCATGCGCGCGAGCATGCGCACCGTGCCCTGGCTGCGCGAAAGTGGCTGCAGGTCGACATCGTCGAGACGCGTGACCATGTCCGCGAACAGCATCTGGCGCTGCAGGTTGTCGACGAAACCGCGCCCGTCGCCCAAAAGCTCCCAAAGCGAGCGAAGCCACGATGTAGGCGTCTTGTAGTCGATACCCAGCGAAATCCCGGCTTCCGCCGCATCATGACGGCACAGGTCGAGCTCGGCAAACGTAGGTGCCAGCAACACGGCACGCCCGTGGCGGGCAACCAGGTCGGCGAGCAACGCCGCCTCGGCATCGCTCAAGTCCGTACCGGTATTGGTGGTATAGATTCGAACAGGCATGGTCCTCCGCTCAAACTGTTCGCAATAATCAATGCATCCATCCTACCCGCCCAAGCGGACAGATTTGCCCCACGCCAACAGATTTGATCCCTTGGGGACGGAGGAAAACGGATCACCGAGGGGGTCTGTCTAACCCGGTGATCCGTTTTCCTCCGTCCCCAAGGGATCAAAAAACCGCCCCCGGAGGAGCGGTTTTGTACAAATCGGTTTTTTGGCGCGGCTTACTCGCCATCCTCCAGCTTAATGAGGATTTTGCGGTAGCCACCGTACTCGCCGTTGAGCGCCTTGGACACACGGCTCACCGTGGTGGACGAAGCGCCGGTACGCGCCTGAACCTCGACATAGGGCTCGCCCTCGTCCAGATAACGCGCGACCTGCAGACGCTGCGATAGATCGCAAATCTCGCGCGGCGTGCAGATATCGGTCAAAAACGCTTGGATATCCCTCTCGTCGTCCAAAAGGCTAAATGCGTGGACCAGCTGCTTGACATCAGGCTTGTCAAACATGTTCTCGATATTCATCGATCACCGCCAAACCCGCCAAAAGGCATCGAAGTTGATACTGACATCGGGCATCGTTCGCCCGTTCTATGCAATAGGGCAACGCCTGTGGCTTTTGCCCGTAGCAGTTTAGCACACCACCAAACTAAAGCGACAAAACTCTCTGCCAGCGGCGCGTTTTCTAGGACGAACGCCGTTTTGAAACCGAATGCGCACGCAAGCTCCACGAATATCTGAGACAATGGGCGCCCAAACAGGGCCGTGCCCCGCACCCATCCAAGTTGCAAAGGCATGTGCCCCTCACGCTCCCTCACCACGCCATGCGCAAGAAAGGATTCCCACCATGCGCTTTTTACTCAACTGGCTTTTGACCTCAATCGCCATCGCGATCGCAACGTTTCTCGTCCCCGGCATTCAGCCCTTCGGCATGGCCGACGCCTGGGTCTGCTTTGCCTTCGTGGGACTGTTCCTCAACATCGTCGACTCGCTCGTCAAGCCGTTCCTGACGGTCATCTCGCTGCCGCTCACTATTATCACGCTTGGTATTTTTCAGCTCGTAGTCAACAGCTTTATGCTCGAGCTGGCCAGCTACCTGTCGGTCAATCTGCTGGGCGCGGGTATCTCCATTGCCGGCTTTGGATCGGCCTTTATGGGCAGCATCGTGGTATCCATCATGCGCAGCATTCTCGATAGCATCGCCAGAAACTAGAACGACCGGATTCGGACCGCCACAACACGCCAAAAGAAGGCCGTCCATCGCAACGATGGGCGGCCCTGTCATTTGCCAAGCCTCAGAGGGCAGGAAAATCTACCATTTCAACCCCGTCCCCAAATGGCAGGTGGAGCTAGATAACGTAGTCGTAGCCCTCGTTGGGGGCAACGAGTGCATCGAGCGTCACGCCGTCGAGGTAGTCATTGATGAGCTTGTCCAGGTTCTTCCACACGCCGAGTGTAGGACACTCGTCCGAACGCGAGCAACCCTTGCAGTCGCCGTCCAGGCATGCGACCGGTGCCAGGCTGCCCTCGGTCAGGCGCAAGATCTCGCCCACCGTGTACTGCTCGGGCGGACGCGTGAGCACGTAGCCGCCGCCCTTGCCGCGCATGCCCGAGAGCATATTGGCGCGGACGAGCGTGGCCAAAATGTTCTCCAGATATTTCTCCGAAATCCCCTGGCGCGCGGCGATCTCTTTGAGGGGAATGCGGCCAGCCGCCTGGTGCTCGGCCAGGTCGACCATAACGCGCAGGGCATATCTGCCCTTTGTGGAAACCAACATATATATTGCTGCCTTTCGGTCTTTTAAGTCGTAGAAATTCTAGCCGAAAAATTGGTTTTGAAAATACCTATTCCCGTCAAGCTGGTTAATCGACTCGTAATAATCTTCTATTTCCTATTGCGTTACTAGGCTTTACTGTCTACTATGCTTGCCAACAGCAAAAAGAACAACCCATGAGGTTTGTGGGTTTCGCTGTTACACACACCGTGAAACCACACGGTATCCAGTCATTTGAACACCTTGGAGGTTCACCATGAGCAATGTTTACACGTCCATCGATCAGCTTATCGGCCGCACCCCGCTTCTGGAGCTCACTCACTTTGAGGCCGATGAGGACCTCAAGGCCCGCGTGCTCGTCAAGTTGGAATACTTCAACCCCGCCGGCTCCGTCAAAGACCGCGTCGCCAAGAACATGATCGACGAGGCCGAGAAGGCCGGCAAGCTCGTGCGCGGCGGCGACTACACCATCATCGAGCCCACGAGCGGCAACACCGGCGTCGGCATCGCCTCGGTGGCGGCGGCTCGCGGCTACAAGGTGATCATCACCATGCCCGAGACCATGTCCGTCGAGCGCCGCAAACTTATGCAGGCATACGGCGCACAGCTCGTGCTCACCGACGGCTCCAAGGGCATGAAGGGCGCCATCGCCAAGGCCGAGGAGCTGCAGAAGGAGACTCCCAACAGCATTATCGCCGGCCAGTTTGTGAACCCCGCCAACCCCGCCATCCACAAGGCCACGACCGGCCCCGAGATCTGGGATGACACCGACGGCGAGGTCGACATCTTCGTCGCCGGCGTCGGCACCGGCGGCACCGTGACCGGCGTGGGCGAGTTCCTCAAGGAGCAGAACCCCGAGATTCAGGTTGTCGCCGTTGAGCCCGCTACCTCCCCGGTGCTCTCTAAGGGCCAGGCCGGCCCGCACAAGATCCAGGGCATCGGCGCCGGCTTTGTGCCCGACGTCCTCGACACCCGAGTCTACGACGAGATCATCCCCGTCGAGAACGACGACGCCTTTGCCACCGGCCGCGCTGTGGGCCACAAGGAGGGCGTGCTCGTGGGCATTTCGTCCGGTGCCGCCGTGTGGGCCGCACTGCAGCTGGCCAAGCGCCCCGAGAACGAGGGTAAGACCATCGTGGCCCTGCTTGCCGACACCGGCGAGCGCTACCTGTCCACGGCGCTCTTCCAGGACTAGGGCCCGTCGCCCATAGGTTGAGCTCAGGACGAACCGGTCTCCTCTCTCCCGGCAGTCTGAGCCCATCCCATCAGGGCGCCCCACGAGACGTCCGAACTTGTTACAATGTCTGCGGCGCGGAACCAGCCTCCCGCGCCGCTTTTCTTTTTTGGCCACATGCCACCAAGGAGAACCTCCCCATGCACAACAAGCGCGTGCTCGTCGCCATGAGCGGCGGCGTCGATTCCAGCGTGACCGCGTACCTGCTCAAAAGCCAGGGCTACGAATGCGTCGGCGCCACCATGCGCCTCGCCTGCCCCGCGCCCGATCCCGTCACGGGCATGAGTAAGGTCGACCGCGACATCGCCGATGCAAAGGCCGTCGCCGAGCGCCTGGGGATACCCCACCATGTGCTCGACCTGCAGCAGACCTTCGACCGCAACGTTATCGAGCGCTTCGTGACTGCCTATCAGGAGGGGCTGACGCCCAACCCATGCATCATCTGCAACCGCCATATTAAGTTTGGCGCACTGCTCGATGCGGCACTCGATATGGGCTGCGACTACATCGCCACAGGTCACTACGCCAAAACGAGCCAGGCGTCCGACGGCACCTGGCAGCTGCACCGCGGCGAGGACCCCAAGAAGGACCAGAGCTACTTTTTGTATTCGCTCACGCAAGAGCGTCTGGCACGCACGATCTTTCCGCTGGCTGGGCTGGACAAAGAGCGCGACGTGCGCCGCATTGCCGCCGAGCAGGGCTTCATAAACGCCAAGAAGGCCGAGAGCGAGGATATCTGCTTTATCGCGGACGGCGACTACGCGGGCTATATCGAGCGCCGCTGCGGACATGCCGCCGAGCCGGGCGACATTGTGTGGCGCGACGGCAGCGTGGTCGGAAGCCACAATGGCGCCTTGCGCTATACCATCGGCCAGCGCAAGGGCCTGGGCGTCGCGATGGCGCACCCCGTGTACGTAACGGGCGTCGATGCCGCCAACAACATTGTGCATCTGGGCGAGGCCGAGGACCTGACGGCCACAGCGCTCACAGCCAACGACTGGATTTGGAGCGCCCCTGCCGACCACATGGAGGCCGAGCTGGATGCCGGCGGCATTCGCGTGGGTGCCAAATACCGCTACCGACAGAAAGACCAGGCAGCGACCCTTACGCACGGCGAAGGCGGGCAAATGTTGCTGACCTTTGACAAGCCACAGCGCGCCATCGCCCCCGGCCAGGCCGTTGTAGTCTACCGCGGCGACATCGTCCTGGGCGGCGGCACCGTTACGGCAGCCATCAGGTAGCCCCATTCCCTTCATGAGTTGCGGTGAAATAGGGACTGTTTAAGCGTTTAAAACCGCCAAACAGTCCCTATTTCACCGCAACGCACAAGAGCGCCCCTGCCGACAACGTTATACCGGCTAGGACGCTCTTAACTTGCCACGCGCTATAAATGCGCCTAGCGCTGTACGTAGGCGCGGACGAGTTCGAAGGTATTGCGCACGCCGTCCATGTGGCTGCGCTCGTAGTTGTGGCTCGCGTACACGCCGGGGCCGATCAGACCATGGCGAATGTCGTAGCCGGCCGAGAGCGTGGCCTCGACGTCCGAGCCGTAATGCGGGTACACGTCGATGGCGTAATCGAGCTCGAGCTCGCGCGCGATGTTGGACAGCGTGGTTACCAGGTCGTAGTTGTAGGGGCCACCCGAATCCTTAGCGCAAATCGAAACCATGCGCTCGGTGCAGCCCAGGTCGTCACCCACGCAGCCCATGTCCACGCTGATCATCTCGCGCGTGTCAGCCGGCACAAAGGCACCGCCGTGGCCGACCTCCTCGTACACCGTAAAGAGCAGCGAAACCTTACGCGAAAGGGTCACCTCGCCGTCAGCAACGGCGCGGGCCAGACCCAGCAGAATCGACGCCGACAGCTTGTCATCCAGGAAGCGGCTCTTGATGTAGCCACTCTCCGTCACCGTCGTGCGAGGATCCATAGCGATGATGTCACCGGTCTGAATACCCAGTTCGAGCACATCGTCCTTGCTGTCGACGTTCTCGTCGAGCAGGATCTCCATGTTCTTCTCGATGGTCTTGACCGGCTCATCGGCCACATGCGCCGAAGGCTCAGTGTTGAGAACCACACCCGTGTACACATTGCCGTCGCGCGTGTAGACGGTGCAGTTCTCGCCATCGGCCGTAGACCACTGGTGCCCACCAAGCGTCGTGGGACGCAGGCGGCCATTGTCCTTAATGGAGCGCACCATGGCGCCCAGGGTATCGACATGGCTCGCCAGTACGAGCGGCTCGCCCTCGCCGCCAAGTTCAACCAGCACGTTACCCTTATTGGAGCGCTCGGGGCCAAAGCCCATATCGCGCAGGGCCTCCATTAGATAATCAGTCGCCGCACGGGTATAGCCCGTAGGCGAAGCAATCGAGGTAAGCGCCTTCAACTGCTCAGTAATATAGGAGAGCGTAGAATCCATCTTGGACACCAAAGTCACCCTTTCATATCGAATTAAACCCACAGCAACAATACCACCGCGAACCATCTTTTTACCTAGCGAGATGACCCATCGAGCTCCCCAGAACTGCGCCCGCCACGATAACGAGCCGGCGAGCCCCTGTCCGTTAGCCCACAATCTTTCCGCAGGACAGAAGGAGGCCCCGCCGCACGTAGTGCGCAGCGGGGCCTCCGACATGTCCGAGGACGATTCTGGGGCTAACGGGCAGGGGTCCGCCGAACCAAGTTAGGCAGCCGGGCAGATCTTCTTGAAGAGCTCGATGACGTCGTCGAGCGTCGCCTCGCGCGGGTTACCCGGGAAGCAAGCGTCGGCCATGGCGTCCTTGGCCAGGACCTCGATCTCGTCAGCCTTCATGGCCTCGCAGACGTGCGGGATGTTCACGTCGGCGGAAAGCTGCTTAACGGCGGCGATAGCGGCGTCGGCAGCCTCGTCGGTGCTCATGCCCGTGGTGTCAACGCCCATGGCAACGGCAACCTTGGCCAGGCGCTCGGCGCAAACCGGCTTGTTGAACTCCATGGCGATCGGCAGCAGCATGGCGCAAGCAACGCCGTGCGGGGTGTCGTAGTGAGCGGACAGGGTGTGAGCCATGGCGTGGTCGATGCCCAGGCCGACGTTGGAGAAGCCCATGCCGGCGACATACTGGCCAAGAGCCATGCCCTCGCGGCCGGAGCCGGGCTGACCGGACTTGGCCTCGGCGACCGAGTCGCGCAGGTTCTCGCTGATCAGCTTAATAGCCTCAAAGTGGAACATGTCGGAGAGCTCCCAAGCGCCCTTGGTGGTATAGCCCTCGATAGCGTGGGTCAGAGCGTCCATACCGGTGGAAGCGGTCAGGCCGGCGGGCATGGAGGCCATCATGTCGGGGTCGACGACGGCGACCTCGGGGGCGTCGTTGGTGTCGACGCACACGAACTTGCGGACCTTCTCGGGGTCGGTGATGACGTAGTTGATGGTCACCTCAGCAGCAGTACCGGCGGTCGTCGGCACGGCGATGGTGAACACGGCGTGGTTCTTAGTCGGAGCAACGCCCTCAAGGCTGCGGACATCGGCGAACTCGGGGTTGTTGATGATGATGCCGATAGCCTTGGCGGTGTCCATGGAGGAGCCACCACCGATGGTCACGATAGCGTCAGCCTCGGCGGCCTTGAAGGCCTCGACGCCGTCCTTGACGTTTTGGATGGTGGGGTTGGGCTTGATCTCGGAGTAGAGGCTCCAAGCGATGCCGGCAGCGTCGAGCTCGTCGGTCACCTTAGCGGTAACGCCAAACTTGACCAGATCGGGGTCGGAGCAGACGAAGATCTTCTTGTAGCCGCGACGCTGGAGCTCGCCGGGGATCTCCTTGATGGCGCCGGAACCATGATAAGAAATGGTGTTGAGAACGAAACGATTAGCCATTGATAGCCTCCCATCGTGTGCGGGGCGCCCATTACGCCCCACGCTATGAGTCCCATCCTAACGCTTTTGAAACAAAAAATGCATGAGAACGTCAAAAGTGTTAAAGCGTTTCAACATAATAACGGAGCCCCGGTCCTTCCCTCCCGACTGCAGCGAAGGCTAGATTATAGGAGCAATTGCCCAAAGAATACGACCAACTCAGTCTATAAATTGTTTCTGTTTTAGCAATATATGTTTGACAATACGTTTAATAAAAGGATACTTTATAGTAATTAATATGCATGCAGCAAATAGTGTCATTCATTTTGTTAGAAATTGCCCATGCGGTTATTGCAGCTGCATGTACTGCAACATACAGCGTAATTCTCCGCACGAAGCAGAAGACGGTTCCAATTCAATCGAGGCGATGACGCGTGATGGCTACTGGTCCTAAATCGAGCAAGACGGCTACAAACGAATATCGAATCTCAATTGAAGGTAACCCTTATCCGCATGCTCTGGCTCTCGTCAACCCAGCGGGAGACAACCTCAACATCAAAAGACATGGGTTCACGGGTCCACTAGGACAGCTATTGAGTCTTAAATACACCGTTTATGACGATGCAAATGAAAAGCTCTTTACTGTCGTCGACGGTGGTTTTAGTAACATGCCCAGGGTTGCGCTCATCATCGAACACAAGGAAGTTGCGGTGTTCGATTATGGCCTAAACAGACTTGAGATGAAGTGCGTAACGAACATACCGAATTACACAATAAAAGGTAACTTCCTATTTGGAGATTACGATATATTCAGTCAACGGGAAGTGAAGCTATCTTCAGTTAACGTCCTTCAATGTGATAAACAATCGTGCTTTAACATACAGGTTTTGGATAAAGCCGAATTAGCCGCCGCAATTGGGATACCCACAGCCATTGCCCTTCTGAGGGCTCGGATTGAAGAGCATCTCGAATAAATTGCAAAAAGCAGTTCGTAACAACATTCAGGAGCTAGATAGTTTTTTTCTGGCTCCTGAAGCTGTACTACATAGAGATGAAAAATAATGCGGCAAAGGGGCTGTCTCTTTGCCGCATTCGGTTACTTTCGGCAGCCCTCTTTCCAAGCCTCGGCCGCAACCTTCCAGCGAAAGCGCAAATCGCGCTCGCGGTCGATAAACATGATGGCAAACGCGACAAACAGCAGCACGCTCGCCACCGCAATGGCGTGCAGGCCCATGCGCTCGATGCACCAGTTGCCCAGCACGGCGCCAAACACAAAGGTAAAGATCACGCCAAAGTACAGCACGCCGTTTTCCAAAAAGCCGCGCTTGTGGGTGATGATGTAGTCGTCCACGTTTTGCAGCGCATTGCGCAGGTTACCGATGCACATGGTCGTAGCGATGCCGTGACCGTGGATCTTGCGGAAGCTCTCGACCTGCATGCCGCAGGCAAACGAAGTGAGGCAGTTGGCGAGCAGGTTGTAACCGCCACCGGGGATAAAGCTCACGCCCAGCAAGATGACGGCTTCAAAGAACACCGTCACTTGGCGCCAGTGAATCACGCTGCCAAACCGTTCGTGCACCAGGTCGGCGAGCATAATGCCCACGGCAAACGACACCACAGGGAAGAAATAGCGTCCCGCCAGCGCCCAGTTGCCCTCGGAGATGCTCACGCCCACGAGCAGGATGTTGCCCGTCTGCGCGTTTGCGAAAACATGGTCGCGCCCAATGTACGAATACACATCCATAAAGCCACCGGCGAGCGCCAAGATGATGCCCAGCTCAATAGACTCCGATATCTGTTTGGCACGCTGCATCGTCGTGCATCCTCCTTGTTGACGACTCTCTCGTGCGTTGGCGGAGACATAGCCGCCGTTCATACTGTAACCCATTGACAACATGGCGTGCGCGCGAGACGGCTTCCCCAACGCGCAGATACACAGTCTGGAAACAAACAGCGGACGTGGCACCGACACCCGTATCGACGCGCCGATCCCCCAGCTCATGTACTCCCCCAGTCTTTTTAGCCCCGTCCTAAAAAGACTGGTTACAATTACGTGCAGTATACAAACACCGGGAGGGATCGTGGCAAAAAAGCCTCAGCACGCTCAGAACAACCAGCGCAGTCAGCAGGGCAAACAGGGCCAGCAGCAAAAGCGCGGCGGTAAGGAGCAGGGTGGGCACACCACTCATGCCCCAGCAGCGCCCTCACGCCCCTGGCGTCCGGGCCGCGACAAGTTCCTCCCCGTCAGCCGCGCCGACATGGATGCGCGCGGCTGGGACCAATGCGACTTTGTCTACATTTGCGGCGACGCCTACGTGGACCATCCCAGCTTTGGTATGGCCATCATCAGCCGCGTCCTTGATGCACACGGTTACAAGGTGGGCATTATCTGCCAGCCCGACTGGACTGATCCCGCCAGCATCAGCGTGCTCGGTGAGCCGCGCCTGGGCTTTCTCGTCAGCGCCGGCAACATGGACTCCATGGTCAACCACTATTCGGTGACCAAGCACCGCCGCCACACCGACGCCTACACTCCCGGTGGCGAGGAAGGGCACCGCCCCAACCGAGCCGTCACGGTCTACGGCAACCTCATCCGCCAGACGTTCAAGGACGCCCCCATCATCATCGGCGGCATCGAGGCGAGCCTGCGCCGCCTGGCCCACTACGACTACTGGCAGGACAAGCTCAAGCGCTCGGTACTGCTCGACTCGGGCGCCGACATCCTCATCTACGGCATGGGCGAGCACGCGATCGTCGAGATCGCCGACGCGCTCGACGCGGGGCTGCCCGTCGATCAGATCACCTATATCAACGGCACCGTTTACCGCACGGGTTCGCTCGACGAGGTCTACGACTACGACCTGTTACCCAGCTGGGACGACCTTGCCGCCGACAAGCTCAACTACGCGCGCAGCTTTAACGTGCAGCAGCAGAACATGGACCCCATCACCGGACACCGCCTGGTAGAGCCCTACCCCAACAGCGTCTATGTGGTGCAGAACCCGCCGTCGGCGACGCTCACCACCGACGAGATGGACGAGGTGGCCGAACTCCCCTACGCACGCGATTGGCATCCCGACTACGACGCAGCGGGCGGCGTGCCGGCCTTTGCCGAGATCAAGTTTTCCATTAGCTCCAACCGCGGCTGTTTTGGCGAGTGCTCGTTTTGCGCCCTCACCTTCCACCAGGGCCGCGTGCTGCAGATGCGCAGCCACGACTCGATCATGCGCGAGGCCGAGCTGCTCACGCGCGATCCCGAGTTTAAGGGCTACATCAACGACGTGGGCGGACCGACGGCCAACTTTAGCCGCCCTGCCTGCGACAAGCAGCTCAAGCACGGCGTGTGCAAGAACAAGCGCTGCCTGTGGCCGAGCGTATGCAAGAACATGGTGGTCGACGAGAGCGGCTACACGCAGTTGCTGCGCGACCTACGCCAGCTGCCGGGCGTCAAGAAGGTCTTCGTGCGTAGCGGCATCCGCTTTGACTACACCATGGCCGATGCCTCGGACGAATTTTTACGCGAGCTGCTGGAGCACCATGTCTCGGGCCAGCTGCGCGTAGCGCCCGAGCACGTGAGCGATGCGGTGCTGTCCGTGATGGGCAAGCCGAGCCGCGCTGTCTACGACGCGTTCTGTCGTAAATTTGAACGCTTGAACCGCGAATACGGACTCAAGCAGTACGTAGTACCGTATCTGATCTCGAGCCATCCCGGCTCGACGATGAAGGAAGCCGTGGACCTTGCCGAGGCCGTACGCGACATGGGCTACATGCCCGAGCAGGTGCAGGACTTCTACCCCACCCCGTCCACCATGTCGACCTGCATGTACTACACCGGCGTAGATCCGCGTACCATGCAGCCGATCTATGTGGCGCGCGACCCGCACGAAAAGGCCATGCAGCGCGCGCTGATTCAGTATCGCAAACCCGAGAACTACAAGCTCGTGCGCGAGGCGCTGGAAAAAGCCGGCCGCCGTGATCTGATCGGCTACACCAAGCATTGCCTGATTCGCCCCGTGCCCCCGCGCCCGGGCGAGACATCGGCCAGCGGCGGACACGGCACCGGCAAGAAGGGCGGCAAGCCGCACGGTGGCACCGCCGGCAAGGGGCCCAAGGGCAGCAAGGGCCACGGCGGCATGTCGCGCGCGCAGAACACCGCCGGTCGCAATCGCGCGGCCCAGGGACGGCAGGGCGCCAACGGCGGCGGACGCCGCAATTAGCACGACGCTGAGCCAGCGAGTCGCTTCATCGGCCCACGCGTGATTTCCCTAGGGGAAACACGCTTACGCCGCCTCTTGTTGTGATTTCCCTAAGGGAAACACGCCCAGGCACACCTAGCCGTGTTTTCCCTAAGGGAATCACGCTTGCTGGCGGGGACAATCTGTCTGACACGCTTGTTTGAGCGAGCGCATCGCCTCTATCAGCATAAAGCCGGCGATAGCGACCGTGATTGCCACGTCGAGCGGCGTGTTCACAAACCACAGCAGGCCCATGAGGTACGACCCGGCGTTAAAGGCAAAATGCAGCAGGATCGTATAGCGGAGCTTTCCGGTGGTCGCGAGCACCCAGCCAAAGATGAGGCCGGCGGCGCCGGCGTAGCAGCCCTGGACCCAGTTCATATGCATAAAGCCAAAGACCGCCGCCTGCAGCACGATTGCCGCGGCGATGCCCCAGGTACTCGGGGCCGCCCAGGGCACCATGGCGCCATCTTGCGGTCGCACGTGACGCCGGCGCTTCCAGAGCGGACGGCACTGTCGATTAAACGCACGCAGCGAAAACTCAAAAATGATACCGCGCACTAGCAGTTCCTCGCAAAACGGCGCGCCGAGCACCGTGGTCAGGACGGCCAGATAGCTCGTGTCGCCCATGCCTGTTTCCTCGACAAGTTCGCTATAGTCTGCCGCAACCTCGGGCAGCAGTGACAGCACGCCGTCGCATAGGTAGCTAATGACCACCTGCATGGATAGGCCGATCACGACAACGCATACGATGCGCTTCCATGCAGCATTTGCTCCCCCGCCAAGCGGGCGCACGCCCTGCCAGCGCGCCATAAACGAGCGCGGCCACAGATAACGCCACCACAGCAGCGCCATCAAAAACGACGCCGTCTGAGCGGCAGCCTGGAACCATTGGATATCGAGATTGTCGATCGGGTAGCCCGTCAGCACCGATACGGCATCGAGAACCGAAAATAGAACCACGCTCAGGGCTATATCGGCAGCGACAACGCCAAAACAGGCAAGTGCCCAAACCAGCGCATTAAGCATGCCAACCTCCTCAAAACCGTTCCCTAGTTCTACCACAACTTGGCAGAGAGCTGATCCCATGGGGACGGAGGAAAACGGATCACTTATTGATGAGAATCGGGCGCAGTGCCAAAGGCCCCGTTGGGCGAAATGTCGAACGGGAAGGTGCCGCAGCGATTGAATGCGGCGATAAACATGCGAATGGCGTTGGACGGCGTGGTGCCCACGAGCTGGGTTGCCGCCGCGAAGGCCGCCTTTTCCTCGGGCAAGACCTTCGCGACAACCGGGGTCATGTGTTCTGCCATGGCGCTTCCTTTTTGAAACGACGGTAGTGCGGATAGATGCGGGCCACGCGGCTGGGCGACGGGCTGTGAAGGCAACCCGATTGGCCCGCATCCGGAGTTTGTTTCTGCGGCGTTGGTATTACTTGGTATTCCTAAGTATTACCCCGCAGATAGAATACCACAGCCGACCCCATGGGGACGGAGGAAAACGAATCATTTTGTTGTTGAGTCAGTATTTAGAGCGTGATGATGTCCGAGATATCGAGAGCCTGAGCATCGGCGACATCGTGCGTGGCAAGCAATAGCATACGGCCGTCGAGCGCCGGCGCCCACGGCGCCCGGTCGACCACGGCAAGCGCAAGCTCCGCTGCAACCCCGCCGCCACAGGGCCGCCAGCACGCCCATAACCGCCCTCACCTTTTGATTCGCTTACGACGTGGAAGGGGCGCGACGAACGTCGGCGCATGGCGCGCCCAATCTGGGTATCCGTCGCATGGTGTCCTATGTCCTGCATAATTTTACTTGCAACATGCATAAAAAGACGGGGGCACCCCTCCCCGTCCCAACGTACCCCCGCTTGGACCGTGCAAAAACCGGAGTTTTCAGCATCGCGGCCCCCGCCGGCGGCGCCGCGAATCGTGAATGCCGCGCGATCGGCGTCGTTTTGGGGCACGGCGCGACGCGAAACGCGCGCTATCGCAGCGGCGGACCCCGTCCGCCAGCCTAAGTTGCCCGTCGGGGGATCCCGCGAGATCGAATAGACGCTTCCGGCGCGTATGCAGCCACCCCGGCTTGCTGAAAACTCCCGAAAATGCACGGCGCGCCCCGGGGGACCCGTGCGTGCCGTTAAAAACACGCTCGCATCCAAAAGTATGCGAACGTGGGAGCCAGATGGCGGCAAGGACGCCAAGCAGTGGGACGGAATCCCGGACGTGTCCACCCGGGCACTTCAGCCACCGCGCGTCAGCAGAAAACCTCATGCCCTGCGCCGATGTCGGATAGCCCATCCCCCATATCAACCCTTTGCGCAAAACGGCAATGCCCCGTCCGCGCAAGCACGCGAACGGGGCATTGGTCCAGGCATGCGGTCAGCGGCTCTTTTGTGCCAGCGACCTTCTGTCTTTAGCTAAGCTCAGGCCAGTAACCCTTGTTGGCCTCGATCATGTCGTCAAGAACTTCCTTGGCAACCTTCATCGAAGGCACGGTCTTGTTGAGCGTAAAGGCCTTGAGCGCCTTCTCGTACGAACCCTCGATCGTGGCCTCGACCACGAGCTTCTCGGAGTTCAGCTGCTGCATCATAAGACCCTGCTGGAACAGCGGAATGTTGTCGCGGCTGATGACCTCGGGGCCGTTCTTGCCAATGTAGGCAGGCAGCTCGACCATAGCGTCGTAGGGCATGTTGGGGATAGCGCCCTTGTTCTCGCAAATGACCAGGAAGCGCTGCTTGGTATCGTTCTTCAGAGCGATAGCCAGATCGGCAATCCAGTCGCCGTGGCTGCCCGCGTAGAACGTGCTCTCGTCGATCTCGCCCGTCTTCTCGTAATGGTCGATGCCGTCGAAGAGGTTCTTCTCGCGCGTCTCCTCAACCTCATTCGCACGGGTGCGCTCGGGGTTGGAATGCTCGACGAACTCCTTCTGCTGCAGGTAGTAGTTCAGGTACGTGTTGGGCAGGTACTCCGGGAAGCACTCCATGATCTCGTACTCGCCCTTCCAGACGTAGTACCAGCTGCCCTTGGTGTGGCGGTTCTGCTCGGGATGCTCGTCAGTAGCCTCCTCGGGCTTCTTTGCCATGAGCGAGCCCATGCCCTTGAGGTAGGAGTCGGGCAGTAGAATCTCGTGCTCCTTGATGTACTCGCGCAGCTGCGGCAGGACCTCCTCGCCCTTGTGGCGGATCGAGGTGAACCAACCAAAGTGGTTGAGGCCAAAGTAATCGTACTCGACATCCTTCTTGTCGATATCGAGCGCGGCGCAAACCACGTCGATGATCGCGATCGGCATGTCGCAGATGTTGATGATGCGAGCGTTGGGGCGCAGCACACGGCAGCCCTCGGACACGATGGCGGCAGGGTTGGAGTAGTTGAGAATCCAGTAGTCCTTCTTGGCGTACTTCTCAACGTCATCGATCAGCTCGACCATGGGGAAGATGGTGCGCATGCCGTAGGCAAGGCCGCCGCAACCGCAGGTCTCCTGACCCACACAACCGTGACGCAGCGGAATCTTCTCGTCCTGCTCGCGCATGGCGTAGCCGCCCACGCGCATCTGGGCAAACACGAAGCTCGCGTCGGTAAAAGCCGTCTTTTTGTCGGTGGTCACCGTGAGCTTGATGTCCAGGCCGAGGTCCTCGTGCAGAATCCAGTCCACGAGCACGCCGATCTTGCGCTGGCGCTCCTCGTTGATGTCGTACAGACGAATCTCGTCAACGTCGAGCTCGTCCTTGCGAAGAGCGATGGACTTGACGATGCCGGGGGTAAAGGTGGATCCGCCACCACACAGAGTAATGATCATTGTTTACTGCTCCTTCTCAATTGCGTTTTCGACCTTGTCGCGCATCTCGGCGACCTTCATGCCAAAGATGATCTGGATATTGTTGCCGTTGCGGTTGATGCCGCTGTTGGGCACGTGGTTGATGAGGTCCTCATCGATGAGGTCCGGGTTCTTAACGTTCACGCGGAGACGCGTAAAGCAGTTCTCGAGCTCCTCGATGTTGTCCTTGCCACCAAGACCTGCGACCAGGTCGGCAATGCCCGCATCGACGCCCTCTGCAGGAGCTGCGGCAACAGCGCCCTGCTTCACCGCGACAGACGCGGCGGCCTCGCCCTCGGCAACGGACTCAGCAAGCTCGGACTCTTCCTCGCGACCAGGCGTGTGGAGGTTGAGCTTCTTAATAAGGAAGGTGAAGAGGAAGAAGTACAGAGCGGCGTTGACGACTCCGAGCACCAGCATGACCGGCCAGTTGGTCTTGTCGACACCGAGGACCAGGTTGGAGACCACGATGTTGATGATGCCGCCTGCAGTCGAAGCGGGCACGGAGAGGACCTTGAGCAGGACCAGGAAGATGCCGGAAAGAACCGAGTGAACGACAAAGAGCACGGGAGCGGCAAAGACAAAGAGGAAGTCCATGGGCTCGGTCACGCAGGAGAGCACGGCGGTGATGATCAGCGGGATGATAACGGCCTTGGTCTTATCCTTGTTCCCCTTGTAAGCGGTGAAGATAAAGGCGAGACCGATACCGATGTAGGGCCACAGGTTGTTGAAGGTGTAGCTGTTGAAGTAGGTGCTATCGGAGAAGGGCTGGCCCGTCATCGCCATCTCGGCAACACGGATGGGATAGGCGCCGGCGATAACCTGATCACCCAGCGTAAGGGCGCCGCCCACATCGGAGAACTGGAACGGGGTGTAGATGAGGTGGTGCAGGCCGGTGGGAACGAGCAGCTTGTTGAGCATGCCGTAGATAAACAGACCGATGTTGCCCGACTCCTTAATGATGCCGGCAACGGAGGAGATGGCACCCTGAACCGGAGGCCAAACGATGCAGAAGCCAGCACCCATGATCCAGGAAATGATGATCATGATCAGGAACGGAAAGCGAACGCCCGAGAACATCGAAAGGGCAATGGGGAACTGCTTGTTCGAGTACTTGTTGAACACGGCACCGGTAATGCAACCAAGAATGATGCCGCCAAACACGCCGGTATCGAGCACCTGGATGCCCATAACGGTGCTCTGGCCGGTTCCGGTAAGGCCGAGCATGCCGCTCGCCTCGGCAAGAGAACCGGTGGCGTTGAGCACGATGTTGTTGGCCTGCAGGAACAGGAAGAACGACATCAGGGCGATCAGCGAAGCGTGGCCCTTGTTCTTCTTTGCCATGGCACCGGCGATGCCCACGCAGAACAGAATCGAAAGGTTGTTGATGATAAACATCAGCGACTGATAGACAACGGCGCCCACAAGCTGGAACGGACCGGAGCCCAGCACAGGGATCACGGCGCAGATGGTCTTGTTGGTCAGAATGATGCCCACGATGAGCAGGATGCCGGCAACCGAGAGATACATCATCGGCTGAACGATCGACTTCGCGAACACCTCCAACGGCGCTTTGAAATTGAACTTCTTTTTTGCGGTCATAGCGGTACTCCCCTTCCTTTTCCGCAAATTGAGATAGCTGTGCCCTGGACAAGACCGCAAGCCTTGCCTTATATCAATCGATGTATGGGCACGTTATGCCTAGAGACCAGGTTCTCCAAGCAGGTTAACAATGTGATATGCGAGATAACTCTTCTCGGCATCGGTAACGACAACGTTATAGGTAGACGCTAAGTGGGCGGCAATTGACTCCGCACACGAGAACGCCCTCGGATACGTCGTTTCATCGATACGGAACAGCGCGTCGCCATTGACCTGCCCCGCCGCGGGATCGAGCGCTCGCTGCGCAAAAAACTGCAGATGGCGAACGAAACGCTCGTACGGCAACGAGGTGACGTCAAGGGTCGTGGCATAGTGCTCGGAAACAATCGCGAGCACGTCGCGAACAAGCTGGACCGAAACAATCAGACGGTCAGAGCGCTGCGGCATGGTGGCGTTGACGATATGCAGCGTAATAAAACCCTGCTCTTCTTCGCTCATCTGGATGCCCATATACTCCTTGACAATCTGCAGCGCACGGCCCGCAAGCGCATACTCCTTGCGATAGAACTGCTGGATCTCGAGCAGCAACGGATTCTCGCAGGAGACGCCCTTGCGCTCGCGCTCCAAAGCAAGGCCGATATGGTCTGCGAGAGCAATGAGGATCTTGTCGTTGATATCAACATTGAGCTCTCGACGGAGCATCTGAACAATGTCCTCGGCAATCACGAGGTTGACGGTGGGGATGGACTCCAAAAGATGTGCCAAGCGGTCAATCGTACGCGAATCCTGAGAAGTGCCCTCCTGCAGCGC
The DNA here is from genome assembly GCA_958372075.1 of uncultured Collinsella sp. Lineage (GTDB taxonomy): Bacteria > Actinomycetota > Coriobacteriia > Coriobacteriales > Coriobacteriaceae > Collinsella. Next base: position 9,629 of record CATXMO010000014.1, on the reverse strand, counting down.
ATAGGTCTTTTCGACCGATGCTTCATCGATAGCGTCGCCGGCATGACGGCCAAAGCAGAGGCCTCGACCGATGACAATGAGCTCGGAGCCATCGTCCGAAGTGACCATTGCGACGTTATTGTTGAAAACTCGCTTGATAACCACGGTACCCACCACAAGAATTTACTCGGAAAGCCAGACGACAGGCTCTTTAACAGTAACAGGGCCGGAAGCGTGCTCACGAAGAGTCGAGTTCTCCGAACGCTCGCACACAATAACGAAGACCGTGGGATCGAAGCCGGCGGCGCGAACCGCGTCGAAATCGACCTCGACGAGGGGCTGGCCCGCGTCGACATGGTCACCCTGAGCAACAAGCGCATGGAAGCCCTTGCCCTCAAGTTTAACAGTGTCGATTCCGATATGCAGCATCACCTGAGCAGAGCTGTCGTCGGACATGATGCCCAGCGCGTGCTCAGTCGGAAACAACGCCGCGACGGTGCCGGAAACAGGAGCGCACACCGTTCCCTCTTGGGGAACCACGGCAACGCCATCGCCCACGGCACGGCTGCTAAAAGCGGGGTCATTGGTATTTTCTAGATGAACAAGCTCGCCAGAAACGGGAGCGAGGATTTCGAACTCGGAGGCCGCAGTCTTCTGCTCATCCGAACCGCCCATCAGGCGAGAAAAGAAACCCATGGTGGCATGTCCCTTCATAAATATAGCCCAACCAAAATCAAGCGAATGCGTCTAAAGAGACACACCCGTTCAAAGACTTTGGTTAGGCCCACGTCCGAGGGACTCGGTAACCTTCCGCATTTCTTTTTACGGGAGTTATTGTAGGCAATAGCAAAGCCATGTCTATCATTATGACCGGTGAGCGGTATTTTTTCTTCGATAAACGGTATTTAGGCGGCACTTAGGGACGTTCCTTTCCCGCCGGCACCCAGGGGCACTCCTTGCAGCAATTTCGCATGCGTTAGATGAAGAGCTCGCATTCCTTCCGCACGACGCAAGCCTTGCTCAGCATCTGGGAAACAGCGGATAGCTTGTTGGGATCAAGCTTGCGAGCGCCTCGCGGGCATACGGCGATGCAGCGCATGCAGGAGATGCACGCCTCGTCAGCTGCTCGCTTGGGGTCGCCCTTGTCGATAGCACAAACGGGACACGCCGCGGCGCATGCACTGCAGGAGACGCATTCCTCTGTTGCCTCGGGTGCCATGCGGCGACCTCCAGCTTGTTTATAAGGACGATTGCCGGGGATAGAGGGCTCGGACGCATCCTCAGCCAACAGCTTTTGCTGAATTTGCTGCGCAAACTCTGCGAGCTGCGCCGCATCCTGCGCATCCGGTCGCCCAGCAGCAAACTGACGAGCAACGGAATGCTCAGCAATAGCAGAAACAGCTGCAACCACCCTAAATCCGGCGCGCTTCGCAACGTCCTCCAGCTCTACGAGCGTGTCCTCAAACGCGCGGTTTCCGTATACACAAACCAAAACAGCCCGAGCCCCGTTGCCGCGCACCATGCCCAACCGGTCAGCCACCACAGCCGGAATTCTACCGGCATACGCCGGCACAGAGATTACGGCCACGTCGTCCTCAGTCATCGAGACAGCGCTGAAATCTAGCCCGCTATCGGTCAGATCGACGGTAACGGTCTTTTTGTCCAGCGCCCCGGCCACAAGGCCAGACACCTTCCGCGTTCCACCCGTCGGACTAAACACAATTTCGAATACGCTCATCTAGACACCCTCCCCCTACGCCTGGCAACGCGTCAAGCCGTTTTCACATCCAGCCAGAGTATACGGCACGTAGGGTCCCCGTTTTAATGCACCAAGCACCCCAATGCACCCACCCTACGCTGTCTGCCTCTTCGTTTTGTATAAATTACGGTACAGATTGTATATATTTACGGGATACCGCCGTGTTCTCCCGAGGTACCCCATCCTGGCCCGTGCAAAAAACGGAGTATTCTGCAACGTGACCGCGCCAGCACCGCCGCGGGTGGGCAAAACTGTAGGGCGCCGTATCATTTTAAGTCCCGACATGGCGAGAATAACGCGTCCCTGCTCCGGAAAACGGCGAAATCTGGCTCAAAACGCTCGCTAGGGATATCCGAAGACCACCGTTGGCGACGTCGAATCATATGCAGACAACTCGAACTACAGAATACTCCAAAAAATGCACGGTGCACCCCATGGGACCCATTGCCGCATGGCAGGAAACAGGCCCACGGCATCCTCTAGATGCATTCCCGAGGAAATCACATTTGAACTAGCGATCGGATACGGCAAACAAAAAGGGCCCCGAGCGTAGTTGCTCAGGGCCCTTGGTTCACCTCGCTCTAGCGCGCGACGCGTATGTTACTTGCGCTTGCCGCCGCCGTCGCCGGGACGACGGGAGCTGCCGCCGCGCTTGCCGCCACGGCTGTTACCATAGCTGCCACGGTTATCGCGACCGCCGGCGCGGCCTCCACGGGAACCGGCTTGGTTGCCGCCGCGACCACCACGGTAGCCGCCGCGACGCTCTTCGCGGGTATCGTCGTAGTTGCGCCAGTCATCGCGACGATCGCGGCTGGCACGCGGGTCGCGACGATCGCGCGACTCATTCGAACGACCGGCGCCGCTGCGGCCACCGTTGCCACGAGCGCCCTCGCGACGCTCACCACCGCGGCCGCCCTCGCGGCCTCCGCGCTCGTCAAAGCGCTTGCCGCCGCGGGACTCGCCGCCGCGGGTACCACGCTCGTCACCCGAACCACGGCCTTCGCCGCCGCGACGCTCATCGCGCCCGCCGCGCTCGCCATCGCGACCGGAGCGACGACGGTCACCCGAGCCGCGCTTGCCGCCGCGCGAACCACGGCCCTCGTCCTCGCGCTCAACACGACGACGACCGCCACGGTCCTCGTCCTCACGGCGACGGCGGTGTGCCTCGCCCTGGAACTGCTTGGCACGACGCTCGGCACGGTTGCCGCGCGGTCCCTGCTCAACAGCACCGGCCCGCTCCTCGGCAGCTACCTCGCGGGCCACGCTCTCCACAGCCTCGTCCACGCGAGCCTGAACGCCCTCGCGCACGCGGGTCTTGCCGCCGCGCTTGGGACGGCTCGGACGCTCGCCGTCGCCGCGACGCTCATCGCGACCGCGGTTGGAACGACCGGCCACATCGCCGTAATCGTCGCCGTTGCGCTTGCCGTCGCGACGCGCTTGCTCGAGTTTCTTCTTGCTCTTGGACTTGCCGCGCTTGGTCTTCTTCTTCACCTTAAAGGCGGCAGGATCGCGCTCGGGGTCAACGGCGGGCGGGTTGGGACCCACGTGCAGGTCGCCCGCTTCGTAAATATCGGCCGTCTTGTCCATGAGCTTCTCAATCTCGTAGAACTCGTCGACGTCCTGCTCGGTCACAAACGTAATGGCCCAGCCCAGCTCGCCGGCGCGGCCCGTACGGCCAATGCGGTGGATATAGTCGGTCGGCTCGGCCGGCACGTCGAAGTTCACGACGTAGCGCACGTCGCTAATGTCGATGCCGCGGGCGAGAACATCGGTTGCCACCAGCACGTCGACGGTGCCGTCGCGGAAAGCTGAAAGCGCGCGCTCGCGCTGGGCCTGGCTACGGTTGCCGTGAATCGCGGCAGCCTTGATGCCCTTACGCTCCAGACGACGGCAGCAGCTGTCGGCGCGGTGCTTGGTGCGCATAAAGACGATGGTGCGCTCCGGGCCCTCCTTCTTGAGGAACTCGGGCAGCAGGTTGTTCTTGGCCTCGATGGACACCGGGAACACAAACTGGTCGACGGTGTCGGCGGTCGACGTGGCGGGCGCGATCTCCACGCGAGCCGGATCGCTCACCAGGTCGGTGATCTCGCCCACGGCTTCCTCGTCAAGCGTCGCCGAGAACAGAAGCGTCTGGCGCTCGGACGGCGTCTCGCGCACAATGCGGCGGACGGCGGGCAAAAAGCCCATGTCGAGCATGCGGTCGGCCTCGTCGAGCACCAGCACCTTGACCTCGTCCAGGTGGCAGGCGCCCTGCTCGATCAGATCGACCAGACGGCCCGGCGTGGCGACCAGGATATCGCAGCCGTACTTGAGTGCCGCGGTCTGCGGCTTGTAGCTCACGCCGCCCACGACGGTCACGGCAACGTGGCCCGTGACGTCGGCGATTTTGCTCGCGACCTCGTCGATCTGCTGGGCAAGCTCGCGCGTGGGGGTGATGACGAGCATCACGGGACCGCGACCGTTGCCCTCGGGCTTCTTGGCACCGCGACGGCGGTTGCGGCCGCTGCGCTCGCGCACAGGCTTGGGCGGAGCGATGTGCTCCAGGTTGTTCATGGTCGGCAGCAAAAAGGCAGCCGTCTTGCCGGTGCCGGTCTGAGCGGCGGCAAGCAGGTCGCGGCCTTCGAGCACCACAGGAATCGAACCGGCCTGCACGGGCGTCGGCGCCGTGTAGCCCAGGTTCTCGATAGCACGAAGCATCTCGTCGGAAAGGCCCAGCTCGTCAAAGGCGGGCAGGCTCTCGGTAGCGGACTCGACGGCCTGGGCAGCATTGGCCTCATCGGCGGCATCGAAGGCAGCCTGGGTCATGGCCTCGCGGGTCTCGTCCAGAATCTCGGCGTCCGTGACGTCGGATACAGAATTACGCATATGTTGTTGTTCCTTATCTGCACGCGCAAGGGGCACGGCATGCGGCCGCGCGGGGCGTGCTTGGTAGTGCGCTAATACATACAAAAACAGGTGCGCACAGAGAGGACGTTGCTCAGCACGCTGGCGATCGCTTTGGCAGCCCTATCACGCGCCGTCCAGACGCAGCAGCTCTAAGCGATGGAGCAGATTCGCCGCCGGTTAGTATACCCGCACTCCGTATGCCCCCACGTAAACCACAGATGACGAGGCGGACGGGGCGGACCTGGGCCAATTGTCTCAATCTGTAACAGATACTCAGCAAAAACCGGTCCAGCTGTTATAGATCGAGACAAACTCAAACCTCGCAAAACAAAATCTCGATCTATAACAACTAGAGGTCATTTCCCCTGCTAGATGTTACAGATTGAGATGTTTGGCAGGGACTGCCAACGATTGAGCAGCCGCCCTCATCTGTAATGAAAAGTCATACATTCCAACTATTACTAGACACCCCCAGGGGGTATGGGTGTATAGTATCGGTTGGTTAACAATTCCAACACTAAACTACAGAAAGGAGAAGCCATGGCTCAAGATAAATTCGATGTGGGTGGCATGACGTGCGCCGCCTGCCAGGCGCACGTAGACCGCGCCGTGAGCAAGCTCGACGGCGTCGAGAGCGTCGCGGTCAATCTGCTCGCCGGCTCTATGCTGGTGGACTACGACCCTGCGCAGGTCTCCCCCGACGATATCTGCACCGCCGTCGACCGCGCTGGCTACTCGGCCTCACCCGTCAGCACGGGCACCGACGCCGCCCAAAGCGGCAGTACGCAAGCCAGGTCCGGCGCCGCCCATATGGAGTCGCCGACCAAAAAGTTGGAGGCCGCCGCCTCTGCCATGCGCACCCGCCTCATCGTCTCAATCGTCTTCCTCATCCCGCTGTTCTACATAGGCATGGGGCACATGCTCGGTTGGCCACTGCCCGGCGTCTTCACCGACCACACCCACAGCATGACGCTCGCCCTCACCGAGCTCGTCTTGCTCATCCCCATCGTCTACGTCAACGACGCGTACTTTATCAACGGCTTCAAGTCGCTCGTGCACGGCGCGCCCACCATGGACGCCCTCATCGCCGTCGGCGCCACCGCTTCCATTGCCTGGTCGCTCTACGCCATGTTCATCATGGCCGACCAGCTAGCCGCAGGTCAGGTGCACGAGGCCATGATGACGGGCATGGACAACCTCTATTTTGAGAGCGCGGGCACGATTCTGTCGCTCGTCACCGTGGGCAAATACCTCGAGACGCGCAGCAAGTCCAAGACCGGCGGCGCCATCGAGGCGCTCATCGACTTGGCGCCCAAGACCGCGACCGTCGTTGCCGATGACAGCACCGAGACCACGGTGGACGTCGACAGTATCCTTCCCGGCCAGGTCCTGCGCGTGCGCCCCGGCGAGTCTATCCCCGTCGACGGCGTGGTACTCGAGGGCGCGTCGGCCGTGGACGAGAGTGCGCTCACCGGCGAGTCCATCCCCGTGGAAAAGACCGCCGGCGACACCGTCAACGCCGCCACCGTCAACCGCACCGGTTCGTTTACCTTCCGTGCCACACGCGTGGGCGCCGACACGTCGCTTGCCAAAATCATCCAGCTCGTCGAGGACGCCAACGCCACCAAGGCGCCCATCGCCCGCCTGGCCGACAAGGTCGCCGGCGTGTTTGTGCCCGTGGTGTTCGTGATCTCGGCCGTGACCTTTGCGGTATGGATGGCGCTGACCGGCAGCATAAACGAGGCGCTCACCTCCGCCGTGGCCGTGTTGGTGATCAGCTGCCCGTGCGCACTCGGCCTGGCCACGCCCGTCGCCATTATGGTGGGCACCGGCAAGGGCGCCGAGATGGGCATTCTGTTTAAGAGCGCCGAGGCGCTGGAGAATCTGCGCAACGTGGGCACCGTGGTGCTCGATAAGACCGGCACCGTCACCCGCGGCAAGCCGGCCGTGACCGACATTGTGGTTGCCGTGCGCGCCGACGGCTCGCCCGCCATGAGCGAAAAGTCGCTGCTCAAGCTGGCCGCCGCGTTGGAGCGCTCGAGCGAGCACCCGCTGGCCGAGGCGATTATGGCCGAGTGCGAGGCACGCGGAATTGTCGCGCGCATGGTCGAGGACTTTGCCGCCGTGCCCGGTCGTGGCGTAACGGCGCGCGAGGGGCAGAATGTCATCGCCGCCGGCAACGTACGCCTGATGAACGAGTTGGGCGTTACCGTGCCCGCGGGTCTTACCGAGCAATTTGCCGCCGAGGGCAAAACACCGCTGTTCTTTGCCAAGAACGGCGAGCTTGTCGGCACCATCGCCGTGGCTGACGAGGTCAAAGAGACGAGCGCCGGGGCCATCGCCGCGCTCCGCAAGCTCGGCGTCGACGTGCGCATGCTCACCGGCGACAACCGCGTGACGGCCGAGGCTATCGCCCGCCGCGTGGGACTCACCAGCGAACAGGTCATCGCCGACGTCCTCCCCGCCGACAAGGAACGCCACGTGCGCGAACTGCAGGATGCGGGCGGCAAGGTCGCCATGGTGGGCGACGGCATCAACGACTCCCCCGCCCTGGCGCGCGCCGACGTGGGCCTTGCGATCGGCACCGGCGCCGACATCGCCAAGGAGGGCGCCGACGTGGTACTCATGCGCAGCGACCTCATGGATGTTGCGCGCGCCATCGAGCTTTCGCGCGCCACGATCCGCAACATCAAGCAGGACCTGTTCTGGGCGCTGTTCTACAACGGCATCGGCATTCCGCTGGCGGCAGGCGTGTTCTTCCCCCTCACCGGTTGGCAGCTCTCGCCGATGTTCGGCGCCGCGGCCATGAGCCTGTCGAGCGTGTGCGTCGTAAGCAATGCGCTGCGCCTACGAACCTTTAAGCCTAAAGTGGCAAAATAGGTTCACCCTTAAGTCCATTTAGAACGGGTTTTCCAGGTGCCCGAGATTGACCTGAAAGAGGAGCGACGCGTACTTTGGTACGCGAGCGACGGCTTGAAGGCCAAGGTCGGGTGCCTGGGAAAGCCGACACAACAGAGAGGAATACCGATGCGATACACAATCAAGACTTCCGGCCTCATGTGCGGCCACTGCGACGCCACCGTCGAGACGGCGTTGCTCAACGTTGCCGGCGTGACCGACGCCGACGCCGATCACGAGACCCAGACCGTCCAGGTTGAGTGCGCCGACACCGTGACCGCCGAGCAGCTCGCTGCCGCCGTCGAGGGCGCCGGCGAGAAGTTCCACGCCCTGTCCGTGACCGCCGCGTAGCAGCTACCAGAAGCATTCGACCCCATCGACCAGAAACGAGGACCCGCCATGATGGCAGACCACAAATCGGTGACCCGCATGCTCAAGACGGCACGCGGCCAGATCGACGGCATCTTGCGGATGGTCGATGAGGACCGCTACTGCGTCGATATTTCCACGCAGCTCATGGCAACGCAGGCGCTCATTGCGCGCATCAACGCCGACGTGCTCAAGGCGCATATCGAGGGCTGCGTGACTTCGGCAATCGAATCGGGCGACGAAGACCTCAAGGCCGCCAAGCTCGCCGAGATCGAACGCGTCGTCGACAAGCTCTCCAAGTAATTGGGGCATTGGGGACGGACTGCTTTGCACCTTCTTGGTGCATCGGGGACAGGTATGTTTGCACCACCTTGGTGCAGATTGACCTGTCCCCCTTGCTCTAAATCGGGTATAAAGGCGTGCAGCATATCGAACGAAAGGCAATTTGCATGAATGACTTTATGAAGGGCCGCAATGGCGCCGATGAGCTCACCATCGTTATGGGCTTTGTCGGCATCGTCATCGCGATGATCGGATCGATAGCCCATATCCAGTGGCTCAGCTGGATTGCCATCGCCGTAATCGTGATTGGCGTGCTGCGCGGCCTGTCCAAAAATATCGATGCACGTCGCAAGGAAAACGCGGCCTTTGTCGCCGCGACCGCTAACGTCCCCGGCCTGGGCAAGTTCGTAGCGAGCTTGGGTAGCGGCACCGCGGCTGCCAACGCCTCGCGCACGGCCGGTACCAGCAAGGAAGACTTTGAGCGTGCCAAGCGCACGGCCAAGAAGATGTGGAAGGGTCGCAAGACCACAGCATACCTCAAGTGCCCCAACTGCGGCCAGATGCTCTCCGTCCCCAAGGGCAAAGGCAAGATCCGCGTCACCTGCCCCAAGTGCCACGCCAAGATGGAAACCCGCTCCTAGCGCCCGCACGCGGGACAAATTAATCAGGTTTGTTTGTCCCAAATCTTAAGTATTTGTTCGATAAAAAAGCCGAGGCCTCGTGTTGAGACCTCGGCTTTTTGCATGCGGCAACGGAGCTGCCCCTTTGTCACATCTACGCCACACCGTCGCGGGCGAGCTCCTCAGCCAGCGCTTCGGCAGGCATGGCCATAATCGCGTCGAGCTCGGCGTCCACCTCGGGAATACGCTTCACCTTGAGTTTGCGCACCAGATCACCACGGCACATCACGTACGTCGGCTCACGCAGTGCGCACAGATCATCGAGCGGGTTCTTGCGCGTTACCAAGATATCGGCAGCCTTGCCGCACTCGATCGTACCGGTCTCGCCGCCCAGCCCCAGCAGCTCGGCATTGATCTGCGTAGCCGTATGCAGCGCAAAGGCGTTGCTCACGCCCACGTACTTGGCAAAAAAGGCAACCTCACGCCACATGTCGTACTGCGTCACAAACGGGCAGCTCGAGTCCGTGCCCAGGCCCACCTTAACGCCAGCTTCCAGTGCGGCACGGGCGCTCTCGATGATGCCCGAACACACAATGTCGCCGTTCTTCTTTTGCGTGTCGGTCGAATGGGTCTTCTCCGGATCGAGCAGCACAAACGGCAGCGCGGGGCTGATAGTGCAGGTAACGCTGGGCGCACGCCCCTCAAGCTGCGTGCCCGCGGCGCCGCGGTACAGTTCCAGGATCTCGGGCGTCATCGGGGCACCGTGCTCGATCGTGTCGACCCCGGCCTCAAGCGCGGCCTTCACGCCCTCGGTGCTCTCGACATGAGCCATAACC